>CABZXO010000033.1 GCA_902529645.1 uncultured Pelagibacteraceae bacterium | reverse complement strand
ATGGACTAACTTTACAAATGGTGGAGCTATGACTGATGCGATGTTAGCAGGAGATATTGATATTTCTTACTCACAGGGATTAGTGCCTTTTATCAATGCTGTAAAATCTAATGCACCTATCAAATTAGTTGATATTGCTATGGAATACGGAATGGGTGGAACTACATGTGTTACATCTAACGCTTCAGGGATTACAAAAGCAAACGCTACTGAATTAGAGGGTAAAAAAGTTGCTGTTCCACTAGGAACAATGGCTGAATACGTTTTTGATGAAAGTATGAAAGTTGTTGGTGCTGACAGAGGTAAAATGGACATTATTCAAATGGACCCTGAAGAAGGTGCAGCTGCATTAGTTAGCGGTGATGTTGTAATGGCATGTTTATTTGGAGGTAACTCTATCAAAGCAGCAACTGCAGTTGGATCAAGACTTTTAACAGTTCAAGAAGCTAGAGATGCTGGTATTTTAGGTATCGATATTACTTCAGTAACTGACAAGTTTATGAAAGAAAATCCAGGAATGTTAAGAACTTTTATCGAAGTAACTCATGAAGCAAATGCTAGATACGCTGCAGGAAAAAGTGATATGAATGCAATGTCTAAAGCATCGGAAATGAAAGTTGCAGATATGAAAGATACTTTAAGTGGATTTAAATTCTTAACTCCAGAAGAAACTAAAACATCTATGGAAAGTGGAAATCTACATAAGTTCCTAGAGGGAATGGGAACTCCAGGTGGAAACGTAGATACAAGTTTCTTACCTTTATAATTTTAAGGGTTTAAAACTTTTTAAATAGGCACTGATTTTATAATTGGTGCCTATTTTTTTTATAAAATTTCTAATATAAGGCAGTTATGAGTGATCTGATTTCTCAAAATCTAAACATGATTTTTAAAACTCCTAAAGGAGAAACAGTTCACGCACTAAAAGATGTAAGTTTTACTTTAAAAAAAGGTGAATTACTTACAGTGCTTGGTCCTTCTGGTTGTGGAAAAACAACTTTGCTAAATATTACTGCTGGATTTTTAAGACCTACATCAGGAAAAATAACGCTTAATAATAACGAAATTGATGGACCAGGTGTTGAAAGAGGAATGGTTTTTCAACAAGGTGCTTTATTTGAATGGTTAACAGTTGCTGAAAATGTAAACTTTGGTCTTAGGATGAAAAAAGAAGATCCTGAAGTTACAGCTAAAAAAGTTAATGAATGGTTAGACATAGTTGGTCTTAAAGGTTTTGGTAACACTCCTACTTATCAATTATCCGGTGGTATGCAGCAAAGAGTTGCTCTTGCAAGATGTTTAATAAATGATCCTGATTTAATTTTAATGGATGAACCGTTAGGTGCTTTAGATGCATTAACGAGAGAAAAAATGCAGTCATTAGTTTTAAAAATTTGGAAAGAAACTGGAAAAACAATTATCTTAATTACACACTCCGTCGAAGAAGCATTGTTACTTGGAGAAAGATTATATGTAATGGCACCAAGACCAGGTAGGATACACAAAGAGTATAATCTTCCATTTGCAGAAATGGGTCTTACACAAGACTTGAGAGAAATAAAAAAGAATAAGGAATTCTCTTCAACCAGAGAAGAAATCTTATCAATGATTTGGAATATGGAAGAAGAAATTATGGGGAAAGAAAATTAAATGTTAACCCAATTTGTAACTATATTAATATTTGTAGCTGTAATTGGATGTATTCTTTATGGAAGAAGATTAATTAGGAATGAAAAAGTGGATGCGGTCTTTGGTAATCCAGAAAGAGCTAAAGGTGGAACACACTGGGTAATCGTTGGTAGTAGTGCAATTCTAATGCTATGGCTTTATTATTCATGGGATATTGCAAAAGGTTTTTATCCAAAATCAGCAAATGAATTATGTCAAGTCGCTAAAATTAATGAGTCATTATTAGGTTTAAAATATCAGTTCCCTATTGAAGAAAGAGAATTTAAAAGCACATCCATTATTAAAATCGAAAATAAAAATCTTGTAAAAATTGCAAATGAAATAAAAGCGTCTCCTGACCTAAATAATCAACAAAAAACAATCCTTGTGAGTTACATAGATAGAACTTCTAAATTAATTCCATTTTTAACG
>CABZXO010000032.1 GCA_902529645.1 uncultured Pelagibacteraceae bacterium | reverse complement strand
TACAAAAAAATATTCAAATATTCTTAAAGAAAAATATAAAACTGGTTTTCAATATTTTGACATTCAAATTGATGATAAAAAATTAACAAAGTTAAACGCTCAAGATGCAAAAAGAAACAACGCTAAAATACTAGAATATAACAAAGTTAAAAAAGCTGAAATTATTAATAATGAGTGGGTCATTAGTCTTCAAAATGGAAAAAAAATAAAATCAAAAGTTTTAATCAATGCATCTGGACCATGGATAAATGAAACTTTAAATAAAAATATAAAAATAAAATCTAAGAAAAAAATAAGACTGGTTAAAGGAAGTCATATCATTACAAAAAAATTGTACAAAGAAAACGTTGCATTCACATTTCAAAATACAGATAAAAGAATAATATTTGTGTTACCTTATAAAGGGAAGTTTTCTTTAATTGGAACAACTGAAGTGGAAGTGAAATCACCAGAAAATAAAGGGATATCTAAAAAAGAAATTAGCTATTTAATTAATTCAGTAAACAATTACTTAAAAAAACAAATCAGAACAAAGGACATCGTAGATACTTATTCAGGAATACGACCTTTAATTGAAGACTTTAATTCAGCTTCAAAAGTTACAAGGGATTATGTTTTTGATCTAAAAATTATTAAAAAATTGCCTTTATTGAATATCTATGGAGGAAAACTTACCACCTACAGAAAATTGTCCGAAAAAGTTCTTGTTGATCTAAAAAGGTTTTTACCTAAGACAAAAAAAGGTCCATGGACACACAAAAAGAAGCTTTTTTGATTTCCATTCCCTAAAATGAAACATTATGTTTCTATCTTTGAACTTCAATAAAATTAAATCACATTAAAGTTTATTGTAATAAATCTTTAACAAAACATTCATATAAATTTTGAATGTCATTTTTAAAAAAATATCTTAAGTGGATCAGTACACTTTTAGTGTTAACAGGTATTTTACTTACAAATCTTAATATTTACCCGCTGAATATTTATTTTCATGGGCTTGGTGTTGTTGGATGGACAATTTCAGGTTTCTTATTAAAGGATAAGGCCATTTTAACTAACTTTGGATTACAAATTCCATTATTTGTAATCGGAATTTATAAAATTATTTTTTAATGAAAAATATTTTATTTGTATGCACAGGAAATTCAGCAAGAAGCATTATAGCTGAGAGTATTATCAATAATGAATACTCAAATAAATTTAAAGCTTTTAGTGCTGGTAGTAATCCATCTGGAACAATTAATATTGATGTTAGAAGTTTTTTAGAGAAAAATAAAAATTATGATCTAACTAATTATAGTTCTAAAAACTTTGAAGAGTTTATAAATAATGAAATAAAAATGGATCATGTAATAACAGTATGTAATAACGCAAATAATGAGGTATGTCCTATTTGGCCTGATAAAAACCAAATTATACACTGGAATATAGACGATCCAGTGGCTAAACTTCAAACTGCAAATAACGAAGAAAAGCAAATAATCATTAGAAACACTTTTAATATTATAAGCAATAAAATTAAAGATTGGCTAGATGAAAAATAAAAAAAAATATTTTCTTTCAGAATTTATTGGAAGTTGCTTTCTAGTAATGATCATAGTTGGGTCAGGTTTAATGGCAGAAAATCTTACCAATGATACAGCGGTAATGCTAATTGCAAATACTATAGCAACTGGAGCTGGATTGTTTGTGCTAATAACTGTTTTTGCTGATGTGTCTGGGGCTCATTTCAATCCATTTGTAAGTATTGCTATGACAATTACAGGAAAGTTAAAAAAACGTCTTCTACCCTTTTATATTTCAGCTCAGATCCTAGGATGTTTGTTAGGTGTGGCTTTAGCTAATTTCTTTTTTGAACATCAGATTTTTGAATTATCGACAAAATCAAGAGATGGTATCTACATTTTTGTATCAGAAATTATTGCTACTTTAGGACTAATAATCATTATTTTTGGATCCATGAAGTCAGGTAAAATTACCGTAGCTGCATCTGTTGGGTTATATATTACAGCTGGTTATTGGTTTACTTCATCAACATCCTTTGCAAATCCTGCTGTAGCAATAGCAAGAACATTCACAGAGTCTTTTACTGGTATAAGTTATTTAAACACTCCTTTTTATATAGTTGCTGAATTAATTGGTATGTTAATTG
>CABZXO010000031.1 GCA_902529645.1 uncultured Pelagibacteraceae bacterium | reverse complement strand
TTAATTAAAATTTTATTTATCGCATCGTAAATTAAAAGATTTTTTAGCTTTTCTTTCTTGGATATTACAATAATAGATTTATTTTCTCTGTTTCTGTAAAATTCTCTGAAAGATGCATCACCTTTTATTTTTTTCAATTTTGCTAAGCTTTTCATTAAAATAGGTTTTAATTTAAACTTTTATATCTACAGTTCTATCATTTAATTGATTTAAATAATTAAATGTTAAAGTTATAAATTTTATATCTTGTTTGTCAGCAATCAATTGTGGCCATTCTATAAGTGTAATTAATTTATTATCTTTCTCAAAAATATCTAAATTATTGATATCTTCCTTCCTATTAATTCTAAATAAATCATAATGTTTTATTCTTATATCTTTTACCTGATACTCATTTAATAAACTAAAAGTAGGGCTTGTAATTTCTGATTGTGTTAAATTATTTATTTTTTGATACTCATTTATAAAATATTTAACAAAGGTTGTTTTACCAACACCCATCTCTCCATATAAAAAAACAAACTCGCCGCCTTTAAGATATTTTGTAAATTCTTTAGCTAATTCTTTGGTTAACTTCTCTGAAGTGATATCGATTGTGCTATCTTTAATAGCGATAGGCATCTGGTTTGAAAGGACCTTCTGTTCCAACGCTTATATAATCTGCTTGCTCTTTTGATAATTTTGTTAGTTTTGCACCAACTTTTTTTAAATGCAAAGTTGCTACTTTTTCATCTAAATGTTTTGGAAGTACATAAACTTTATTTTCATAATTTTTATGATTATGCCAAAGTTCTATTTGAGCAATAACTTGATTAGTAAATGATGCACTCATTACGAAACTTGGATGTCCAGTTGCACAACCAAGATTAACTAATCTTCCTTCAGCTAAAAGAATAATTCTTTTACCACTAGGCAACTCTATTTCATGCACTTGAGGTTTTACTTCAGTCCATTTATAATTCTTAAGAGCCTCAACTTGTATTTCATTATCAAAGTGACCAATATTACATAAGATGGCTCTATCCTTCATGTCTCTCATATGGTCTGCGGTAACAATATCTTTGTTACCTGTGGCTGTTACAACTATATCCGCTCTACTTATAGCCTCCTCCATTAATACCACTTCATAACCTTCCATTGCAGCTTGGAGAGCACAAATTGGATCTGCCTCAGTAACTAAAACTCTAGCACCACTTTGTCTTAAAGATGCAGCACTTCCTTTTCCAACATCTCCAAAACCAGCAACAATTGCAATTTTTCCAGACATCATTACATCAGTAGCTCTTCTTATTCCGTCAACTAAGCTTTCTCTGCATCCATATAAATTATCAAATTTTGATTTTGTAACAGAGTCATTCACGTTTATTGCTGGAACTAAAAGGGATTTGTCTTTTTCCATTTTATTTAGTGCTTTAATTCCAGTGGTAGTCTCTTCTGAAACACCCTTTATATCTTTCATTAAATCCTGATATTCATTGTGCATAATAGCTGTTAAATCTCCACCATCATCTAATAACATGTTAGGCTTCCAGTCAGGTTTTCCAATTATAGTTTGTTTAATACACCATAAATATTCCTCTTCTGTTTCACCTTTCCAGGCATAAACAGGGATCCTAGCCTTTGCAATTGCAGCGGCCGCATGATCTTGAGTTGAAAAAATATTGCAAGAAGACCATCTCACTTCAGCACCCAATGCAACTAAAGTTTCAATTAATACAGCTGTTTGAATTGTCATATGTAGACATCCAATTATTCTTGCACCTTTTAATGGTTTTTCTTTAGAATACTCTTCTCTTAATGCCATTAAACCAGGCATTTCACTTTCAGCTATTGATATTTCTTTTCTACCAAATTCAGCTTGGGCAATGTCTTTTACTTTATAATCTTCCATGGCAAGCTTTATACAGCTAAGTATTTATTTATCAAGATATGATTAAACATTGGGAAATCTTATCTCTATCATTGCTCCTTCTTTATCAATACGATTAGATGCTACAATTTCACCATCGTGGAGTTCAACCAAGTTTTTTACAATATTTAAACCTAAGCCTGAATGTTCTCCAAATTTTTCAGGTCTATTACTATAAAATCTTTTAAATATTCTTGATGTGTCTTTTTCTTTAAACCCTTGTCCTTCATCAATAATTTTGATTGATATTTGATTTTTCCCATTAATAGAAACATCAACAAAAACATTAGTACCGTCTTTACTAAATGATATT
>CABZXO010000030.1 GCA_902529645.1 uncultured Pelagibacteraceae bacterium | reverse complement strand
TTAATATGAGCGGAACAGTAGAAACAATACTATTATACACAATCGGAGCCGGTTTATTATCTATCGTATATGGATTTTTAACAGGTAAAAATATTCTTAATTCAAGTGCGGGAAATGCAAAAATGCAAGATATTGCATCTGCAATTCAAATTGGTGCAAAGGCGTATTTAGCAAGACAATATAAAACTATTGCTATTGTTGGTGCGGTAGTTTTAGTTATTGTGAGTATTGCATTTAGCCCATTAGTAGGTCTTGGTTATTTAATAGGTGCTGCTTTATCAGGTATTGCAGGTTATGTAGGAATGCTAGTTTCTGTGGAGGCAAACGTGAGAACTGCAGAAGCTTCACGAAAAGGTTTAGCTCAAGGTCTTTCAGTTGCATTTAAATCTGGTGCTGTTACAGGAATGTTGGTTGCTGGTTTAGCTTTATTATCTATAGCAGTTTATTATTATATATTATTAAAATCTAATGTAGATGAGAGGGAAATTGTAAATGCTTTAGTTGCCCTAGGTTTTGGTGCATCATTAATTTCAATTTTTGCAAGATTAGGTGGTGGAATTTTCACAAAAGGTGCTGATGTTGGTGCAGATTTAGTTGGAAAAGTTGAGGCAGGAATTCCTGAAGATGATCCTAGAAACCCAGCTGTGATTGCTGACAACGTTGGTGACAACGTTGGAGACTGTGCAGGGATGGCTGCGGATTTATTTGAAACTTATGCAGTGACAATAGTTGCAACAATGGTTTTATCCTCAATTTTCTTTGTAGGTGATTTAAATATGATGATTTATCCATTAACGATTGGCGCAGCATGCTTATTAACATCTATCATTGGGACATTTTTTGTTAAATTGGGAAATAATAAAAATGTAATGAACGCTTTATATAAAGGATTTATAGTTTCTGCAGTAGCATCTTTAGCGATTTTGTGGCCTGTAACTGATCATGTAATTGGATTTACTAATGAATATACTGTTAATGACAAATCATTTAATGGTATGGATTTATATTATTGTGGTGTTATAGGGCTATTTATAACTGGATTATTAATTTGGATTACAGAATACTATACAGGTACAAGTTATAGACCAGTTAAATCTGTTGCTTTATCTTCCACAACTGGTCATGGTACAAATGTTATTCAAGGTTTAGCAGTTTCTATGGAGGCAACAGCAATACCTGCATTGATAATTGTTGCTGGAATTCTTATAACAAATTCTATTGCTGGATTGTTTGGTATTGCTATTGCAGTAACCACTATGCTTGCATTAGCTGGTATGGTTGTTGCTTTAGATGCATATGGACCTGTTACTGATAATGCAGGCGGTATTGCAGAAATGTCTAATCTTGATAAAAAAGTTAGAAAAACTACTGATGCATTAGATGCAGTTGGTAATACGACAAAAGCAGTAACAAAAGGTTACGCAATTGGTTCAGCAGGTTTAGGAGCTTTAGTTTTGTTTGCTGCTTACACCGAGGATATTAAACATTTTTCAAAAGAAGCAGGATCTGCTTTAGAGGGAATAGTTGTTACTTTTGATCTTTCAAACCCTTATGTAGTAGTTGGCTTGTTGATTGGTGGAATGTTACCATACCTTTTTGGCTCAATGGGAATGCAGGCTGTAGGTAGAGCTGGCGGTGCGGTCGTCGTTGAAGTAAGAAGGCAATTCAAAAAATTTCCAGGCATAATGAAAAGAAAACAAAAACCTGATTACGCAAAGTTAGTAGACCTGCTAACTGTAGCAGCAATTAAGGAAATGATTATTCCATCATTATTACCAGTGCTGTCACCAGTGGTTTTATATTTCATAATTTTTTCGATTGGAGGTCAAGTAGCTGCACTTGCAGCAGTCGGAGCAATGCTACTAGGAGTAATTATTACAGGACTTTTTGTGGCTGTATCAATGACAGCTGGTGGTGGGGCATGGGACAACGCTAAAAAATATATAGAAGACGGTAATCATGGTGGTAAGGGATCTGAGGCTCATAAAGCTGCTGTAACTGGTGACACTGTAGGTGACCCTTATAAAGATACTGCTGGGCCCGCAGTTAACCCTATGATTAAGATCACTAATATTGTAGCTTTATTGTTACTTGCTGTTATCGCTGGCTAATTTCTTTACGTTTTTTGGCCCTCTGACCAAGAGGGTCATTAACTTTTTGTCTCAAACTAGACATAAAAGTGTAAATAAATGAATTTTTTTTAAAATTTTTACCTGTAATATCTTTTGAAACTTGTAGATCATTCATATCATCAACATTATAAAATTCTTTTTTCTTTAATAAACCATATTTATCAA
>CABZXO010000029.1 GCA_902529645.1 uncultured Pelagibacteraceae bacterium | reverse complement strand
AAAAATAATTTAAAAGTTCCTATATTAGCCTTTACACATCCAAAGGATAAATATGAAGGATTATTATCTGATTGGTTAGATGAAATTCCTGGGATGAAAAGAATAGTAATTTCAGAAAATTATAAAATTAATGGAAAGAGCTGTAAGAGAAAAGGAGATGACTGGGAGGAACCAGTAAAAAAAGGTCATAATATGGATGCTGGACTTTGTTTTCAGTATTATAATCCAACAATATTAGATTATATTGCATCAAGATTGAAATGAAAATAGAAGGAAAAGAATATCGAACAATTTGGTTTGATGAGAAAAGTCAAACTGTTAAAATTATTGATCAAACAAAACTTCCATATCAATTTATAATTAAAGATCTCAAAACTGTAAAAGATGCAATCAGTGCCATCAAAATTATGGAGGTTAGAGGAGCGCCATTAATAGGTGGAACCGCTGCTTACGGTATAGTTTTAGCTATTATGGAAAAAAATGATCCTAATTTTATTAAAAAAAGCTTAGAAGATTTAATTCAATCAAGACCTACGGCTATTAATTTAAAATGGGCCGTTGAAAGAATGATAAAAAAATTAGCTGGAATTAATAGTGATCAAACATTAAGCATTGCTTTAAATGAAGCAAAAGAAATATGTGATGAAGATGAAAAGTTTTGTAAAAATATTGGTATTAATGGACTAAAAATAATTGAAGAAATTTACAATAAAAAGAAAGACACAGTAAACATATTAACTCATTGTAATGCGGGTTGGTTAGCAACAATTAATTGGGGCACTGCTACATCACCAATTTATCATGCACACAAAAAAGGTATACCAGTTCATATATGGGTAGATGAAACACGACCAAGAAACCAAGGTGCTAATTTAACCTCATATGAATTAAATGAAGAAGAAATTCCAAATACTATTATTGCTGATAACACAGGTGGAATTTTGATGCAAAGAGGTGAGGTTGATATGTGTATTGTAGGAACTGATAGAACTTTATCTAATGGAGATGTTTGTAATAAAATTGGAACCTATCTTAAAGCTTTAGCTGCACATGATAACAATATTCCTTTTTATGTAGCGTTACCAAGTTCAACTATAGATTGGGACATAAAAGACTCAAAAGATATTCCAATAGAAGAAAGAAACTCTGAAGAATTATCTCATATTGAAGGTATAGATGAGAATAATGAGATCAAGAAAGTTTTAATATATCCAAATAAAAGTAAAGCTATGAATTTAGCTTTTGATGTAACGCCAGCAAAATATGTAACAGGATTGATCACTGAAAAAGGGATTTCGGATGCTTCTTCAGAGGGACTAAGGAAATTATTTAAATAAGTTATCTTAGGGAAGCGGCTATGTTTCCACCATCTACAGTTAATACTGCCCCAGTTGTTTTCTTTGAAATAGCAAGATGAAAAAATGCTTTTGCAACATCTTCTGCTTTTACTTCGTTCAGCAGTAAATTACCTCTCATATATTCTTCTGTTGAAACTTCTCTAGCTTTTGCCCGAGATTTAATCATTCCATCATTTAATAAACCACTTCTAATTCTATCAGCGTTTACACCATTTGATCTAATTCCAAGCGCACCATAATCTAATGCATATTGTTTACATAAACTTAATAAGGCTGTTTTTGCAAGACCATAAGGACCAAAGTTTTTTCCAGGATTAACTGATTGTTTCGAAATATTAAACAATAAGCATCCTTGAATATTTTGTTTTTTCATTATTTTAATAGTTTCTGAAGCACAATTTTGGTGAGAGAAAAAATTATCTTCAAAGCTTTGTCTTAAGATATCATCATTCACTTCAGCAATTGATCCACCAACTGCTGTTCCAGCATTTGATATTAAAATATCGATACCACCATATTGTTCACAAATCTTTTTAAAAGCATTTTTTACACTATTTTTGTTTCTTACATCACAATGCAAGCATAAATCTTTAATTTTACTTTGCATTTCTTTAATTTTTTTATAATCGTAATCAAGTAATACAATTTCTGCACCATAACTTTTAAATAGTTTGTAAGTGGCTGAACCAATTGCACCAAATCCACCAGTTATTACAACAACATTTCCTTGTAGAATTTTTTTAATTTTTTTTATTTTAGCTTGTTCTAAAGACCAATATTCAACATCAAACAAATCCTTTTCAGGTATGAATTTATATTTTGTAGTTTCTTCTACTGATGAAATTACTCTTGCGTTAGTTTCTGTCAAATCTCCAGCTATTTTGGAAGCATTAAGACTATCACCTACACTAAATAAACCAACATTTTGTACTAGGATTACCCTAGGTGATGTATCTAACATTGTTTTTTTACCTTTAACTTTTTTTTTGTTTGTGTTGAAATATTTTACATATTTTTTTCTATAATCTTTGAAACTTTTCACAGCTATTTTTTTAAAATCCTCAATAGATGAATTTTGTTTTGGTGTAATTACTAACGGAAAAGGTTTGACTCTAATAACATGGTCAGGAGTAGCAGTTCCAATAC
>CABZXO010000028.1 GCA_902529645.1 uncultured Pelagibacteraceae bacterium | reverse complement strand
GAACATTAATTGGTGCAATTCCTGGTGCTGGAGCTGCTATCGGATCAATGATTGCTTATACACAAGAGAGAAAATGGTCAAAATTGTCTGATAAGTTTGGAACAGGAATTGACGAAGGTATAGCTGCTCCAGAAACTGCAAATAATTCAGTGGTCGCTGGAACATTAATTCCCACTCTAGCGCTTGGTATTCCTGGATCTGGAGCTGCAGCAATATTAATTGGTTTAATGATAAGCAAAGGAGTAGTTCCTGGACCATTTTTATTTGTTGATGAAAAAAATTTAATCTCATTAATTTTTGGTGGATTAATTTTTACTAATATATTTTTATTGTGTATTGGTTTTTTTGCCACAAATTTATTTGCTAAAGTTACAAGTATTTCCAAAAAAAGGCTAGGCTGCTTTGTTATGATTTTGATAATTATAGGAACATACTCTTATAGTAATTATGGAGCGCATGTTTTAATGGCTCTTATATTAGGATTTCTTGGGTATATTTTCATTAAAGTTAATATTCCACCAATACCAATTGTTTTGGGTTTTGTAATGAGTCCAATCATTGAACAGAATTTAAATAGAGCATTAACAATACATAATGGAGATTTAACCAATGTTTTATTTAGACCAATCACTTTAACAATTTTATTTTTAGCTTTGATAACAATAATCTATGGTGTAACTACAAGGAGATAATATGAGTGTATATAAATTTGAAGATTTAAAGTCAGTAAAACTAACTCCACATTTATCGTCAGGAACTTCTCCAATAATTCAAGGAAAATATGTTTATTACTGTTTAAACCAAAAAGAAGCAGGTACAGGGTCTGAATTACATTATCATCCAAATGAACTTTTAATTTTTTCTTTAAAAGGAAAAATTAATGCAGTGGTTGGTAAAGAAAGAAAGATAGTGTACCCGGGGACTTTTATTTTAATACCTCCCAATGTAAGACATTCTATGAAAGCAACTGAGGATGAACCATGTGCGTATTTATATATCAAGGATTGTACATGGACAGTAGTTGGAGTATCTGCTGATGAAGAACTTCCTGATAAACCTATGAGTGTAGAAGAGGCAAATCAAAAATTTGAAAAAGGTGAGATTCAAGATAGAAAAAATAAGGGTGCAAATAGCTCAGCTGAGACAGGTAATAAGTCTATAATTATTGAGGGAGTACCAAATTGTTATTATAAAATTTTAGACAATATTGAACAACCATATAGCGTAGGTAACAATATTACTTCTATTGAGGGTGAAAGAATGAGTTTTAAATTTTATGAATTAAGCAAAAAGTATTTCGAGGAACAAGCAAAATCAGATCATGAGTATTTCTTTTATATTTTAGATGGAAATATGAAATTTACTATTCAGGATAAAGAATATGATGTTGATAAAGGTTCGATAGTGAAAATCCAAAAAGGAGAAAGCTATAGGTTCATTAATCTATCTCAAAATTCTAGGATAGTTCTAATTAGCTCAAATAAATTTCTAGAAAGCAAAATATCATAAACTTCTTAAAAAGTTAGGAGTTTCTTGGTTTTTTAAATTATTTTGTTGACATGTTAACTAATTGTTTTTTGTTGACATGTTAACTACTAATTTATAGGCTTTATTAATAATTTTAGGAAGGGGATTTATGAATAATATAAAAAAAATACTTATAACTATATCAATTTTTCTTTTGAGTTTTGGTCAAGTTGCTAATGCAGGTTGGGAACCCTCTCAAGAAGTTGAAATAGTTGCGCATGCTAAAGAAACTTCTTCAACTGTTGCGTTCGCTAGAGCAGTTATCAAAGTAATTGAAGAAGAAAATTTATTACCAAATGGGGTAAAATTAACTATTATAAGAGGTGCAAGAGGTGGAAAAGCTAGAAATTATGTTTTAAATAAAAACAAAGATCCACATGTAATGCAGGTTCTAACCCCATCGCAAATTAACAACGTTATCTTGACTGGACAAGAAGTTGGGTACCAAAACGCTAAAGGTATTTCTGCACTGGTAGTTTCACCTTTACTATTAACTGTTAATGCAGACTCAGAATACAAATCATTAAAAGATATAATTAAAAAAGCAAAAGCTAATCCCGGTAAAGTTGTTCAAGGCGGGGGTGACTTTGGTCAAGTCGCATCTTTGGTAGGAAAAATGATGGCTGATGAGCAGGGTGTAAATATAACTTACACTCCATTTGATGATGAAGGTGTTTTACAGTTGCTTGGCGGTCATATAGATTTTATTCTAGAGAATCCAGGCCAAGTATTTAAATTTGTAAAAGCAGGTAAAATGAGAATTCTTGCTTCATCAGTTAAACTACCTTCTATGCCTGAAGTACCTACTTTTAAACAAGCTGGATACAAAGGTACAATACTTGCTCAATATAGAGGCCTATGGTTTTCAAACGAAAACTCAAATGCTCAAGCTAATTTCTATAGCAAACTTATGAAGAAAGTTGCCAAAACGCAATCTTTCCAAGATTATGTTGCAAAAAACAACTTAGCCTCAATATCTATTCATCAGTCTAAGTTAGATAAAATGTTAGCCGAAG
>CABZXO010000027.1 GCA_902529645.1 uncultured Pelagibacteraceae bacterium | reverse complement strand
GTTTTCAGAAAAGAGAGTTACTAGAGACGTTAGAAAAACTATTAGTTCAGCTGTAGCTAATGCTGAAAATAATTTTCAATACGATATTGATAAATTAATAGTTAAAGAGGCATATTGTGGAAAAAAAATAGTTATGAAAAGATTTAGACCAAGAGCCAAAGGAAGAGCGGCACCTATATTAAAACCTTGGTCAACTGTTACAATAATATTATCAGAAGCAAAACAAATGGAGAAACATGGGACAAAAAGTTAATCCGGTAGGTTTTAGACTAGGTGTCAACAGAGGATGGGACTCTGTATGGTATGCTAAGAAAAAAGATTTTGGAAATTACCTAATCGAAGATTTTAAAATAAGGGAATATATTAAGAAAAATGTAATTAACTCTGGTGTATCCAAGGTAATGATCGAAAGAACATCTAATAAGTGTTATGTTACAATTTACACTTCTAGACCTGGATTTGTTATTGGAAAAAAAGGAAGTGATATAGACAAAATTAAAAACAATCTCTCAAAATTAACTACAAATGAAGTAAATCTTAACATAAAAGAGGTAAAAAAACCTGAGACAAATGCTTATTTAGTAGCTGAAAACATAGCTCAGCAGCTTGTAAAAAGAATTTCTTATCGAAGAGCCATGAAAAGAGCAATGCAATCATGTATTAGATTAGGCGCCAAAGGGATTAAAGTTTCAGTTAGTGGAAGACTTGGTGGAAATGAAATAGCAAGAACAGAGTGGTTAAGAGATGGAAGTATTCCATCACATACTCTAAGAGCAGATATAGATTATGCAGAGGCAGAGGCTCTTACAACCTATGGAATTATTGGAATTAAAGTTTGGATTTATAAGGGTGAAGTTTTTGCTAGAGAATTTAGTCAAGAGACTAACAAGGATATTCCAAAGGGAGATAAACAATAATGCTTCAACCAGTAAGAACAAAATGGAGAAAAGCTCATAAGGGTAGAATTCATGGTAATGCTACAAGAGCAAGTACTATTAATTATGGTGCTTACGCATTAAAAGCTTTACAGCCTGAAAGAGTTACTGGAAAACAAATAGAAGCGGCAAGAGTTGCATTAACGAGACATATGAAAAGACAAGGAAGAGTTTGGACAAGAATATTTCCTTTTAACGCAGCTCTATAACCAACGCCAACTAATTCTAAAGTTTTTTCATAACCTGTGCTAGATCCAATTACAGCATTATTGATTAAACTCCTATTCATACCCCAAAGTCTTTTTGAATTATCGTCTATTTTTTTTGGTTTAATAGAAATTTCTTTTCCATCAATAATGTCTAAATTGAACATTTCTAAATCGACATTGATTGATTTTTTTCCTAAAGGTCCTTCTATGTTTATATTATTTCCAGCTAAAGCAACTTTTACTTTTTCAGGGATTGATATGTTTATTTTACCTATTTTAGACATTAAAATACCTTACAAATTATTTCACCACCAACTTTTTGTTTTCTTGCATCTATATCAGTCATTACTCCTTTTGGAGTTGAAACTATAGCGATTCCTAAACCATTATTTATTTTGGGTAAACTATCTGCAGATGAAAAAATTCTTCTTCCTGGTTTTGATACTCTTTCGAAAGCACTTATTACGGGATTACCAGAATGATACTTAAGTTCTAATGACAAAATAGGTTTTTTGTCTTCAGAACTTACTTTAAAATCTTTTATAAAACCTTCATTTTTAAGTATATCTGCAATTTTAGATTTAAAATTAGATGAAGGTAATTCTACTTTTTTATGATTTCTAGCTTGAGCATTCTTCACTCTTGCAATCATATCTCCTATTGGGTCACTTAAACTCATAATTTTCCTTTCTACCAGCTAGATTTAACTAAGCCAGGTATCTTTCCTTGTAATCCTAATTGTCTTAATGCAATTCTTGAAATCTTTAATTTTCTGTAAACACCATGAGGTCTTCCAGTAATCTCGCACCTATTCATAACTCTTATTTTAGCTGAGTTTCTTGGTAGTTTAGATAATTTTTGTTGCGCTTTAAATCTTTCTTCTAATGGAATCTTTTTATCCATTACAATCTTCTTTAATGCTTGTCTTTTCTTATAAAGCCTGTCTGAAAGCTTAATTCTTTTTTTATTTTTATTAACAGCGCTTAACTTTGCCATGTTTAATTATCTCCTTTTTTAATAAATGGAAAATTCATTTTTTCTAATAATGCAAAACTATGCTCTTTATTTATTGCTTTAATTACTATTATTATATCTAAACCTCTAACTTTTTCTGCTCTATCAAAACTTACTTCTGGAAAAATTATATGCTCTTTAATTCCAAATGTATAATTACCAAATTTGTCAAAACCTTTTGGTGACAAACCTCTAAAATCTTTAATTCTTGGTAATGCTATATTCACTAATCTATCTAAGAATTCATACATTCTATTTTTTCTTAATGTTACTTTTAAACCAGCATTTGACCCTTTTCTGGTTTTAAAATTTGCTACTGATTTTTTAAATTTTGTTGTAACTGGTTTTTGTCCAGTAATTTTAGCCATATCTTCCTCACATGATTTTAAAATCTTAGAATCTGTAGCATCTAAACCAAGACCCATATTT
>CABZXO010000026.1 GCA_902529645.1 uncultured Pelagibacteraceae bacterium | reverse complement strand
AAAATTTTCTAAATGATTGTGTAAATCATTTTGAAAATTTACGGTATCTACAACTGTAATTAATGATTTAAATTTTATTTTTTCTGAAATTATTTGGTCTGATACTATAGTTTGTACAATTGGTACAGGATCAGCCAACCCACTAGTTTCTATTATAATTCTATCAAACTTTTTTTTAAGCTTTAAAGCATCATCTAAAGTCTTTACTAAATCACCTGAAAATGAGCAGCATAAACATCCGTTATTTAGGACTATTTTATCATCACTTTTTTTTTTAATTAAATGATGATCAATACTTATTTTGCCAAATTCATTTATTATTAATAAAGTATTTTTAAATTCTTTATAATTTATTATATCGTTTAGAATAGTTGTCTTACCACTACCCAAAAAACCTGTAATAATTGAAGTTGGAATTCTTTTTGGCAATTTTAATCCATTACTTTCCATTCCCTATAGTTGGTTGGGAATGGTTTAACATCGTTTCCATCGGATCTATCAACACAAATTTTTCCTTCTTTTAATACCATTAAAATATTTTCACGTTTTCCTAAAACTTCAATATTTTCTGCTGGGTTGCCTTTTACTAAAACGATATCAGCTAATTTACCCTCATCTAGTGTACCTAACTCATCATCTATATGAAGTGCTTCTGCAGCAGTTTTTGTTGTTGTTATGATTGCATCCATCGGCTTCATACCTAAATCAACATAAATTTTTAATTCATCTGCATTAGATCCTATATCAGGTTCAAACCCCATATCTGTACCCATCGCAATCTTTACACCTGCTTTATAAAAAGCTTGAAATGTCTTAAAGCAGTCAGGCTGAATTCTTTTCATTTTTTCTAATGTAAATGAAGGTGTTCCTATCTCTCTTCTAATTTCAATAGCATGATCTGTTCTATGAGAAAGAGTTGGTGTAACAGGTACTTGGGACTCTACTAATTTTTCTAATGAGTCTTGATCATGAAACACCATATGTTCAATAGTATCTGCTCCTGCTTTGAGTGCCATTCTATGAGCATCAGGTGTAAAACAGTGAATTGAAGTATATGCATGTAAAGCATGTGCCTCATCACAAACTGTATCTAATTCCTCTTGAGTGTGATTTCTTACATCTGGCTCTTCTTTGTCGGTACCTCCTCCTCCAGACGCACATGTTTTTAACCAATCGGCTCCTTCTAATAAGTTTAATCTTGCTAATTTCCTCATTTCATCAGGACCATCAGCAGTTGCTTTTGGATTTCTTAATGAACCTCTCGGATTAATTAAGTCCAAATGTGAACCTGTTCCAACTGTAAAAGCTCCAGTTTTTAACCTAGGTCCTGCTAGTATTTCATTTTCAATTGATGTTTTAACTGCTGTTGATTGAGCTGTTAAAAGTCCTCTATTTGACATTAGACCCAAATCTCTTAAGGTAGTGATACCTCTATCCAGACAGAGTTGAGCATGAAACAACATGTACATTTGTTGTAATTCTGGCGTTATTTCCCATTGAGCTACTCTATAATTTTTAAAAGTTAGATTGTTATACATACATAGATGAATATGGCAGTCCATCATCCCAGGGATTGCACTTACATCACTTCCTAAATTAATTAACTTAAAATTTTTATATTCTTTTAAATTAATTTCTTTTTCACTTCCTACTTTTTTAATGATTTTATCTTCTACAACGATAACTCCATTATCTACAGAAGATCCATTTCCATCAATTAACTTTCCAACTTTTATTATTTTTATATTGCTCATAAAGTGTATTTTTTTTTGTATTAAAGACATTGTAAATTTATTATAATTTTTATTAAAAGTAAATAATTTGTTAACTAGTCAACTAAACTTGCTACATTAATCTGTTGACATTATTAGTTAATGATCTAATTTAAATGTAATGAGTGAGAAAAAAACAAAAACTGAAGGTGCGACTAAAGCAGGCTCAGGTAAATACTGCTTTCCTATGAAATCTTTAGATGTAGTGCCTGCAGGAACAGGCTACTCAACTTCAAAAGGTGGTGTGGTTGAAGGCGAAAGAATGCTTGTAGGCTACATAAATAAGGCAAAAGGTACTGGTTCAAGACCACACAGTCATCCTAATGAGCAATTTAATTACATATTACAAGGAACTCTTGATGTTGAAATTGATGGACAAAAATTTTTAGCTAAAGCGGGAAGTGTTGTTTATGTGCCAGCAAATATGGAGCATTCAATGGTTGCAACTCCTGAAGAAGACGTAATATTTATAGCTATTAAAGATCTTTCTCACGGTATAATTGGTAAGGCAACAGATGGGACTATGGATGGTCCAAGATATATGCCTGGGTTTGAGCCAAAATAAATTTGAAAAAAGATACTAAATTCAGAAATAAATTTCTTAACAATAGACCTTCACATGAAATTTGGGGATCTAAGGGCGGAGTTAGTACGATGGATCCTATTTCAACTGCGATAGGTATTGATATCTTAAATAAGGGTGGGAATGCTATTGATGCATCAATTGCAATCGCTTCAACATTAGCTGTAACTAGTCCTAATTGGTCAGGTCTAGCAGGAGATAGTGCTTGGCTTTATTATAATAATAAAACAAACAAAACATCTCACATTGATGGTTATTCTGTTTGTCCAAATAAAATTGATAACAATAAATTGAAAAAAATTCTTAAATTAAAAAATAAATCATTCATTGATAGAGAAGAACCATTTAATACAAGAAATGAGGGAATAATAACCTCAATGATACCAGGTACACCTTTTTTATTAGATTACGTATGGCAAAAATATGGATCTTTAGAGTTTGAAAAACTTATTAAACCTTCAATAAATTTAGCAAAAAAAGGATTTCCAATAAGTAATTACCTTTTTCAGGCATTCGATGCTTATCAAAAAAAATTATCAAAATTTAAATCAACAAACAAAATATTAAAAAATAATAAAAAAATAAGACCTGGTGAAACTTTTATTCAAAAAGATTTATCTAAAACGCTTTACAGATTTTCAAAAAATAAATCTAAAGAATTTAGAAACGGTAAAACTGTTCAAGAAATATTAAAATATTGTAAAAATAAAAATCCTTTTTTCTCTAAATGTGATTTCAAAAATT
>CABZXO010000025.1 GCA_902529645.1 uncultured Pelagibacteraceae bacterium | reverse complement strand
TTTTTGGAAAAAGTGCAATCATTGGAATCTTTTTTTTTATGGCTTTATCCACTATTTGACTCAATCGATTAATTGAATATCTGTATACACCTGGCATCGATAAAATTTCTTGTCTTTTATTTGATCCTTCAATTAAAAAAATAGGTAATATAAAATCATTTGGACTTAAGGTATTTTCTTGAATCAGTCTTCTTGACCAAGATTCTTTTCTATTTCTTCTAAGTCTAAGACTTGGATATTTCCCAATAATCATGTTTTAATTTACTTTTAAATTGCGACAAAAGTAATATACACATATACAAAAAAAAGAGTAGAAAGCAATCAGGATGATGACAGAAAATTCAAAAGTAATAGATTTAAATATTAAAAAAGAGGATAGAGTATTAAACTTTAGCGATTTTCAGAAACAAGAAATTAAGTTTGATATTGAAAAGTTGCAAGAAGCTTATCATCAAATAGTTAAGATTAAAAAATTTGAAGATGCTGGTGTAACTCACTTTGGAGCAATATCATTAACCCAAATACCTGGTGATCCAGACTCAATCAAAGGTAACAAGGCTAGAGGAGTATATTGGACAAAACCTGATAAATCAGGAAAAGAAGTAGTTAGAGATGAGTCCCTTGATGAGTCACAATATTCGGAATTTATAAAAGATTATGAAAATACTTACTTTAAAGAAGTATATGATTCTCTGTCATCTAAATATAAATTAGGAAGAGTTAGAATTCTTTTAAAAGAACCAAGATCAACTTTAAGTTGGCATAGAGATCCTGAGCCAAGATTACATATACCTATAATTACTAACCCTGGCTGTATCATGGTTATTGATAATGTTGCAAAGCACATGCCTGCGGATGGGTCAGTATGGGTAACAAATAATACAAAGTATCACAATGCATTTAATGGTGGTGAAGAGAACAGAATACATTTAGTTGCTTGTGTTTTAGATTACAAATTTAATTAATTTGAAAAAAATATTTATTTCATCAGATCACGCTGGATTTAGATTAAAAGAGTCAATCAAAGATTATTTAAAAAATAAAAGATTAAAATTTGAGGACCTTGGTCCAAAAGATGATAGTAGTGTTGATTATCCTGACTATGCACATAAAGTTGCAAAAAAAGTCAAACTAAATAAAAGAAATATTGGTATTTTAGTGTGTGGATCTGGGACTGGCATGAATATTGCGGCAAATAAGCATAAAAATGTGCGTGCAGCGCAATGTTTTAATCTAAAATCAACAAAATTATCCAGATTGCATAATGATGCAAACATCATTACATTAGGCTCAAGATTGATATCCAAAAAAAATGCTTTAAAGTTTGTAAGTGTTTTTTTAAATACTAAATTTGATGGTGGGAGACATTTAAAAAGAGTTAAAAAAATATAATTATGTCTAGTGAAAAAAATTATTTAAACGATAGCTATAAAAGTTTCTTTGAAGATAGTTTATCAGTTAAAGATCCAGAGCTTTATAAAGCAATTAAGGATGAATTAATAAGACAACAACAGCATATAGAGTTAATCGCTTCTGAAAATATAGTTTCTCAAGCAGTATTAGAAGCTCAAGGTTCAGTTTTAACCAATAAATATGCCGAAGGTTATCCTGGTAAAAGATATTATAATGGTTGTGAGCATGTCGATGTTGCAGAAAATCTTGCGATTGAAAGATTAAAAAAATTATTTAATTGTAAATTTGCTAATGCACAACCACATTCAGGTGCTCAAGCAAACGGTGCGGTATTTTTAGCTTTATTAAGCCCAGGGGATACATTTATGGGTATGAGTTTAAATTCAGGTGGTCATATTACTCATGGATTAAAAATTTCAATGTCTGGTAAATGGTTCAACGCAATAGGATATGATGTTGATAAAGAGTCAGAATTAATTGACTATGATAATGTTGAAAAACTTGCTTTAGAACATAAACCTAAACTAATAATTGCGGGTGGAAGTGCTTATTCAAGAGTAATTGACTTTAAGAGATTTAGAGAAATAGCAGATAAAGTTGGAGCATATTTAATGGTTGATATGGCACACTTCTCAGGTTTAGTTGCAGGTAAAGGTTATCCTAATCCTTGTGATTATGCACATGTTGTTACATCAACTACACACAAAGTGTTTAGAAGTGCAAGAGGTGGTATAATTTTAACTAATCATGAAGATCTTGCTAAAAAATTTAATACAGCAGTTTTTCCTGGTTATCAGGGTGGACCTTTGATGCATATTATTGCAGCTAAAGCTGCTGGATTTTTAGAGGCATTACAGCCAGAATTTCAAAATTATATTAAATCTGTTTTAGCAAATGCTAAAATGCTTGCAGAAACTTTAAAAAATAATGGGTTTAAAATTTATTCTGATGGAACGGATACTCACTTGATGTTGGTAGATTTAAGGCCTTATAATGTAAAAGGTAATCTTGCAGCTGAAAGTTTGTCTAGAGCAAATATTACGTGTAATAAAAATGGTATTCCATTTGATACGGAAAAACCCATGATTACCTCAGGCATTCGATTAGGTACTCAAGCAGCTACTACTCGAGGTTTTGGACTAAGCGAATTTAAAACTGTAGGAGAATTAATAACAAAAACTTTAAAAGGTCTATCTGAAAACCTATCAGATAATAGCAAAATAGAAGAAGAAGTAAAAAATGAAGTTATTTCTTTAACTTCGTCATTTCCGATATATAAGAACCTTTAGTAAATGATTTGTCCGTGTGAAAAAAAAGGTGACACATCTGTTGTAGATTCACGCCCTACAGAAGATGGTACAGCTATAAGAAGAAGAAGACTTTGTGTTTGTGGTGAACGTTTTACTACTTTTGAGAGAATTCAAATTCGCGAATTAATGGTTGTTAAGAAAAATGGGAGAAAGTCAATTTTTGATCGAGATAAACTTTCTAAATCAATTTATATAGCACTTAAAAAAAGACCAATTGATACCGAAACAATTGAAAAATTTATTAGTCATGTTTCAAGATCATTAGAGGAACTTGGTCAAAGTGAAATATCTACTAATACAATTGGAACTATGGTTATGGAAGGTTTGAAGGATTTAGATCCAGTTGGATATGTTAGATTTGCATCTGTATATAGAAACTTTAGAGAAGAAAAAGATTTTGTACAATTCGTGGACAAGCTAGATGTCTACAAAAAAAGATAAATTTACATCAAAAGATAAATTTTATATGGACATAGCCTTAGATCTGGCTAAATCTCGTCATGGATTAACTGGGTCAAATCCATCTGTAGGCTGTGTTATCGTCAAAAAAGATAAAATTATTTCAATTGGACAAACTTCATTTAATGGAAGACCACATGCTGAAGCTAATGCAATCAATAATAGTTTCGAAGATTTAAAAGGCTCAAAAATGTA
>CABZXO010000024.1 GCA_902529645.1 uncultured Pelagibacteraceae bacterium | reverse complement strand
AATACTTTAAATCCAACTCAAAAGCTATTTCATTTTCTTCAAAGGTCAGTAGCATCTAAAGGGTATTTGGAAGCAATTACTTGGTCTTTTACAGATGCTAAATATAATGATCACTTTAAAGAGGCCAGTAAAGAAATAAAAATTGTAAATCCAATTAGCTCTGAATTAGGAGTATTAAGAAATTCTATTTTTTCAAATTTAGCAATGTACATGAGTAAAAACTTAGATAGAGGAGTAAAAGATTTGTCAATATTTGAAATAGGGCCAATATTTTATGGTTCACAACCTGGAGAACAGAACACAGTTGTTTGTGGTTTGTCAGCTGGAAAAAAATCTAGACTTTCATGGATTGAAAAAGAAAGAAATATAGATGTTTTTGATATTAAAAGAGATGTTATACAAACTTTAGTAGAAGCTGGTTATGACCCAGAAAAATTTTACTTAGATGATGAAAGCCCAAGTTATTATCATCCAGGAAAATCAGGAAGAATATTTTTAAATAAGGGAAAAGATAAGGTAGCTGCTTATTTTGGGGAAATTCATCCAAACATTATCAAAATACTAGATATTAAAAGTGAGTCTTTGTTAGGATTTGAAATATTTCTAGATAATTTAAAACTGCCAAAAAAACCTTTAAAAGATCAAAAAACAAAATATTCAGTATCTGACTTTCAAAAATCCGAAAGAGATTTTGCATTTATTGTTGATAAAAAAATAAGTGCGCAAGATTTAGTAAGTGTCATATCAAATATTGATAAAAATTTAATTTCAAATATTAAAGTATTTGACCTTTACGAAGGAAACAATATTCCTGAAAATCAAAAATCAGTTGCTATAAGCGTTACTATTCAATCATTGGAAAAAACATTAACTGATAATGATTTAGAAAAAACTAATAATTTGATAATAGCAACAGTTGAAAATAAAACTGGTGCTAAGATTCGTTCATAAAATAATTAATGAGTTCAATTGATAATATAAGAAATTTTGCAATAATTGCTCATATTGATCATGGAAAATCTACTATAGCCGATAGAATTATTCATAGTTGTGGTGGATTAACTGAAAGAGAAATGAAAGCTCAAGTTTTAGACTCTATGGATATTGAACGTGAAAGAGGTATCACAATTAAAGCTCAAACCGTAAAATTAAATTACAAAGCTAAAAATGGAAAAAATTATATTTTAAATATTATTGATACTCCAGGTCATGTAGATTTCAGTTATGAAGTAAGTAGATCTTTATATGCATGTGAAGGTTCAATTTTAATCGTAGATAGTACACAAGGTGTAGAAGCTCAAACTTTAGCGAACGTTTATCAAGCTTTAGATACGAACCATGAGATTGTACCAGTTTTAAATAAGGTTGATTTACCTGCATCAGATTTAGATAGAACAAAAAAACAAATTGAGGAAGTTATAGGAATTGATACTGAAAATGCAATTCCATGTTCAGGTAAAACTGGACAAGGAATAGAAGATATTTTGGAACAAATAATTACTACATTACCTGCTCCTAAAGGAGAAAGTTCTGCAGATTTAAAATGTTTATTGGTTGATAGTTGGTATGACACTTATTTAGGTGTAGTTATCTTAGTGAGAGTAATTGATGGTAAACTTTCTAAACATATGAAAATTAAAATGATGTCAACCAATCAAGAATATATTGTTGAAAAAGTTGGAGTTTTTACGCCAAAACCAGTAGACATAAATGATTTAAAAACAGGTGAAATTGGATTTATAACAACTGGAATTAAAGTCTTATCTGAAACAAAAGTAGGAGACACAATTTGCGATGCTTCAAAACCATTAAAAGAAGCTTTGCCTGGATTTAAACCAAGTAAACCAGTAGTTTTTTGCGGATTATTTCCAGTAGATAGTTCTGAGTTTCAAAAACTCAAAGACGGTCTAGCTAAATTACAATTAAATGATGCAAGTTTCTCTTTTGAACCTGAATCATCATCTGCTTTAGGATTGGGTTTTAGATGCGGATTTTTAGGATTACTTCATTTAGAAATAGTAACTGAAAGATTAGAAAGAGAATTTGATGTCAATTTATTAACAACTACACCTGGTGTTGTTTACAAAGTTCATCTAAATAATGGTAACACTATTGATTTGCAAAATCCATCAAGTTTACCTGATCCAACATTAATTAAATATATTGAAGAGCCATGGATAAAAGCAACCATTATAACTCCTGATCAATATCTAGGTTCTATAATTAAAATGTGTCAGGATAAAAGAGGAATTCAGACAAATTTGAGCTATTCAGGGAACAGAGCTGTTGTTAATTATGAACTTCCTCTAAACGAAGTAGTATTTGATTTTAATGATAGATTAAAATCAATGACTAGTGGTTATGCCAGTTTTGATTATGAAATTATTGAGCATAGAGAGGGAGATTTAGTTAAGCTTGGCATTTTAGTTAACGGAGAACCAGTTGATGCTTTGGCTATGATGATACATAAAGATTTTGCACAAAAAGCTGGGAGAGAAGTTTGTGAAAAATTAAAAGATTTGATACCTCGACATAACTTTATGATTCCACTTCAAGCTGCAATAGGTGGAAAAATTATTGCAAGAGAGACAATTAAAGGTTTTAAAAAAGATGTTTTAACAAAAATTCATGGGGGTGGAGCAACTGATAGAAAAAGAAAACTTTTAGAGAAACAGAAAAAAGGAAAAGCCAGGTCAAAACAATTTGGTAGAGTTGAAATACCTCAAGAGGCATTCATTGGTGTATTAAAGATAAATAAAGAAAAATAGGAAATTAAATTGAAATGATTATTGATAGTTTCCCTTTTTTTAATGAAATTGACTTATTAGATTTAAGGTTAAATTACCTTAATAATTACGTTGATAAATTTATTTTAGTTGAAGGTACAAAATCACATCAAGGTAAAGAAAAAAGACTATTTTTTGAGGAAAATAAGTCTTTATTTAAAAAATATGAAAACAAAATTATTCATCATATAATTGATGATTATCCTCTTATTAAAGATTTGAGCAATTTTGATCCTTTTATTTACGACTATCATACTAGGAATAGTATCAGTCATGGTTTAAAGAATTTTAAAAATTCTAGTAATGATATTTTGCTAATTTCTGATGTTGATGAAATTCCTAATCATAAGTTTTTCACAAAGTTTAGAGGCAATATCACTATTTTTAAACAATATATGTTATATTTTCATATGAACCTAAGGTGTGTAGGTTTTGAGCTAGATTATGGAGATGGTTTGTGGGGAGGTACTAAGATGCTCTATTTAAAAAATTTTACATCTGCACAAGAAATAAGAAACATACGCCCAAGAAAATATGGGTGGTGGCGGTTTGACAAACCAAAATTAGATTTTTTTTATAATGCTGGTTGGCATTTCAGATTTTTAGGTGACGAACAAACATTATTTAATGAATTTAAAAATCGAGCAATTGGCTATACTGAAGAAAAATTAAATTCTTATAGTCAATCTGATCTTAAAAAAATTATAGAAAACCAA
>CABZXO010000023.1 GCA_902529645.1 uncultured Pelagibacteraceae bacterium | reverse complement strand
ATGATAAGGTAATAATTTTACATTTCTTGAGGTTGTGTGTTGTTTAAATGGCCAATGCATGCCATATAAATCTCCTAAAGTTTCAGTAACTCTATTCATAATAAATTTTTTAGATGAATGAAATTTTTGAAATCTTTTTATATCCAAAGAAAATAAATCCTCATTTATATGTCCATTAATAATCCATTCAGCTGTAACTCTTCCTGCTCCTCCAGAACTTGCTATTCCAATACTATTAAAACCACAACATGTATAAAGATTTTTAACCTCTGATGTTTCTCCAAGCAAATACTGTGTATCAGGTGTAAATGACTCAGGTCCTGAAAAAAATTTTCTTATGCCTGCGTTTTCTAGCATTGGAAGTCTATGAAAAGATTTTTCAAGGTAAGGTTCAAAGTGATCAAAATCATCAGGAAATTCTCCAAATGAAAAATCATCAGGAACTCTTCCGCTTTCTTTGAAAGCTGGTTTTGCATTAGGTTCAAAAATTCCTACTAACATTTTTCCAGCATCTTCTTTTAAATACAAGCAATTATTGTAATCTCTTAAAACAGGTAAATTTTTAGGAAGATCCTTCATTGGTTCTGTAATCACATAAAAGTGCTCATTGGGATATAACGGAACACTAACACCAATATCTTCACCTATTTGTCTAGACCACATACCTGTAGCCAAAACTATATATTCACAATTGATTTTTCCTTTAGAAGTTTCAACGCCATATATTCGTTTATTTTTTACTAAAATTTTTTTTACTGGAGATTTCTCAAATATTTGCACACCTAACATTCTAGCAGCTTTAGCTAATACATTTGTGACACCCACCGGATCTGCCTGTCCATCTTTTGGCATATATACACCACCTACTAGGTCCTCATTTTTTACTACTGGATATAATTCTTTTATTCTCTCTTTGTTTAAAACTTCTACCTCAACATTAGAAAGTTGTGCTGTAGTGGCCTGCCTTAATAATTCCTGCATCCTTTCTTTAGAAGAAGCAACTGTTATTGCTCCGTTTTGTTTAAGGCCAGTTGATAATCCTGTTATTTTTTCTAATTCTTTGTAAAGATCTAAAGAATATTTTCTTAATTTTGTAATTGTTGAACTTGCTCCTAATTGCCCAATTAATCCTGCTGCATGCCAAGTTGTACCAGATGTTAATTGATCTCTTTCTAATAAAACAATATCTTTCCAACCAAATTTTGCTAAATGGTATGCGCAAGAGGTACCGGCAACTCCACCCCCTATTACAACTACCTTTGTGTTTGAAGGATAGTTTTTTTCCATTTTTAATGTTTGATAGCTTCTCCAGGTTCTACAAAATTATGACCAAATACGTCAGCAACAGCTTTATAAGTTACATGACCCTTATGAACATTTAAACCTGCTAAAAAGTTTTTATCTTCACTAAGTGCTTTCTGATAACCTTTGTTTGCAAGCTTAACTAAGAAAGGTAAGGTTGCTTGATTTAATGCAAATGTAGAAGTTCGAGGAACTCCACCTGGCATATTTGCTACACAATAATGTACAACATCATCAACTATATAAGTTGGATCTCCATGAGTTGTTGGTTTACTTGTTTCAACACATCCGCCTTGATCAATTGCAACATCAACAATAACCGAACCTCTTTTCATTAATTTCAACATATCTTTAGTAATTAATTTTGGAGCTTCTGCACCTGGAATTAAAACACCTCCAACCAAAAGATCAGCCTCCGCAACCAATTTTCTTAAATCAATTTTATCACTTTGTTCAGGTATAATTTTATCACCAAACATTTCTGTAAGTTGTTTTAATCTTGCTTTTGACTTATCAACGATGTGAACTTTGGCTTGCATCCCTGTTGCTATTATTGCTGCATTCTCACCAACTACTCCACCTCCAAGAATTAATACATTGGCTGGTTCACCGCCTGGTGCTCCTCCTAACAATACTCCTCTACCTTTTTGATTTTTTTCTAAACAATGAGCTCCAGCTTGAACTGACATTCTTCCTGCAACTGCACTCATGGGAGCAAGTAAAGGAAGTCTTCCATTATTATCTGTAACTGTTTCATAAGCAATATTAATACTTTTAGATTTTATTAATCCCTCGGTTAATTCTTTTGCAGCAGCTAAGTGAAGATAAGTATAAACGATCTGATTTTCTCTAATCATATCAACTTCTACTTTTTGAGGTTCTTTTACTTTAACAATTATTTCTGCATCATTAAAAATATCAGCTGCTGTACCAGCAATTTTAGCTCCAGCTTTTAAATACTGGTCGTTCTCAAAGCCAGCTTCAAAACCGCCATTACTTTCAACTAATACTTCATGACCTTCTGAAACTAAAGTTTTCACACTTTCTGGGGTTAAACCAATTCTATTTTCTTGAGGTTTAATTTCTTTAGGAACTCCAATTTTCATAAATGAAAATTAATTCTTTTTACTTTTTGAGTAATTTGTTATTCCTGTTCTAAGTTTTTCAATGATCTCATCAATGTGTTTTTTTTCACAAATAAACATTGGAGCAATGATTAAACAATCACCTGTAGCTTTAAAATTTACTCCTGCTTCATAACAGTGTTTGAAACAAGTAAGTCCTGCTGCGCCTGGTTTTTTATCCATAACAATGTCAATACCACCCATCATTCCGTATCCTCTTATGTTATCTACTATATCTATATCTTTTAATGACATTAAACCTTCTTGGAAATAAGGAGATAAATTTTTTGCTCTATTGAAAATATCATCTTTTTCAATAATGTCTTGTACAGCTAATCCAGCAGCTACTGATATTGGAATTCCTGAATAGGTATATCCATGGAATAGTTCAATCGTTCCTTTAGGAGCATTTTCTGCGATAGCATCATAAATATCTTCTTTACAAGCAACAACTCCCATTGGACTAATTCCATTTGTAGTAGCTTTAGCCATTGTCATCATGTCTGGTGTTACTCCATATTCTTGTGATGCAAATGGAGATCCAGTTCTTCCCCAACCAGTGATTACTTCATCAAAAATTAAAAGTATTCCATGCTTATCACAAATCTCTCTTAATCTTTGCAAATATCCTATTGGTGGTACCAATGTACCTGTTGATCCTGCAATAGGTTCAACTATGCAAGCTGAAATATTCTCGGCTCCAAAGTTCATACAAATTCTCTCTAAATCTTCAGCTAACTCAACACCTGTTTCTGGTTGACCACTAACAAATTTATGTTCTGGCAAATGTGTATGTCTCATATGAACAACACCTGGCATTAAAACACTCGCAAAAGTTTTAACATTATTAACCATGCCTCCAACAGAAGTCGCACCAATATTCATTCCGTGGTAGCCTCTTTCTCTGCCAACAAATCTAAATCTTTGACTGTCACCTCTTGCTCTATGATAAGCTATTGCAATTTTAATTGCAGTCTCAACAGCAGTTGATCCACAAATAGTATAAAACATTCTATTTAAATTTCCTGGAGTGTGTTTTGAAATTCTAGTAGCTAATTCAAATGATCCACCAAACCCTTGCTGAAAGGGTTGACAATAATCCAAAGTTTTTAATTGGTTTGTTATTGCCTCAATAATTTCTTCTCGACCATGTCCTAATGGATTACAAAATAATCCCGAGCTTGCATCAATTTGGGTTTGACCTTGATGATTTTTTAAATACACACCTTTTGCCTCAACAATTAATCTTGGGTTCTCTTTAAAATCTTTGTTAGATGTAAATGGCATCCAGTGCTCATTTAAAGAATTTGGAATTGCGGTTTTATTTTGTG
>CABZXO010000022.1 GCA_902529645.1 uncultured Pelagibacteraceae bacterium | reverse complement strand
TAAGGAGGATGGTTTTTTAAAAAATGAATATATTTTGAATCTTAATGAATTAATTATGACAAGAAATTATGTTTATAACGAAAAAACATATCAAAAATATAGAATTACAGATTTAAGTGTAAAAAAATCAAACACGTATGTTAGAAATATTTATCAAGAAGAGGGAAAAATACTAACACTTAAACATGGTTATCCACAATTTTATACCCAAATATTATTTGAAAAAGATAAACCAGATATTTATATCAAAGCTGTTTTAAACGACGTTGAAAGTTTATCAAAAATGTCAACTTGTAAAAAAATAGAAAAATTTGATCAACAAAGTTAATCTTTATTTTTTTTTTACCTCTTTATTTTTTGTTAGAATTTTTTTTTTGAGTTCAAATCTACTATTTGTAATGTTTGAACGATGCTTTGCGTATGCTTGCTTTTGTGCTTGTCTCATTGCTCTTTTAGATGACATGATAATTTAGTTTAATATTCAATTTCTAAAGTATCAATAACTTTTAAGCTTTTATCTGATATGACAATCTCACCAGATGAAGGTGCGTAATTTAAAATTTCTGAAATTACCACATAATGTGTGACAAAAATTAAATTTTGATCTTTATCCCAATCAATAAGAAATTTATCAAAATCAATTATTTGCTTTTTTCTATTGTTAGCAAATTTTGAACTAAAAAAAGAGTTTAAAAATTTTTTAGTTTCGTATTTTTTGAAAGCGATAGATGCTGTTTCTTTACATCGACACCATTCACTAGAATAAACTTTTCCAATTGAGATTTTATTTTTCTCAAAAAAATTACCAATTTTTTGTGATTGAATTCTACCCCTACCACTTAAATTTCTTTGAGTGTTACAATCATTGATATCAAAATTATCTGGATCACCACCGCCAGGGGCATAAGCATGTCTTATGAAAATTAATTTTCCACCCTTTTGTAATTCGTCAATTAAAGTTTTTTTTGAAACTGCTTTAACTGTAGGATTAATGCATATAAATATTATAATTAAATAATTTAAAATTTTCATTTATGAATATTAAAATAGATAGTTTAAATAAAACAATTCTTAAATGTAAAAAATGTCCAAGACTTGTTAATTTTGTAAAAAAAATTTCAACAGAAAAAAGAAAGCAAAATATAAATGAAACTTACTGGGGAAAACCAGTTACAGGTTTTGGCAAAATTGATGCAAAAATTTTAATAATTGGATTGGCCCCTGCAGCACATGGGGGCACACGAACAGGAAGAGCTTTCACGGGGGATAAATCTGGAGATTTTTTATTTAAATGTTTATTTAAAGCTAAAATATCAAACCAACCAAATTCAGAAAACCTATATGATGGTCTTAAATTAAAATCAACATATATAACTAATATTTTAAAATGTGTTCCTCCTGGAGACAAACCTAAAATAGAAGAGCTTAATAATTGTTCAAAATACTTTGATAGTGAGATTTATAATTTAAAAAAATTAAAAACTATTATTGCATTAGGAAAAGTGGCATTTGATAATTGTGTTAAATTTTATAAAAAAAAATACAATTTAAAAGAAAAGATAAAATTTATTCATGGAAAATTCTATTTACTACCAGGAAATATTAAATTAATTGCATGTTATCACCCTAGCCCCAGAAATGTGAATACTAAGCTTGTATCTGAAAGAATGATTGTAGATTTATTTAAAAAAGTTAGAAAAATATCTATGAGCTAGAAGTATAGGGTTTAAAATCTGATAAGATTTTTTCTGGAATTTTAACTGGCTTAAATTTTTCATTTATAAATACTAGATGAATTTTAGCTTCTACTATCAGCTCCTCATCTTTAAATATTGATTGGTTCATTAAAAAAGAAGTTTTTGATGTAGATTCTACAAAAGATTTAATTTGTAAATCATCTTCTAAATATGCAGATTTTTTATATTCTATATTACATGATTTAACTATTATAAGAGCACCATAATCATTTTTTATTTTTGTATTGCTTGATCCAATAGTTGACAAAGCTTCAGTTCTAGCTCTTTCTAAATATTTTAAATAGTTAGCATAGTACACTACTCCACCAGCGTCTGTATCCTCATAATACACTTTAACCTTATGAGTAAAGTTTTTATGCATAGATTAATAATATCAAATAAATAAAAATTTAATAGAAACTAAGATATAATATCTATGATGAAAATTTATATAATTTGGTTAATCGGAGTAATTTTATGGAACTTTGGATTTCCAAATGCAATTCCAATCGCTGATGTTATCGCAGCTATTTTATTATCGTTTTTAAGTATTGGATTAAAAAAGTATCTAAAATATTAATCAATCTGCTGAAAAATAAATATTCTGAAAATAAGAAATTGATTTCATTTTTGAATTATCAGTATCTGCCATTATAGCCAAACCATCTAGTTCATTCACATCTAAATCATGAAACTTTTTAAAATCTTCCTTAACATTAGCTTTTACCGTTACCCAAACATTAAGATTATCTTTTGTAGTTGCTAATACATTATCTATTGATTTTTTTGTATAAGGGCTTGGCCAACTCTGGCCGACTGCACTATTGCTAGAAAAAACGTAATTAATTGCTCTATTTGAAAGTGGTGTTGCTCCTGTTTTTTTTACTGCAAAAACTCTAGCTGCAAAGTCATGACCTTTTTTTGAATTCTCATTAATACCTTGCAAATCTTTCTCAATTTTCCAGGTAATATTGATAAAAGGTGTTTTATTTAGGTCAATTTTGATCTCTTTTCCAAGGCCTGAAGCAGCATTATCAGCTACTGCTTTTAAATAATTACCATTCTCATTTGATCCAACAGAATAAACTGTTTTATTATCCGCTCCTCTCACCTTACGAACATCGAGTTCTAAAAGCTCTTGCTCTGTAAATTTAAAAATATTGATATTTTCAGCCAGTGCAGAGTTAAGAAAAATTAATAATGTAATAAAAATATGAAAAAATTTAAACATGTTCTTCTTATAGATAAATTATTTACAAATTCAATATTCAGTCACAATTTAAACATTCTAAATTCAAGATTGATTACTATATGAGTAATATGAAAATTATATTTGTTTTTTTGCTTTTGATTTATTGGTCGTTTATGATATCTGCTCCGGTTGTGTCTGAGGAGCTTAAAACAGGTGGATCTAGAGTTATTAATTCTAAAATTTACTTTTATTCTATGGTAAAAGGATAATTTTAGGAGCAACACATGTACCGTCGTGTATTTGCTTAAAAGCATCTCCTCCACTTTTTAATTCTCTAAACTCTATCCAATCTAGTGACCCAATATCCTTATTTGCTAAAATCTTTAAAGTTTGCTCAAAATCTTTATTTGTGTAGCAATAAGTGCCAATAACTGTCACTTCTTGCAAGGTCATTTTTCTAAAATTAAAGGTTCCAGCGGGCTGAGTTAAACCTATGTGAATAATAGTTCCACCTGGTTTGACTACTTCGATTGCTTGTTGTCTAGAGATTTCTAGTCCAACTGTATCAAAAACTATATCAAAGTTATTGCTAGCTATATCCTTGTAATTTGGAGCTACATATTTTGCTTCCAAATATTTAGAGCATTCTTTTAGTCTCAATTTATTTGGATCAGAAAGGATTATATCTTTGTTACCTTTAATTTTAGATAATATTAGACCACATAACAATCCAATTGCACCACCACCTTGAATTAAGGTTTTGCATTCAGATAAAGGTTTTCTTAATACTTGCTCGCCCATTAATACCGCATGTAAAGAAACAGCAGTTGGCTCTGCTACAGGAGCCTCATTTTTATCTAAACCATCTGGAATTTCATAAATGTTTTGATCAGGAGTTGATACAAATTCTGCAAAAACTCCTTGTCTTTCAATTGGTTTATTCATTCCTAAAATAATTCTGTTTGGACAAAGATGTTCTCTTCCACTTGAACAATATTCACATTTACCACAAGTGATTAAAGGATTTAAAACAACATCTTTTCCTTTGAATTTTCCATTCTGAACCTCTCCACTTACCTCATGCCCCAAAATTAATGGAGGCACTCTTCTTTCATCATGTCCATGATATGCGTGCATATCCGATCCACAAATTCCTGAAGCATGTATCTTCAAAATACTTTCTCCTGAAACCTCAACTGGATTTGGTTCATCTCTGTAAACTAATTCCTGAGTACCTGTGTAAACTAGAGCTTTCATATTACTTTTTTGCTAATAAGTAATATGTTATCCAAGCAACAAATGCACCTATTATCCAAGCATAAGATTGTAAAAACATTAAATTAGTATTCCAAATTGTAGAAGCTGAAAAAATAAATCCTAATATTAAAGAGTAAACACCTTTTATATGCCAACCACCTGAATAATAATAAGCACTCTCTTTTTCTACAGAATATAGATCTTTATTACTTAATTCTTGATTTTTAATTAAATAAAAATCAGCTGCCATCACTCCAAACAAAGGTCCAAAAAAAGCACTAAAGGTATCAACAAAGGATAAAATACCTATTTGGCTCAATATAGTTAGCCAGAATATTGCAACCAACAAACCAAAAAAAGCAATTAAGTAACTAGCGCTTTTTAAGCTTAATATTGAAGGGGCAAAATTTATTAGAGAATATTGAGATGGTATGAAATTGGCAACTAAATTTGTAGAGGCTGAAGCAATTATGATAAAAAATAAAACAACTATTGTTATTTGTATAT
>CABZXO010000021.1 GCA_902529645.1 uncultured Pelagibacteraceae bacterium | reverse complement strand
GGTAATGATTTTTCCTTTTTTAATAACTATTTCTTTTATATCTTTAGTGATTAATTTAAAAAAAATAAAAAATTTTTTTAAATAGATTTTTTATTGAATGCTTGCTTGAGATTTGTCATCTTTTTTAGATATATCTACCTCAACCCACTCGGTTGGTTTAAGTTCTTTTGTTAAAGCTATTTTTACAACCTGATCAGCATACTCAACAGGAGTTATCTTAATATCATCTATAATTTTTTTAGGCATGTCTGCTAAATCTTTTTCATTCTCTTTAGGAATTAAAACTTCTTTGATACCGGCTCTGTGAGCAGCTAATAATTTTTCTTTTAAACCTCCAATTTGTAACACTTGGCCTGTTAAAGTTACTTCGCCTGTCATGGCAACATCTCTTCTTACAGGAATTTTGGTTATTGAGGAAACAATTGACGTTACCATTCCTATTCCTGCAGATGGTCCATCTTTTGGTGTAGCTCCTTCAGGAACATGGATATGAAAATCTTTTTTCTCGAATACTGGTGGTATAATTCCATATTCCAAACATTTTGACCTTACAAAAGATTTAGCTGCCTTAACTGATTCTTGCATTACATCACCTAATTTACCAGTAATTTGCATTCTTCCTTTACCAGGCATAGTAACAGTTTCAATCTTCAAAATTTCTCCACCATATTCAGTCCAAGCTAGTCCAGTAACTATACCAACTCTGTTTTCAACTTCAAGTTCTCCAAACGTGAATTTAGGAACTCCCAAAAAATCAGATAAATTTTTATTATTTATTTCAACTTCTTTTTCTTCTCCAGCAACAATTTTTTTTACAACTTTTCTAGCAAGTTTAGAAATTTCTCTCTCAAGATTTCTAACTCCAGACTCTTTTGTGTATCCCCTTATAACTTCTTTTATAATATCATCATCTAGCTTCATTTCTTTTTCTTTGACACCATTATCTTTTATTTGTTTTGGTAATAAATATTTATTTGCTATGCTTATTTTTTCATCTTCCGTATAACCAGCTAACCTAATTACTTCCATTCTATCTAATAAAGGTGGAAGGATATTTAAAGTATTAGCTGTTGTTACAAACATGACATCAGATAGGTCATAATCAACTTCCAAATAATGATCATTGAATGTTGTATTTTGTTCAGGATCCAAAGCCTCAAGCAAAGCTGAAGATGGATCTCCTCTATAATCATTACCAATTTTATCAATTTCGTCTAAAAGAATTAAAGGATTTTTTGTTCCAGCTTTTTTCATCATCTGAACAATTTTTCCTGGGAGTGAACCTATATAGGTTCTTCTATGACCTCTTATTTCTGCCTCATCTCTCATTCCACCAACTGACATCCTAACAAATTCTCTATTAGTTGCTTTTGCAATAGACTTACCTAATGAGGTTTTCCCAACACCTGGGGGTCCTACCAAACATAAAATCGGACCCTTAATTTTTTCCATTCTTTTTTGAACAGCTAAAAATTCTATTATTCTTTCTTTGACCTTTTCTAAACCAAAATGGTCTTTATCAAGAATATTTAAAGCTTTAGTTAAATTTATATCTACTTCGCTTTTTTTATGCCAAGGAAGTTCTGTCATCCAATCTAAATAATTTCTTACAACCGTGGCTTCGGCGGACATTGGACTCATATTTTTGAGTTTTTTTAACTCTTGAAGACATTTTTTTTCAACCTCTTTAGGCATCCTCGCTTTTGTAATTGCTTTATTAAGACTAGTTGTTTCATCTTTACCATCTTCAATCTCTCCAAGTTCTTTTTGGATAGCTTTTAATTGCTCATTTAGATAATACTCTCTCTGAGTTTTTTCCATTTGCGTTTTAACCCTACCTCTAATTCTTTTTTCAACACCAATGATACTTGTTTCATTTTCCATTATTTTAATAATAGAATTTAATCTTTTCTTCACATCTACCGTTTCAAAAATTTGTTGTTTTTCCGAAATTGTAGCTGTTATGTGAGATGCAATATTATCTGCAATTTGTGAAGGATCCTTTAATTGCTTGATGGTGTTTATTGTTTCGTTAGAAATTTTTTTATTTATTGATGTCAGTTTTTCTAATCTTCTTAAGGCTGTTGTAGCTAATGGAAATAAATCATCATCTTTAGGCATAACGTCATGATAGTGAGTATATTCACATGTGATAAATTTTTCATTATCTTTGAAATCTAAAATTTTTACTCTTTTAATTCCTTCTACCAAAACTTTTACTGTACCATCTGGTAATTTTAATAATTGCAATATACTTCCTTCACAACCGTACATAAAAACATCTGTTTTCTTTGGATCATCGATTTCTGAATTTTTTTGAGTAACCAGAATAATTTTTTTGTCTTTTTTCATCACTTCGTTAAGTGCAGAAATAGATTTGTCTCTTCCTACAAATAATGGAATCACCATGCTTGGAAAGACTACAATGTCTCTTAACGGAAGTAACGGTAGTGATATTTTAACATCCATACATGCAATATGGATATTATATTTTATAATGCAATAGATATTTATTACTTATTAAGGATATTAAGCCGCTGTGGTCTTATTTGACTTAGATTTGCTATTATCTTTTGAGTGCACCAAGATAGGTTGTGTTAGTCCTTTTGCTGCACTAGCATCAACAATTATCTCTTCAATATTATCTTGACTTGGAAGATCATACATTGTTTTTAACAATATATTTTCTAAAATTGATCTCAAACCTCTTGCTCCTGTTTTTTTATTAATTGCTTTTTGTGCAATCTCTTTTAAAGCATTTTCTTTAAATATTAATTTAGCACCATCTAATTTAAATAACTCTTGATATTGTTTTGTTAAAGAATTTTTTGGCTCTTGTAATATTCTTATTAGAGATTTTTCATCTAAATCTTCAAGTGTTGCTATCATTGGTAGTCTTCCAATAAATTCTGGGATTAATCCAAACTTCAATAAATCCTCAGGTTCTAGACCTTTCATCCATTCACCAGTTTTCTTGTCTTGTGTATTTTTTACATCTGCTCCAAAACCAATTGAGGTTCCTTTGTCTCTCTGAGAAATAATCTTATCAAGTCCTGCAAATGCTCCACCACAAATAAATAAAATATTAGTTGTATCTACTTGTAAAAATTCTTGTTGTGGATGTTTTCTTCCACCCTGAGGTGGAACACTAGCAACTGTTCCCTCCATAATTTTTAAAAGCGCTTGCTGAACACCTTCTCCAGATACGTCTCTTGTAATTGATGGGTTTTCTGATTTTCTGCTTATTTTATCAACTTCATCAATATAAACTATTCCCCTTTGAGCTTTTTCAACATTATAGTCAGATGCTTGTAACAATTTTAAAATAATATTCTCAACATCCTCTCCAACATAACCTGCTTCTGTTAAAGTGGTTGCGTCTGCCATTGTAAATGGAACGTCTAGAATTCTAGCAAGAGTTTGTGCAAGCAATGTTTTTCCACAACCTGTAGGACCTACTAAAAGTATATTAGATTTTGATAGCTCAACATTTTTGCTTGTTTTGCTCTCGTAATTTAATCTCTTGTAATGATTATGTACTGCAACAGACAATACTTTCTTCGCATGAGCTTGACCAATAACATAATCATCTAATACTGAACAAATTTCTTTTGGAGATGGAAGACCATCTTGATGTTTTACAAAAGTATCCTTGCTTTCTTCTTTTATAATATCCATACATAGCTCAACACATTCATCGCAGATGAAAACAGTTGGACCAGCAATCAACTTTCTTACTTCATGTTGGCTCTTGCCGCAAAAAGAACAGTAAAGAATATTTTTATTATTTGTTGACATTTTAATTTATATAACGAATCAATTTAATTATCTTATTATAGAAGACTCGCACTAATCAAGTTTCTATTGATAGTGATTCAATATATTGTGTATTAAAATCTTTTTTCTACTACTTCGTCAATAAGACCAAAAGATTGTGCGACATCTGCTGTCATGAAATTATCTCTTTCAAGAGCAGATTTTATTTCTTCAACACTTTTTCCAGTATGTTTTGAATAAATTTCATTAAGTCTTTTCTTTAAAGACAAAACTTCATTAGCATGAATTTCAATATCAGTTGCCTGACCTTGAAAACCTGCAGAAGGTTGGTGAACCATTATTCTTGAATTTGGTAATGAAAATCTTTTTCCTTTTGTACCAGCTGCAAGCAAAAAGGAACCCATAGAAGCAGCTTGACCAATACATAAAGTAGAAATATCAGGTTTCACATATTGCATTGTATCATAAATACCAAGTCCTGCTGTAACTAGGCCTCCTGGGCTATTAATGTATAAATAAATTTCTTTTTTTGGATCTTCAGCTTCTAAAAATAATAATTGGGCGGTAACTAAAGATGCAACGTTATCATTAATTTGACCTGTTAAAAAAATAATTCTCTCTTTTAATAGTCTTGAATAAATATCGTAAGCTCTTTCACCTTTGTTAGATTGTTCAACAACCATTGGTATAAGATTGTTCATGTGTTCTGATAATTTTGTTGTCATAAGTTGATTCGTTCTACTTATACAACTTGAGATTACTTTTTGCTAACTTTTTTTGTCTTTTTTGCTGCAGGCTTTGATTTTGCCTTTTTAGTTACTGGTTTTATTTCTTTCGCAGATGTTGTGGAGAATTTTTTCTTTGTTTCTTTTTTTTCTTCTCCATGATCATGATCATGTTTATGAGCTTCTTTTAAGATTCTTTCAGCTTCTTCTTTTGAAATTTCTTTTTTATTTGGTTTCCCCTTTTCTTTAATTAAATTTAAAATTTTCTCCTCATAAACGGTTCCTCTTAAA
>CABZXO010000020.1 GCA_902529645.1 uncultured Pelagibacteraceae bacterium | reverse complement strand
AAGGCGCTCCAAGTCCAATATACGAAGGTGAAGACAGTGTAATAGCAAGAATATTAGATGGAAATAAAGCAAGCTATAAAGTCCCTTTACCAAAAAAAGGTGAGAGTAAAAAAGCTATTTTAGAGACATACACAAAAGAATATTCTGCAGAATATCAATCACAAGCATTAATAGATCTAGCAAAAAAAATAAAAATAAAAATCCCTAATTTAAACTTAATTAAAAAAATTGATATTTTTACAAGTCATCACACACATTATGTAATCGGGACAGGTGCTAATGACCCTCAAAAAATGGATCCTAATGCTAGCAGAGAAACACTGGATCATTCTATAATGTATATATTTGCAGTAGCTTTAGAAGACGGAGATTGGCATCATGTTAAATCTTACACAAAAGCTAGAGCAAATAGAAAAAGTACCATTAAAATTTGGAGATCGATAAAAACATATGAGGATAAAAAGTGGACAAAAAAATATCATGATCCAAATCCAAAAAATAAGGCTTTCGGTGCTAAAGTAATCGTAACACTTAACAATGGAAAAAAAATAACAGAGGAACTAGATATAGCAGACGCACATCCATATGGTTCTAGACCATTTAAGAGAGAAAATTATATAAATAAATTTTTAACTTTAACTAATGGTATTTTAGATAAAAAAGAAAGTAATCGTTTTTTAAAAACAGTACAAAATTTAAAAAATCTAAAATCTGGTCAACTTTATAAGTTGAACATTGAAGTAAGAAAAAGCAAATTAAAACAAAATAATAAAAAAGGAATTTTTTAATGCACTTTGTGGAAAAAGAACCAAGTCAGAAAAGAATAGATTTTGATCAGAAATTAAAGTCAAATAAAATATTAAGAGTTCCAGGTGCATATAATCCATTAACAGCTAAATTAATAGAAGAAATTGGTTATGATGCAGTTTATGTTTCTGGTGGAGTGATGGCTAATGACCTTGGTTTTCCTGACATTGGCTTAACTACACTACAAGATGTTAGCACAAGATCCTTCTTAATTTCTAGAGTTACTAATCTTCCAACAATAGTTGATGTAGATACAGGATTTCAATCATGTAAAGAAACAATAGAAACATTTGAAGAGTTTGGAATAACAGGAGTTCATTTAGAAGATCAAATTGAGAGAAAAAGATGCGGGCATTTAGATAATAAAGAACTTATTTCAACTGATGCAATGGTAAAAAAAATTAAAGAATGCGTTAGTGCTAAAAAAGATCAAAACTTTAAAATTATAGCACGTTCAGATGCTAAAAGTGTTGAAGGAATTAATAAAATGATTGAAAGATGTAAATCTTATATTGATGCAGGTGCTGAGATTATATTCCCAGAAGCTCTTCAGGATGAAAAAGATTTTGAAAAAGTTCGTAAAGAATTACCTGGTTACTTATTAGCTAATATGACTGAATTTGGTAAGTCTAAATTATTTAATTACAAAGAGTTAGAAAATCTTGGATATAATATTGTTATTTATCCTGTTACAACACAAAGATTAGCTATGAAAAATGTAGAAGATGGTTTAAGGGACATTTATGTAAATGGACACCAAAATAACATTATTGATAAAATGCAATCTAGAAAAAGGCTTTATGAATTAGTTGATTATGAAAAATATAATTCGTTAGATGAAAAAATTTATAATTTTAGTACAGAAGGACATGAATAATGAGTGATGATATAAAAAAAGGTTTACTAGGTATTGTTGTAGATGAAACCGAAGTTTCAAAAGTTATGCCTGAAATTAATTCTCTTACATATAGAGGTTACGCAGCTCAAGATTTATGTGAATATTGTAGATTTGAAGAAGTTGCTTATTTAATTTTAAAGAAAGATCTACCAAATACCATTCAACTTAGACAATTTGAAAAAGAAGAGAAAAATAATAGAGATCTTACAAAAAATTTATATGAAATAATTAAACATATGCCAAAACGATCTCATCCAATGGATGTTGCACGAACCGCGGTGAGTGTGATGGGATTAGAAGATAAAGAAACTACAGATTCTTCACCTGAGGCTAATATGAGAAAAGCTTTAAGAATTTTTGCAAAAACGCCTACTGCTTTAGCTGCATTTTATAGAATTAGGAAAGGAAAAAAAATAATTAAACCAAAAAAAACTTTAACTTTTGCTGAAAATTTTTTCTATATGTGTTTTGGAAAAGTTCCTCAAAAAGAAATTGTTAAGGCCTTTGACGTGTCTTTAATTTTATATGCTGAGCATAGTTTTAATGTTTCAACTTTCACTGCAAGAACAATTACAAGTAGCTTGTCTGATATACATGGCGCGATAACTGGAGCAATCGCTAGTTTAAAAGGTCCGCTTCATGGTGGAGCGAATGAAGAAGTGATGCATATGATGAATAAAATTAAAAAACCAGAAAATGCATTAAAATGGATTAATAACGCCTTAAAAAATAAAGAAGTTGTAATGGGATTTGGGCATAGGGTTTATAAATCAGGAGACTCTAGAGTTCCTACTATGAGAAAATATTTTGCAAAAGTTGCAAAAATAAAGAAAGATAAAAAATTTGAGAAAATTTACGATATTATTGAAAGAGTGATGATTAAAGAAAAAAATATACATCCTAATGTAGACTATCCAACAGGACCCACTTATCATTTAATGGGATTTGATACTGACTTTTTCACACCAATATTTGTAATTTCTAGAATCACCGGTTGGTCTGCTCATATTATGGAACAACACGCTGCAAATAAACTCATTAGACCTTTAGCAAGCTACAAAGGTAATAAGCATCGAAAAGTGATGCAATTAAATCATAGATAATTTTAATTTTTAACTAAAAGCTTCTGCCCAAGTACCTTGGGTTGATGCTTTAGAATATTCTGTTGCTCGACCTTCAAAGAAATTCATGTGCTCAACAGCATTAAGCATAGTGTCTAACCAAGTTAAAGGATTTTTATCAATATCATAAATTGGTTCTAGTCCTAACTGAACCAATCTTCGGTTACCAATAAATCTGATGTATTCTTTAACTTCTTTTGCAGTTAATCCTTCCATTGGTCCCATTTCAAAAGCAAGATCAATAAAAGCATCTTCATGTTCAATGATAGTTCTACAAGCTTCGTAAAGTTCTTTTTTAAGTTTTGGAGTCCAAATTTCTGGATTTTCTTTGATGAATTCTTTAAAAATTCTAATCATTGAATTGCAATGAAGGGTTTCATCTCTTACAGACCAAGTAACTATCTGACCCATTCCTTTCATTTTATTATGTCTTGGAAAATTTAATAAAATTGCAAAACTTGCAAACAATTGCAGTCCTTCAGTGAAAGCACTGAATACAGCTACGGTTTTTGCAATATCTTCTTTTGAATTAACATTAAAGTCTTGCATGTAATCATATTTGTCTTTCATTTCTTTATATTTCATAAATGCTGAGTATTCAGACTCAGGCATTCCTATTGTATCTAACAAATGTGAATAGGCAGCGACGTGTACAGTTTCCATAGCAGCGAAAGCAGTCATCATCATTAATACTTCGGTTGGCTTAAATACAGTTGTGTAATGTCTTAAGTAACAATTATTAACTTCTACGTCTGCTTGAGTGAAAAATCTAAAAATTTGTGTTAATAAATTTTTTTCAGGTTGTGACAAACTTTTTTGCCAATCTCTAACATCATCTCCTAAAGGAACTTCCTCTGGTAACCAATGGATTCTCTGCTGTGTAAGCCAAGCATCATAACACCATGGATATCTAAATGGTTTATAAACAGGATTTTCAACTAGTAATCCCATTTTTTTTGGTTGAATAATTTTATTTTCAGTTTGTACAATTTCCGAATTTATTTTTTCAGCTACTGACATGATAAACACTCCTCATATTCTGGTTCTTCAGTTTTGGTTGATTTATTTTTATAAACATTAGACATAATATCTGTTGATTTTGCATCATTGATATTTTCGGCCCTTTGAATTGATTTTGATCTACAGTAATAAAGACTCTTTAAGCCTTTTTTCCATGCATCAAAATGAATTTTATGTAATTCTTTTTTATGTACATCTGCTGGTAAAAATAAATTTACTGATTGAGCTTGTGAAATATAAGGAGTTCTGTCTCCGCTTAGTTCAATTATCCAATTCTGATTAAGCTCAAAAGCTGTTTTAAATACATCTTTTTCTAAATCAGTTAAGAAATCTAAATGACTAACAGATCCTTGACTAGTCGTAATTGTGGACCATGTTTCGTCATCATTTTTACCGTGACTTTGTAATATTTCTTCTAAATATCTATTTCTAACATTAAAAGAACCAGATAGAGTCTTGTGCGTATAGCTGTTTGCTGCAATAGGTTCTACTCCTGGTGAGGCTCCTCCACAAATAATAGAGATTGAAGCGGTTGGTGCTATTGCTGTCTTATTAGAAAATCTTTCTTTGAAACCATACTCTGCTGCATCTGGACATGCGCCTCTTTCTTCGGCTAAATCTTGAGAGGCTTGATTAACTTTTTCATGAATATTTTTAAATATTTTTTTATTCCATGATTTAGCCATTACAGACTCTAATGGAATTCTATTTTTTTGTAAGAATGAATGAAAACCCATGACACCTAGTCCAACACTTCTTTCCCTTTCTGCTGAATATTTTGCATCTTTAAATTGATCTGGAGCTTTATTTATGAAGTCAGATAATACATTATCTAAAAACCTCATCACATCGCTAATCATATCTGGATCATCTTTCCATTCATCGTATTTTTCTAAATTTAAGGATGATAAACAACATACAGCTGTTCTATCTCTTCCATCTTTATCAATTCCTGTT
>CABZXO010000019.1 GCA_902529645.1 uncultured Pelagibacteraceae bacterium | reverse complement strand
GGCCTCTTTATTCCAAACTGTACCTTCGTCATCATCTTCATGATCTAAGCTTGATAACTTTTGTAACCATGCAGATTTAGTTTGATGAATTAAATCTTTTCTAGCCTGCCTATCTATATCTCCTGCATTTGAAGATAGTTTTTGTAAAATCTGCTCAGCGACTAATTTTGCATCACCACTTATTCCAACAGTTACTTTCTTTGTTAAACCAATTCTGTCTGGATTAATATCAACTTGAATAATATTTGCATTTTTTGGCCAATAATCAATTCCATATCCTGGTAAAGTTGAAAATGGATTCAACCTTGTACCGAGTGCCAGAACAACATCAGCTTTTGAAATTAATTCCATAGCTGCTTTTGAGCCATTGTAACCTAAAGGTCCAACTGCTAATGAATGACTTCCAGGAAAGCTATCATTGTGTTGATAACCAGAGCATACTGGGGCATCTAGTTTTTCAGCAAGATTTTTTGTAGCATCTATTGCACCACCAATTACAACACCTGCTCCAGATAAAATGACCGGAAATTTCGCATTAGATAACAATTCAGCAGCTTTAGCTACCGCATCATTTCCTCCACTCTGCCTTTCCAATCTTACAATCGGAGGTAAATCTATATCTATAACTTGACACCAATAATCTCTTGGAACATTTATTTGCGCAGGAGCGGAACCCCTTATTGCTTTTTCAATTACTCTATTTAAAACTTCCGCCATTCTTGACGGGTCTCTTACTTCCTCTTGGTAACAAACCATATCTTTAAATAAATTCATCTGTTCAACTTCTTGAAATCCGCCTTGTCCCATAGTTTTATTTGCTGCCTGGGGTGTTACTAATAATAAAGGTGTGTGGTTCCAATATGCAGTTTTAATAGGTGTTACCAATCCTGTAATTCCTGGTCCATTTTGAGCAATAACCATCGACATTTTTCCAGTTGCTCTTGTGTAGCCGTCAGCAATTAAACCACCATTTGTTTCATGTGCAACATCCCAGAAAGTAATACCTGCATCTGGAAAAATATCTGAAATTGGCATAAATGCTGAACCGATAATTCCGAATGCATGTTCAATACCATGCATTTGTAAAACTTTTACAAAAGCTTCTTCTGTTGTCATTTTTGTCATAAATATAGAACCTCTCTAAAGTATAATTATTCTATTTATAAAATTCATTTGTTAATTTGTGCGATTAATATATAAGTTTTTACGAATTTCAAACAAACAAATCGACACGATATGACAACAGATATTATAATTCATGATAAAAAAGACAACGTTGGAGTAGTTGTTATTGAAAAAATCACTCCTAAACAGGACTGTGCTTGCTGGATAATGGAGGATGACAGTTCAACAAATATTCAATCGGTAGATGAAATTCCTTTAGGGCATAAAATTGCTATGGTCGACCTTAATGAAGGTGATACAATTCTCAAATATGGTCATGATATTGGTAAAGTAGTTAAATCAATTAAAAAAGGTGAGCACGTACACGTTCACAATGTAAAAACAAAAAAGTGGTAATAGTATGGAAATCCCAAAGAGTTTTTTAGGTTATAAAAGAGAAAACAGCAGAGTAGGAACAAGAAATCATGTAATTATTTTGCCAGTTGATGACATATCAAACGCATGTGCGGAGGCAGTTGCTAATAATATTAAAGGCACAATCGCTCTTCCTCATTCTTATGGAAGACTACAGTTTGGTGCAGATTTAGACCTTCATTTTAGAACAATTATAGGAACTGGTTGTAATCCGAACGTTGCGGCAGTAATTGTAATTGGTATTGAACCGAAATGGACAAAAAAAATTGTAGATGGAATTGCTAAGACTGGAAAACCAGTTGAAGGATTTCATATTGAGCGTACAGGCGACATTGGTACGACAATGAAAGCATCTAAAAAAGCGCAAGAATTTGTAATGTGGGCATCAGAAAAACAAAGAGAAGAGTGTCCTTTAAGTGATTTATGGATTTCAGTGAAATGTGGCGAGTCTGATACTACCTCAGGATTAGCTTCGAATCCTACTGTTGGAAATTTAATGGATAAACTTGAGCCTCTAGGAGTTCACTTATGTTTTGGTGAAACTTCAGAATTAACTGGTGCAGAACAAGTTTGTGCAGCTAGAGGCGCTACAAAAGAAGCTTCAGAAAAATTTATGAAGACTTGGAGTTCTTATAATGATTTTATTTTGAAAGAAGCAACTAATGATCTTTCTGAAAGTCAACCAACAGCTGGAAATATAGCTGGAGGTTTAACTACAATTGAAGAAAAAGCTTTTGGTAATTTTCAAAAAATTGGAAATTGTAAATTTATTGACGTACTTGAACCAGCTGAGGAACCAACTAAAGGAAAAGGTTTATATTTCATGGATACTTCATCCGCAGCCGCAGAGTGTGTAACACTTCAAGCTGCCGCTGGTTTTAATATTCATTTATTTCCAACTGGACAAGGTAATATCGTAGGTAACCCAATTGAACCTGTTATTAAATTAACAGCTAACCCTTTAACTGTAAAAGGTATGGGGGAGCACATTGATTGCGATGTTTCAAAAATTCTTTCAAGAGAAATGAATTTATCTGAAGCAGGAGATGAATTAATTAAAACAACACTAAGAGTAGCTAACGGTAGACTAACTTGTGCTGAAGCTTTAGGTCATAAAGAATTTGTTATGACTAAACTTTACAGAAGCGCTTAATTAAGTTTGGACTTACATGAAATTTAAAAAATATCTGGTAGTATTACCAGGTATTATATTAGCGTTCGTACTTTATACTTTATCCCAAGGATTTAATAATATTCTTGGAATTGAGTTGCTGGGTTATGAAAAAAGTCCAATATCTACAGCAATGATTGCTATTTTATTAGGGATGTTATTTGGTAACTTCTTTCAAATTAGAGAAAGTTTTTTAAAAGGTTTAGATTTTACACAAAAATATATTCTAAAACTTGGTATTATTTTTTTAGGTATTCAATTGAAACCATTTGAATTTTTAGAATTTGGAAAAATAGCAATTCCATTAATTATAATATGTATAATAAGTGTGTTAATCGTAATCAAACTTGTTATAAAAAAATTAAAAATCCCAACAAGAATGGCTTACTTAATTTCAATAGGAAGCACTGTGTGTGGAACAACTGCCATAATGGCTACTGCTCCAGTCATTGGTGCAAAAAAAAATGAGGTGTCATATGCTATTGCAAACATTACTTTATTTGGAATTCTCTCAATGCTTATTTACCCTTATTTTGCTAATTTTTATTTTGAGAGTAAACCTCTGTTAATAGGATTGTTTTTAGGAACTTCAATTCATGAAACATCTCAAGTTGCAGCTGCTGGACTTATTTATGATCAGCAATTTAATAGTCCTGAGACCTTAAATATTGCAACAGTCACAAAATTAATAAGGAATACTTTTCTAATAATCATGATTCCACTATTTGCTTTTCTTTACAATAGAGGAAGAACTGTAGAAAAAAAATACTCAATAATTAATATTTTTCCTTATTTTGTCCTTGGCTTTGTAGCTATGATAATCGTTAGAAATCTAGGTGACGTTATGTATTCAAATAATTATAAATGGTTATTAGTGGTCGAAAATATTAAAATTTTTTCAAAAATATTTTTAACTATGGCAATGGCAGCAATTGGACTCTCGACTAATTTAAAAGAAATTAAAACCATGGGTTATAAACCATTTGTTGTTGGCTTTATCGGTATGGCAACTGTAGGTTTAGTTTGTATCGCTACTATCGAATTATATTTAAATTATTTTGATTAAGATTTTGCTGGTAATTTTTTTGTAAAATTTGAAATAAATCTTCTTATTAAAGCAGTTCCAACTCCTAAAATAATAGCAAACATAATTGTAAATAAACCATAGAAGAAAGGCATTTCATTTGAAAAATCAATAATGAATTCTGAAAAGAAATTTAAATTAGAATTTATCGTTATTTTATTTACATTTGCAATTTGTTCAGAAAAAAAGGTGTCATATGCAATTGCTATACCAACAATTAAAATTAAAATTGCCATTAAAGCTCTTAAGCCAGAGCTGTTGATGCTTTCACCCAATTTTTGACCAATTTGAACTCCTATAATTGATCCAACGACTAACATTAACACTAGAAATAAATCTATAGATCCATAATTGAAAGAATGAAGAAAAGTGACAACAACACTTACAAATATAGTAACATATAAAGATGTGCCTGGAACTAATTTTGTTGGCATTTTGATTATATAAATCATAGCTGGAACTAAAATAAATGCACCTCCAATGCCCATAATTGCTGCAATAAAACCTACTACTAAACCAATTATAATTGGAGTAAATATGCTTTCGTATAATTTCGATTTTGGAAACCTCATTCTTAAAGGAAGACCATGTATCCAATAATGAACATGTAATTTTTTTTTAACTATTATATTTCTTTTAGCTTTATCTATTTCTCCTAAACTTTCGACTAACATTAAAGTACCAATGATTGCTAGTATGTACATATATGCTAATGAAATAACTGTATCAATTTTTCCAATCCCTTTAAAATATGTAAAAGTATAAATACCTAATGAAGTACCAATAACACCACCTACAACAATAATAGAACCCATTTTATAATCTAAGGTATTTTTTAAATAATGCGTGGTAGATCCAGAAACTGATGTAGCTAAAATATTATTGGCTTCATTAGCAACTGCGTATGCTGGAGGTATCCCTAAAAAAATTAAAAAAGGTGTCATTAAAAACCCACCACCAACACCAAATAAACCTGAAAGCACTCCAACAATTGCACTTAATAAAAGTATTTCTATAGGATTAACAAAAACTTGAGCTATCGGTAAAAATACTTCCATAAAAATTCAAAAGTTATAAAAAGAACAATCTAGTTAAAAGTGATAAAAGTTCCAACTAAAATCACTCCCCAGTAAGCTGCTAAGCTTGCTATAATTCCTAATTTAATAATTGAAGCTTTAAAATTTGAGAGTTTGTTTATAATTTTTACTTTAGAAAGAAACATAGTCTGGTCATTACACCTACAATGAAATTTGTCAAACAATTATTTTAAACAAGATGATTTTTTTCTAATAGATCGTTGCACCAAAAACTTTTACCATCTCATCTTCCATACCTAAAACTAATCTTCCTAGGAACTCTCCTGGGATCTCTTTATTTGTTTGTTTGATTAAAACAGTTACATGATCTCCTCTTCTAAGGCATCCAAAAGGCTCAAAAGTCTCTTTAAGATTAGTAATTAACTTGTTATTAGCCCACTGTTTACCAAGTTCTACCTCGTTAGCACCAAAAAGCATTTGGGTTGAGAAATCCTTAGTAAAACCACCATAGTCTTTAAGATTAGATGATTTGACTAAATTATCCCAAATAGGTTTAGCTAATTCATATATTTCATCATCTGATTTAGATAAAATATCCATGTGATTTAATTAAATGAACAATTACGAGGCTTTTTTCTTCTCGTTCTCATCCACAATGTGATAGACAGGAACTTTCTCCAAACTAAACTTACCTGTCTTAGGGTCTCGTCTAGAAACTGTTAAACAATGCCAATTTTCATCATCTAGTTTCATATGATCCCCTCTATAATAGTAGCCTGGCCATCTAGTCTCTTCCCTGAATAATGTATGTTCTGTTACGCACTGAGAAGTTAAAGCTCTGTGTTTTAACTCCCAAGCTCTCATGAGCTGATGATAATCCTCAGCTCCAACATGTTCTAAATCTTCTTGTAACCATTCTAACAATTCAAGGCCTCTTTTAAGCATATTGCCATTAGTCATATAATTTGAAGTAATACCTCCCACATATTCATCCATTATTTTCTGCAATCTTTGAAGGCCTTGGATTGGTGATATATAACTTGGTGATACTGTTCCGCCGGTAATTTCATTTCTGGCAACTGTGTAGTTTTCCAGAGGTTTGTAAACTACAGTTTTGAAATCTTCACACTGTTTATCTGAAACTTTGACACCTTCTGCCTTTTTGTCCTCTATATATTTAACAGCAGCTTTTGCAGCTAACCTACCTTCTGTAAATGATCCAGATGAAAACTTATGGGCACTTCCACCAACTGTATCTCCCGCACCAAATAAACCATCAATGGTTAGCATTCTGTTATAACCCCAGAAATATTCTGGTGGTGATAAATCCTCAGGGCCACTGACCCAAGCTCCAGAACATGTTGCGTGTGAGCCCATTACATATGGTTCTGATGTAGTTAATTCAGGATTTGTATATTTAGGATCAATATTTTGAGATGCCCAAACAACAGCTTGACCAACTGTCATTCCTAAGAAATTTTCCCACCCTACGGTCTCTAGATGTGGATCTTGGAAAGCTTCAGTTGTAACCATATGAATTGGTCCACCTCCTGCAGCTACCTCTTGAATAAAAGCATGATTCCTCAAACAAGTTGGTGTAGGATGGTGATCAATGTACTCTCCAACTAACTCTTTAGTTTGGTCATACCATTTTTTTTCATAATTTTCACCATTAGCGTTTTGTGTGTAAGTTTTTAAATGAAGAAAATATGCTCCTACTGGTCCGTACCCATCTTTAAACCTACATAACACAATTCTGTTTTCCATTTGAGTCATTTTTGCGCCTGCTGCTATAGGTAATGCATATGCCGATCCATTACTCCACGGAGCATACCAAGTTCTTCCCATCCCCTCACCAACAGCTCTTGGTTTAAAGATATGTGAAGCTCCTCCAGCTGCAACGATAACTGCTTTAGCTCTGAAAACATGGAAATCTCCCGTCCTCATGTTAAACCCAACTGCCCCACCAATTCTATTATCTTGTTCCTCATCCATTAAAAGATGAGTGATCATAATTCTATTATAAATCTTATCAGCTGATTTTTTTGCTGCCTCAGCAACAATCGGTTTATAACTTTCACCGTGTATCATGATCTGCCATTTACCTTCTCTTAAATACCGTCCGGTCTCCTCATTTTTCATCATTGGAAGACCCCATTCATCAAACATATGAACTGTTGAGTCTACATGACGAGCCATGTCATAACCTAAATCTTCTCTAACCATTCCCATTAAATCATTTCTTGCATATCTAACGTGATCTTCTGGTTGGTTTTCACCCCATTGCATTCCCATGTAGCAGTTTATAGCATAAAGTCCTTGGGCAACGGCTCCGCTTCTATCTATATTGGCTTTTTCCACACAAATAATTTTCATATCTCTGCCCCAATGCCTTGCCTCAAAGGTTGCTCCAGTTCCAGCCATTCCTCCACCTACAACTAGTATATCGCAATCCTCGTAATGTGTTTTGTGACTAGCCATTAATAATAAACTCCTTTTTTAAAAGAATCTTTAGGCACAGATGGAAGTTCTCCATCAATGTTTAAACCTTCTGGCTCGGTATATAATCTTTGAGAATTTAACTCACCCTGTTTGATTTTTTCACCATCTGCAAGTTTTGGAATAAATTTTCCCCATGGTTTAGTTGTTATTGGAGATACAAAATTTTTCTCAGTTCCATTTCTAAACTTAATTTTCCAAGAAATAGTTCCTTTTTCTTCCTCTCTTCTAACTCTCACACTATGACCCATTGGAGCAAAATCAGCATAACCTCTTACATCAATTGCATGATTTGGACACGCTTTAACGCATGAATAACATTCCCAGCAAAAGTTTGGTTCAATATTTTTTGCTCGTCTAATATTTTCATCAATGTGCATTATATCTGACGGACAAATATCTACACAATGACCACATCCATCACATCTAGTCATATAAACAAAAGTTGACATAATTATTTTTTCTCCTCTGTAGCTTTTATCATAATTAATTCTAATTAATAGTGTTTAGGTTTCTCTCTTTTAATACCTAAACCAAATTGTTCAGGCGCATCTGCAGGAGGAGGCAAATTGTCTCTAGAGCCATCTGCTTCAGCTAAGTTCTTTTGGATTGCTGCTCCAGGCTTATAAAACATGTGAGCAAACTTTGACCAGTATACTCCTCCAAATAAAACAAAGTTTGAAATTACAAATAATATCAAAAATAAATTAGCATCCCATCTACCCTCTAGATTTAAACTTTGAAGATATGACCAGACAAGTCCTGTTAAAGAGGTTGCAATCAGTGCTAATACAAATAAATCAGCTTTAATAATTCTATACCAAGGTTGAGCCTCTGAATAAACATCAACTCTTAAAAAGAACCAAAACCATGATCCACCCAAGACAGTCATTAAAGCACCGATATGCCAGATCATAGGCCATATAATTGGTGTTTCTATATTTGTTGATGAATAAGCAAATATCATAACTACAGATCCAACCCAAAATAGAATAGTTCCATACATACCAAGAACATGTGCTACTCTTCTTTTTCCCGCACCAAGTTCTGATGTGGTTCCAATATCGTATGCAATTGTTTTTGAAACAACTGCGATCCTTTCACTAGTTGATAATTCTTTAGTGGCATTTTTTTTTGCTTTTTTTGCATTTTCAAAAAAATACTTAACATTTTTTTTATGAATTATGTCTAAAAGGGTGCCTGTAATAATTAATAAAATCATTAACACCACAAAGCTTTGCATAAATACAGATGGAACTGTTTCTGCTAAAACTGAAAAAGGATTGGTCGTGAACATTTTTATACTCTTAAAATAATTTTGAATTAGTTCTAAAGTTTTCTAATCTAGTTATTTAAATACTTCAACCAAAACTATTGGTCAATTTGTCTTTAATAACATCTCAGAGTTTGCGTTTGTAGTGTTGTTTACCAGGTATTACTGACCTAATACCTCCTTGAGGGTTTTCTACATCACCTTTTCTTCTAGGTATTAAATGAATGTGACAATGCATAATTGATTGGCCTGCAGATTTTCCTGCATTTGTGCCTATATTGAAACCTTTAACACTAGAGTCTTGTTTTAAAATTTTTTCTTTAGTTTTTAAAATTAACTCATTGCATGCCTGAATTTCATCTTTGGAAAGCTCAAAATATGTCTCTACATGTCTCTTAGGAACTATAAGGCTATGAAATTCTGAAACGGGGTAGCTATCTATAGATGAATAAGCCAATTGGTTTTCAAACTGAAGCTCTTCTTTTCTGATTTTACAAAATATACAAGGATTGTTTGGATCTTTCATATTTAAACAAGAGAGTTGTATATTTTATTTAACTTTGTGTAGCAACCAGTCTTTCTTCTCTTCCATTTAAGATCATTTATTTTTGAAACTGATGTTATTCCTTTACCAGATCCAACAAGAATTATTTCATCATAATCATTAATTGATTTAATTGAAATATTTTTAAAATTAATTTTAATTTTCTTGCTAATAAATTTAATTGTATTTCCAAAATAACAATTTTTTTTAGGTGAAAAAAACTTTCCATTTTTCACAAAAACTAAATTTGAAGTACCAGTTTCTAAAATTTTATCATTTGCGACTAGAGCAATATCGAATTGAGTTGAGTCAACTTTACTTAATTTTGCTAATATTTTTTTATAATAAAGATTTTTATAATTTGGTTCTACTCGTTTATATTTAAACAATAAAAGATTAAAATTACTTTTTGGTTTTGGTCTTTTTCTAATTGAGACTGATATCAGTTTTTTATTTAACGCTATACGAAATAAATTATCAGGACCTTTGTATAGAGTGTTTATGCTAATTAAATCTTTAATTATGTTTTTTAAATTTTTTTTTCTTATTCCATATTTTCTTGTAGATTTTATTAAGTTTTCTATATGAGGTTTAAAAAGTATTAACTTAGGAGGTTTTCCAATCATTCGCATTGTAGTGAATACACCTCTAGAGCCCCAAAGATCTTTGAAAGCAACTTCTTTAAGATTATTAAGCTGATAAGATTTTTTTAATAATAGTGTCGCCATTTTCTGTTAAAAAAGATTCTGGATGAAATTGAAATCCATATATTTTATTTTGATTATCCTCAAGGCCCATTGGTGTTTTTGTTTTACTGCATCTCATGGTTATTTTAATTGAATTCGAGGAAAATGGCTCCATTAATTTTAATGAATGATATCTTCCAACTTTAAACTGTTGATTGTTTTTAAAGATTTTACTTTGATTATTTGTTTTTATTTTAGATTGAAAACCATGATAAATTTTTTTTTGCTGTATTATTTTGCCCCCTTCGTTATATAAAATCATTTGATAACCAAGACAAATGCCAATAATTTTTTTCTTTCCTTTATATTTTTTGTAAATTTGTGAGGTAGTAGGATAATCTTTTGGTGATCCAGGTCCTGGTGATAAAACGATCACATCACTTTTATCAAATAATTTGTTATTTACCTCGTAATAATTTGAACAAATAACTTTATCAAATTTTGCAAATTGATGAACAACATTCCAAGTAAAAGAGTCTTGATGATCTATAATGTAAATCATTTAAATAACTCCAATAAAGATTTTGCTTTAATATAATTTTCATTAAATTCTTTCTTAGGTGAACTATCTAATACTACTCCAGATGCAGCAGAGATCTCTGATTGATTTTTATAATTTAATATAGATCTAATTATAATATTAAATTTCATATCTTGATTAAATTTAATTAATCCAAAACTTCCTGTAAAAATATTTCTACTTTCTTTTTCTTGTTTGTTTAAAAGTTCTAAAGTTCTAATTTTAGGGCAACCAATTACAGATCCTCCTGGCATCATTGCCTTAATGATATCAATTAATTTCTTGTCTTTATTTAATATTCCACCAATTGAAGTTACATAATGATAAAGATGCTTGTATTCCTCTACATATTTTTTTTTGAGTATTTTAACACTTCCGGGTTTACAAATTTTGGATAAATCGCTTCTTTCCATATCAACTATCATGTTGTGTTCTTTGGTTTCTTTCTCATTATTTTTAAAATATTTAAGGGCTATATTTTTATTGGATAGTAATTTTTTCTTAAATGTACCTGCTATTGGTTTTGTTGTAATTTTATTTTTTTTCTTATCAATTAATGTTTCAGGTGAGCAACTTACTATAGAGTAATCCTTATCTTTTATCATAAATGACTCTGGGGACGCATTAACACGCATTAATTTCCAAAAAAAATTAATCGGATTAATTAATGATTTGTTTTTATACTTTGTACAAATTTTTATTTGATAAGTCTCACCTTCTCTTATTTTTTTTGAAAATAATTCAAATATTTTTTTATATTTTGCATAAGAAACATTTACCCTAAAAGGACTTAGTATTTGAGTTTTGTTGAATTGATAATTGAATGTATGTTTTTTTATATTAGATATAATTTTAATATCTTTTCTAATTTTAATTATAGTCTCAGGTTTATAAAAAATCCCTTTATAAAAGTTTATCCTTTTTTTATTCTTTAAATTAATACCAATCAAATTACATAAAATTTCATAACCAAAAAATCCAAGATATAAATCTGTTTCTTTTTTATATTTTTTTTTCTCAAACGAATTAAGAAATTTATGTATATTTTTTTTTGTTAAAATAATCTTTTTTGAAAAATCTGTATAAATATTATAGCCATCTTCTACTTTATAAATAATTAAAGGTTTATCTGATTGATACAGATCTTCTAAATAAGAATTAAATTTAAATTTATGCTGGTTGAGTTCTTTCAATTGCTTTCTCTACTATAGGTAAATGTATCAGACCTGCAAAAATTGATAATGCGATAGATCCGTACCATGCATAATCAAAGTTTCCATTTAACTCATAAAATACACCACCTAGATATGCTCCTAGGAAAGAACCAATTTGATGGCTTACGAAAACTATTCCATATAAAAGTCCAACGTATTTTGTACCAAATATATGAGCAACAATTCCATTTGTTGGAGGAACTGTTGATAGCCACAAAAAACCAAAAGTAACTCCAAAAACTACTGAATTAAAAATGCTTGGCGGTAAGAAAATAAAATAAATTATGGAAACTCCTCTTAAAAG
>CABZXO010000018.1 GCA_902529645.1 uncultured Pelagibacteraceae bacterium | reverse complement strand
CCATTTGATGATAAGCAGTCAAAAATTGTATTTATTACTAAAAATTTAGATGATGAAGATTTAAAAAAAACTATTGATGTTCTTAATTTTAAAAAAGAGAAAAAAAATAAAATAAATAAACTTTCTTTTTCACAAAAAGATTATTCAAATTTTGTAAATGCAATGTCAAAATTTGATGCCCTTACCACGTTAGATCGTTAATAAGAAAAATTATAAATTTCGTAAAAAGCTCTAATAGAAATAATAATTAAAACAATTCCAAATATTTTATTTAATAATTCTTTTTTTACTTTGGATGTTGTGATCGCACCTATTCTTGCCATTAATAGAGTTGCAGGAACAAAAATTATAAAACTTAAAACATTAATGTATCCTACAGTGTATGGCTCATCAACTTTTGCTATGTAATGTCCACTTGCTAACATTGACAAAAAACCAGTAAAAGAAATTATAATTCCAAAGTGAGCAGATGTACCGATGGCAATTTTTATCGAGTAATTATAGAATTTCATTATTGGAACCATAATTGACGCTCCTCCTATCCCTAGCGGTACTGACAGAAATCCAGTAATTAAACCATAAATTATCTTATGTGGATTTGAAATTTCTGTTTTAAATTTATTTAATTTGTCTTTTTTAAGCAAAAGGAAAACCCCAGATACGAAGGTATAAATTGCAAATAAAGAAAGTAAATTTATTGTATTTATATACGATGTAAAAAATGTTCCAAGAATAATTCCTAAAAAAATAAAAAATCCACAAAACTTAAAAAAATTTTTATCTAAATTTCCATTTTTATAATGAGTATAAGATGAGATAATTGATGTAGGAAATATAATTGCTAATGAAGTTCCTACAGCTAGATGCATTAACAGATCACTACTATATCCTGAAAGTTTAAAAGCAAAAAAAAGTGCAGGTACAATTATCATTCCACCGCCGGCACCTAATAATCCAGCAAAAAATCCGGAAAGGCATCCAAATAAAATCAAAATAAAAATTATATTTAAATCAAACATAAGTTGAACTTTATCTTAAATTTAAAATTTTAATTAATTTATTTTTATATCAGATTAGTTTTGTCCCTTACACAGAATATCATTTGATAAAAAGATTTGATAAATCCTGTCTTAGTCGATAAGTAACAGACATGACATAAATTTTACAAAAAAAAATAATTAATAATAATTATGTAGATTTAATCTCTAATACAAGAAAATATATTTAAGAACCAAACTCCATTCTAAAAAAATTGTCAAAACTTAACCCAAAAAACAAAATTGTTCCAAATCAGTACAGAAGATGTTACAAGATATAAATAATGAAAACAGTATTAATCACAGGTGCTAATAGGGGAATTGGTCTTGCTACGAGCAAACTATTGAGAAAAAAAAAATATAATATTATTGGAGTTGCAAGATCTAAAGTTAAAAACTTTCCAGGTAAATTTTTTGAATGTGATTTATCAGATACAAATGAGATCGAACTATTAATCAAAAAATTAAAAAAACTTGATGTTTCTTGTATTGTAAATAATGCTGGTGCATCATTTGGACAATCTATTGAAAATTTAGATTTAAAAACATTTGATAAATCAATTCAATTAAATTTAAGACCAGCTATTCAATTATCACTTGGCTTAGTAAAAAATATGAAAAAAAGAAAATTTGGTAGAATTGTAAACGTTGCAAGTAGAGCAGCTTTAGGTAGAGAGCTTAGAACAAGTTATTCTTCAGCAAAAGCTGGTCTATATGGTTTTGCTAGAACTTGGGCTCTGGAGCTTGCAAAATATAATATTACAATAAACACAGTTTCACCAGGACCAATTTTAACAGAATTGCAAATTAAAAATAATAGTCAAAATAAAACTTATCAAAAAAAATATATGTCTCAAAATCCCATGAGAAGATTTGGTAAACCGGAAGAAGTAGCAAGTGCAATTTCTTTTTTTGTTTCAGATGAATCCTCATTTATAACAGGTCAAACTTTATATGTTTGTGGAGGGATGAGCGTAGGTCACGCTCCTATTTAATCCAAAGTTAAAGCTCTAATTATCATTATAATACTCCCTGATAACATAAAAAATTCAATTAAAGTTTGATGTACTTTTTTTCCAATTTTATCGACAATTTTTTTTCCCATAAATGTACCGAATAAACACATTATTCCTAAAAAACTACCAATTGTAAAAATTTCTATATCAATTACCCCAAGTTTATAAAAATGAATTGATCTTACAATTATTGTAATTAAATCAGCAACAGAACTAGAACCTACCAAATTTGAACCAACCAAACCATTTGCAGATAATCCTGTTAGTATCATTAAACCTGGACCCAAAATAACACCCAAGGATAATCCAGTAAAAATCGCATAAAGTGCTAATAATTGATTATTTAAATAAATATTTAAGTTAAGAAAAAACTTTCTTAAAACTACCAATGCAAAAATAGAAAAACCAACAATCAATGTTAAAGTTTTGGTTGATGCAACGGAAAAAAAATAAGTGCTAAAATATAAACCTGGCGCAGCAAAAATTGAAAAGTATATAGATTTTTTCCAATTAATATGATCCCAATATAAAATTATTCTCCAAAAATTTATATAAAAAGTAAGAATTGTTACTATCGGGACAATTTTTTTTACACCAACCATAGGCATCAGAACTACACCAATTAGTATACCAGCACCATATCCAGACATTCCTGCTACGATTGACCCTATTAATGTTAGAGCTATAATTAAAATTAATCCAAGAGTGTCAAAAGATGCTATAAATGTTTCTATTATAGTTATTATTTCATGCATAAAACAAAAAGATTTTGTTATTTTACAGATAATTTAATTAAATAATGAAATCAATTAAATATTGTTAACTTGTCAACTTATTATATAAAATTAAATTGATAATTACTATGGAAAACAAAATTTTTAAAAACTTATCTAAAATTTGTAAAACAATAAATTGTGTAAATGATGAGTTAGATATAATTAAATATAGTAAAGATTGGCGTGGACGAATTAATGAAAAAGCTTTGTGTGTAGTATTTCCAAAAAATCAGGATGAAGTTTCAAAAATACTAAAGTTTTGTTATGATAATGATATTAAAGTTATACCTCAGGGTGGAAATACAAATCTTGTTGCAAGTGCTTCTCCTTCTAAGGAAAAAAAAGAAATAATAATTAACATGGAAAAAATTAATCAAATCCATCATATTGATATTCTAAATAAGTGTGTTGAGGTTGATGCTGGAGTAAAAATTGATGATTTGAACACAAGTCTTGAAAAGGATGGTTTTTTGTTTCCTTTAGAAATGGCTTCTACAGGATCTAGCCAGGTTGGAGGTGTAATATCAACTAATGCGGGTGGTATAAATGTTTTACATTATGGTTCTGTTAGAAATAATTTACTTGGTCTTGATGTAGTTTTATCAAATGGTAAAATTTTAAGACTTGGCTCAAAAGTTGTCAAAGATAATACTGGATACAATTTAAAAGATTTATTTTGTGGATCTGAAGGTACACTAGGGATTATAACTCGAGCAACATTAAAAATTTATCCTAAAGCTCAAAATTATTTTACATTTATGGCTTCTTTTGAAAATTTAAATAAAGTAATTGATTTTTATAAATATATTTCTAAAGAATTTAGATTTCCTATAACAGGATTTGAAATGATACCTCAAATTTCATTTGATTTATGTATTAAACACAATTTTATGAAAAAAAGTTTTTTTGAAAATTTAAAAAATTATTATGCTTTAGTTAAAATACAAATAGATAATTTAGATGATCAGATAATAAATTTATTGCAGGAAAAATTATATGAATGTTCAAATCTTTATAATGAAATAATTATTGCTCAAAATGAAAAGCAAAATAAAGAATTTTGGAAATTTAGAGAAGATTTAACAGAGGCACAAAAGTTAGAGGGAAAATTAATTGGTTTTGATATATCAGTTCCTTTAGACAAATTAGATCGATTTTTTGTAAAAGGAAAAAATGAGATAGATAATATTTTAAAAGGCATTAAATTTCATACATTTGGACACTTAGGTGATTGTAATATTCACTACAACTTAATTGAACCTGATAATTTAAAGTCTAATTTTTATGAGTATGAAATGTCTCTTAAAAAAGTAGTTAATAATCTTATAAATGAACTTTCTGGATCAATTAGCGCAGAACATGGTATAGGTTTATTGAAAAGAGATGATTTTTTAGAAACAAAAAACAACTTAGAGATTGAATTAATGAAGAATATTAAAAAAACTTTTGATCCTAAAAATATTCTTAATCAAAATAAAATTTTTAAACTGTAAAATAAAAAATGAAAAATATATTTAAAAAAAAATTATTAGAAAAAAAACAACAGATTGGTCTATGGTCTAATTTGTGCAGTGAAATAACCGCTGATATAATTGCTGGAGCCGGTTTTGATTGGATTTTATTAGATATGGAGCACTCAGCAAATGATGTAAGAAGTGTATTATCTCAAGCCCAAGCAATACAAGCTAAAAACAAGTCAGAAGTTTTGGTTAGACCTCCATGGAATGATCCAGTTAAAATAAAACCTTTATTAGATTATGGTTTCAACTCACTAGTAATTCCCATGGTAAATAATGAGGAAGATGCAAAAAAAGCTGTCATGGCTTGTCATTATCCACCAAAGGGGATTAGAGGAGTTGCTATGTCGCAAAGAGGAAATGATTACACTAGAGATAAAAATTATTTTAAGAATATAGACGACAATATTTGTCTTATTCCACAATTGGAAACAGCAAAATCAATAAAAAATATTTCAAGCATAGCTAATGTTGACGGAGTTACAGCATTATTTATTGGTCCTGCTGACTTATCAGCTGACATGGGTATACTTGGTCAATTTGATAATAAAGAGTTGTGGTCATTAATTGAAAAAGCAGTATCTGAAATTAAAAAAAACAATAAATCAGTTGGAACGCTAATTGGCAGAAAAGATTTGGTTCAAAGATCAATAGATATAGGTTTTGATTTTGTAGCTTGTGGTACAGATTCAAATTTACTTTCCAAGGGATCAGATGATTTATTAAATTGTTTTAAAAAATAATTTATTACTAATTAAAAATAAAATTTTATTGATTGTGCAAATAATTAATGACACTTCTTGTGCTTGGACTAATGATCTAAATTCAAGGTCAGAAATAAAAGCTCTATCTAAAGATATTGATTGTGAGTGGTTGATAGTTGGAGCGGGTTATACAGGTTTGTCAGCAGCTAGAAAATTAGGTCAACTACACCAAAATCAAAAAATTGTATTGGTTGATGCACAATTAGCAGGTGAGGGAGCAAGTGGAAGAAATTCAGGTTATTTAGTGGATACAACACTTAATGATGGTTTTACCTCTAATAAAGAATTAGATAATTATAAAAAAAAAGTAGACATCTATAAATTGGGAATAGATGTTATTAAAAAATTTATTAGAGAATATCAGGTAGATTGTGATCTGAATGAATGTGGAAAATATTTTGCATCATCAAAGCAAGAAGATAAAAAAATATTAGAAAATTTTTCAAATATCTTATCAAAATTAGGTTTTGAACATAATTTGCTTTCAAATAAAGAACTTAACAAAAAATTAGGGTCCAATTTTTACAATATTGCTCTTTATACAAAAGGAGGGATTTTATTACACCCAGCTAAATTGGTTAGAGCTATGATTGATACATTACCAAGTAACGTAAATCTTTATGAAAATTCTACATTATTAAATTGGAAAAAGAAAAACGATACAGTAATTTGTAAATTTAAAAATGGTTTAATTAAAACTAAAAAGATAATTTTTGCTACAAATGGGTTTCTGAAGTCTTTAGGAATAAAATCAAATTATAATTTTCCAATTACTTTAACAGCTAGCATGACTAGATCTTTAACTAAAGAAGAGTTTGAATCTATTGGTGAACCAAAAGAGTGGGGGGTATTACCTGTTAGACCAATGGGGGCGACTATCAGAATGACTAAAGATAAAAGAATTTTAATTAGAAATACTGCAGAAGTTTTTAATCCTTATCAAATGTCTAAATCTGAATTAACTAAAAGATCATTAAAACAAAAGATTGGAATTAAAAAAAGATTTCCAGAATTACCGAATGATATTATCCAATCTTCTTGGTCAGGTGTTGTTTCAAGAACAAGAAATAGTTCTCAAATTTTTGAAAAAATAGATCATAATATATTTGTTGCAGGTTGTTATAATGGCTCTGGTATTGGAGTTGGTACTTTATTTGGAGAGCAAATTGCGATTAAAGCAAGCAATGAAAATACAAGAGAGATAGAAACTATAGAAGCAAGAAATAAACCTACATGGCTACCTCCTGATCCATTTTTAACTTTAGGAGTCAGGGCTAGATTGATCTATGAACGTTTAAGAGCTAAATCTGAGATTTAAATATTAAGATTTTATATCTATTCTTTTTCTTATTATTTCTTTATCAAGTTTCATTTCACGATAGGACATAATGAAAACACCTAAAAATATAATACTTGCTCCAATCCAGGTAAATAGATCAGGTATTTCAGTAAAAACAAAGTAACCAACTAAAGAAGCAAATACCAAACTTAGAAAGGAGTATGGCTGTGTCATGCTTACATCCACAAGTTTATAAGCATGGTTTATACAAAGATGTAACAGCGTACCAGATAATCCTGCAAAAAATAAATATATAAAAGTTTTTAAACCGGGTGTTTGCCAATTAAATAAAACTATTATAAAACTCAAAATTGTCATAATCACATAACCATAAGACAAAATTGTGATTGAACTATCATCCTTTGCTATACTTTTAGTAATTATAATGACCACTGACCACATTAAAGATGAGGCTAAAGCCATATAAACTCCAATAGAAATATTAATAATTCCAGGTCTTAAAATTACTATCATCCCTATAAATCCCAAAATTAAAGCCAAAGTTCTATATATATAAATTTTTTCTCCCAGAAATAAAACAGCCAATATTGTAACAAAGAAAGGAACAACAAAGGATATTGCTGTAACTTTTTCTATTGGCAACATCACCAAAGCTGAGAAGTATAAAAGCATTGAGGGTAAATTTAAAACAGCTCTAAAGAAATGTTTTTTAAGATGTTTTGTTTTAAATACAGTTAATTTAGATTTTATGATATAGGGAAGAATAATTAAGAAACCAAATAAAAATCTAAAAAAACCAGCAACATAAACATTTACATCTTTTTGAGCTAATTTTAAAAATGTAAGCATCAGTGTTCCAAAAAAAACAGATATAACTATCAATAAAATTGCTTGTTTATTTTTTGACATTTATTTTAATACTGACATTGGATCTAATCGTGTTTGAAACCAATTAATTCTAAAATCCAAATGAGGTCCTGTTGATCTACCGGTCGATCCAACTGTTCCAATTATATCTCCTTGATTAATTTGATCACCAATTGAGACTAATACATTTTCTAAATGGGAATATATCGTTGATATACCATGACCATGGTCCATTATAACTGTACCTCCTGTATAATATAAATCATCCTCAGCCATAGTAACAATACCCGAACCAGAAGATTTAATCATCGTTCCTTGTTTGGCTGCAATGTCTATTCCATAGTGAGGCCATCTTGGTTTACCATTTAAAATTCTTTGACTACCATAAACACCGCTGATTATACCTTCAACTGGCATTATAAATTTTTCTTTAAAAAATTGTAGATCAGAGTTTATTGCTCTTGCTTCTCCAATTGCATTATTTTCTTTTCTAATTCTTTTATATACAGACTCGGGTGGGGTGACTTTACTTTCTGCCAAACCATCTATTCTTTGTATATTATATTTTCTCTTTAAAACTTGTTTTGTAGTTAATGATTTTTTTCCATCAATAATTTTTGTAAATGTTAGGTCGTATTTTCGATCTCGATCTATACCAAAGACAAAAAAACCATCTTTTGAAACTTTTACTTCTTTTTTTCCAACCAAAATTTTAGCATTAGGGTCAGTTTTACCTAATATAAAATGACCTTGTAGAAATTTACCTTTGAATTCAATAGCGTTTACAGGTGATATAAAAATTAAAAAAACGAAAAAAATTTTGTAAATTATTGAGCTGTCCATCCACCATCTATAATTATTGATGTTCCAGTTATCATTGAAGATGCTGAGGACGCCAAAAAACATACTGTTGTAGCAACATCACTTTCGGTAGCTGCTTTTCCCACAGGAATATTACTAAGAGCTAATTTTTTAAATTTTTTGTTTTTAAAAAAGTTTTTAACCATAGGTGTTTCAACAAAAGTAGGTGCTACCGAGTTCACCCTGATTTTTTTTTTAGCTAATTCGACGCCCATGCCTTTGGTTAACCCTTCGATTCCAAATTTAGTCATATTATATACGTTTCTACCACTCATACCAACATGACCTAGTTGAGACGACATATTTATAATTGATCCAGGTCTCTTTTTATTTTTTAGCATTTTTTTTACAACAAGTTGTGCCACGTTAAATGCTGCCTTTAGATTTAAATCTACTAGGTAATTCATACTTTTTTGTTTAATTTTTTCAAAGGGCTCTGGAATATTAGTTCCAGCATTATTTACTAACACATCAATAATTTTTATTTTATCTAATTTTTGTTTTAAATCTTCATAATTCATTACATCGCATGAAACCTTAATAATTTTACCTTTAACTTTTTTGATATCCTTTTCTAATTTATTAAGGTCCGAAGATGTTCTGCTTAAAGCTATAACTGTTGCACCTGCCTCAGCTAATGCGATAGAACATGCTCTTCCTAGTCCTTTACCTGCACCTGTTACTAAGGCATATTTGTTTTTAAGATTTACTTTTTGAAGATACATTAAAACAATAATATTTTAATATCTGTGTAAATCAACTCAACAGCTACAATTAAAATGGCTAATAATCCAAGCCAAGCTATCCACCTATATTTTTTAATCCATCCAGAAATTAAAGTTGCTGCAGTTGCCATTAAAACAATTGATAAAACTAAGCCAAAAACAAGAAGTCCATAGTGATCACCAGCTGCACCAGCAACACCTAATACATTATCTAAACTCATTGTAAAATCTGCCAGTAAAACAGTCCAAATTGCTTTAAGAAAACTTGAATTATCTACTTTTACATCCTCTTCTGTTTCTGAACCTTTAATTACGTCTATATAAAGCTTGTACACAATATAAAGTAACAACAATCCACCAATTAATCTTAAACCGGTGATTTGCAGCAGATAAGCTGTAAGTAAGGTCAGTATTATTCTTAAAATTACAGCACCACCAATTCCCCAAAAAATTACTTTTTTTCTTTGCTCGACTGGAAATTTAGATGCAACCATTCCAATTATTATTGCGTTGTCACCCGCTAAAACTAAATCAATAAGAATTATTTGAGTTACTATTGCTATTTGTTCAGGTGTAAAAAATTCTGCTAACATTACTGCTGTAGTATCATGTCTGCACCTTTTTCTGCAATCATTATTGTTGGAGCATTAGTATTTCCTGAGGTGATATAAGGCATCACTGATGCATCAATCACTCTTAAGTTTTTGACTCCATGTACCTTTAACTGATCAGACACTACTGCACTTTCATCTTTACCCATTCTGCAAGTACTAACAGGATGGAAAATTGTATTAGCAAATTTTCCCGCTTCAACAGCTAACTGCTCATTGTCAGTAATATTTATACCTGGTCTTAATTCTTCTGGTCCATAATCTTTATAGGCTTTGGACTCCATAACTATTTTTCTTACTATTTTAAGAGACTTACCTGCTATTTCTCTATCTTCATCCGTAGATAGATAATTCATTTTAATCTTTGGAGGAATTCTTGTATCGGAGGATTTAAGTTCAATAGATCCCCTGCTAGTAGGTCTTACATTAGTAATGGTTGGTGTGAAAGCAGGAAATTTGTGTAAAGATGATTTTCCTAAGAGATCTGTACTAGCAGGAGAAACATGAAATTGTAAGTTAGGAGTTTCTAAATGTGGGTCACTCTTTACGAAACCACACAAATAACTAGCACCAACTGTAAGAGGACCAGTTCGTGTTAAGAAAAATTTTAATCCAGTAAATATTTTTTTAGTAAAGCTATAATAAATATCATTTAATGTTTCTAAATTTTTTATTTTATATACGGGTCTTAACATTAGGTGGTCAGTTAAGTTCTGGCCTATATTTTTATTATCCATTAATACTTCAATACCGTTATCTTTTAATAATTTAGCTGGCCCCAAACCTGAGGCTTGAAGAATATGTGGAGATCCAATAGTACCAGCACTTAAAATGATTTCACCATTTGCTTCAACAGTATTTAACTTATCGCCAGTCCAAAAATTTACTTTTTTGGCAATTTTATTTTCAAATTCAATATTTTTGATATGAGCTTTGGTTATAATTTTTAAATTACTTCTACTTTTTACAGGATTTAAATATCCAACTGCTGTGCTACATCTAAAACCATTTTTTACTGTTAAAGGAAAATATCCCATTCCCTCATTATCACCATTATTAAAATCATCAGTTTTTTTATATCCAAATTCCTCCGCAGCTTCTAAAAACAAGTCTAAAACTTTGAATGTAGATCTAATTTTTTCTACCTTTAAAGGTCCGCCAGAGCCATGAAATTCATTTTTTCCAAATTGGAAATCTTCAGACTTTTTAAAATAAGGAAGCACATCATCCCATGACCAGCCTACATTTCCTAATTGTCTCCAATAATTATAATCATTTGATTGCCCTCGAATATAAAGCATTCCATTAATCGAAGAACTTCCTCCAAGTGTTTTCCCTCTTGGATAAGTCATCTTTCTATTATCACAGAAAGGCTCTTCCTCTGTGTTAAAACACCAATCTGTCTCAGGATTATGCATTGTTTTAAAATATCCTCCAGGAATATGTATCCATGGATTAGTATCTTTACCACCTGCCTCTAAAAGTAAGACTTTGTTCTTTGGATTAGATGAAATTCTATTAGCAATAACACATCCAGCTGAGCCAGCACCAATTATAATATAATCAAAATTGTCCATAACTTAGAACTCTTATAAATTAAAATTTTTTAATTGTAACATTTCTGTAGAAAAAAAAATTAAAATAATCCAATATTAAGACTTGTTTTAGATTTCATTCTTTGACAAGCTTTATTTTTTAAAAATATAGAGAGGGAAAAACGATATGAAAAAAATCATTTCAATGTTATTTGCAGTTGCGATGGTATTTGGATTTATTTCAAATGCTAATGCTGCAAAAACACTAAAATGTCAGACAGTTCTTAACACTAAAGCTGATGAAGTTAAGATGTTAAAGGACTTTACTGATACAGTAACCGAATTAACTGGTGGATCTTTAAAATTCGAAATTTTACCTGCAGGAGCAGTTGTTGGAGTTAAAGAGACTCTTGATGCTGTTGACAAAGGTTTAATTGACTGTGGATTTGCATGGACTCACTATTGGTCAGGTGAACACCCTGCTGCAATGCTATTTGGTTCTCCAGTAGCCGGTGGTGGAATAGGTATAGATAATTTAGCGTTTTTATCTTGGTTCCAATATGGTGGTGGAAAAGCACTTTATGATCAATTATGGAAAGAGATGAACAGAGACATCAAAGGATTTATGCTTCAACCTGTTGGACCAGAGGCTTTAGGTTGGTTTCCAAAACCAATTAAAGATATGGCTGACTTTAGAAAATATAAGTTCAGAACTCCTCCAGGAATTCCAGGACAAACTTATAAAGACATTGGTATAGCATCTGTTGCAATGGGAGGTGGAGATATTCTACCAGCTTTAGAAGCAGGAACAATTGATGCTGCTGAATGGTGTTGTCCAAAACCAGACTTAACATTTGGTTTCCAAAAAGTTTTAAAGCACTATTACTTACAAGGTTTACATCAAGTGGTGGTAAATGCTGACTTTTATATTACTGGAAAAACATATGATGCTATGACTGCACATGAGAAGAAGTCTCTTGAAGTTGCTGCGGATGCGTCTTTGATAAAATCTTTAAGTTATAGAATTTTATCAAATGGTGAAGCTTTACAAGAACTTACAACAAAACATGGAGTGATTTTAGAAGATACTCCATCTGACTACTTCACTGAGTATATGGCAGCTGCTAAAGCAACTTTGAACAAAAATGCTGAAAAAAATGCATTTTTCAAAGAAGTTTATGACTCTATGAAAGTATTTGCTGATAAAGCAGTTCCTTTCTGGAGTGGTGCTCAAATGTCAAATGCGAAGCTAGGAATGGCTCACGCAGCGACATTAAAGTAATCATTAAATAATTAGAATATTAGAGCGGACTTACTAGTTCGCTCTAATTTTTTTTAATAAATACTTCTATGGCAGACGAACCAAGTAAATTAGATATTTCAGACGAAATGATTGCCGAAAGGCGAGGTGGTTCAGGAAAAATGCCAGAGGATATGCCAACTTGGATGGCAAAGTCCATAATTAACATAGATAAATTTAGTAAGTGGATTGGTAGTGTGGTTTGTTGGATATTAATGCCACTTATTTTTGCTATGACCTATGAGGTACTAGCAAGAAAATTATTTTTAGCACCAACAATATGGGCTTATGATATAAGCAGATTTTTATATGGAGCTCTTTTTATGCTGGGTGCAGGTTATGCACTTTCAAGAGGAGTTCATATTAGAGCAGATTTCTTATACAGAAATTTTAAAATCAAAAATCAAGGATTAATTGATTTTTGGCTGTATCTCTTGTTTTATTTCCCAGGTCTTATTGTCTTTTTATATATGACTTTTGGATTTGTTTTAGAGTCTATCCAAAGAGGTGAAAGAGGAATGGATACTACCTGGATGCCATATATGTGGCCAATCAAAACATGTTTATTAATTGGAATTATATTTTTACTTATCCAAGGATTTTCAGAATTACTTAAAAGCTACTGGGCAGCCAAAAAGGGTGAGTGGCCAGGAGAAGATAAATGATAGCAGAATTAATTGATCCAGCTATTTTAGGTTTTATTTTAGTTGGAGTAATGCTTTTTGCAATTTTTGTTGGATTTCCAATTTCTTTCACTTTAATTTTTTTAGGTTTTGTATTTGGTTATTTAGGATTTGGAAAATTAGTCTTTTATTTAATGACGCTCCAATTTTCGATGGTGATGACAGAACAAACCCTTGCCGCCGTTCCACTCTTTGTGTTTATGGGAATTATGATGGAGCAAGCAGGTTTAATGGAAAGGTTATTTTCAGCCTTTCAGATGATGTTAGCAAGAGTAAAGGGCTCACTATATTACGCCGTATTGTTTGTTTCTGTTATTTTTGCAGCTGCAACTGGAATAGTTGGTGCCTCAGTTACAATTTTGGGAATTATGGCTGCAAAATCAATGAACAGATCAAATTACGATGTAAAACTTGCTGCAGGTACGATAACAGCTGGCGGAACTTTGGGAATTTTAATTCCACCTAGTATCATGCTTGTAGTAATGGGACCGATAATGGAAATTCCGGTTATAGATTTATTTGCTGCAGCAATTATTCCAGGAATACTTCTTGCAAGTTTATACGCAGGCTACACAACAATAAGATGTATGATTAACCCAAAACTTGGCCCTGTGCTACCTGAGGAAATGCGTGCAGCTAGTATGAAAGAAGTCTGGATTGAGTTTTTTTTAGGTCTAGTTCCACCTGCAGCATTAGTTTTTGCAGCATTAGGAAGTATTTTATTTGGTTTTGCTACACCGACAGAGGCTGCTGGGTGTGGTGCAATGGGTGCATTGCTACTTTCATTAGCATATAAAAAATTAACTTTATCAAAACTTCAAGAAGCTTTAGTAAAAACTTTAGAAATCACAGCTTTGATTATGGTTTTAGTTGCTGCCTCAAATTTTTTTGGAGCAGTATTTGCTAGATTGGGAACACCAACTTTATTAACAGAATTTTTATTAGGTTTAGAAATGAATAAATATCTGATCTTAGGAATGATTATGGTCATGATATTTTTGCTGGGTTGGCCATTAGAATGGGTACCGATAGTTATGATTATTGTTCCAATAATTTTGCCACTAGTAGAAGCATTAGGATTTAATTTAACTTGGTTTGCAATTCTGGTTGCCGTCAATCTCCAAACCGCCTGGCTATCCCCACCTGTAGCGCTCTCAGCATATTTTTTAAAAGGTGTAGTTCCAGAATGGGATTTAAAAGATATTTATTATGGAATGATGCAATTTATGGTTCTACAAGTTATAGGCTTAATTTTAATAATCATATTTCCTAAAATTGCCTTATGGCTACCAACTCTCTTATATGGACAGTAGAATTTATTAGTTTAAAATAAATTTAGTGAATCAGCCAAAAGTAAAATACTCACTCTCTAATTGGGACTTAGTTACGGTTAATCCAAATTATAAAACTTGGAATTGGAAAGATTTATTTTGTTTTTGGGGAGCAAATTTACAGAGTTTAATTGGTTTCTCTTTAATATCTTCGCTGTACCTAATATATAGCCTAAATGTATTTGTAGTATTTTTTGGAATTATATTGGGATCTTTTTTTGTTTATTTATTTTCAAACATCATAGGAAAACCCTCTCAAAAATTTGGTTTACCATTTGCAGTATTGTTAAGATCATCTTTAGGATTTAATGGTGCTAAATTATTTGGATTAATTAGAAGCTTAGTAGCAATTTTTTTATTTGGTATCCAAACTTATTTTTTATCTAAAATAATAGTTTACTTAATAAGGATAGCAATTTTTTTAATTGATAATTCCTTCCTGGAGCAAGAAATTTTCATTATCTTTTATTTTGGTTTAAATATTATTGACTGGTTTGCAATAGTAATAACAATTGTTCTACAGACTTTGT
>CABZXO010000017.1 GCA_902529645.1 uncultured Pelagibacteraceae bacterium | reverse complement strand
CTCTTTGCTAATTCTTTAACGATTAAAAACTCAGTTGTCGTCAATTTATCAGGCAACTGTTTTCCATTCCATTCACACTCGAGTTGTGATGGATCTAATTTTAATCTTCCATGAGATATCAGGCTTTTATTTTCCTCTAGAATATTATTTGAATCTTTTTTTCTTAACTGCACTCTAATTCTTTCAATCAAAACTTTAATAGAAAATCCTCCTGATTTTTTTACAAAATCATCTGCGCCCAGCTTTAGACCTAACAACTCATCAATTTCATCATCTTTAGATGTTAAAAAAATTACTGGTAAGGAAGTTTTTTTTCGAAGTTTTTTTAGTAATTCTTCTCCATCCATCTTGGGCATCTTTATATCTATGACTGCTAAGTCAGGTGGCATTCTTGTTAAACCGATTAATGCGCTTTCACCATCAATGTATGTTTGAACTTTAAAACCTTCTTTTTCTAATGCCATACTCAAACTTGTTAAAATATTTCGATCGTCATCTATCAAAGCTATTGTTTGTTTTTGCATAATGTAGTTTAAAAATACTAAATTGTCCTAATTTGGGCAATGTTATAAATTTAATGTAACATACCCCAATTATCTCCAACATTAATATCAACTGTTAAAGGAGTTGAAAAAGAATGATAATCACTCTGAGCCACACTTGTCATTTCTTTCTCAATTAATTTAATCATTACTTTTTCATCTTTTTTTGGAATTTCAAAAATTAATTCATCATGAATTTGCAAGAGCATTTTTGAATTAGAATTTTTTTCCTCTGATAATTTCTTGTCCAATCTTATCATAGCTAATCTCATTACTTCAGAAGCAGAACCTTGAATGGGAGCATTAATTGCAGCACGTTCTTGAAAATTTCTGACATTAAAGTTTTTGTCATTTATTCCATTAAAGTGAGATCTTCGTCCAAAAATATTGTTAACATATCCACTTTTTCTACAAAATTTAATTGTATTATCCATATAAACTTTAATTTCTGGAAACTTAGCAAAATATGAATTCAAAAATTCCTCTGCCTCATAGTTAGAAACGTTTATTTGCTTAGCTAATCCATATTGTGAAATTCCATAAATAATTCCAAAATTAATAGCCTTAGCCTTTCGTCTGTGATCTTGATTAACTTTTTTAATATCAATATTAAATATTTGGCTAGCTGTTAAAGAGTGAATATCTTCTTTATTTTTGAAAGCTTTTTTCAGCTCTTTTACATCTGCCAGGTCTGCTAAAATTCTCATCTCAATTTGATTGTAATCCGCGGAAATTAATAGGTGCCCTTTTTTTGCAGTGAAAGCTTTTCTAATATCTTTTCCATCTTCTGATTTAATTGGAATGTTTTGTAAGTTGGGATCACTAGATGCTAGTCTTCCAGTCGTTGTAGCAGCCAGCAAAAACGAAGTATGAACTCTTTTTGTATTTGGGTTTAAATGTTCAGGTAAAGAATCTGAATAAGTATTTTTTAATTTTGAAACTTGTCTCCAGTCTAAAATTAATTTTGGAAATTCATGACCTTTAAAAGCTAAATCCTCTAAAACACTTGCACTTGTTGCAAAACTTCCTTTTTTAGTTTTCTTCAAACCAGCTATTTTCAAGTCATTATAAATTATTTCACCTAATTGCTTTGGAGATGCGATATTGAACTCTTTTTTAGAAATTTTAAATACTTCTTTTTCAAGTTTTTGGATTTTTTTTTCAAATTTAGATGAAAGAGATTTTAAAAACTTACTGTCAATTTCAACTCCTTCTATTTCCATAAATGCAAGAATTTTAATTAATGGCTTTTCAAAAATTTCATAAATATTGATCATTTTCTCTGATTTTAAATTTTTGACAAATTTCTTGTATAATCTAAAAGTAACATCAGCATCTTCAGCCGCGTAATCTTTTGCTTTATCTAATTCTACTTCACTAAAATTAATTTCTTTCTTACCTGTGCCTACCATCTCTTTAAAAGAAATAGTTTTATGTCCCAAATGAATTTCTGATAAAGTATCCATATTATGTCTATTTTTTCCAGCATCTAAGACATAAGACATCAGCATTGTATCTTCCATTGATGAAAGTGTTATTCCACACTTATAAAATACGATAAAATCAAATTTTATATTTTGACCTATTTTTTTAATACTAGGATCTTCTAATATTTTTTTTAATTTTTTAATTACTGCTTCTTTTTTAAGACACTTGGGTGACTTATGACCAACTGGTATGTAACATGCTTTTCCAATTTTAGAGCAAAGAGAAATACCTACTAAATCTGCTTGGTGAGGATCTAATGAAGTGGTTTCCGTATCTACAGCGACCTCACCAACTTCTTCTGCCTCCTCTATCCATTTATCAATTTCATCTAAGCTATTAATTAAATAATAATTTTTGTTATTTACCGTTTGTTGTTTTTCTATATTTTGAGTTTCAATCTTATTACTTTCTAGTTCAGGTTCTCCATAAGCAGAAATTGCAGAGCTTAACAACCTATTAAATTCCATTTCTCTTAAAAATTTATATAATTTACCTTTATCTATATTTTGCAATTTAAATTCACTTAACTCCCTATCAACAGGAGAGTTGTGATCTAGTGTTACAAGTTTTTTACTTATTAATGCTTTATCCTTGTTCTCAATTAATGTTTCTCTTCTTTTATTTTGCTTAATCTCATGAGCAGATTTTAGTAAGTTTTCTAAAGTGCCATATTTGTTAATTAGCTCTGCGGCTGTCTTAACACCTATCCCCGGTACACCAGGAACATTATCACTACTATCTCCTGCTAAAGATTGTACATCAATAACTTTTGAAGCATCTACTCCAAACTTTTTTACAACATCATCATCAGTTATAAATTTATTTTTCATAGGGTCAAAAATTCGAACCCCTTTTTTGTAAAGCTGCATTAAATCTTTATCTGATGAAACAATTGTAACCTTTGCACCCTTTTTAAGAATTTGATCAACATATGTAGCTATTAAATCATCTGCTTCGTAATTAGGGAGATCCACAGATGGCAAATTAAATGCTAGGACTGATTTTCTTATATATTCAAATTGTGGAGCTAAATCGTCAGGCGCCTCAGATCTATTAGCTTTATAATCACTATAAATTTCATTTCTGAAAGTTTTTCTTGCTGAATCGAATATTACTGCAAAATGTGTTGGTTTTTGCAAGTTTTGATTGGATTTTGAATCTTCTAATAATTTAAATAACATACTGCAAAAACCACTTACAGCACCTGTTGGAAGACCATCACTTTTTCTACTCAATGGAGGCAAAGCATAATAAGCTCTAAAAATATAACCAGAGCCATCAATCAAATAAAAATGATCTGTTTTTTGAATTTTATTCATGAGGTAATATTAAATATTATAATGATAATATAATCTGTATATAAAAAAATTTACTTTCAATTATTATAACAATTATAAGTAGATTATTTTTTATATTTTGAGTATTATTTAATAATGGAATTAACAAAAAATCTCTCACAAGCTAAACTATTTAAATCTCTGGTTGTTATTGTTCTTGGTTCAATAGCACTAACCATATCTGCAAAGATCAAAATTCCTTTCTATCCGGTTCCTATGACTATGCAAACATTTGTTGTATTATTTTTAGGAATAAGTTTAGGACATAAAATTGCACTAGCTACAATTGGTCTGTATTTAATTGAAGGAATTGCAGGGCTTCCCGTATTTTCAAATTCTCCTGAAAAAGGTGTTGGATTAGTTTACTTTACAGGGCCAACTATGGGTTACTTAATTGGTTTTTTAACAGCTTGTTACTTAGCTTCTAAAATTAAGATTGATGATAATTTTTTCGTTGTTTTATTTAAGTTAATTATCGCAACTTCAACAATTTATATTTTGGGTCTAATTTGGCTTGGGACATTGATTGGATGGGATAAGCCAATTTTTGCTTTAGGTGCAAAACCGTTTCTATTAGCGGAGATTTTTAAAATTATGCTTTTAGCTCTTTTGACTAAGCAAATAATTAAAATTAAAAAATTTATCTAGGTGATCTTTTAGAAAGAATTCTTTGAAGAGTTCTTCTGTGCATTTTAAGTCTTCTGGCTGTTTCTGAAACATTCCTATTACATAACTCGAAAACTCTATGTATATGTTCCCACTTAACTCTGTCAGCCGACATGGGATTTTCAGGAGGGGCTGCTTTTTTTGAAGGATCTGCCAATAATGCTTTCTCTACATCTTCTGCATCAGCAGGCTTGGCTAAATAATCTATAGCACCTTCTTTGATTGCAGCTACTGCCGTTGGAATATTTCCATAACCAGTTAACATGATAATCCTACTATCACTATTTGAAGACTGAATTTCTTTTACAACCTCAAGTCCATTTCCATCTGCAAGCCTTAAGTCTACAACCGCAAAACCAGGTTTTTTAGTTTTTACAGATTCAACTCCCTTTTGTACACTCTCAGCTTGAAAAACTTCAAATCCTTTTTTTTCCATCGCTCTTGCTAAACGCTCACGGAAAGGATTATCATCATCCACAATTAATAATGATTTATTCTCAAAATCGCTAAGATTCTGTAGTTTTGCTTCTTCTTTCATGTCCCTTATATGGGGTCTCTGCAGGATATTACAATATATGAATTTTACACATTTCTGGCTTGAATTATTTGCTTTACATTAGTACTGCTTACTTTTATATGCGAAAAATATTAAAGTTTTTGTAAAAAAAGCTTTTTTTTTATTAAATTTTTTTTGGAGGCATTTGAAATGCAAAAATTTAAATCAGTTGAAGAATTAGTAAATCAACTGAAACCTGAAAAACCAGTATACTGTATAAGAAAAAATTCCATAAAATCTGCTGTTAAATTTTTCTTAAACAAATTTCCAGGTAAAGTTTTATATGCAGTCAAAACCAATCCACACCCTGAGATAATCAAAACAATCATAGAAAGTGGAGTAGAACAATTTGATGTTGCATCAATTGAAGAAATTAAAAATATTAGAACTTTTAGTGATACAGCTAAATGCTCTTATATGCATACTGTAAAAAGTAGAGAAAGTATAAAAGAAGCATATTTTAATTATGGTGTAAAAACTTTTTCATTAGATACTAAAGATGAACTGATTAAAATAATTGAAAGTACAAATAATGCTGAAGATTTAGAATTATTTGTAAGAGTTGCTGTTTCCAATGAACATGCAGAAATTGATTTATCTAAAAAATTTGGTGCTTTGACATCAGAAGCAATAGGTTTGTTAAGACTTGTAAAACAGCATGCTAAAAAGATTGGTTTAAGTTTTCATGTTGGCTCACAATGTATGCATCCAATTTCTTATGCGAAAGGAATTAGTGAAATTGGGAATATAATTAAAAAAACTAAGATTATTCCAGATTATATTAATATAGGTGGAGGTTTCCCTACAATCTATCCTGACTTAATTCCACAATCTTTAATTAGTTATTTTAATGAAATAAATAAGAGTTTAGAAAATTTAAAACTTGAAAAACTTCCTGAAATTATTTGTGAGCCTGGTAGAGCTATAGTTGCAGAAAGTGGCTCAACAGTTGTAAGAGTTAATTTAAGAAAAAAACAAAAGCTTTATATTAATGATGGTACCTATGGTACTCTTTTTGATGCAGGTACACCTAACATTGTGTTCCCATCTAGAATGATTAAAGAAAATTCTAACAAAATAATTTCAAAAAAATTAACTGCTTTTGATTTCTTTGGACCTACATGTGATAGCATGGATTATATGAAAGGTCCTTTTTTGCTTCCAAATAATATTAAAGAAAATGATTATATCGAACTTGGTCAACTTGGTGCATACGGATTGACATTTAGAACTCAATTTAATGGTTATTACTCAAATGAAATTTACGAAGTTGATGATAATCCAATAATGACAATGTATGATAAAGACGTTAATAAAGCTAACATGGTAGCTTAATGTCGAGTCAAAAAAATCCAGGTCATAACAGTAAAAGAGATTTCTTAAAAAATCCTGTTGAACACATCGATATAACTTCTTTTGATAGTAGAAAAATTATTTCCTCAATGGAAAAAATGTCATTTGTTTCTAGAGAAACAGCTAATGCTGCTAATATTTATAACGAGATGCTTAAAGATAAAGATTGTACAATTTTCCTTACCTTAGCAGGCTCTACTTCGGCAGCTGGATGTATGAATATTTATAAAGATTTAGTTAAATATAATATGGTCGATGCAATTGTTGCAACAGGAGCCTCTATAGTAGATATGGATTTTTTTGAAGCTCTTGGTTTTAAACATTATCAAGGTTCACAATTTCAAGATGATACTGAACTGAGAGACAACTATATAGATAGAATTTACGATACCTACATAGATGAAGAAGAGCTTCAAATGTGTGATAAAATTATATGTGAAATCGCTAATAACCTAGAGGCGAGAAGCTATACTTCAAGAGAGTTCATTTATGAAATGGGCAAATATTTAAAAAATAACTCAAAGAAAAAAGACTCTTTAATTGAAACCGCTTTTGACAATAATGTTCCTATTTTCTGCCCTGCTTTTACTGACTCGAGTGCAGGATTCGGATTAGTTATGCATCAAGAACAAAATCCAAAAAAACATATAACAATAGACTCAGTTAGAGAATTTAGAGAACTAACAGAAATTAAAATTAAATCTAAAGGTTCTGGATTATTTATGATTGGTGGTGGTGTGCCTAAAAACTTTATTCAAGATACTGTTATTTGTGCTGAACTATTAGGAAAAGATGTAGACATGCATAAATATGCTGTTCAAATTACTGTTGCTGATAGTAGAGACGGAGCTTGTAGCAGCTCCACATTAAAAGAAGCAAGTTCATGGGGAAAAGTAGATATTACAAAAGAACAGATGGTGTTTGCAGAGGCAACTAGTGTTTTACCATTGGTAGCAAGTGATGCTTATCATAAGGGTGAGTGGAAAAACAGAGAAAGAAAAAACTTTACAAAAATTTTTGAATAAAATTGAAATATCTATCAAATAAAAACGGGTTTTTAGGAATTGATAATAAATTTAGCTTTAAAGAAAAAGCTGTGATTGTTCCATTTGGATTAGAAAAAACTGTCAGTTATGGAGGAGGAACAAGAAATGGACCTAAAGAAATCATAAAAGCATCACATCAAGTTGAGCTATATGATGAAGAACTTAATTGTGAACCTTATAAAAAAATTGGCATTAAAACTTTAAAACCATTTAAAATTGATAAAAATATCAAAAAAGCACTTAATAAAATTTCAAATATTAATAAAGAAATTTTAGATAAAAAGCTTTTCCCAATGACTTTAGGTGGAGAGCATTCAATAACTCCTGGATGTATTGTTCCTTTTACTAAAAAATATAAAAACATTTGTCTCTTACATTTTGATGCTCATGCAGATTTACGTCAAAGTTATAATGGAGAAAAATTTTCCCATGCCTCAGCAATTAGAAGGTGTCTAGATTATAAAAATGTTTCTTTAATTTCATTTGGGATAAGAAACATCTCAGAAAGTGAAATCCCATTTTTAAAAAAGAATTCTTCAAGAATAAATTTTTTTTGGGCAAAAGATAAAAAAAAATGGAATTTATCTAAATTTAAAAAACTGATTAAAAACAAAACTGTTTATCTTACATTTGATGTAGACGGACTAGATTCAAGTATTATGCCTGCAACTGGTACACCTGAACCAGGAGGACTTTTGTGGGACGAAACATTAGATATAATAAGAATTGCAGCTAAAAACTCCAAAATTGTTGGTGCAGATATTAATGAACTATCTCCAATTAAAGGATTTAATTCTTATAATTTTCTTGTTGCAAAATTAGCTTATAAAATTTTGTCTTATAAATTCTTATATTAAACTTTAATTGGTTTAATAGTTTTCAGTAACATTCTGAATGGTATCAACATTATTATAGCAACTAAAATTTTTACCGCTAAATCTCCAAGAGATAAAGTAACCCAAGGCACCCCTGTTGCATAAAATGATATTGAGAAAAATAAAAATGTGTCGACTGTTGATCCAATCAAAGATGAAGTAAGTGGTGCAACAAACCACTCTTTTTTTCTTAATCGATCAAAAATTTGAATGTCCAACAATTGAGCAGTAATAAAAGCGACCCCTGATCCAATTGCAATTCTAACTGAAATTAAATCTGCAAAATCGGTTGAGAATAACAATGTAAATATAATTCCTATTAAAAACCCCAAATATACAATTTGCCTTGCTAATAATTTTCCATACGACCTATTTGCTAAATCTGTTATTAAAAAAGCTATTGGGTAACTAAAAGCTCCATAAGTTAGAATCTCATTTAATCCAAAATAGTTGATTGGGAACTGAACTAAATAATTAGAAGATAGTACAACAATCCCCATCATTATTGACAGGGTGATAAATAATTTGTTCATTAAGCTGATTTAGATACAGGTTTCTTTTTAAAAGGGGATTTAATTAAAACTACTTTTTTTAACTTTTTTAATCTAGGAGATAAATTTTTATTTTTTACAGTTTTTAAAAATTCATCAAAACTACCTTTTTTGTCAACTGACCTTACACCTGAGTTGCTCACAGTAAGTTTTAAACTTCTTCCAGTAAGCTCACTTGTAAATTTTACTTTCTTTAGGTTAGGTAAAAATCTTCTTTTAGTCTTGTTGTTAGCATGACTAACATTATGACCTTTCATTGGAATTTTACCGGTAAGTTCACATTTTTTTGACATAATAACAGTGCCTATATAAGGGGAGATATTGAAGGCGTCAAGTTTAATACATTTAAGAAACAGTTTTATTTCCCACAATTTCTGTGAAATTTTTGACACCATCTCTTATCAGTAATTCTTTTAGGTCTTTTTTAATCATCCCAGCAATATTGGGTCCTTGGAATACCATGCCAGTATAAAGTTGAACATAATCTGCTCCCAATAAAAACTTATCATAAGCTGATTTACCTGAGTCAACGCCACCCACTCCAATTATTTTAATTTTACCTTTAATTAAATTGTAAAATTTACTTATTAAAAAATTGGATTTTTTTTCAATAGGTTTTCCAGATAAACCACCTTTTTGATGTCTCTGTATATTTTGAAGTGTTTCTCTAGAAACTTCGGATGTATTTGAAATTATTATTGCACTTATATCATTTTCTAAAAGTATTTCTGAAATTAAGTCAATTTGATTTTCGTTAATGTCTGGTGAAATTTTTACAGCCACAGGAATTTCAGTTTTTAATTGTTTTTTTTTCTCTGAGATAGATGTTAATAAATCTTTTAATTTATTCTCATCATGAAAGTTTCTTAGATTTTCAGTATTTGGCGAAGAAATATTGATTGTAATATAATCTGCAACTTCAGAAAATTTTTCTAATCCAATTAGATAATCATTCAATCTATCATTAGAATCTTTGTTTGGACCTACGTTTACACCTAGTACACCTAGTTTTTTATTAGATTTTATTCTGTTTAATATTGTATCTGATCCATGGTTGTTAAAACCTAACCTATTAATTAATGCTTGATCTTCTACCAATCTAAACACTCTTGGTTTTTCATTCCCATATTGTTTTAATGGTGTAACCGTACCTACTTCAACAAATCCAAAACCCAACTTAAATAAAGGGTTGTATACCTCGGCATTCTTATCGAAACCTGCTGCAATACCTATGGGATTATCAAGATTTTGATTAAATAGTTTTGTTTTTAGAATAGGATCATTTTTGTTTTCATCAAATATATTTGAAACTAAATTAAGTTTAAGTGATTGAATTGCTAAAAAATGCGCTCTTTCAGGATCTATTTTAAATATTAAAGATCTTAAATTTGAATACATTATTTTAATTTACTAATTATCAAGTCTTTTGTTTCGTTAACACCGAAAAAACTTATAAAAAAACCCATCCTGGGACCATTTTCATCTCCAAACAACACTTCATAAATTAACTTAAACCAATCTCTTAAGTTTTCTGCATACCCATTCTCTTTTCCGGTTGAATAAATTAAAGTTTGTATATCTTCTGGTGACATCTGATCATTACATTGTTCTAAAGTTTTAACTAAAGCTTGTAGAGCTAATTTTTCATTTTCAGATGGTTTTTTGTATTTTTTTTGAGCCTTAATAACATCATTAAAATACTTAATTGCATAACCAACTAGTCCATCAAAAATTGGAAAGTTTTTTTCATCAATGTTAGATTTATATTTTTTAACAAACTTCCATAATAAATCTTTATTATCAGCATTACTTGTTTCAACTAAATTCAACAACATAGAAAAAGTCATAATCATCTCTTCTTTTGGAATGTTTCCATTATGAACATGCCAAACAGGATTCATTACTAATTGTTGTTCTGTTTGTTTTTTTGATTTTTCAATATTATCAAGGTACTCATCTACAGCTTTTGGTACGATTTCATTATAAAGTTTTTTAGCTCTTTTTGGATTTTGATACATGTATAAAGATAAACTTTCAGGTGAGGCATATTTTAACCACTGGTCGATGGTAATACCATTTCCTTTAGATTTTGAAATTTTTTCACCCTTTTCATCAAGAAATAATTCATAAGCAAATCCAGATGGATGTTTTTTACCGATTAAATTTATAATTTTAGTTGATAAAATTGCACTCTCAATAAGGTCTTTTCCATACATTTCAAAATCTATATCTAGAGCGTACCATCTCATTGCCCAATCAACTTTCCATTGTAATTTACAATTTCCATCCAAAATACTAGACTCTAATTTTTTACCATTATTATCAAAAATTATTTTAGAATTTTTTTTATCAATTTCTATAACTGGAATTTCGAGAACATGACCTGTATCTGGACAAATAGGTAAAAAAGGACAGTAAGTTTGTTGACGTTCTTTGCCTAAAGTAGGAAGTATAATATTCATTATACCATCATAATTTTCTAAAATAATTTTTAAAGTTGGGTTGAAAAAACCACCTTTGTATAAAGATGTTGAACTTTTAAAACTGTATTTAAAATTAAAACTATTTAAAAAGTCTTTTAACATTTCATTATTATGTTCTCCAAAACTTGAAAATTTTTCAAATGGATCTGGAACTTGTGTTAATGGTTTATGTAGATTTTTATTTAGCAATTCCTGATTAGGAACATTATCAGGAACTTTTCTTAGACCATCCATATCATCAGAGAAAGTAATTATTTCTGCTGGTAAATCTGTAAGTTGCTTTATAGCATTAACCATCATTGAGGTCCTTGCAACTTCTCCAAATGTTCCAATATGAGGAAGGCCACTTGGGCCATATCCTGTTTGAAGAGTAATTTTACCTTTTTTATCAATAAATGATTTTCTCTCACGAAGCATTTTTTTTGCTTCAACGAAAGGCCAAGCACTTGTTTTGTCTAAAATTTCTTTTTCTATCACGAATATATCTTTTATAAAAATTCTAAATTGGCGATTTTATTAATTCTTATAGAGTTGAAATTTATTTACCATAAAATAATGTTCTTTCAAAATGTCTAATTATAAAACTGTTTTTTTTACACTTGGAATTTTGCAAATAATTTTAGGGGTCTCAATGTTCATCCCTATAATTGCTCAATTTATTTATTCTGAAATAGATTCATCATTTTTTGGTGCATCTATTGTGACAATAATTTTTGGATCATTATTTTTTCTTTCAAATCTAGACCACGACAAAAAGTTAAATTTACAACAAGCATTTTTATTAACTGCTTTGTCATGGCTAAGTATTGCTATTTTTGGATCTTTACCATTTATATTTTCGACTATGGAACTTTCAATTACTGATGCTTTTTTTGAGAGCATGTCTGGTATTACAACAACTGGATCTACAATTATTTCCAACTTAGAGAATACTCCAAAAGGCATTCTATTATGGAGAGCAATACTACAATGGTTAGGTGGCATTGGTATTATTGTAATGGCAATTACACTAATGCCGATAATGAATGTTGGTGGTATGCAATTATTTAAAATTTCTGGCAACGACTCTTCTGAAAAAATTCTTCCTAAATCAAAAGAAATAGCTTTAAGACTTATTTATATTTATTCAGGCCTAACTGCTCTTTGTGCATCATCATATTGGGTATTTGGAATGGGAAAATTTGATAGTTTAACTCATTCTATGACTACCATAGCTACAGGTGGATTTTCTAATTATAACCAATCTATCGGATATTTTGACAGTGTTCTTATAGAAATATCATCGATGATTTTTATAATTTTAGGAAGTATTCCATTTATTGCCTATATTAAATTTATTAGTGGTAATAAAAAAATATTTTTAAACGATATTCAAATCAGAACATTTATTAAAATAATAATTATAAGCATTATTATATTATCAATTTATTTATTATTTAATAATAACGGAAACTTTAGTTTAAGATCTATTTTTTTCAATACAATTTCAATATTGACTGGAACAGGTTATGTAAATGCTGAATTCGATGGTTGGGGAAGTTTTCCTATAACAATATTTCTTGCATTAATGTTTATTGGGGGCTGTGCTGGATCAACTACTTGTGGAGTCAAAATTTTTAGAATTCAAATTCTATATTTATTTATATTAAATCAATTAAAAAAAATTATATATCCCAAGGGAATATTTGTAATTAAATACGATCAAGGATCTGTTGATGATAAATTTATTGCATCAATAATTTCATTTATTTATTTTTACTTTGTTATTTTTTTTATTTTGGCTGCATTATTATCATTAACTGGTCTTGATTTTATAACTGCTATCTCTGGAGCGGCAACATCAATATCAAATGTTGGTCCTGGTTTAGGTCCTATAATAGGACCTAATGGAGATTTTTCATCTTTGCCCGATATTTCCAAATGGATCTTAACTGTAGGTATGATTTTAGGTAGACTTGAGTTGTTTGCAATACTAGTATTGTTCTTACCATCTTTTTGGAGAAATTAATTATGTCTGAAACAAAGAAACAAACATGGCTTGATTCTCTTGCAGTTTATAAAGATATTCGAATGCTAAGAATTCTTTTATTGGGTGCAATAAGTGGATTTCCATGGGTATTAATTGCAAGTAGCTTAAGTCTTTGGCTTAAAGAAGAAGGTCTTAGTAGATCAACAATTGGATGGGCAGGTTTAATTTTTGGAGTATACGCTTTCAATTATTTGTGGGCTCCCATTATAGATAGAATTCAAATTCCAATACTAACAAAAAAATTAGGTCATAGAAGAGGATGGATAGTTTTGATGCAATTAATTATTTTGTTAAGTCTTGTTGTTTGGAGTGTGATTAATCCAACTGAAAATTTAGCTTTATTAATTACTGTAGGTTTGATTATTGCTATAGCGTCAGCAACCCAAGATATAACTGTGGATGCATTAAGAATTGAACAGATAAATGAAAATGAAGGAAAATCAATGGCTGCAGGCGCAGCTATGGCTGTTGTTGGTTGGTGGACAGGTTATAAATTAGGTGGAGTTGTTGCTTTATTTACGGCAGAATTTTTTGAAAACCTAGGGGTAGCTGACTACTGGCAAGCAACTTTTTTAATTTTAGGTATTTTAATAATTTTAATGAATATTGGATTAATGTTTGTTCATGAACCTTTAGAGACAAGCAGACAAGCAAAACAGAGAGAAACAGACAAATTAATTGAAGGAAAACTTGGATCTAGCAATATTATTACAAACTTTATAGCTTATATCACAGGAACTATAGGCGGACCTATTATTAGTTTTTTTAGAAAAAATGGTTTTGCCATTGCAGCTGGAATTTTAGGATTTGTTTTCTTATTTAAGATAGGTGAGGCATTTATGGGAAGAATGTCTATTGTTTTTTATAAAGAAATTGGTTTCTCCAAAGGTCAAATTGCAATTTATTCAAAAGGTCTTGGATGGATAACAACAGTTATATTTACTTTGTTGGGTGGAGTAATGGCCATGAGAGCTGGAACAATTAAAACTATGTTCTTTGCTGGTGGGTTAATGGCTATAACCAATCTTTTATTTGCAGTTTTAGCATGGACTGGAAAATCAGAAATTTTATTTGCAATTGCGGTTATAGCTGATGATATCACAGCAGCTTTTGCAACTGTAGCATTTGTTGCATTTATATCATTACTAGTTGATAGAACTTATACAGCTACACAATATGCATTGCTTGCTTCAATTGGTACTGCTGGTCGTACTACTTTAGCTTCATCCTCAGGAGCTCTAGTTGACTGGTTAAACGGAGATTGGGGAACATTTTTTGTTTTAACGACTATAATGGTGATACCATCATTAATTTGTTTGTGGTTAATAAAGAACAAAATTAAAATTGGTGCAAAATAATTTTTATTTCATAGGTAATTTTTCGAATATTTACAAAAATCCTTCGAAAAGATCTGAGGTAACTTCACAAATTATACATGGTGAAAAATTCAAAATATTAGCAAAAAATAAAAATTGGATAAAAATTAAAACTTTATTTGATAATTATAAGGGTTTTATAAAAAATTCAAAATATATAGAAAAATTTAGCCCCACTTATAAAGTCAGTTCACTAAAAGCAAAAATTTATAAAAAACCTGGAATTGGAACTAGCAGTTGGCTTCCACTTGCATCCAAATTATCTGTATTTGAACAAAATAAGAATTACGTAAAAATTGAAAAAAATAAATGGATTAATAAAGCAGATATTAAAAAAATAAACCATAAAGAAAATAATTTTACAAAAATATTTAAAAAATTTCTCGATGTAAAATATGTTTGGGGTGGAAAAACATTTAAAGGTATTGATTGTTCAGCCTTATTGCAAATATTTTATTGTTATAATAATTCATTTTATCCAAGAGATACAAAAGATCAGATCAAATATACAAAAAAGAATTTAAAGAAAAAACTATTTAAAAAAGGAGATATTATTTTTTGGAAAGGTCATGTTGCTATGTGTTTAAATTCTAAAAAACTAATTCATGCTTATGGTCCAGAAAGAAAAGTAATTATTATGCCAATTATAGAAACAATTAACAGAATTGAAAAAACTGCCAAGCTAAAGGTAAAAAAAGTATCTAGAATAAAATATTAATTTCTTCCAAAGTCAGGCTTGTCTATATCTTGTTTTAATTTGATGATTTTAGACCTTACTTTTTTAGTCTGAATAAGTTTCTTTACTATAGACTTATTATTTTTTGAATTAATATCTTTTTTAAATTGATTTAAATTTTTAATAAATAAATCAATCGCTTTTGAAATATTATTTTTATTGTTAAAAAAAATATCTCTCCACATGATTTCATTTGATGCTGCAATCCTAGAAAAATCTCGTAATCCACCAGCGCTATATTTGATTAGCTCATAATTTTGCTTTTTCTCAAAATCTTGTGCAGATTTTACCAAATTATATGCAATTAAGTGTGGTAAATGACTAGTGATAGAAAAAATTTTGTCATGTTTTTCAGCGCTCATAACAACTACTTTTGCTCCAATTTTTTTCCAAAACTTAGTTAGAATATTTATATTATTTTTTTTAATATTTTTTTCTTTAATTATTATGCACCATCTATCAGTAAACATATTATCTTTACCATGCTCTGGTCCACTGACCTCTGATCCAGCTATTGGGTGACTTTGAATCCAATGAATACCTTTCTTTAAAAATTTATTTATAATTTTAGAAGTTTCAATTTTTGAAGAACCAATATCTGTAATCAATGTTTTCGATGGTATAAATTTATTAATTTTTAAAATAATATTTTTGTATTCACTCATTGGTGTACAAAAGATGATTAAATCGGAATTACTTGTACCTTCTTTTAATGATTTAACAATTGTTCCAGGTAATTTTAATCTTTTTATCTTAGCAATATTTGATTTTGATTTTTCATAAATAAATATTTTTTTTGCTATTTTTTTTTTGCTAATACGCCTTAATAAAGATGAACCTAATAATCCACAACCAATAATTAAAATATTTTTCATTTTTTCAATACTTGCTTAATAACACTCATAAATTTTAAGTTTTCTTTTTTAGATCCAATGGTTAACCTTAATTTATTCTTTATATGATAACCATCTTCTGTTGATCTTAAAATAATTCCCTTCTTTTTAAGTTTTTCATACAGAAATTTTGCTGAATATCTGCATTTTTCAAAATTAAGTAACAAAAAATTTGCTGAAACTGAATTTGAAAAAATATTATATGTCTCAAGAAATTTCTTAATTTTTTCAGAATATAATAAATTATGTCTAATCGATTTATTTATGAAAGCTTTATCCTTCAGTGACACGGTGGCAGCTAATTGAGCAATACCATTTACATTAAATGGTGGTTTTATGACATTTAACGCATCAACTATTTTTTTTGATCCATATCCCCAACCTACTCTCAGAGAAGCTAATCCAAACATTTTAGAAAAAGTTCTAAGGATGAAAACATTGTCTTTATTTTTAAACAAATCTAACCCAGATGAATAATCTTTGTTTTTCATATATTCTGCATAGGCATCATCTATAACTAGTAAAATTTTTTTATTTAATCTTTTTCTTAATTCTAAAACTTCTTTTTTCGTTAAGTAAGTTCCTGTAGGATTGTTTGGGTTAGCTATAAACACAATTTTAGTTTTTTTTGTAATTTTGTTTAAAATTCCATTTACTGAAACTTTAAAATTAATCTCTTTTGCAAATACAACTTTTGCACCTACAATTTTTGAGTAAATTCTGTACATTAAAAAACTGTACTCTGGTACCACAACCTCATCTTTTGGGTTTAAAAACAACTGACAGAGCATTTGAATAACTTCATCTGAACCAGCTCCACAAATAATTTTCTCAGAATTACATTTATAAGCTTTAGATATTGCTTTTCTTAAATTTTGAGATTTTCCATCTGGATATTTATCTAAATTCAGATTTTTATTTGATATTATTTTCTTTGCTTTAGGGCTCATACCTAAAGCGGACTCATTTGCAGAAAGCTTAATTACGTTCTTAAGTTTCTTAACTTTTGATTTACCAGGCTTATAAGCCTCAATTTTAAATTTTTTGAAATTTGGAGTTATCATTTTTTTTAATTTATGTGCTCTTTATAGATAAAATTACAAAATTTTATAGAGAATAAGAGGATTTTTTAAAAAATTGACATAATAAATAAGTTCTAGTAAAAAAATTATGCGCTGATTTAACTGAATTGCGAGCGCTTAAAAAAAACCGCTAAAATAGTTTTTTTTCTCACAATTCGAAACAGTCAAAAACTATGAATACTGAGAAAAACATAAAAACTTTAATTGTAAAAAAACCACTAAAATTAGATTGTGGAAAGACCATAAAAGATTTTCCGATAGCCTATGAAACTTACGGTTCACTTAATTCAAAAAAAGATAATGCAATATTAGTTTTTCATGCTCTAACAGGAGATCAATTTGTAACCGGAATAAACCCTGTAACTAACAAAGAGGGTTGGTGGAGTTATGCCGTAGGTCCTGATAAAGCTATCGATACAAATAAATATTTTGTTATTTGCTCTAACGTAATTGGTGGATGTATGGGGTCGTACGGACCAAGTCATAAAGATCCTGATCAAAAAATTTTTGGAACAAATTTTCCCGTTATTACAATTAATGATATGGTGAATGCTCAATATAATTTACTTGATCATTTTGGTATTGATAAACTGTTTTCTATAACTGGTGGTTCAATGGGAGGTATGCAAGTCCTTCAGTTTATTAGCAACTTTCCTGATAAATCTAAAACAGTGATACCGATAGCAACCACATCTAGTCATTCAGCTCAAAATATTGCTTTTAACGAGCTAGGTAGACAAGCTATTACAGCTGATAGTAACTGGAAAGATGGAAATTATACATCAAACGATACTAATCCTGGAAAAGGATTGGCAGTAGCTAGAATGGCAGCTCATATTACTTACTTATCTAAAAAAGGTTTGCAGGAAAAATTTGGAAGAAAGTTGCAAGAGAGAGAAGATCTTAAATTTGGATTTGACGCTGATTTTCAAATAGAAAGTTATTTAAGATATCAGGGCTCAGTTTTCGTAGATAGATTTGATGCAAATAGTTATCTTTATATTACTAGAGCTATGGATTATTTTGATTTAGCAAAACAATTTAATGGTAATCTTTCAGAAGCATTTAAAAATGCAAATGCAAAATTTTTTATAATTTCATTTACTTCAGATTGGCTTTATCCAACCCAAGAAAACAAAGATATTGTGATTGCTTTAAACTCAATAGGAGCTGATGTTGGATTTGTAGAAATTGAGTCGGATAAAGGTCACGACTCCTTTTTATTAGACGTTCCTGATTTCTTAGGTGCACTTAAAAACTTTTTAGATAAATCTTACGAGGAAAATTAATTATGAAAAATGAATTTCAGGTAATAGCAGATTTAATTGAAAAAGATAAGAAAGTCTTAGATGTAGGTTGTGCTGATGGAACTTTGATGAAATTTTTAAAGGATAATAAAAACATAAATATAAGAGGATTAGAAATTTCAAAAGAAAGAGTGCAAGAATGTATTGCAAAAGGTTTAACTGTAATTGAAGGAAATGCTGAAAAAGATTTAAAACAATTTCCAGACAAATCATTTGATTATGTTATTTTAAGTCAAACCCTTCAAGCTTTTCTTAATCCTGAATTAGTTTTAAATGAACTTTTAAGAGTTGGAAAAAAAGCAATAGTTACGATTCCTAATTTTGGATACTGGAAAGTAAGATTTCATTTATTATTTAAAGGTACAATGCCAATTACAAAAACATTACCAGATGAATGGTATAACACACCAAATTTACATATGTGCACAATCAAAGATTTTTTTCACTTTGTAAAATCAAAAGATATTAAAATTTTTAAATCACTCGCTTTAAATAATCTTAATTCATCAATAATAAATATGAGTAATTTAGGAGTTAAGAATTTATTTGCAGATCTAGGTATATTTTTGATAGAAAAATAAAATGCGTATTGAAATTATACCTTGTCTTCAGGACAACTATAGCTATTTAATAAAAGACGAAAGTAACAATTCTGCGTGTATTGTAGATCCCAGTGAGGCTGAGCCAATAATAAATTTCCTAAAGAATAAAAATATAAAATTAAAATACATTCTTAATACCCATCATCACTATGATCACATTGGAGGAAATCAAGAATTAAAAAAAAAATATGGATCAGTTGTTGTAGGTTTTAAAGGAGACTCGAAAAGAATACCAGAGATAGACATATTGTTAGAAGATAATCAAATATGGAAAGCCGAAAACTTTGAAGCTAAAATTATGCATGTACCTGGACATACTTCAGGCCATATTTGTTTTAATTTTTTTAAAGAAAAAATAGTTTTTACCGGAGATACACTTTTCTCACTTGGTTGTGGAAGAATATTCGAAGGTTCTTATGAGGAAATGTTTGATTCTTTAAACAAAATTAAATTATTACCAGAAGATACAAAAATTTATTGTGGTCATGAATACACTCTTAACAACGCAAAATTTTGCAAAAAATATGATTCTAAAAACAAAGATTTACAAAAAAAAATAGAAAAAATAGAAAAATTAAGAGAAAATGGAATTCCTACGATACCCTCAACTTTAAAAGAGGAATTGGAGTGTAATATATTTTTAAGAGCAAAAGATGTTAAAACCTTTTCAAAATTAAGAGATTTTAAGGATAATTTCTAATTAATTCGGCTTGACTAAAGGCTGACTACAACTATATTGCGGTAAATTTAAATTAAATCATACCATGTCATACGCAGTAATAAAAACAGGTGGAAAACAGTATAAAGTAAAGTCTGGAGAAATTCTAAAGATTGAAAAACTTCCAGACTCTAAACCTGAGACTAAAATAGAGTTTAATGAAATTTTAGCATACGGTGATGACAAATCAATTGAAATTGGGAC
>CABZXO010000016.1 GCA_902529645.1 uncultured Pelagibacteraceae bacterium | reverse complement strand
AGAATTCCCTTATTCTCGACTAAACCCTCTAGGTCTACCTCTTCAAACAATTCATCATAAGCTGGTAAAGCCAAATCTAAAATTTGATGCATATTTTTAGCAGTGTGCATCATTTTAGATTTAGTTGTATTCATTATAAATTTTATAAACCAAGGAATCATTTTAGGAACATAATTCCATTTTAAAGCTAGTGGACCTGAAGAACTAAGCAACATTGCAGGTACATCTGCGAGAACATCGGTTCTATTTAAAGAAAGAGATGCATATGGAGAAAAATGACCTGCATTACCATATGATGCAGCCTGGCTACCAGGGTTATCTCTATCAAAAATAGTTACGTTAAAACCTTTTTTTTGAAGAAATAAAGCATTAGACACACCCTGAATACCTGCTCCAACTATTCCTACTTTAAGATTTTTATTCATTAAATTGTTATACAATTAAAAATTAAATTTACAGAGTGACAAATTATGCAAATTTAAATTATATTAAGCAATAATTTGTTTATGATTAATTTTTGCACTCAATACTATTCCAAAACCAATCATTGTAGCTAACATTGATGAACCTCCATATGACATTATTGGTAATGGTGAGCCAACTATAGGTAGCAAACCTAAAACCATAGAAAGATTTACAACAATATAAATAAAAATTGCAAAAGCATAACCAAAACAGAAAAGTCTAGAAAAATTGCTTCTTGAAATAGATCCAATTCTTATAATTCTGAAAATTATTATCGAATATAATATTAAAAGTCCAACTGAACCTATAAACCCAAACTCCTCTGAGAATAAAGTGAATATAAAATCTGTATGTTTTTCAGGTAAAAAATCTAAATAACTTTGTGTACCCTTTAAAAAGCCTTTTCCACCAAGACCCCCTGAGCCGATAGCTATTTTTGATTGTATAATTTGGTATCCAGCACCTAAAGGGTCTCTATCTGGGTCTAAAAATGTGAGTATTCTTAATTTTTGATATGGTTTTAAGAATGAAATTATAAATGGGAGTGAAATTAAGAAAGTTATAAATGAATATATAAAATATTTAATTTTTACCCCTCCTAACCACAATATAATTAGTCCGCTTAATGCAATAAGTATAGAGGTACCAAGATCAGGTTGAGAAACTACAAAAATAGTTGGAATTAATATAATTGACAAAACAATTGTTATACTAGTGAATGAATTTACATTTTCTATTTTTAACCTATGATAATATTTAGCTAGACACATTATAATAGCTATTTTCATTAGTTCGGAAGGCTGAAGTACAAAAAAATATACATCCATCCATCTTTGTGAACCTGAAGATTTAATACCAAAAAAAGATACCCAAACTAATAACAGTATGACAATCAAATAAATTATATAAGAAAAATTATGCCAAAATTTTATATTAAACAAAGCTACAAATATCATTAATGGAAAAAAAACTGCAAGTTTTACAAAATGATTTTTAGTATGAAAAAGTATTTCACCTCCATCAGTAGAATACATAACAAAAACACTTATTACAGAAAGAAGGATAACAGAAATTAACAATATGTAATCTAAGTTTTTAATTTTTTGAAATAATGTAATCTCATTATTCAACCTATCATGTTGAAACATTTAAATTGTAATCCTTTCAAAATTTGATTGTTTATTTCTTAATTCATGTCTATCTATAATTAATTTAAATAATTCTTTTGCAAGAGGTGCTGCTGCCTTACTTCCTGAGCCACCATGCTCTATAATTATACTCAAAGCATATCTTGGATTTATATAAGGTCCATAGGCAACATATAAAGCATGGTCTCTATCTTTGTAAGGTATTTGCTCTAATTTTAAATCTAATTCTCTTTCTCTTTTGCTTATTCTTTTAACTTGTGCTGTTCCGGTTTTTCCTGCAAATTGATATTTAGGGTCATCAATTCTTGATTTATAAGAGGTTCCAAATCTTTCATTAGTTGAACTAAACATTGCCTCTTGAACGATCTTAATATTTTTTTTATCTTTATATAACTTTTTGTCTAATAAAGAATTAGAGTTAGAGTCAAATAATAAACCACTTTCCATTGATTGCTTTGCATCTTCGTAAGATATTGGGTTACTATCCACAATTATTTTTGGTTTGATAGCATATCCACCATTTGCAATTTGTGCTGTCATTAAACAGAGTTGTAAGGGTGTTGATTGTATATAGCCTTGACCAATGCCTGTAATAAGTGTTTCTCCTAATACCCAACCTTTACCAAGACTATTTTTTTTCCATTTTGTATTTGGGAATAATCCCTTTTTTTCATTATCAAAATATTCGCCAAGTACTTTTTTACCTAAACCGAACTTTTCAGCTGTGATATTTAATCGATCAACACCTAACAATCTTGCGACTTCATAAAAGTAGGTATCACAAGATTGTTTCATCGCATTTTTTAAACTAACCCAACCGTGTCCCTTTTCCTTCCAACAGTGAAATGTTTGACCATATAATTCCGTCTTTCCTGTGCATTTAACTTTAAACTTAGTATCAATAACATTGTTTTCTAAAGCTGAAAGAGCAACTATTGGCTTTATAGTTGAACCTGGGGAGTATAGGCCTGAAAGAGTTTTATTTATTAACGGTTTTAAAGGGTTGTTTCTAATTAATTGCCATTCATCTTGACTTATACCAAATAAAAATAAATTTGGATCATAAGATGGAGATGAATACATTGCAATAATATCTCCTGTGTAAATATCCATTACACTTATTGATCCAGCTTTTTCACTTAACAATTCTCCACAAGCTTTTTGTATTTCTGTATCTACAGTCAAACGTATTTTTGATCCTTGCTGCCCTTTTTGATGCTCAAGTTGATTAATTCTTTTACCGTAAGCATTAACCTCATATCGCTGAATTGCATTTGTTCCAATTAAATAATTTTCAAGTCTTTTTTCTAAGCCTAGTTTTCCAATTTTCATTCCAGGTACAAATCTTTCTTGGATGATTTGATTGGCTAAAATTTCTTGTTCATTTGGTTGACTCACATATCCAAGAACATGTGTGTATACATCATTAAATGGATAGTTTCTGGAGATTGTCATTACTGGTTTGACACCTACAAGATCGTACAAATAATTATTAATTTTTACAAATTGACTCCAGCTTAAATTTTCAGAAACAATGATGCTATCCCATGGTTTTAGCTCTGCTTTTAATTTATTTATTCTTGCAATTTTTTTGTCAGTAAGATTTAAAAGATTTTTTAATCTAACCAATAAATAATTGAAATTTTCAACTTGCTCTGGAATTATATGTAATTGGTAAACTTTTAAATTACCTGCAATAACATTTCCAAAGTAGTCTACTATATTTCCTCTTGTTGGTGGAAGTTTCCATTCTCTAATTCTATTCTTGTCTGAAAGAGTTAAATATTTTTTATTTTCGTTTATTTGAAGAGAAAATAAACGAGCAACGATACCAGCAAAAACTACTACTTTCGCTGCTCCGATTATGAACATCCGTCTATTAATTACATCAGTTTTTCTTATTCCTGAATTAGATTTAATCATTTGTTTGATAAGAAATTCTTTCGTTTAAAAAATTAAAAAATAAAAAAAATATTGGATAAAATAAAAAGGTAAATCCAGAATTAATTAAATAATTAGTATAATCAACTTTAATTAAAAAGACTAAATCCAAAATAATTACTTGAATTGAGTTTATTAATAAAATTGTAAATAATAGTGATATCCAATCTTTTATAAAATTTGGTGATAATGTAATATTTCTTATATAAGCTGTCACTGAGCAAAGGATAAGATAACAAAAACTACTAATTCCAATTGGTATACCTATTACAACGTCATTAATTATACCTGCGAAAAAAATTGCTAGATAACCTAATTGATCAGGATTTCTTAAAGTCCAAAAGAAAATTAATAGATGAACAAAATTAAAAGCAAAATAATCAAGTTTTAAATAATTAAAATCAAATTCATTAAATACAGAAAAAAATAACATTATAAATGGTACGTAAGATAAAAATATTCTTAAAAAAGGACTTTTGTTTAGTGATGACATTATTCTTCTTCACCCATTTTATATGAAACTATTTTTACGTAGTTAAGTTGTGTAAAATCAGAAAAAAAATTAATTTTTCCCTCTGATATATTATTTATTTTTCCAATCGGTATACCAGGTTTGAATAAACCACCGAGACCTGAGGTGTAAGCAAAAATTTCTTTATTTTTAAAATCTTCTCTAATCTCTTCCTGAGTATGTTCAATTTTTCCAAAATCACTTCCAGTTCCAGAAATCACAGCTTGTATATCATCTGGCTCTAATACAGATGGTATTTTACTATTAAGATCTGACAATAGTAATGCTCTTGAATTAGTATAATTTACCTCAATTATTTGGCCAACTAGATAAACATCATCAATAACGGCCATTCCAATTTTTACTTTATCTTTTGTACCTTTATTTAATACTACTGATCTTAAATATGGACTGTCTTTATCAATTAAAACTCTGGCAAATATTTCTTGTGAATTTATACTTTCATCAAGTAAATCTCTAAGCTTTTGATTTTCTGCAATTAAAAACTCATTTTGTAATTTAAGTTGCTCAGAATTTTCTATTTTAATTAATTCCTTCTGGTGACTTTCATATAAACTCATATGTGATTTGAATTTAGAAGTTAATTCTTTTAATTTATTTTCTGGAATTGATGCAATATGAGATGATCTATAAATTATCTCATTAATTCCTAATTTAACAAATTGTATTGCTTTAAAATTTAGATTGCTTAAGATAATAACAAAAATTGACAAAAAAATTAAAGTGAGTAATGAAAATTTTTGTTTATCTTTTTTTTTTAAAAAAGCTGACCTAATGGCAATTACAAAATCATCTCTGCCAGTAGCCATCTTTCCTAATATTCAGATAACATAGTAGAAAAAGTTTCTTCTTGATCCAAAGCTTTTCCTGTACCAACAGCAACACAAGATAATGGATCATCTGCTATATGAACTGGTAAACCAGTTTCTTTAGAAAACCTTTTATCAATATTTTTTAATAAAGCACCACCACCTGTTAAAGTTAATCCCATATCAACTAAATCAGCTGACAACTCAGGAGGAGTATTTTCTAATGCATCTTTAATTGCACCAACCATTTGTTTCATTATATCGTTTAGTGCATCAGCTGTATCTTCTTCTGTAATATTAACTTCCTTTGGAGTACCTGATCTTAAATCTCTTCCTTTAACTGGATAAGTATTTGTTCCAGTTGGAACAGCTGTACCCATTTCTTTTTTTATTTTTTCAGCAGTAGTATCACCAATTAATAAGTTATATTCTTTTCTCATATAATCTACAATTGCTGTATCCATCGAGTCACCTGCAACTCTTAAAGATTTAGAATAAACTAATCCACCTAAAGACATTACTGCAATTTCACTTGTGCCCCCACCAATATCTACAATCATTGAACCAGTTGCTTCAGAAATTGGTAGATTTGCTCCAATAGCAGCTGCAATTGGTTCCTCAATTAATTGAACTCTTCTTGCACCTGCTGCTAGAGCACTATCTTGAATTGCCTTTCTTTCAACTGGTGTTGAACCAGTTGGTACACAAATTAAAATTCTAGGATTAGCAAATGTACTTCCTTTATGAACTTTTTTAATAAAATGTTTAATCATTTCTTCAGTAACTATAAAATCTGCTATAACTCCATCTCTTAAAGGTCTAATTGCACTAATATTACCTGGTGTTCTTCCAAGCATTGTTTTAGCTTCATCTCCAACTGCTAGTACATTTTTTTTTCCACCCTGATCAACTATTGCAACAACTGAAGGTTCATTAAGAACTACTCCTTGACCCTTTAAAACTACAAGTGTATTGGCTGTTCCAAGATCAATCGCCATATCTTGGCTCCATATTTTTTTAACACTACTAAATAACCCCATTATATCCCTCTTACTTTCTGACTTTCTTGCTCCATCGGAGCTGTTTTATCTCGTTTGATTAACATTTTATTTAATGCATTTATGTAAGCATTTGCTGATGCAACTAAAGTATCTGTATCAGCTGCTTGGCCTACAGTTGTTTTACCTTTTTCCTCGATTTTTACACTTACTGTAGCTTGTGCATCTGTTCCTTCTGTAACTGCATGAACTTGATAAAGCTGCAAGTTAACATCATGAGGATACAAAGTTTTGATACATTTAAATATTGCATCCACCGGTCCATCTCCAGTTTCTGTTGCATTTTTTACATCACCATAAACATCCAAAGTCATTTCTGCTTTTTGCGGTTCACCTGTTCCAGCAAAAACTTTTAAAGATTTAAGAGTAATTGCATTCACTTTATTATCTACAATTAAACTATCATCTACTAAGGCAATAATATCTTCATCATAAACATGTTTTTTCTTATCTGCTAAGACTTTGAATTTTGCAAATGCATTTCCTACCACATCGTCAGTTAAATCTGGATAACCTAGACTGTTTAATTTATCTTTAAATGCATGTCGCCCAGAATGTTTTCCCATTACTAATGAGGTTTGTTTAACGCCTACACTTTCAGGTGTCATTATCTCATATGTTTGTCTATTTTTTAACATTCCATCCTGATGAATTCCTGCTTCATGAGCAAAAGCATTTTTTCCAACAATCGCCTTATTGTATTGAACAGGAAAACCTGTTGCATTTGAAACAATTTTTGAAGCTTTACTTAAAAGTGTTGTATTAATTCCAGTTTCATATGGCATTAAATCAGGTCTTGTTTTAATTGCCATAACAACTTCCTCAAGAGCAGCATTTCCTGCTCTTTCTCCTAATCCATTTATTGTACATTCAATTTGTCTTGCTCCAGCTTGAACTCCAGCTAACGAGTTGGCTACTGCTAAACCTAAATCATTATGACAATGAGTTGATAAAATTGCTTTATCAATATTTGGAACTTTATTTAATAAAGTTTCTATAATTGTAGTAAACTCAGATGGTATTGTGTAACCAACTGTATCAGGAATATTAATTGTTGTAGCTCCGTTTTTAATTGCAAGCTCTACAGTTTTACACATGTAATCCATATCAGTTCTTGTTCCATCCTCACAAGACCACTCAACATCATCAGTAAACTTTCTTGCATAAGCAACATGTTTTCCAATCGACTCATAAACATCTTCTGGGGACATATTTAATTTATGCTTCATGTGTAAAGGGCTTGTAGAAATAAATGTATGTATTCTAAATCTTGGTGCATGCTTCAGAGCTTCATAAGCTCTATCAATATCTTTTACTGAATGTCTTGAAAGTCCTGCAGGAATAGAGTTTTTTAAAATTTTACTTACTTCTGAAACAGCTTCAAAATCCCCTGGTGAAGCTATTGGAAAACCTGCTTCAATTATGTCTACACCTAATTCATCAAACACTCTAGCGATTTGAATTTTTTCCTCTAAACTCATAGACGCTCCTGGCGATTGCTCACCATCACGCATAGTAGTATCAAATATAAAGACTCTATCTTTATTGTTCATAACTAAAATTTTTAGAAAATCTATAATACAATCTATGAGAGAGATTGCAAAATAATTAGTTAAATAATCAATTTTAATCGACCATTTTAGGCTTACGAAAAATTAATTATAAATAGACTCAATTTTAGGCATTAACCGTAAAAGCTCTTTTGTATATTCATGGTCGGGTTTTAAAAATAAATCCTCAGTGTTTGAAACCTCACACAATTTGCCATCTTTTAGGACTCCAATTCTATCGCACATTTGTCTAACAACCGGTAGGTCATGGCTAATAAATAAAATTGTTAAATTTAATTGTTCTTGTAGATCTTTAAGTAAATTTAATATTTGGGCTTGTATACTTACATCCAAAGCAGAGGTAGGTTCATCACAAACCAAAAGTCTTGGTTGTGTGGCAAGTGCTCTTGCAATTGATATTCTCTGTCTCTGTCCTCCTGAAAATTCATGTGGATATCGATCTGCAGATTTTTGAGTTAATTCTACAGACTCCAGTAAGTCATAAATATAATTATTTAAATCTATATTTGATATGTATGGGTTGTGAAGTGTGATTGGTTCTGCAATTATATCTTTCACTTTTAATCTTCCATTTAGTGAAGAATAAGGATCTTGAAATATCATTTGAATTTGTTTTCTAAATTTCATTAATTCTGATTTTTGTTTTATTTTTGTAATACAAACGTTGTCAAAGAAGATATTTCCAGAAGAAGGTTTAAATAAATTTACAATCATTTTTGCAATTGTAGATTTTCCACTTCCACTTTCTCCCACTAAGCCAAAAGACTCACCTTCTTTTATGTCAAAGGAAACATCATTAACAGCCATAACAGAATTCTTAAAACTTTCTGTAAAAAAATTATCGTCAAAACTTTTACTCAAATTTTTTATCTGTACTAAATCTTGATCTATTATTACTTTTTTTGTCCATCTATTTAATATTTTGATATTATTTTCTTTTTTGTCACTGTTTTCTTTTTCAACTATTACAAATCTTGAAATTTTTTTGTTAGTTGGTGGAACTGAACTTACTAAGCTTTTAGTATAATTTTCTTGTGGTTTAGTTAATATTTTTTTGGTTTCACCAATTTCAACTAAATTACCACTTTTCATAACTGCAACTCGATCTGCAGTTTCAGCTATAACCCCCATGTCATGAGTAATTAAGATGACCGCAAGGTTTCTTTCTTTTGTTAATTTTTTAATTAGTTCTAAAATCTGAGATTGAATTGATACATCTAATGCTGTTGTTGGTTCATCTGCAATTAACAATTCTGGTTCGCAACATAGAGCTAAAGAAATTACTACTCTCTGTCTCATTCCACCTGAGAATTGGTGAGGATAATTATCAAATCTTGTCTCCGCATCTTTTATACCAACCTCTTTTAATAAATTTAAAGATTTATTTTTTGCTTCTTCTTTGCTTAATTTAAGATGAGTTTGAATTGTTTCAATTAACTGTTCCCCCACTGTAAGAATTGGGTTAAGTGAAGTTTGAGGATCTTGAAATATCAATCCAATTTTATTTCCTCTGTATTTAACAATGCTTTCAGAATTTTCATGAATGTTAAGATCACCTAAAATAACTGATCCACTAGATACCTTACCTGGCTCATCAATTAAATTTATAATAGCGTTTCCTACTGTACTTTTTCCTGATCCAGACTCTCCAACTAATCCTAAAATTTCTCCTTTATTAACCTCAATATTCACATTCTTAGCAGCGTTAACTGTTTCTTTTCTCATTTGGTAATCAACACTAAGATTGTTTATTTTTAAAAATGTCATTTTTTTAATTTTGGATTTAAAGTATCTCTCATCCAATCCCCTAATAAATTAATTGAAAATGCTAAAATAACTAAGAAAATTGCTGGAAAAAAAGTTATCCACCATTCTCCTGAAAATAAAAAGTCATTACCAAGTCGTATCAATGTCCCTAAAGACGGTGTTGTTGGAGGTACGCCAACTCCTAAAAAACTTAAAGTAGACTCAGCTAAAATAGCAAGAGCTAAACCAATAGTTCCAATTACTAACACCGGTCTTAAAATATTTGGTAAAATATGTTTAAACATAATAATTATATTAGAAACCCCAATTATTGTTGATGCTGAAACATAGTCTTTATTTTTTTCCACCAAAGTTGCAGCTCTAGAAACTCTAGCAAATTGTGGCCACTCTGAAATCCCTATTGCAAATATTAAAACATAGATTGCCATTTGATCATGCATTTCTCTTGAGATTAATCCTCTTGCTATTCCATCAACCAACAATGCCATCAAAATACTTGGTACTGTTAACTGAACATCAGTTAATCTCATTACTATCATTTCATATTTTCCCCCAAAAAATCCTGCTGTTAATCCCAATCCAACTCCAAGAATTAAGCTAAAAATTATCGCAGAAAAACCTACTATTAAAGAAATCCTACATCCATACAAAATTGTTGATAACATATCTCTTCCTTGTCCATCAGTGCCTAAAATAAATTTAGCAAGACCATCTTCTGTCCATGAAGGTGGTGTAAATGCATCCATCAATGATAGAGAGGATGGGTCAAAGGGATTGTAAGGTGTTACGAGCTCAACAAAAAAAGAACAGAAAAAAATTACAAACAAAATTGTAGATGATATAATGGCAGTAGGCGATTTAATAAAGCTATGATAAATATCATTATCTTTGATTCTTTCCCAAGTACTTAAAGTTTTGTTATCCACTTGCAGCATCTCCTTTAACTCTTATTCTTGGGTCAATTAAATAATAAAGAATATCAACTATAAAATTTATCATTACGAAAACAAAAGCTATAAAAACTAAATAAGCTGACATGATTGGTATATCTACAAATTGAACTGCTTGAATAAATAAAAAGCCCATACCAGGCCATTGAAAAACAGTTTCAGTAATAATTGAAAACGCAATTAGAGTCCCGATATTTATTCCTGCTATAGTTATTACTGGTATCAATCCATTTTTTAATGCATGTTTGTATTTAATACTATTTTCACTAATACCTCGAGCACGCGCAAATTTAATATAATCTGTTTGTAATATTTCCATCATCTCTGCTCGTACAAGTCTGATGATATAAGTCATTTGGAAAAGACTTAATGTTACTGAAGGAAGTATAATTGCTTTAAGTCCAGAGACTGTTAAAAATCCTGTAGTCCAAAAACCTAAATCAACAACATCTCCTCTTCCAAAAGAAGGCAATATTCCTAAGATTACTGCAAATAAATATATAAATAATATACCAATTACAAATGTGGGGAGCGAAACACCCAACAAGGACACTGCCAAAACAAAATCACTTAAAAAGCCTTTTCGATTTATACCTGTATAAACTCCTAATAATGTACCAGTTACAAGTGCAATTAGTGCTGAAATAACTACAAGTTCAATAGTAGCTGGCAATCTCTCAACAATTAATTCTGAAACAGGTCTTCTTAATTGATACGAAATTCCAAACTCACCTTTAGAAGCATTAACTATAAACCTTGAAAACTGCACATGAATTGGATCCATCAAACCTAATGTTTCTCTTAATTCTGCTCTTTCCTCATCAGAGGTCTCTTCTCCAACCATGTTATTAATTGGATCACCAACAAAATTAAATAAAGAGAAAGATACAAAGGCGACAACCAACATCACCAAAGCAGATTGAAACAGCCTTTTAAAAAAATATTTTATCAATTTGTGAAGGTTTAAACTTACAAGCCCTTTAAAAATTTAAAGGGCTTGTAATAATTTTTTAATTAGTTAAAACTAGCAGTTCTGAATAACGGTTCGTTATTCGGTCTGATAGGAACATTAACATTGCTTTTAGATGCCCAAGATATTACTTGGTGATGTAAAGGAAGATAAGCAATATCATCTTTTACAATTTTCCAAGCTTTTGCAATTGCAGCATTTCTTTTATCTAAATCAACTTCACCTTCCATAACTCTAATTGCAGCATCAACATCAGCGTTACTAAAGTTAACTTTGTTCCAGCTAGCACCAGTTTCATATAAGTAATGGAAAACATAGTGACTATCTAAAGTTGGAACACCCCATCCTAGCATATAGAAATCACCTTGATCATCTTTAAGCTCTTTAAAGTGTTTACTTTTAGTTTGAGCAAATAAGTTAACGTTAACTCCAATTTTACCCAACATTCCAACAACGGCAGTACATATTGCTTCATCGTTTACATATCTGTCATTAGGACATCTAAGTTCAACGTCAAAACCATTAGGATAACCCGCATCAGCTAAAAGTTTTTTTGCGGCATTAACATCGTAAGGTAATCTTTTATCAAGATCAGCTGTATATCCATTTACACCTGGGAAAGTTATAATTCCTGCTGGTTCACTTAAACCTCTCATAACTTTTTTCTTGATCGCTTCAATATCAATTGCTTGATAAAGAGCTTGTCTTACTTCTTTTTTCTTAAATGGATTATCACCTGTATTACCAGTTCTTAATTTGTCTGCTGATTGATCCATACCTAAGAAAATTGTTCTCATTTGAGCTGTACTTTCAACTTTGTGACCTGAAGAAGATCCAATTCTTTTTAAGTCTTGAACAGGAGCATCAGTAACTATATCAATTTCACCAGATAATAAAGCTGCCACTCTTGTAGCTGCATTTTTAATAGGCATTAATTCAATTTGAGTTACTTTTTTGTCCTTCATTTCACCCCACCAATGTTTATTTCTTTTAAATACTGTCTTGGTGTTAGGCTCTCTTAAAGTTATTTTAAAAGGACCAGTTCCCATAGCATTAGTAGCAGAGAAAGTTTCTTGTCCTGCATCCCAATTTTGTGGAGACATTGCAAAGTTTTCCTCTGACCAAGCTTTAGACATTATAAAAATGTTTGATAGTTGGTTTAAAAGAATAGGATTTGGTTTACTTGTAGTTATTTTAACAGAGTAATCTCCAACCGCTTCAACATTTGAAACTGTGCTGATGTATTCTTTAAAATCAGATGTTCTTTGCTTAGCTCTTAATATACTAAAAACAACATCTGCAGATGTCATTCCAGAACCATCTGAAAACTTAGCATCTTCTCTTAAAGTAAAAATCCATGTATTTGGATCAGTAGCTTTCCATTTTGTAGCTAAGGCAGGTCCTATTTTCATGTCCAACCCTCTTTGAACTAGAGCTTCATAAACTTGTCTAGATACTTGCGTAGTTGGACCTTCATTTTGTGCATGTGGATCCAGTGTTAGACTGTCTCCTTGCATAGACCATTTGATAGTTTTCGCCCATGCTGAAGAAAATCCGAATACTAGAACTAATGACAATAGTATTCTTATTATATTTTTAGTCATCATTATTCCCCTCATTTTTAAAATTTATTTAAAAAAGTATAAGTGAAATAATTGAATTATAGTAGCAATAATTTACTGATAAAATTTAACTTTTATCACTATCAACTAATTTTTTCTTACCAATCCAAGGCATCATAGCTCTAAGTTCGGCACCAACTTTTTCGACTGGATGCTCAGCTAATTTAGCCCTTGTAGCTAGAAAATTTTTCTGACCATTTTTACATTCATCCATCCACTCCTTAGTGAATTTTCCAGATTGAATTTCAGCCAAAACTTCCTTCATTCTTTTTTTAGTTTCCTCTTTATTTACCACTCTTGGTCCTGATTGATATTCGCCATATTCAGCAGTATTTGATATTGAATAATTCATATTTGCAATTCCACCCTCATAAATTAAATCGACAATTAATTTAACTTCATGAACAGTTTCAAAGTATGCCATTTCAGGTTCATATCCTGCTTCAACTAAAGTTTCATAACCATTTTTGATTAATTCAACCAAACCTCCACACAATACAGTTTGTTCACCAAATAAATCTGTTTCAACCTCGTCTTTAAATGTAGTTTCAATAATTCCTGATCTTCCTCCACCAACTGCTGAAGCATAAGACAAAGCTAAGTCTCTAGCTTTTCCTGAACCATTTTGATGTACTGCAAATAAACAAGGTACTCCACCTCCTTTTTCATATTCGCTTCTTACTAAATGACCTGGTCCTTTTGGAGCAACCATAAAAACATCTAGATCTTTTCTAGCTTTAATTAAATCATAATGAACATTTAAACCATGAGCAAATGCAATACTTGTTCCTTCTCTTACTCTTTGTTCGATATGATTCTTATAAATTTCTGCTTGTAATTCATCTGGAGTTAAAATCATTACTACATCTGCCCATTCAGCAGCATCAGATAAATTCATTACTTTTAGTCCCTTTGATTCTGCTTTAGCTGCACTAGATGAACCTTCTCTTAATGCTACAACTATATCTTTTACTCCACTGTCTTTTAAATTTAATGCATGGGCATGACCTTGACTTCCATATCCAAAAATTGCAATTTTTTTACTTTTAATTAGATTTACATCTGCATCTTTTTCATAAAACATTTTCATATTATTTCTCCTATTAAATTAATTAAATATTTTAGCACCTCTTGTCATAGCTACTGCTCCAGTTCTCGAAGTGCTAATAAGTCCAAAGGGCTTTAATTTTTTATTCATTTTATCAATTTCTCGTCTTAGTGCAGTAATCTGAATTACGGCAGAAGTTTTAGTTTTGTCTAATATTATGGGATTAAATCTTTTACAAGCATTTAAACATTTTTCTATTTTATTTCTTTTGCCAACAACTTTAAATAAAGCCATTTCTTTAAAAATTACATTTTTATCTTCCCTCTGAAATTCCGCTACTTTATGGACAGGAACCAGTTTAGTTAGTTGAAGCTTAATTTGGTCTATCACTTGTGGGGTTCCTGTAGTAACGATTGTTATTCTTGAAATATTTTTAATTGCATCAACTTCAGCAACTGCTAAAGACTCTATATTATACCCTCTTCCTGAAAAAAGACCGACAACTCTAGCAAGTACACCAGCTTCATTATCAACCCACACAACAAAAATATACGTCTCTGGTTTTTCTTTCTTTGTAGGTATACTATAGGCTGACTTTAATTTCGACATTTTAATTATACTAAAGCTTTGCCTTTTCCCTTAATTTTATTATCCTCTTGATCATTTGGGCCTAAGATCATTTGATTGTGTGGTTTTCCAGATGGGATCATTGGAAAACAATTTTCGTTAGGATCTACATGACAATCAAAAATAACAGGTCCATTGTAGTCGATCATTTCCTGAATTTTATAATCAAGTTCAGATGGATTGTCAGCTTTAATACCTTTGCATCCGTAAGCTTCTGCCATTTTCATAAAATCTGGTAATGCTTCAGAGTAACTCTCAGAATAGTTTTTTTCGTGCAGCAATTCCTGCCATTGTCTTACCATTCCCATATATTGATTATTTAAAATAAATATTTTTATAGGAAGATTGTACTGAACTGCGGTAGACATTTCTTGCATAGTCATTAAAACTGAAGCTTCTCCCGCAATATCAATTACTAATTTTTCAGGATGAGCGATTTGCACACCAACTGCTGCTGGTAATCCATAACCCATAGTTCCTAAACCACCAGATGTCATCCATCTGTTTGGTTTATTAAATTTATAATGCTGGGCTGCCCACATTTGATGTTGCCCAACCTCAGTGGTAACATAAGTATCTTTATTTTTAGTTAATTCATAAAGTCTTTGCACAGCATGTTGAGGTTTAATACTTTCATCACTGTTAACAAAATTAAGAGAATTTTTTTCTCTCCATTTCTCTATTTGTTCCCACCATTTAGCAATATTTGATTTGTTGGATTTACTATGACCGTTTTTACTTTTTGTAATTGTTTTATTTATTTTACTTATAACACTCGTAACATCTCCAACTATTGCAAGATCAACCTTGATAATTTTGTTAATTGAGGATGGATCAATGTCAATATGAACTTTTTTTGAATTTGGAGAAAACTCATCTATTTTTCCAGTAATACGATCATCGAACCTGGCACCAATGTTAATTAGTAAATCACAATCATGCATTGCATTATTTGCTTCATAAGTACCATGCATTCCAAGCATTCCTAAAAATTGATTATCATCTCCAGGGTATGCACCCAAACCCTGAAGAGTAGAAGTAATTGGAAAACCGGTTAAATCTACAAATTCTCTTAAAGCCTGACTTGCTTTTGGTCCTGAATTAATCACTCCCCCACCACTATAAATGACTGGTTTTTTTGTTTTGCTTAATAGTTTAACTAATTCGTCAATTTGATCTTGAGAAAATTTGTTATGTAAAGTTCCATTTAATTTTTGTTCTTTAATTGGTTTTTTATATTTTGTTTTTGCAAATTGAACATCTTTTGGAATATCAATTAAAACTGGTCCAGGTCTTCCTGTCGTTGCAACTCTAAAAGCTTCATGCATAACTTTTGAAAGATTCTTTATATCTTTTACTAACCAATTATGTTTCGTACAAGGTCTTGTAATTCCTGTCGTATCACATTCTTGAAATGCGTCTGTTCCAATTAAGTGTGTCGGAACTTGACCAGAAATACAAACTAATGGAACTGAGTCCATATAAGCATCAGTTAAGGCAGTTACAACATTTGTAGCTCCAGGACCTGATGTAACTAAAACTACTCCTGGTTTTCCAGATGATCTTGCATATCCTTCAGCTGCGTGGCCAGCACCTTGTTCATGTCTAACTAAAATATGTTTTATTGAAGGATGATTTTTTAATTCATCATAAATCGGTAACACTGCACCCCCAGGATAACCAAAGATATGCTCTACCTTTTGATCTTCAAGACATTTAAATACGATTTCTGCTCCAGTAAATAATTTTGGCATTATGCAATCTAGCTGAAGTTGTACTCATTGGTCAAGTTTAAGAATGAAAATTTTAAATTTTTTTTAAAAATTTATTTACGTCTTTTGGCTTTAATTTTATCCAGCTCATCATGTTCCCTCTAGCCCAAGTGCTTTGTCTTTTAGCGTATTGTCTAGTTTTTATGGCTATTTTATCTCTAGTATCATTCAAATCTTTTTGTTTTTTTAAATATTCTCTAATTTCATTAACTCCGATGGCCTTGTTGGCACTTTTATCTTTTCTAACTCTTAACTTTAAAAAATCTTTTACTTCTTTTATTGCTCCATTTTCCATCATTTCCCTTGTTCTTACGTTGATGCGCTCAATTAATTCTTGTCTGGGAAAATCAATATAAACTTTAAAAAAATCATCTTCCATGAAGTTTGATTTTGTATTTTTAAACCATTCAGTAAGAGATTTTTTTGTAAACTTTCTAACTTCATAAGCTCTGATAGATCTTTGACTGTCTGTAGGGTTTATTTTTCCTCTTAAGGATGGATCTAATTTTAATAGTCTTTCATAAAACTTCTTTTGTCCAAGTTTTTTTTGTAAATCTCTAATTTGATTTCTTAATTTAAATGAAATATTTGGTATTGTAACTAAACCATCAGTTAAAGCTTTAAAGTATAAACCTGTCCCTCCAACAAGAATTGGAGTTTTTTTTCTTTTTTGAATTTCCTTAATTTTTTTAATTACTAACTTAAGCCAATCACCTGTGGAGAAGTTTTTTGTTACATTATGAAAACCATATAAGTGATGTTTTATTTTCTGATATTTTTTTGGATCTGGTCTAGCTGACAAAATTTTAAGCTCTTTGTATACTTGTATGCTGTCTGCATTAATAATTTCTCCATCGACTTTTTTTGCAACTTTAATTGCAAAACCTGATTTTCCTGATGCTGTGGGTCCAGATATTAATATTATCTTGGATTTTAAATCCATTACTAGTTTAGCTTAACACCAATGTATCGTCTTTGATTTTGATTATTATAGATTGCGAGTAAAACTGTCTTTTGATTTGAATTAAGAATCTCTTTAGTAATATCTCTTAAGTCATCAGCTGATCTAATTTTTTTCTTCTGAGCTTCAACAATAATACTATTAATCTCTATAGAATTTACTAGAGGACTATTTTTTGCAATTTTTGTTATAACAAGTCCTGTTGTCTGGTTTGGAAGATTTCTATTTTTTATATCTTCTTTAGTCAATGTTCGAACTGCTATTTTCAAACTTTCTATTATTTCTTCATTATTCTGTTGTTCGCTTTCCTTATTTTTGCTTATTTTAAAATCATCTGAAGTTTCTAACCTTCCTAAAATCACATTTTTAATTATTTCTTTTTTGTCTCTCCAAATTTTAACTTCAACTTTTTTTCCAACTTCTGTTCTTGCAACAATAGCTGGGAGTTCTTTCATTTGATTTATTTTTTCTCCATTAAATTCCAAAATAATATCACCAGCTTGAATTCCTGCTTTTTCTGAAGGACTGTTTTCAGCAACACTTGCAACAAGTGCCCCACGTGCTTTATCTAATTTTTCAACTTCAGCAATTTCTTTTGTAACATCTTGAATTCTAACACCTAACCAACCTCTTTTTGTTTCGCCAAATTCAATTAATTGTTTAATGACAATTTGAGCACTGTTTGATGGTATTGAAAATCCAATACCAATAGAACCGTTACGTCCAAGAATTGCTGTATTTATTCCAATTACATTTCCTTCCATATCAAAGAGCGGTCCACCTGAATTTCCAGAGTTTATAGAAGCATCTGTTTGTATAAAATCTTCATATCTTGATAAACCAATTGATCTATTTCTAGCAGAAATAATTCCAGCTGTAACAGTTCCACCTAAACCAAATGGATTTCCAATTGCTAAAACCCAATCTCCAATCCTTGCTTTATCAGAGTCTCCAAAAGCTACGGGGACAAACTTTTCATCTGTTTCTAATTTTAAAACTGCAATATCCATAAGAGGGTCAGCACCCAAAACCTTTGCTTTAAATTCTCGATCACCATTTACTCTAACAATAATGTCATCAGCATCTTGAATTACATGATTATTCGTAACTACAATTCCCTTTTCATCTATAATAAATCCAGATCCTAATGCAGCTGATTTTCTTTCCTGAGGTGTGCCAAATTCTTTAAACATATCCTCAAAAGGAGACCCTGGAGGAAATTGAAAAGGAAATGGATTGGTATTAGTTACCACAGTTGTTGTTGTAGAAATATTTACTACAGACGGCATTAATTTTTCTGCAAGATCTGCGAATGAGATAGGAGTTGTTTTAGAATTTACACTAAATGAAAAAGTGAATGATAGAACTATTGTAACAAATATAATTTTAATTTTTCTCATTAACTCTTTATAAAATAAATAATTACAAAACCTATTAATGCAAAAATGAGTCCACCTGATCTTAGTTGGCTATCTTTAACAAGTTCTAATTTTTTTAACATACTTTTCATTTTTGCTGGAAATAAGGCGTACAAAATTCCTTCAATAAATAAGAAAAGTCCAAAAGCTATAACTAGCTCACGCATTTAAGGATTATTGTTGTATTTCAGGTTTTATATTTCCAAAAAATTTAAAAAATTCACTATCTGGTGACAAAATTAGAGAGGTTTCACCACCAATTAGAGCTTTTTCATAGGCCTGCATAGCTCTATAGAAAGCAAAAAACTCTGGATCTTGACCAAAGGCATCAGCAAATATTTTGTTTCTTAAACCGTCACCTTCACCTTTCATAATCTCTGATTGTTTTTGAGCATCTGCCAAGATTACCGTAACTTCCTTATCTGCTGTTGATGTAATAGTTACAGCCATCTCTGCACCTTTTGCTCTAAATTCTTTTGCTTCTCTCTCCCTTTCAGTCTGCATTCTTCTATAAATCGCATCACTATTTGCTTGCGGAAGATCTGCTCTTTTAATTCTAACATCTACAATGTTAATTCCAAAATTTTGTGCCTCATTGTTTACACCTTCTTTAATTAAGGCCATTTGCTTAGATCTATCTTTAGATAATAATGTTTGTAATTCCTCTTGACCCAGTACATTTCTAATTCTTGAATTTATAATTGTAGATAATCTTGATCTTGCAACTCTTTCATTTCCAACTGAAATATAAAACTTAAGTGGATCAACGATTTGAAATCTTGCGAATGCATCTACAATCAAACGTTTCTGGTCTGATGCAATAACCTCTTCTGGTGGAGCATCTAAGTTTAAAATTCTTTTATCTAAATAAACAACGTTTTGGATGAAAGGAATTTTAAAATTTAATCCTGGTTTCATTATAATTCTTTTTGGATCACCAAATTGAAGAATAATTGCTTGGTTAACTTCTTTAACTATAATTACTGATAAAAAGGCCACAAAGCCTATTGCAACTAGTACTCCTGCTAAAATTTTTCCAGCTTTCATTTTAATTTGTCGCTTTCTTTTTTAATTCAGGTAAAGGTAAGTATGGGACTACACCAGAGCCTGCATTTTTTTCAATAATAACTTTATCAATATCTGCTAAAACTTTTTCCATAGTTTCTAAATACATTCTTTCTTGAGTAACAGCTTTTGCATTTTTATACTCATTGTATATAGCAATAAATCTGCTTGCTTCACCCTCTGCTTTTGCAACAACCTCTTTTTTATATGCTTCAGCTGCTTGTAAAATTTTTTGCGCTTCCCCTCGTGCTCTTGGAATAACATCATTAGCATAAGCTTCAGCTTCGTTTTTGGATCTTTCCATATCTGCTCTTGCGGCTTGCACATCTCTAAATGCGTCAATTACTTGATCAGGCGGGTCTGCTTTCTGAGTTTGCACCTGCGTAATTTGAATACCACTTTCGTAATCATCTAAAATTGTTTGAATAATTTCTTGAGTTTCGAGCTCAATTTTTGATCTTCCTTCGGTCAAGATTGGTTGAATATCACTTTTTGCAATTACTTCCCTCATTGCAGTTTCAGCAGCTGCTTTGACAGTACCTTCTGGATCTTGAATTTTAAATAAAAAATTACCAGCGTCCTTAATCACCCAAAATACTGAAAAGTCTATATTAACAATATTTTCATCTCCGGTTAACATCAAGCTTTCTTGTGGTACATCGGCAACCCCACCACCTGTGGAGAAACCACTGTCTCTTTCAGATCTAAATCCTATATCCATTCGATTCACTTTAGTAACTTTTGGTGTTTGAACACTTTCAACTGGAAATGGGATATGATAATTTAAACCAGGCTGTGTAGTTTTTACAAACTTACCAAATCTTAATACCACCCCTTGTTCATCGGGTAATACTCTATAAAGTCCACTAGCTAACCATACAAAAACCAAAACTAATAAAATTAAACTGATAGATTTTCCTCCTGAAGTTTTTCCACCTGGTAAAAATTTTTTGATCTTATCTTGAAGATCTCTAATTAATTCGTCAACATTTGGAGGTGTAGGACCTCTACCTGATCCATTGCCACTACTACCTCCACCAGGAGGTGCTCCCCAAGGACTTTGACCTTTGAAATTGTCTGACATATGCCAAAGTATATAGTGTCTTTATTGTAAAAAACAAGTAATGATACTTTCATGCCTGATAAAAAACCTGAACTTAGTGCCGCAATGAAAAGTAAGTTAGAACCTAAAAAATTCATTAAAAATCCGATTAACGGAACAAAGTTTACTATAGCTATCTCTAGCGCAAAAGGTGGTGTTGGAAAATCTACATTTGCAACGAATCTTGCTTTGGCGTTAAAAAAAATTGGATGTGAAGTCGGTCTTTTAGATGCGGATATTTATGGTCCATCAATTCCTAAAATGTTTAATATTAATGAAAAACCAAAAAGTGATGGTCAAAAATTAGATCCAATTACAAAATATGATGTTCAGTGTATGTCAATTGGTTTTTTAGCTGACCAACAAACTCCAATGATATGGCGTGGTCCTATGGTAACAAGTGCAATTAAAACTTTTACTCAGAAAGTAAATTGGAAAGATTTAGATTTTATTATTGTTGATATGCCTCCAGGAACTGGTGACACTCAACTTACATTTTCACAAGAAATAAAAATGGATGGTGCAATAATTGTAAGTACACCTCAAGAAGTAGCTCTTTTAGATGTTAAAAGAGGAATAAAAATGTTTGATAAACTTGGAGTTAAAATCTTAGGTTTAGTTGATAACATGAGTTATTTTATAGGTGACGATGGAAAAAAATATAAAATTTTTGGAGAAGGTGGTGTTAAGAAAACTGCAGAGGAATTTCAAAAAGAATTTTTAGGTGAAATTCCAATTAATCCAGAAGTGGGTAAAACTGGTGATGAGGGAAAGCCAATTGTAGAGGCTAGCCCTGAACATGAAATTTCTAAGATATATCTTAATTTTGCTGAAAAAATTAAATCAACTTATCTTTAAGTTCAAAAGCAGTCATTAATTCATTCCACTCTCTTTTAGACAACCCAGAACTTTCGACATCTACATTTTCACCTTTAATAAGTTTTTGAATAATTAATTTTCCTTTTGCAGAAACCTCAGTTCCACCAACTCTATAATCTATAAAAGCATCATAAGTTATAGGAACCCATTTTTTTACAGTATCCAGCATTATGTCAGCATAAACCCTAATTTCATATTGAGCATGACTATCAGCTCTTAATCTTAAAAAATTCATTAAGTTTAATAAATCAGTTTTCCAATACCATTGAGTGTAAGTATTTAGAGTTAAATTCATTCTTGCAAGTTCTCTTGCTAAACCTTTTTTATTTTCATCAATAGTTGATCCATCAAATCTTTCATTAAGCATATTCTCATAATTTTTATAAGTTCTCTCTGCATCACTTTTTAAAAGTTCCAAAACTTCCTCTGCCTGTTTTCCTTCCAAAACATCTCCTCTACCTTGTCTGTTACTAATTGATTGAGCGGCTAAATTTTCTTGTGATGGCAAATAAAATTCTTTATCCAGAATTGAATACCTTGCAGAATATTCATTTACATTTGCAGTTCTATGTCTAATCCATTGTCTAGCAATAAATATTGGAAGCTTAACATGATATTTAATTTCACACATTTCAAATGGAGTGCTGTGCCAGTGCCTCATCAAATATTTAATCAAACCTTTATCGGTTGAAACTTGTTTTGTTCCTTTTCCATATGACACTCTAGCTGATTGAACTATTGATGTATCATCACCCATATAATCAACTACTCTAACAAAACCATGATCTAAAGCTGGGATTGCTTCATATAGGATTCTTTCAAGCTCAGGAGCAGTAACTCTTTTTGTTTGGTTGCTTTGAGTTTGTTGATTTTTTATTTCTTCTTGTTGTTCTTTAGTTAATTTCATGATTGTTATTGAATCTGTTGTAATTACTTTTATATTAATAATGTTGGATTTCCAACTACGACGATAAACGAATTTCGTAATAACCATTGCGGACGTGGGGGCAGTACCCACCACCTCCACCATTACAACTTATGGGGGTGAACTAGATTCGACGGGTGACTAAAGGCTATTCTTTCGTTCGGGATTGTTCCACCGTAACGGGCTAATTTATAATTGCTAACGAAAGTTACGCACTTGCTGCCTAATTAACTTAGTTAATTAAGCAAACGGGGTCCGGGGCACCTGGCAACAGAACGCCCCTACTCATTTGTTAATTTAGTTTGCAGTATCAACGTTATTTAAAAAATACAACCGATCTATACGTCGTGTGTACGTTATGAATTTTGTTTATATTCCATGCTCTTATTAATTTAATTGTATATTTGTAATTAAAGGTGTTCCAGAATTTTCCACACATGTATATACGTAGGCAAAATATTTTCCTTTAGATGCATTGTATCCTTGTGCTACCGCATGTTGTCCTTGTCCTTCCATGTTATATAAACCACTAGCATAACATTTGTAAAAAGTTCCTAAATATATATCAGTGCCTCCATAAACATCAGTAATAGTTGTATTTAAAACCTTTCTTGCTGCAGTGACTATATTTGGGTCTGCAATGTTTGCGTTACAATTTAATTGATTTGTTCCATTCAAAGGCATTACCGATGTTTCTCCTATTTCACATTTAGCCCACTCATTTTGGATATATTTTACAATTAGTTTATGATTAGCAATTGTAGTTTTTTTCTTTGCACCACTCGTATACCCACTATAAGCAACCACGCCTACTGCAGCAAGAATACCGATGATAGCCACAACGACTAGGAGTTCTATTAGGGTGAAGCCTTTTATTTTATTGGACATTGTAGTTTACAGAATTTATCCAGCTGGTTTAAACTCATACCTTTAGTAGTATCTTTGCACATATTATAACACATAAAGTCTACACCTAGCTCGTTGGCCTGATTAAGATTTTGGATTAAGTTAGAGTTTTC
>CABZXO010000015.1 GCA_902529645.1 uncultured Pelagibacteraceae bacterium | reverse complement strand
TGCCCATTGTTCGTCAGTTTCGACTGCTCTCATAAAAGCATCTGAAACTAAAACACCATGATGTAAGTTTAGTGCTTTTCTATTTGGATCACCGCCTGTTGGTCTTCTCATTTCAATAAACTCTTCTATCTCTGGATGGTCTATTGGAAGATAACATGCAGCAGAACCTCTTCTTAATGATCCTTGACTAATTGCCATAGTCAAAGAGTCCATAACTTTTATAAAAGGAATTATTCCAGAGGTTTTTCCAACTCTTCCTATTTTTTCACCTATAGATCTTAAATTACCCCAGTAACTTCCTATTCCTCCACCCTTTGCTGCCAACCAAACATTTTCACTCCATAAATCAAGAATGCCCCCTAAGCTATCTGATGCTTCATTCAAAAAACATGAAATGGGTAATCCTCTTTTTGTACCACCATTTGATAAAACTGGAGTTGCTGGCATAAACCAAAGATTACTGATGTAGTTATAAATTCTTTGAGCGTGTAAATTATCATCTGCATAAGTACTTGCTACTCTTGCAAATAAATCTTGGAAAGATTCGTTAAAACCTAAGTATCTATCTTTTAAAGTTGCTTTACCAAAGTCAGTAAGATTTGCATCTTTTGAACGATCAATTTTAATTATAATGCCTTTATCATTTTGAAATAATTCTGTTTCATTATTCAAAGAGAAAAGGTCTGGCTTATTTATTTTTGAAACTTCCTTAACTTCAGGGCTATATTCAGAGACAGCTTTTTTGAGGGCCTGAGAAAGAATCTTATTCATAAAAGTTTAATATATTTTGTTATTAGTACGAAAACAACTATATGTTGTAGGCGTTTGTTGTAAATATACTATATAAACATTTAAACAACAGAACATTTATAGAACGCGACAATATGATAATCAACAAAAAAATTAAATTATTTCTAAGAAATTAACATAAAAAGGTTAAGTAAATACTAATGAATCAAAACATAAAAATAGATCCCTATGGCTTCAGAGAATATGACGCTCGATGGTTGTATGAAAAAGACATAAATGCAGCTGGCATAGAGAATCTAGGTAGAGGTCTTGGAACGCAAATAAAAATTCATACTAAGAAAGAAAATCCAAGAATCATAGTTGGACATGATTACCGATATTATAGTGAAGAGATAAAAGCTGCTCTTAAAAAAGGATTAATATCTACCGGATGTAATATTGAAGATATAGGTCTGTCATTATCCCCAATGGTTTATTTTGCACAATTTAATTTAGATGCAGATGCAGTTGCAATGGTTACAGCAAGTCATAATGAAAATGGTTGGACAGGTGTGAAAATGGGTATCAAAAAAGGACTAACTCACGCACCTGATGAAATGAAAGAACTAAAAGAAATCACCTTAAATGAAAATTTTTCTAAAGGAGAAGGAAATGAAAAACAAATTGAAGATTTTGATAAAATTTATAAAAACAACTTAATTAGTAAAAATAAAATTAAAAAAAAAATAAAAGCTGTAGTTGCCTGTGGAAATGGAACAGCAGGCGTTTTTGCTCCAGATATTCTAAGAGGTATTGGATGTGAAGTGATTGAGTTAGATTGTAACCTAGATTGGAATTTTCCTAAATATAATCCTAATCCAGAGGATCTACAAATGCTTCATGAAATAGCTAAAGTTGTTAGAGAAAACAATGCTGATATAGGTTTTGGATTTGATGGTGATGGAGATAGAGTTGGTGTTATTGATAATAAAGGTAATGAAATATTTTCTGATAAAATAGGTCTTTTAATAGCTAGAAATCTATCAAATAAATATAAAAATTCTAAGTTTGTAGTCGATGTAAAATCGACAGGTTTATATTCAAAAGATAAAATATTAATAGAAAATAATTGTGAAACTATTTATTGGAAAACTGGACATTCACATATAAAAAGAAAAGTAAACACAGAAAAAGCTTTAGCTGGATTTGAAAAAAGTGGACATTTTTTCTTTAATCAGCCATTAGGTTTTGGGTATGATGATGGCATAAATTCAGCAATTCAGGTTTGCCACTTATTAGATAATCAAAATAAAAAAATTAGTGAAATTATTAGTGAATTACCTAACACGTTTCAAACACCAACAATGGCACCTTTTTGCAAAGATGAAGAAAAGTATATTGTTGTTGAAAATCTAGTTAAACAAATTAAAGATTTAAAAGAAAACAAAACTGAGATAAATGGCCAAGTTATTAATGATATTTTAACTGTTAATGGAGTTAGGTTTTCATTTGAAGATGGTTCTTGGGGGCTAATAAGAGCTTCCTCAAATAAGCCATCTTTAGTAATTGTAACTGAAAGTCCTACATCGGATGAAAGAAAGAAAAAAATATTTGATTTTATTGATGATTTACTCCAAAAAACTGGAAAAATTGGTGAATACGATCAAAAAATTTAATAGTTAACAAAGTTCATTTTCAACTAATAAGTGTTCATAAAAATGTAAAGAATCACCTATTCTTATAACGTGAGGTGATGGAGGGAGACTGAAGTCACCTCTTTTTTTTATAATTTTAAATATTCGTAAAAAAATTTAACCGAAACTACTAGTAGAAATATTCCAAAAAAATTACTAATTTTGTTTTTATCAATACTGTGAACAGTTTTAGCTCCTATTCTAGCCATAAATGTTGTAATCGGTATGAAAATTAAAAAAGCAGGTATATTTATAAAGCCAATACTTAATGGAAGATTAGAATTTAAATAATTACCAGAAATTAAAAAACCTATTGCTCCAAAAAGAGCGATTAAAAAACCTATTGCCGCTGCACTTCCAATAGCTTTATTTATTGAATAGCCAAAGAATTTGAGGATAGGCACATTCATTACCGCACCTCCTATACCCATAGGCGCAGATATAAAACCAACAAGAAAACCAAGAATTACTTTCAGATGTAATTTCATTTTAATAATTATATTTTGTTCCTTTTCTTTTATTAAAAGTAAGTAAATTCCTAAAAAAAATATCATTATAGAAAAAAATAAAACTAAGGATTTAGTTTTTAAAGACGCTGCAAAAGCAGTACCGACGATAACACCTTTTACAACAAACAGACCGTAATTCTTAACAATATCAAAATCAACAACTTTAAATTTATGATGTGTTAAAACTGAAACAGTAGATGTTGGTATTATAATTGCAAAGGAAGTTCCTACTGCAAGGTGCATAACATATTGAGGATCAATTTCTAAAGAGCCAAAAATAAAATATAAAAAGGGAACACTTATCAACCCTCCACCGATACCAAATAATCCAGCAACAAAACCTACTGGAATAGCTGTTAAAGCCATTAATAAAATAATATAACTGTATTCGTTTGTTAATATTGAACTAAGCAGACTGCCCTACTCTAGTATCTACATTATTGTATTTAATTTTATCCATGATGTGATCAATTTTTTTAACGTCAGCATCTCTTACACACATGTTTTCACTTAAATACCTTTTCCAATAACTTGCACCTGTTTGGCCATGAAATAAACCAAGAGTATGTCTCATGATTTGATTTAGTCTTGTTCCTTTTTTTAATTCTTCTTTAATATAAGGAATGAGTTGTTCAATTACATCTTGTCTACTTGGAACATCTTCGTTATTAAATATTTCTCTTTCAATATCTGCTAATAAATAAGGAGTATGATACGCAGCTCTTCCTATCATTACACCATCTGTTTTTTCTAAATGAGGTTTTATTTCATCTACTGAAGTTATTCCTCCATTGATAATAATCTCTTGATTAGGAAAATCCTCTTTTAATTTATAAACATATTCGTATTTTAGAGGAGGAATATTTAAATTTTGCTTAGGAGTAAATTTACCTAACATTGCTTTTCTTGCATGTATGATAAAAGTTTTAACCCCAGTTGCTTTTAGAGTAGAAATAAAACTATGTAAGTTTTCATAATCTTCAACATCATCGTAACCAATTCTTGTTTTTATAGTTACTGGTAGTTGTGTAACTGATTGCATTTTACTTAAACAATCTGCCACTAAATTTGGCTCTTTCATTAAACAAACACCAAATCTATTTTTTTCAACTTTTTTACTAGGACAACCTAGGTTAAGATTGATTTCATCATAACCAAAATCTTCACCTATTATAGTGGCTTCAGCTAAAAGTTTTGGAGAAGATCCTCCTAATTGAAGTACTACAGGTTTCTCGTTAATATTAAACTCCAATAACTTTTTTTTATCTCCTCTATTTATAGCTTCATCGACTACCATCTCAGTATAAAGCAAAGTATTTTTGGATATTAATCTAAGAAAATATCGTTCATGACGATCTGTGCAATCCATCATAGGAGCAACTGATATCTTCCTATTCATGGTATGACTTTATATTATTTTTTTATGAGTTTGAAGCTTCAGTGTCATCTGAAGATACATCTGCTTCTTGATTTTCTGATTCTGATACTTCGTCTAAAGAAACTTCTCCTTGCTCATTCATAGTTTCTTCTCCTACAGAATTATCAACATCTGCTGTAGCTGTTTCTGATAGCTCAGCCAAATCTTCTTTTGTTACTTGAATTTTTTCAGGTGTTTTTCTAGCTCTTTTGGATGGTAATATTGGTGTACCACTTTTTGAAATTTCACCTTTGTATAAATTTTCAAAATCATCACCTATCTCTTCATCATCCTCTGCAATATCATCTACTTGCTCAACATGTTTTCTAAGTTTGTAAATAGCGCTATCAGTTAAATCTGAAACTTTAATTTTATCTTCAGCGATTTCTCTCAAAGAAATAACAGTATTTTTATCGTTATCTCTATCTAATGTTGGTTCAATACCAGCATTAAGCTGAGTAGCTCTTTCCTTAGCAACTAAAACTAATTCGTAAGGACTTTCTACTTTATCTACACAATCTTCTACAGTAACTCTTGCCATGCGCAGTATCTACACAGTGAGTCTTTAAAAATCAAGAGCTATTTTATAAATAATTTGGATTAAGCTTATTTTTGACTAAATAAAGAAGAATAATCGAGCCAAAAATGTAGGCTCCTGACACAAAAGCTATATTTTCAATTGAAAAACCAATATCAATCAAGAAACCAAATAAAGCTGTACCAAAAGCAGTTGAAAATACCATCAAAGCAGTTGTTAAGGCTTTTATAGACCCAATATATTTAACACCATAAATCTCAGCCCAAGTTGATGAACCAAGTACGTTTGCAAAACCATTGGTTACTCCCACTAAACCAAAAAATACAAAAGAAGACAGCGGTGCATTAAAATAGTAGAGAACTATAGTACCACACAGAAGTGGGATATTCATATAAATTAATAATTTTCTACTTGAAAATTTATCAATTAAAAAACCAGATATAAACAAAGTAATCACCGATAAAATAGAGTAAGCCATAAATGATTGTGCAATCACATAAGGTCCCCACTCTTTAGAGGAAGTTATAAAAGACTGATAAACGAAAGATCCTGTTGCAATCCATGGCATAGCCAGCATTGTCATACAAATGATGTAAAATCTATAATCTTTTAAAACTTCTATTCTTTTCCATTGTTTAATTTCTTTATAATTCTCCTCTATTTTAGATTCTTCTCTACTATCAAGATTAACCTTTTTAACTAAAAGAAAAGTTGCAATAGGTAAAATAAGTATAACTAAAATAGAAATTGAAACCCAAATATCTCTCCATTCTATAAAAGTTAATAAAAAAACAATTAAAACTGGCATTATAAATTCAGCTAATGACAATCCTAACCAAACTGTACTTAAAGCCCTACCTCTATTTTTTTCAAAAAAACGAGATATAGTAGTTGTAGCTGTGTGACTTGATAAACCTTGCCCAGCTAAACGCATTAGAAAAATTCCTACAAATAAAAAAATAACAGATGAAATCTTTGAAAATATAAAACATGAAGCTGATAAAAAAATTATTACATATGATGCAAACTTCAATATATTCATATCATCAATTTTTTTTCCAATCCAAACTAAAACGATACTACTTAATAAAGTGGCTGATGCATAAATTGAGCCAAATTGTCCATGTGTAATTGACAATGTGTCTCTAATACTAGAATTAAAAAGCCCAAGAAAAAAACTCTGTCCAAAGCTTGAAAAAAATGTAAAAATAAATCCAAATACAATTACTTTTAAACTTAAACTTTTAAACATATAAAAAAATTATGACTTTTAATGTTGCTTTCATAGGTCTTGGGGTGATGGGCTACCCAATGGCTGGATATATATCAAAAGCCGGACACAATGTAACTGTTTTTAATAGAACAAAATCAAAAGCTGAAAAATGGATTGCTGAATATAAAGGTAAAATGGCAAATACACCCGCGGAGGCTGCAGAAGATGCTGATTTCATTTTTACATGTGTTGGTAATGATGATGATTTAAGAGAAGTAGCAACTGGAGAGAATGGATTGTTTAATACTGCAAAAGTTGGGTCTATTTTTATTGATAACTCAACTGTATCTGCTGAAGTATCAAGGGAATTAAATAAAAAGGCGGGTGATAAAGGTTTTAGTTTTTTAGATGCACCAATTTCAGGAGGACAAGCTGGTGCTGAAGGTGGAATACTAACAGTAATGGTTGGTGGTGATGAAGAAGTATTTAAAAAAGCTGAGCCTGTAATTAATTGTTATAGTAAAAAAGTAAAATTAATTGGTCCTTGTGGAAGTGGTCAGTTAACAAAAATGATGAACCAAATGTGTATTGCTGGAACAGTACAAGGTTTATCTGAAGCAATAAATTTTGGAATAAACGCTGGTTTAGATATGGATAAAGTTATGGAAACAATATCTAAAGGTGCAGCTCAATCTTGGCAGATGGAAAATAGATATCGAACTATGACAGATGATAAATTTGATTATGGCTTTGCTATTGATTGGATGAGAAAAGATTTAAAAATTGCAATTGAAGAAGCAAAGAAAAATGGCTCACCTGTTCCTATAACTGAAATTATTGATGGTTATTATGCTGAAGTTCAAGAAATGGGTGGTAATCGTTGGGACAGTTCAGGTTTGATTGCTAGATTAAAAAAGAAAAAATAATTTGTGACTGATAGCGTTCCTTATTATGAGGACTTTACGGAGATCAAAAAAAAAATTTGGTCAATGTTAGATAATGCTGTTAAGGATAGAAGTTCACCTTTTAGAATACCTGTATTTATTTGTGGCGATCAATCTGATCTTGATGGAAGAATTGTAGTTTTAAGAAAATCAGACCAGTCAAATAATATATTACAATATCATAGTGACATTAGATCAGATAAAATAGGAAAGCTAAAAGCAAATAAAAATGCTGCAATGTTATTTTATGATAAAGATAAAAAGATACAGGTCAGATTAAAAGTAGAATGCATTATTAATCACAATAATGATGTAACAAAAGAATCTTGGTCTAAAACCCAACACATAAGTAGAAAATGTTATTTAGTTGACAATGGGCCTGGAACAGAATCAGATCTACCAACCTCTGGACTTAAACCAGAATTAGATAATTTTGATTATACAAAAGAACAAAGTGAAGAAGGTTATAAAAACTTTACTGTTATACAATGTAAAATCAAATCTATAGAATGGCTTTATTTAGCAGCTAAAGGTCATCGAAGAGCAAAATTTAATTTAGAAAATAATAAAGATACCTGGTTAGTTCCATAGATGGTTACTGGATATATATTTACAGCATTTCTTATAATTTTAGGATTGGCTGTAATGAGATTTGGGAGTATTCATTTTAAAAAATTTAAAGAGGGTAAAACCAAAATTAAAACAAAGTTGAGTGGGCAAATTTCTTTTTTAATTCTATTTTTCATAATAATTGGATTAATAGTTTATTCTATTAATGACTTGCTTTTTACCTAAATTAGTTTTTTTTAGAAACTATTAAACTCTTTATATCTGTTATATGTACACCAAGTTCTTTTTTTTTTTATTTTTTTTAATTTTTTATGAGAATATCTATCCCTCCATTCATAATTACTATCAGGAGAAATACCTCGACCAACCTCTGCGGCCATTGCACATTTTAAGTATACTGGATTAAATGGCGAACTAGAAGTTGGTTCTAAAAATACTGAGTCTTTAAAATCAGGACAAGTAGGATCTTTATGATTATACAATGAACCTAACTTGTATTTATCACCTCCTTCCGGGCCTCCGATTATAGTTCCAGTTTTATGTCCATTTTTATTTCCTCTTGTACAGGCCCATGCAAATCCGTTTACATGCATTAACTCATGTAAGGTAATTAAAATTCTTTTTTTTGTAGTCGGGTTATGTTTACTTTTTAAAAAAATATAACCATGGTGTACACTTCCTTGGCCACCATCTCTATGTCCTACATCTACCCATGCAAAATACAATTTATTTGGACTGTTAAATCCTAATTTTGTTAAATAAGCGTCAGGATAGTTCATTCCATAATTTCCTTTATATTGTTTATCAAACCTAACAAAAGAAATATCCATTTTTCCATCTTCCCTCATGTCATATCTAAATTTTTGCTTACCTTTTGTCATTTCAAACATTTTTTCATTAGCCTCTAATAATTCCTTCTCCATTTTTCCATTGATATCCCATTCTCTATCCTCGCTATCTTTGTTTAAGAGATAAATAAAATGAACTTGAGGTTCATCAGTAACATCTGGTTGATCTTCAAAATATCTTCCACTTTTTTCATCTGATGCAAAAACGGCATTTGAAAATAGGGATAAAACTATTATTAATATTTTAATCATTTAGAAATATTTTTATCATTTAAGTCTACCATCGCTTTTCCTGGGGAAAAAGTGTAATCATTATCATCCATTAATTTCCCATTTCTCATATTATATAATTTCCAATTAAATTTTATGCTACTATTTTGTTTTTTTCCTAATTTTAAAATTGTTAATTCAATTTTTCTAGGTTTTCCTCCAGAAGATCCTTCAAAAGACCTGGTTTCTCCTTCTTTCCAAACTCCTAAAGGAAATTTACATCCATTTATAATTATTTTTCCACCACGCCTACTATCCCAAACTCTTCCAATACATTGTCCATCATTAGTAATAGTAAACAATTGTGTTTTTACTCCACTTTGGCTTTTTCTTGTTCTTTTATAAACTTTAATTATCTCACCTGTATTTGGATTTTTCCAATCTTCAGGACCTAATATTTTTTTTCTTTTCTTTTCTCCAAAGACCAAATTAGCTTTTGTAAATTTAATTTCAGAATCTTCACGAATTTCTCCACCGGTGAATAATTCAAGTGGTATAAATCTATCTGCAGCAAAAGATAAATTCGTATTTAATAAAAAAAAAATTAAAAAAATTATTTTTTTCATACTCCTTTTATAATTATATTTGATCCTTCTGAATTATCTAATCTTATTTGTTTTATTGGTTTGTACTCATCAGAATTATACCACTCTAGCGCTTTTTCATAACTAGGGAATTTAAGAATTATTATTCTAGGAAATTTTGTTTCTCCATCAAAAATTTGAAATTCACCAGCTCTTACCAAAAATTCTCCACCAAATTTTTTTACTAGTGGTGTAACTTTTTGCACATATTCTTTATAATTTTCAGGATTAGTTATTTTTAATTGAGCTATTACATATCCAGCTGGCATTGTCTTCTCTTATATAAAATTTTGTTTAAATATTTGTAACATTTTAATTTATAAAATTTTCCTCTTTAGGAGCAAGTACTACTGCTAAAATTCCTCCTAAAACTATCAACGAGCTACCCGCTATCTCTCTCCAACCAAATGGTTCGTTTGTAAGTATACCTGAACTTATTACTCCAACAACAATTTCTGCAAGAAAAAGTATTGAACATAAACCTGCACCTAATTTACTTGGAGCCCAGAGTATTACTATTGCTGTTGGAATAAAATAAAAAACAGATATGACAAGTAAAAAAGAAGACATTGAAATAAATGCTTCAATAGCAGGCATTTCTCCAAGATAATCAACTAAAAAAAACCCAGCAACTATATTGAATAAAGCTCCATAGAAAAAAAATGAAAATATAACTGGAAATACACCGTCAGTTTTAACAACTTCAAGTCTTATCATTCCACCTGCAAATATTGCTCCACCCACTAACGCCAACCAATCTCCAGCATTTTCTGGAAGAGGTATAATCGTTTGTTTACTAAAAACTATCCATAAACCACCAAGAGCTAATCCCAAAGTAAGCACTCTTTCTAAACCAGGTCTTTTTTTTAAAAATAATATTTCAAATATTGTTGTCCAAATTGGCGTCATATAAAATAATATTAATGCTCGTACAACGTCAGTTAAAAGAAAACTTAAAGCATAACAAATGAAACCACCACCAACTAGTAAACCAGTGACTGGTAACTCCAAACCAGTTTCTTTTTTTTTAATTGATCTCCAAATAGCAATTGGTAATAAAATTAAAAATCCTATGATCATTTGAGCAATAGTCCCCCATCCACCTGTAAGACCACCTTCAACAAGTATTCTTTGTGGTAACCAATAAATTCCCCACGCTCCAGCAGAAAAAGCTAAAGCAAAAGCAATTTTAAAATGATGGGGATGTCTAGTCATTAGTTTAATTTAAATATAATTAAAAAATTGATTTAGAATATTTTTTCCAATTATCTTGATAATGTTTTGTGTTTTCAAGCACTGCTTTTTTTTCTTCCTCTGAAACTTCTCTAATAACTTTACCTGGAGATCCTACAACTAAAGAGTTATCAGGTATGACTTTATTTTCTGTAATTAAGGCCTTTGCTCCGATAATACAGTTTTTTCCAACAATGACTTTATTTAAGATGACAGCTCCAATTCCTATTAAACTGTTATCTCCAATGGTACATCCATGCAGCATAACTAAATGACCAACAGTAACATTTTTTCCTACTTTTAATGGACATCCAGGATCAGTGTGTAAAATACTTCCATCTTGAACATTGGATCCCTCGCCAATATGAATGTTCTCAATATCGCCTCTGAGAACTGCATTAAACCAAATACTTGTATTTTTTTCTAAAGTAACGTCCCCTATTATGGTTGCATTAGGAGCAACCCAATTTTCGCCAGAGTTTTTTGGTTTTTTATCTTTTAAATCATAAAACATTATCTATATTTTACATTATGCCTATACAAACTCCAATATGTGATTTTGGTCAAAAAGCTATTCCATTTGAATTAAAATCTACTGATAACAAAATTTTGTCCTTAAATGATGTAAGAGGTGAAAATGGAACTTTGATAATGTTTATTTGTAATCATTGTCCATATGTAAAAGCAATTACAAAAGAATTAGTTGAAGATTGTGGTGAATTAAAAAAAATTGGTATTAAATCTGTTGCTATATGCTCAAATGACTATGTTAATTATCCAGATGACTCGTTTGATAACATGATTAAATTTTCTTATAAAAATCATTTTAATTTTCCTTATTTACATGATGAAAATCAAGAAATTGCCAAAGCATATGACGCTGTATGTACTCCAGATTTCTTTGGGTATAATAAAAATTTAGAACTACAATACAGAGGAAGATTAAGAGAACTTAAAAACTTTATTCCAGTAAAAGACGGAGAAAGTGATTTGCTATTAGCTATGAGACAAATAGCTGAAACTGGAAAAGGTCCCAAAGATCAAATACCAAGTGCTGGCTGTGGTATTAAATGGAAGTATGATTAATGTATCTAATTGTAACTAGATCATTCCCACCTGAGCTTGGTGGTATGCAAAATTTAATGTGGGGTTTATCAAGAGAGTTGTCAAAAAACTTTATGATTAAAGTTTTTGCAGATTATAAAGAAAATCATAAAGAATTCGACGAGCAAACTTCTTTTTCAATTGAAAGAGTTGGTGGAATCAAATTACTAAGAAAATTTAGAAAGGCACAATTAATAAATGAATATATTAAAGAAAATAAAATAGATGGTGTTATTGCTGATCATTGGAAAAGCTTAGAACTAATTAAAACATCTAAAAAAAAATACTGTTTAATTCACAGTAAAGAAATTAATCATCCTAAAGGCTCTACTCAGAACAAAAGAGTTTTGGATGTTTTAAATAATGTGGAAAAAGTTATAGCAAATTCACAATTTACAAAAAATCTAGCAATAGAACTTGGAGTCAATGCAAATAAAGTAATTGTAATAAATCCAGGTGTAGATCCTGCTGCAGAATTAAACAAAAAAACTTTAGACAAAGTTGAAAGTATACTTAAACTTAAAAATCCAAGACTAATTACGGTTTCAAGATTTGATAAACGTAAAAATCATGAAAAAATAGTGATGGCTTTAAGAAATTTAAAACAAATTTATCCTGACATCGTTTATATTTGTATTGGATACGGAGAGGAAGAGAAAAATATTAAGAAACTAGTAAGAGAACTCAATCTTGAAACTCAAGTAATGTTTTTTAAAGATATTAGTATTGATCTTAAAAACGCTTTAGTCTCAAAATCTAATATTTTTGTGATGCCTTCAGTTATTCACAAAAAATCTGTTGAAGGTTTTGGCATATCGTATGTTGAGGCTGCCCAATACGGAATACCTTCTCTTGGCGGAAAGGATGGTGGCGCAGCAGATGCAATTGATCATGAAAAAACTGGTTTAATATGTGATGGTAACAGTCTAGATGAGGTTTATTCTTCAATTAATTCAATGTTGGAAAATAAAAAATATTTAGAATATGGAAAGAATGCTAAAGAATTTGCAAATAAGTTTTATTGGTCAAAAATTATTGAAGAATATAAAAAAATCCTAAACTAATTTATGTTTATTTTGAAATCCAAAGAGTCTGTTGGAATACTTTTTGGAATTTTTGCTTATTTATCCTTTTCTATTTTAGATACTATACAAAAAACATTAATTATTAATCATTCAGTTTTTCAATTACTTTTTATTAAGTATTTTTTTGTTTTATTTTTAGCATTGTTTGAAGCTAAGAGAAAAAAAAATAATTTATTTTATAAATCTCAAAATGTTAAATTACAGATATTTAGAAGCTTATTATCTATCATGGAGTCTGGATGTTTTGTTTTATCATTTAAATATTTATCTTTAGCAAATGCTCATAGTATCGGTTCCTTAGCACCAGTAATAGTTGTTGCTTTATCTGCACTAATCTTGAAAGAAAAAGTGTCTGTTAAAACATGGGTCGCAATTTTTATTGGGTTCCTTGGAGTTTTAATAATTCTAAGACCAACTTCATCAATTTTTAATCCTAAAGCTTTAATACCTCTAGTGGCAGCATTTTTGCTAGGACTTTATCAGGTCATGACTAAAAAAGTTTCAAAATATGACACAAATGAAACATCTTTATTTTTTACCTCAATTATTGGTTTATTAGTCATGTCTTTATTAGCTGCCAATTTTTGGAGGCCAATAGATAATTCGCTATACCCATTGTTTTTAGGTATAGGTATATTTTTTTCATTAGGTCTTTACCTTCAAATAATTGCTTTAAGTAAAGCTAGAGCAAGTATAATCCAACCATTTCATTACACTTTAATTTTTTGGGCAATAATTTTTGGATATATATTTTATAATGATTTTCCAGATGTGTTCACGGTAATTGGAGCTATAATAATTACTTGTTCTGGCATCTTTGTTTTAAACCACTCATCAAAAAATTAACTAAATTTTTTTTAAGAGTTTTCATGATGTAATATCGTCAAATGAAACTTAATAAACAACTTTTTAGAAAACAAATAGATATTAAATCTTAATTTTTTTAGAAAAAGTTTTGTATATATGCCAAAGAACAATAATTACTGTTGTTGCTAGAATACAAGCAGTTAAAGTTCTGTCCCATAAAAATTCCCAAGATCCATTGCTTAATAATAAAGATCGTCTCAAGTTTTCTTCCATTAATCCACCTAAGACAAAGGCTAATATCAATGGTGGCATTGGGAAATCATATAATCTTAAAAAAGTTGCTACTACAGCTATCCCAATCATTAAATAAATATCAAAGTTATTAAATGACATTACATAAATACCTGTTACAGAAAAAAATAAAATTAAAGGAATTAAGTAATTTTTAGGAACAGCAAGAATTCTAGCTATATAAGGAATGAGTGGTAAGTTTAATATCAGTAAGATTACCATTCCAATATACATAGACATAATTATTGACCAAAAAATTTCTGGGTTAGTCATATAAAGTCTAGGACCAGGCTGGACTCCAAAACCTAATAAAGCACCAAGCATTACTGCTGTAGTTCCACTTCCAGGAATTCCTAATGTAAGCATAGGAACAAATGATCCCGAACAGGCTGCATTATTTGCAGTTTCTGGTGCAGATAAACCATTTACACTGCCTTTACCAAATTTTTCTTTCTCTTCATCACTGACTACATTTCTTTCCATTCCATAAGCTAAAAAAGATGCAATTGTTGCACCTGCTCCTGGTAATACACCAATTAAAAAACCAATAATTGATGATCTTGGAATTGTTTTATACATTTTTGTACGTTCTTCTTTATTAATTCTAATTGAACCAAGTTCTGTTAAAGAAACTTGTTTAGCAGCACTGGTTGGATCGTTTCTTTTTAAAATAATTGTTAAAGCTTCACTCATTGCAAATGTTGCCATCACAACAAGCACAAAACTAATTCCATCAGTTAAGTTCATATTATCAAATGTAAATCTTGTGATATCAGACAAACTATCTTGACCAACTGAAGCTAACATCAAGCCTAGGACTACCATCATCATTGCTTTTAAAAATTGCCCTTTAGATGAAAAAGCTGCAATTGCCGTTAAACCTAAAATCATTAAAGCAAAATAATCTGGTGATCTAAAAGATAAACTTACTTTTGATAAACTTGGTGCCATGAATAATAAATAAATTGCTGATAATGTTCCACCAGCAAAAGAACTCCATGCAGCAATTGCTAAAGCCTTACCCGCTTTACCTTGTTGTGCCATAGGATAACCATCAAATGAAGTTGCAACGGTTCCGGGAACACCAGGTGCATTTAATAATATAGAAGAAGTAGAGCCACCAAATACTGCTCCATAATAAACTCCAGCCATTAGAATTAATCCTGTTGCAGGATCAAAACCATAAGTGATTGGTATCATTAATGCAATAGCTGTCATTGGACCAAGGCCTGGAAGCATTCCAATAATTGTTCCAAAAAAACAACCAACCATAACCATTAAAATATTTTGAAAAGTAAGCGCTGTTGTTAATCCAATTAATATTCCTTCAATCATCCCATAACTCCAATTGACTGTAAGAATGGATCTCTCAAATAAATATCAAGAATACCATGAAGGAGATACATAAAGGCAGCAACAAATGGAAAAGATAATAAAAACATTAAAATCCATCTTCGTTCTCCTAAGAAATAATATGAAGCAAATAAAAATAAAGAAGTAGTTAAAAAATAACCAACTTTTAAAATTGTAGCTCCATAAATAATAGCAATAAGTATAAGTATACCTGTTTTCTTATACTCTAAATTTTTATGATCAACTTTAATAGTATTTGGATCTGGTAAAATAAGTTTTAATCCAGAAAAAAATAATCCTGCGTAACCTAAATAAATTGGAAATGTTCTAGCATTAAATGGTGCATTTTCATCAAATGCAAAAACTTGAATTTGATAAGCTGTGTATAAATAAAACGATGAAAAAATAAAAAAGAGCAGTGATATAATTTTTGTAGTATTTATATTCACTGCTCTAATTTTAAATAACCCTATGGATTATATCACTCCTAGTTTTTTCATAAGAGCTGTCATTTCTTGAGTTTGTTTTTCTAAGAAAGAAACAAACTTACCTTCTGGGTTATAAATATTAACCCAAGCATTTCTTGCTCTGACAGTTTCCCATTCAGGAGTTTTTTGTACATCGCCTAGCATTTTTGCAATAGCTGATCTATCAGCATTGCTCATACCTGGAGGGCCAAAAAAACCTCTCCAGTTAACGAATTGTACATCATATCCTTGTTCTTTAAGAGTTGGTGCATCTGGTGCATCAGAAACTCTTGAAGGAGCAGTAATACCAATAATTCTCACTTGGTCTCTTGCGCCCATCAATTCACCTAAACCAGTTGAAATGATTTGAGTTTCTCCAGATAAAAGTCCAGCTAAAGCTTTTCCACCAGCATCATAAGGAATGTATTGAACAGCATTTGGGTCTGCACCTGCAGCTTGGAATGCTAAAGCACCAATCAAATGATCCATACTTCCTCTCACTGATCCTCCAGCCATTTTAACTGAATTTGGATCTTTTTTATATGCATCAACTACATCTTTAAAATTTTTAAAAGATGAACTTTTTGAAACTGCGATAGCACCGTAATCACCGATTACCCCAGCGATTGGTACAACATCTTTATAAGATAAAGTTCCACTTCCTTTTACATAACCTTTGTGTCTAGTAATTGATCTTAATACTAATGGTGTTGATTGAACTAACACTGTGTTAGCAGGTTTAGTATTGATCATATAAGCTAAAGCTTTACCACCACCACCACCTGACATATTTTCAAATGATGCACTACTTAACATTCCAGCTTTTGTTAAAGCTTCTCCAGTACCTCTAGCAGTTCCATCCCAACCACCACCAGCACCACCACCAATTACAAAGTGCAATTTGTCAATTGCTACTGAGCTTGTAGTTGTTGCTGAGAATAATAGGATTGCTGAGAATAATACTGAAACTATTTTTTTTAAGTTTTTCATTATTTATCCCTCTCTAATTTAAAAATGTAAGTTAATTATAGTCTTAATCTTTATTCAACCTCTAATTAAGTAACACAACTGTTAATTGAAATTATTTTCCCACATAAAATATTAATAAAATTTAGAATTTTATTAATTTTAAAAATTAAATTTTCACTTTATTGACAAATATATTTTTTCTTATCTTTTACATAGTTGATGATAGAAGCTTAATTAATGATTAAGCAAAAAATCAAATCTTATCTTGAAAATACAAAACAAATATTTTCAATTAAATTTATTTGTGTTTTAATAATTTCTTTTCCTAGTGCAATTATTGCTGACTATTTTAATAGTCCTTTAGCTTGGTTTTTAGGACCCATGATTGTTACCTCAATTGCTGCTTTATCAGGTTTTAAAATCATTATGCCTAAAATAGTATTAAGTTTTATCTTGATAATTTTAGGTTTGCATATTGGAAATTACATAGATCAAAATCTATTTAATCAAATGCTTGATTGGATTTGGACTTCATTAATTATGTTAATCTATATAATAATTTGTATTTTAGTTGTCGCTAAATACCTTCAAAAATTTGCAAGTTATGGGAAAAAGGCCTCAATATTTTCAGCCGCTCCTGGTGCACTGGGTCCTTTAATGATTTTAGCTGAAAATGAAAAAACAGATTTATCTCAAGTTGCAACCTCTCACTTAATTAGATTAATTATCATAATAACTGTCATTCCATTTATTATAGTTAATAATACTGGCAATAATGTTTTTTTAAATGATGACTTCAATTATATAGCTCAAAATCATTTTAATTTAATTTTACTTATTATTACATCTTTATTTTTTATTTTTGTTTTTGATAAAATTAGAATTCCTGCTGCTTTACTATCTGGAACATTGTTTGCAAGTGGTTTATTACAAATTACAGATATAGCCTCATATAAATTGCCTGATGAAACAATAAATTTTTGTCTACTAATTCTTGGGTCTTCAGTTGGTTGTAGGTTTGCTGAAAAAACTATTAAAGAGATAGCCAATAATTCTCTTCATAGCATTGTGGCAACTACGATATTAGTAATTTTTGGATTATTCGCAGCTTATTTTGCAACATTCTTTGTTGACACAAATATTTTAACATTAATATTATCTTTCAGTCCTGGTGGAATTTATGAAGTAGCAGTTATAGCAATAGCGTTTGATTTAGATCCAGAATTTGTAGCATTTCATCATATAATCAGATTACTTTTTATTCTTTTTACAATTCCTGTTATTTTGAAGGTTCTAAATTATAAAAATTAAAGTTTTTTAAATTTCAAATAAATTTTTGCTTTTTCCAAATCCTCATTATTATCAACAGCTAAAGATTTATTGGACATTTTAATCATTTTAACCTTATAACCTTTTTCTAAAAATCTTAAAATTTCAATATCCTCTAAAGACTCAATGGGTGTTTTATTTTTAGTCTTATTAAAATCAAACAATGCATTTCTTGGAAAAGAGTATGCACAAACCTGTCTCCAAGCTTTTTTAAATTCTAATACTTTGTTAGAGGGTATGGGTCCTCTTGACATATATAGAAGATAACCTTTTTTATCAAAAACTACCTTTGGTATTGAAGAACTAAAAAATAATTTTTTTTCTTTTATTTCTGTATATCCATTTATGACTTCTTTTGGTTTTTTTTCTGCTTCTTTGATTAACATTTTTAAGTCGTTTGGATTAAAAAATGGTTCATCTCCTTGAACATTTATATAGAAACTACATTTAATTTTTTTTGCTACTTCAGCTACTCTATCAGTTCCAGTTAAACATTTGTTTGAAGTTATTATACTTTTTATATTATACTTATCACATACATTTTTAATTTTGAAACTATCTGTAGCTACAACAATTTTATCTTTCCTTACAACTTTTGCACACTGATTATAAGTCCTAACAATCATTGGTAATCCGCCGATGTTTGCTAAAGGCTTTCCAGGTAATCTTTTTGACTTATACCTTGCTGGTATAACTACAATATATTTCATACAATATTTAATAAGTGAATATTTTATTATTAGATTGATTTCAACCTCTCATATACTTTTTCTGGAGAAAGTTTTGATAGATCTTCTACTTGAATTGCCTTAAAATTTTCTCTTTCTATACTTACTTTAAAAGGACTTGTGTGAGATCCAAATAAAGCAATCCCTTTTGATCCTAAATGTGCTGTCATATGAGCGGGTCCAGTATCATTTGCAACAACAAACGAGCTATCTTTGATTAATGCAGCTAATTGTGAAATATCCAAAGCTTTGCCATTATCTAAAATACAGAGTGCATTAATGTTTGATGCTTCTTTAATTTCACTAGGTCCAGGTGCAATTACTACTTTAAATTTGTTATCTGATTTTTCACTAATCATAGAAATCAACTCATTATAATAAGGCCATTTTTTTGTAGTTAAATGAGGTGAACAAAAAGGAAAAAGAAGAATATATTTATCTAATTGATGATAATTTTTTATTTGAGATATATCTGTTGTGCTCCAAGAAAAATCAGGGCTCAATGTATGATTTGTATTAATACCTGAACTTTTTAATTGATAATCAAATCTAGACAAAACAGAGTCTTTATCAAAATCTTGTTTTGTAGTTCCTTCAGGTAAAGTGGTTTCTGTTGATGACCAAGTATCTTTTGTTGTTTTAGGAAATAAAATTTTTTTATAAAAAGCTGTTCTACTTGAGTTCTGTAAATCATAAACTTTGGAAAAATTATATTTTTTTAGGTTTTTCATTAATGAATATAAATAAACTAGATTCAGTCTAGATAATCTCTTATCTAAAATAACATCAGAAATATGTGGGTTTTTTTTAAATAAATCAAAGTATGGTTTAGTTGTGAGCAAATGAATTTCATCTCCTTTATGATTCTCAGAAATATCTTGAATTGCACCACAAGCTTGGGCTATATCACCCAAAGATCCGTGTTTAATGATTAAAATATTAGACATATTTTTAACATTTTAACATAGTATAAAATTTAATGAATAAAATTATAGTAGAAGTTTCAGTAGGTGAACTATTAGACAAAATTTCAATCTTAGAAATAAAAAAAGAAAAAATTAAAGATCCTGAAAAAATAAAATTTATATCCAATGAACATTCGATTCTAAAAGATCAGTTAAAAAAAAATGTCAAATCTGATGATAAATTAGAGAAATTGTTTAAAGATTTAAAAGAAATTAACGCTAAGTTATGGGTTATAGAAGATGATAAAAGACATTGTGAAAAAAACAAAGACTTTGGAGAAAAATTTATTAAATTATCTAGAGATGTACATTTTTTAAATGATGACCGAGCAAAAATTAAATTAGAAATAAATAATTACGCTGGTTCAAATATTAAAGAAATTAAAGAATATACTAGCTACTAAAAACTTTTGGAAACCAATCATCTCTCATCAAATCTCCCGTTTTTAAGTTGATCCCATCAAATGGAGGAGATGTTAGCCCTCCTCTATCAAAATATTTTACATCATCTCCTATAAATCGCATCGAAAATGCTCTTCGTGATTTAGAGGAATTGTTTCCTGTTGATCCATGTACAGTTTTAAAATTAAATAAAACAGCATCACCCAAACTTAGTTCTGGAATTAAAATATTTTTTTCAAATTCTTTTGATGGTGGTAAATTCATAAAGCAACTATTATCATCATACCAGGATTGATTGTTTGACCATTTTGTGGGTCTAATTAACTTTGGCCATTTGTGAGAGCCTACAATTAATTTAAGATTATTTTTCTGATCAACTTCATCTAATGGAATCCAAAAACTTCCTGTATCATCACCATCAACACAATAATATGGCATATCTTGGTGCCATGGTGTTTCTTTACTAGTACCTGGATCCTTTATAAAAATATGTTCATGAAAAATTTGGGTAGATTTAGAATTAGTTGCTTCTGCAACTATTTGAGCGCCAGGTGAATTATATAAACAATCTTTAAATTCTTCTATTCTTTCCCAATTACAATAATCCTCAAAAAAACTTCCATTATCGTCAGTTACATTTTCTCTTCCATGCTTACTTGGGTTATCTAAAACTTTTTGAAATCCTTTTCTGAGTGGCTCAACCCAATTTTTAAATATATCCTTAATTATTATCACACCATCATTTTGATAATCTTTAATTTGTTGTTGAGATAAATACATTTTATTTATTATTGAAAACTATACTTTTTCTCTAAATATTTAATAACATTATGAATTATGAAAGTCATGAATAAATAAATTCCACCCGCAACAATAAATACTTCAATTGGTTTAAAAGTTGTTGAAATTATATATTTAGCAACACCAGTTAAATCCATCAGGGTTACTGTGCTTGCTAAAGAAGTTCCTTTCATCATCAATATGATTTCATTTCCATACGCAGGTAGTGATTGTCTAATAGCAATTGGAATTTGGATTTTATAAAAAATTATTTTATTTGATATTCCCAAGCTTTTTCCAGCCTCGATTATACCTGGTTTTATTGTTTGAAATGCTGATCTTAAAATTTCTGAGGTATATGCGCCAGTGTTTAAAGTAAAAGCTATAATTGCACACCAATAAGGTTCTTTTAAAATTACCCATAGGAATGTTGTTCTTAAATATTCAATTTGGCCCAATCCAAAATAAATTATGAAAATCTGAACCAATAAAGGTGTTCCTCTAAATATATATGAATAGCCATAAGCAAATTTATTAATAAATATTTTTTTATTTAATCTTAAAATTGCAAACAAAAGGCCTATTAATAATCCAAAAAATAATGATGCTGATAATAATTTTAAAGTAACTGCAGTTGCTCCTAAAAGCTTAGGGAAACTGGTAATCATTAAATCAAAATCCATTAATACCCCCTGCTATACCTAACTTCTAACTTATTAATCAATTTCATACTCACGTAAGTAAGCAACAGATATAAAACTGCTGCAAAAGAATAAAAGAACAGTGGATCTCTTGTTGAGCCTGCTGCAATATAAGATTGTCTCATTATTTCTACTAATCCTGTTACTGAAATAAGAGATGTGTCTTTTAATGTTATTTGCCAAACATTACTTAAATTTGGAATAGCTAACCTTAGCATTTGAGGTAAAATTATTTTATAAAATTGGACAAATTTATTTATACCTAAAACCTTAGCAGCTTCAAACTGACCTCTGTCTATTGATTGAATTGCGCCTCGAAATACTTCTGTTGAATAAGCTCCAGAAATAATACCAATAGCCATTGAACCAGTAATAAACGCGTTAATTTCTATGTATTCATAATAACCAAAAATAGAAGCTACATACATGATTGCACCGCTTCCACCAAAGAAGAAAAGATAAATAACTAAAAGTTCAGGTACACCGCGGATAACTGTGGTGTAAAAATTACCAACTAAATTTAAAGTTTTGTATTTTGAAAGTTTTAAAGGAGTAAAAATTAATGCAAAAAAGAAACCAACCAACATTGCTGTTATAGAAACAGCAATTGTCATTAAGGTTGCATAAAATAACTCGTCACCCCAACCAGTTTTGCCAAATGCAAGAAGTTCCATATAGATTGGCGACTATATATTATAGTCGCCTAATCTGAAATTGAATTACATAGAAGCGTCGAAACCAAAATGCTTAATAGCAAGTTTGCTAATAATTCCTTGTTTTCTAGCTTTATTAATTGCTTTATTGAAGTCTTTTAAGATTTTAGCATCTCTTTTTCCAATAGCGCTATCGCTAGCTTGTCTGATACCAACGCCTACGCCATTACCAAATGCACCACCTGAAAAAGTTGGTCCAACTAATACAACTGGTTTACCTGATTTATCTGCATAATCTGTAAATGCTACTGCTGCAGCTAAAGCAACATCACATCTTCCAGAAGTTAAATCAAGGTTAACTTCATCTTGAGTTTTATAAGTTCTAACATTTACACTTCCTACGTCACCTGACTCTAAAAAGTTTTGGTGAATTGTTCCTGTTTGAGTACATACAGTTTTACCAGCAAGTGCTCCTGTTAAAGTTTTAAGAGCTTTTTTAACATCAGATCCACCTAATGATAAATTGATACCTTCTGGTGTTTCAATGCCCTCTAAGCTTGAACCTTTCATTACCGCAAGAGAAGCTACTTCATCAGCATAACCTTGTGAAAAAGTAATTGTTTTTTGTCTTTCAGCAGTAATAGACATTCCAGCCATAATCGCATCAAATTTTCTCATTACTAAAGCTGGGATCATACCGTCCCAATCTTGTTCTACGATTGTACACTCATACTTCATTATTGTACAAAGTTCTTGAGCAAGCTCTACCTCAAAACCAATAAGATTGCCTGAAGCATCTTTTGAATTCCATGGAGGGTAAGCGCCTTCAGTTCCAATTTTTATTTTTTCAGCAGAAACATTTCCAATGATAAATAAAGAAGCGAGAACTGTTAAAATAGTTTTTTTAAATATATTCATTATTTTCTCCTTTAATTAGGATGAATTATTTCACAAATTTAAATAAGAAAAAAGAAAAATTAATGATTAATTGATGAAGAAAAATTCCAAGAACAATCAAAGCTAGGTATATAAACTCTTGCTAATTTTGCATTCCCAAAATTTTGATTAAAAACATTCAGCCAGTTTTCAACCTGTTGTGGTTTTTTATCCTGACTACCGACCTGAGCTGTAATAACTCCTTTGGGTTTTAAAATTCTTATTAATGAGTCCATATTCTTAGCAGCTAAATCTATACAAAATTGATCATCATTAAGATCTACAAATATATGATCGTAAGTATCATCATTTACAGATTTAATACTTTCAAACGCATCACCCCAAACACATTTTACAGAATTTTTTTCAGTTGCTTTTTTTCCAATATCTCCAAGATGCTTATTGCAAACATCTACTACTTCAGGGTCTAATTCATACCAATCTATAAAATTAAATTTTTTAGAAATACATTCTCTTGCAACTCCCCCATCTCCTCCACCAATAATTGCAGCTCTTTCGTTATCTTTGTTTAAATCTAAACCAGAACCAACAAATGTTGAGCTATATAAATGCTCATCAGTTGACGCGACTTGTATTTCACCATCAATAAATAAAGACTTACCAAATTGTTCTAAGTCTAAAATTTCAATATGTTGACCTACTATTGATTTAAAATCTTCTAAAACATCATTTACTACATAAGATTTTTGTAAACCTGGTGAGCTATATATATCATGATAAAGAGATTTTGTGTCTCTATTAAATTCTTTTTTAACTATTCTTTTGTGTTCAAATTCTTTTTTTATTATTTCAATTGCAACTGATGGGCTTACTTTGCCACAAGTAAAGAAATCAAAACTAATAATTCCTTTTTCTGGAAAAGTATGAAAACTAATGTGACTTTCAGCTAATAAAGCAAGAATTGTAAAACCTTGGGGTTCAAATTTATATTTTGAAATATTTAAAATTGTTACTTTTGCAGCTTTTGCAATATCATTAATTACTTTTTCAAATACAGACGGATCATACTCTTTAGTTGTTCCAATAATATCTAGGGTTATATGTTCACCAACTTTTGTCATAATATGCTTGATGAAACTAATCAAATTTTTTGCTTCTTTCAAACAAAAAACTATTATAATACTTCGCTGAGGTTGTAACTGTGAAAAACAATTGGTCAAATTTAGAGGCAAAAAAATACATCAAAAAGTATACGAAACTTGGTCATTCAAAAGACATGGCTTTAAGAGTTTATACTACCAGATTATTAGGAAGAAATAGTCAGCTTGTATTACATGGGGGTGGAAATACCTCTGTAAAAACATCAATTAAAGATATTGATGGCAAAAATTACGAGGTACTCTGTGTTAAAGGAAGTGGTTGGGACATGGCTGAAATAGAACCAGCTGGTTTACCTGCGGTAAAATTAAATCCACTTTTAGCCCTTAAAAACAAAAAATATTTAAGTGATGAAGATATGGTTGCATATCAAAAAAGAAACTTGATAGATATTAAATCACCTAACCCATCTGTAGAAACTTTTTTACATGCCTTTTTACCTTTCAAATTTGTTGATCACACCCATTCTGATGCAATCATGGATGTAACAAATAGACCAAATGGTAAAGATCTTTGTAAAAAAATATTTGGACCCAAGGTTAGTATAGTACCTTACGTAATGCCTGGATTTGGTTTGGCTCAAAAAATTAATGAAGTATATAAGAAAAATCCAAATATTAATTGCTTAATACTTTTAAACCATGGAATATTTACTTTTGATAATGATGCTAAAAAATCTTATGACTTAATGATTAAATATGTTTCAAT
>CABZXO010000014.1 GCA_902529645.1 uncultured Pelagibacteraceae bacterium | reverse complement strand
TCCAAAAATTTTTTTCTTCTCGTGTAAATTTTCTTTTTTTATTTGATATTGTTTTTTTAAAAATAAGTATCTCTTTAGTACTCTTTCAATATTACCATCCAGAGGAATTATTGGTTCATTGAATGCAATTGCAGAAATTGCACTTGCTGTATAATCTCCAATTCCTGGAAGAGACTTTAAATCTACAAAATTTCTAGGTATTTTTTTATTAAAATTTTTAACAACTATTTGAGCTGTTTTTTTTAAATTTCTTACTCTTGAATAGTATCCAAGACCCTCCCAAAGTTTAATTAATTTTCTATCATCATATTTAGATAATTTTTCAATTGTAGGAATATTTTTTATAAATCTGTTAAAGTAAGGTATTACCGTTGCAACTTGGGTTTGCTGCAACATAAATTCACTTACTAAAGTGTAGTATTGCTTTTTTGATTGAGAAACATTCTTTCTCCAAGGTAAAGATCTTTTATTTAAATCATACCAATTAAGAATATTATTTGTTATTATTGGTTCTTTCATATGCAATCTAAAAATAATACTAAGCAGAGAAACGCTAGCATTCAAGGATTAAGATCTTTCAAAGACACTTTGCCAAAAAATATCAAAAAAATAATAAATAAAAAAGGTCATGTATATTCAGAAACGCTAAGCAATTGGAAATATTTAGTTGGAAGCGAATTATTTAAAATTTGCTATCCAAAAACATTTAAAAATTCAAATAAATTTGGTGTTAGCACCTTAGTGGTTATGGTCAAGCGAGGTCATGAAGTTGACGTAGAATATTCAAAAAAAGATATTTTAGATAAAATGAATATTTTTTTTGGCTATTCTGTTGTTGAAAAGCTTAAATTTATAAGCTTTGACGATGAACATGAAATAACAGGCTCGAGTGATACAAAAGTTAAAAATGTGGCAATTAGTAAATATCAAGATAAAATTAAAAATGTTAAAAACGAAAAAATTAAAAAATCATTAACAGAGTTAACCAGGGTTTTTAGAAAGAAATGAGAAAAATTATATTCTTAATATTAATATTTTTTACTACAGTTTTAAATGTACAATCTGAGGAAATTAAAAGGATAACAGTTGGTAACGAAGATGCGAAAATAACTATTATAGCATTTGAGTCTTTAACATGCAGTCACTGTGCTAATTTTCATAAAAATGTTTATCCTCAATTAAAGGAAGAATTTCTAGATAAAGGAATTGCTAAAATTGAATTTAGACATTTTCCATTAGACATAGCTGCTTTTAATGCATCAAAAGTTTCTCAGTGTAAAAATGATGGAAATTCAGATATCCTTGAAAGTTTATACGCTAATCAACAAAAATGGGTCAAAGGAAGTTCAATAGAGGAAGCAAATAAAAATTTGCAAAAATTTTTAAAAAATGAAGGATTTACAATTGATTTTGATTCATGTGTAAATAATGAAGAAATAGAGGATTTTGTATTAAACGATCGAATCGATGGAGCAAAGAACTTCAAAGTTAACGCAACTCCTACGATAATTATTAACAACAAAAAATTTGAAAAACCCTTAAATTATAAAAATTTAAAAAAAGCTCTAGAAAAACTGATATAAGTTAGTGCATGGAGTTTAAAAAAATCCAATTAAATGGATTTAAATCTTTTGCTGAAAAAACCAACTTCTTAATTGAAAATGGTCTTACTGGTATAGTGGGTCCAAACGGCTGTGGTAAATCTAATATTGTAGAGTCTTTAAGATGGGTAATGGGAGAGACCTCGGCAAAAAGTATGCGTGGATCTGGTATGGAAGATGTTATATTTTCAGGAACATCTAATAAAGCATCAAAAAATATTGCAGAAGTATCTATTGAAGTTGAAAACAAAGATAAAGAAGGTCCAATCCAATACCGCGAGTTGGAGCAAATACAAATTAGAAGAAAAATAGAAAAAGATAAAGGATCTAAATTTTACATTAATGATAAAGAAGTAAGAGCAAGAGATGCTCAAATGTTTTTTGCAGATCTTTCAACTGGTGCACACTCTCCATCAATGATTAGCCAGGGAAGAATAGGTGCTTTGGTAACTGCAAAGCCAACAGATAGAAGGGCCATTTTAGAAGAAGCTGCAGGAATATCTGGTTTACACGTTAGAAGACATGAGGCTGAATTAAGATTAGGTGCGGCTGAAAACAATTTAAAAAGAGCAGATGAACTAAGAAGACAACAAGAAAAACAATTGGCAAATCTTCAAAAACAAGCTGAAGAGGCAACAAAATACAAACTAATTTCAGATCAAATTAAAAAAATTGAAGCAGGATTATATTATTTAAAATTATTAGAAATAGACAAAGAAATTAGAATAGAAAATGAAATTAATACTGAGGCAGAAGGAGAAGTAGAAGGATTTAATAACAAAATATCTGAATTAGAAAATTCAATTAAAACTTTTACAGATAAAGTAAATCCATTGAGAGAAAAAAATATAGAAAATTTATCAAGGATACAAAGACTTAATCTAGAACTTCAAAGTTTAGATGAGGAAAATACAAGAATTCAAGATGAGATAGAAAGCATCAAAAAATCAATTCAAACACTTGATGATGATATCACGAGAGAAAAAGGAATTATTATAGATGCTAACTCAAATGAAAAAAGATTGAAGGAAGAAAAAACTGAATTAATTGAGACAGACTCTAAATATTTTGAAACAGAAAAATTATCAAATGAAGAGTTAGAAAATGCAAAAAATAAACTTAAAGAAGAACAAAAAGCTGTTGATGAAGTTATAAACAATTTAGCTGAAGAAACTGTAAATATAAGTGTTGGTCCAATAAGAAATGTAAAAAATACAATATCGAGAGTAAAAGAATTAATAGATAGTAACGAAATAAATCAAGCAACAACACTTCTAGATAGATGTAGCATTGAACTAGATAATTTTTTAAATGATTTGAAAAATGAGAGATCTAGAAATGAGCTATTAGGGGTTAGTGAAAAATCAGAAAATATAAAATTACTCCAAGAAAAATATGCCGATGCATATAGTAAAAATCAATCAATTAAAAATGAGTCTATAAAAAGAAATGAGAGGATTAAAACCATTGAAACGGAAATTGAAAGTTGGAAAAATTTATTAACTAACTCAGAAAAAATGGTTAATGAACTAACACAAAGAAAAGAAAAATTATCAAAACAATTAAGTAATTTAGAAAACCAACCTAGAGCACAGGCTGAAAGAAAAGGTCAAATTTCAGAAAATTTAAGAATTTCAGATAAAGAAAAAATTAATAATGAAGCGATTATAGATGAAACAGACCAAAAAATTGAAATGTTAAGAACGCAATTAAATGAAATACAAGAGCAATCAATTCAAATCAGAGAAAGAAAAGCAAGCTCAGGAGCTACAATTGAAGGTCTGCAAAAAAGAAAAAATGATCTGCTTGATAGAATTAGTTCTGAGCTAAATTTGAATGAAGATAATATTTTAGAAAATTCAAATTTAAACGGAGTAGAAGAGCTTCCAAATCCAGTTGATCAAGAAGATGCTTTAGACAAGAAAAAACAAGAAAGAGAAAAATTAGGATCTGTAAATTTAAAAGCAGATGAAGAAACAAGTAAATATGAAGAAGAGATAAAAAAAATGGAACAGGATCGTGCCGACCTTGTTACTGCTATCATGAAACTTAAAGATAGCATCAATGAACTTAATCAAAAAGGAAGAGAAAGATTGATTGAAGCTTTTGAAAAAGTTAATAGAAAATTTAATGAAGTTTATACAAAACTTTTCAATGGTGGAAATGCCAAACTAGAATTGGTGGACTCTGATGATCCACTTGAAGCAGGTTTAGAAATGCTGGTTAGTCCTCCGGGAAAAAGACTTCAATCTATAACTTTGTTATCTGGAGGTGAGCAAGCGTTAACTGCCCTCTCTTTAATCTTTGCAGTATTTTTAACAAACCCTTCACCTATATGTGTATTAGATGAGGTTGATGCACCGCTTGACGATGCTAACGTAACAAGATTTTGCAGTTTGCTTGAGGAACTAATTAAAATCACCAACACCAAATTCATAATTGTAACTCATCATGCTTTAACCATGTCAAAAATGAACAGACTATATGGGGTAACTATGCCTCAAAAAGGAATTAGTCAGCTTGTGGCTGTTGATTTACAAAAAGCAGAGAGTATGGTTGCTTAAACTATATAAATGCCAAAAGACCCTTTCAAAACTCGCTTAGAGATTGCAAAAAGTAAGATTTCAAAGAAAAATCTCTACAACAAGAAGAATGACCCCTCACCTATAGGAACTGCATTCAAATTGAGCACAGAACTTGTTTCTGCAGTGGCTGTGGGGACAATTATTGGGTTTATTTTTGACAAGACCTTTGGTACTAAACCCTGGTTTATATTAATTTTTTTTTTTGTTGGTGTAGTTGCTGGAATAACCAATGTGATTAGATCTGCAAAAAAAATGCAAAAATAATTAAGTATTATGGCAGCAAATCCTATGTCCCAATTCGATGTTTATAGAATTGGACCAGAAATTAAAGTTGGAGCATTCGACATATCATTTACGAACGCAAGTTTGTTTATGATTTTAAGTACTGTATCTGTATTGTTAATCTTTAATTTAGGATCAAAAAAAAATTCAATTCTTCCAAACAAAATTCAATTATTGGCAGAACTTAGCTATACCTTTGTATCCAAAATGATTAGCGATACAGCTGGATCAAAAGCTAAACCATACTTTGCATTTATATTTTCTCTATTCATGTTTGTTTTATTTTGCAACATGTTTGGAATGATACCTTATACTTTCACTGTAACCAGTCATATCATTGTAACATTTACGCTCGCAGCATTTATATTTATTGGAGTGACTGTAATTGGGTTTATTAAACATGGATTTGGGTATTTAAAATTATTTGTTCCAAGTGGAGTGCCTGCAGTATTGCTCCCTTTAATTGTTGTTATAGAAATTATTTCTTATTTAAGTAGACCTATAAGTTTATCAGTTAGATTATTTGCCAATATGATGGCTGGTCATACAATGATGAAAGTTTTCGGAGGCTTTGTAATTAGTCTTGGAATAGTTGGTGGGTGGCTTCCACTAAGTTTTTCGGTTGCGTTAACTGGTTTGGAGATCTTAGTTGCTTTTCTTCAAGCTTATGTTTTTGCAATCTTAACCTGCATCTATTTAAATGATGCATTAAATTTACACCATTAATAACAGAGGAGGATATAATGGAATTAGAAGCAGCAAAAATGATCGGAGCAGGTTTAGCGGCAATTGCTTTAGCTGGAGCCGGTGTTGGTATCGGGATAATTTTTGGAAATTATTTGTCAGGTGCAATGAGAAATCCATCTGCAGCACAAAAACAATTTCCTAACTTGCTTTTAGGTTTTGCACTTGCAGAAGCTACAGGATTATTCGGATTGGTAGTTGCATTAATCATTCTCTTTGCGTTTTAAATTGATGGTTAAAAAAATATATTTTCAGTCAATATTTTTTAGCTTCTTTTTTATTAAAGAAGCTTTTGCAGCTGAAAGTGGAGGTATGCCTCAATTAAATCCAGAGTTTTGGGTTTCTCAAATTTTTTGGCTAATACTTACTTTTGGTGTTATGTATTTAGTCTTATCTAAAATAATACTACCCAAAATTAGTAACAACTTAGAGTCGAGAAAATCTCAAATATTAGAAAATATTGAGGCTGCTGAGAAACAAAGAGAAGATGGTGATGCAAAACTAAAAGAATACGATGAAATCATATCTGAAAGCAAACTTGAAGCTAATAGTATTTTCAATCAAGCAAGAGAAAAAGCACTAAAAGACATTGGTGCAAAAAGAGAAGTACTTGATAAGCAAATTGATGATGAAATTTCTGAGGCTGAAAAAGAAATAGATGCATTAAGAAAAAATGCGCCAGATAAAATAAATAAAATTGCTATTGAGACTTCATCTGAGTTATTGCAAAAATTAATTGGAGCTGAAGTAAATAATAGCAGTATATCTGCAATTGTTGACGATCTATACAAAAGAAATGGAGATAAATACTATGGCAATTGATGCAACATTTTGGGTAGCCGTATCATTTATTATTTTTTTTGGAGCGTTAATTTACCTTAAAATTCCTCAAAAAATTTCTAAAATGTTAGATAAAATGATATCTGACATTAAAAATGAAATTGATGAAAGTGAAAAATTAAGAACCGAGGCAAAAACTTTATTAGACAACTCACAAAAAAAATTAGATACAGCTAAGTCTGTTAGTAACGAAATTCTTGAAAACGCAAAAAAAGATGCAGATAGATTAATAATTGAGATGAATGATAAGTTTCATAAATCATCAGAAATTAAAAAAAATTTAGCTGAAAATAAAATAAGTCAGATGAAAGAAGCGGCTTTAAAAGAAATTAAGGACGCATCAATAAAGATTGCAGTGGACTCAGTTAAAAAAATAATAACTACATCTGTAGATAAGTCAAAATTAGACGCTGTGTTTCAAAAAAATTTAGATGAAACTAAAGCAGAGTTAAAAAAAATTAATTCATAATAAACTTACAATTTTTCAAAAAAGCTATAAATTATTAAAATGAACTCTATAGTCATTGGATCAGGATTTGGTGGAATCGCAGCAGCACTAAGACTTAAGGCAAAAGGACATAAAGTAAAATTAATAGAAAAACACTCAGACCTAGGTGGTAGAGCTAGGGTCTTTAAAAGAAATGGATTTATATATGATGCAGGGCCAACAGTAATTACTGCGCCCTATTTAATTAATGAATTGTTTGAGTTATTCAATAAAGATCCCAAGAATTATATAGAACTAACCCCACTTAAAATTTGGTACCAATTTATTTTTGAAGACAAAACTAAATTTAACTATTCAGGTGACGAAAATGAAATGAAAGACCAAATTGAAAAGCTTAGCAAAGAAGATGTGAATGGATATGAAAAATTAGTTAATTTCACAAAAAAGATATTTGATAAAGGTTTTTTAGAACTTGCAGATGTACCATTTGATAAACCTTTCGTAATGATGCAACAATTGCCTGCTCTATTAAAACTTAAAAGTTATAAATCAGTTTACTCACTTGTTTCATCTTATATAAAAAATGAAAAATTAAGAAGAATGCTTAGCATGCATCCTTTACTAGTTGGGGGGAATCCTTTTACCACCACTTCTATTTATGGATTAATTCTTTATTTAGAAAAAAAATGGGGAATACACTATTCAGTTGGAGGAACAGGAAATATAATTAAAGGTTTTGAAAAGTTAATGAATGAAGTTGGTATTGAAATAATAAAAAACAGTGAAGTAACTGAAATTATAACAAAAAATAATAAAATAAGTGGTGTAAAATTAAATAATGAAAATGAAATTGGTGCAGATAATGTTGTTTGTAATGCAGATCCACCTGCATTTTATGAGAAAATGTTAAGCAAAAGCAAGAAGAGTTCCATGTTGTTTAATTGGAAAAAAAACCGAATGGAATATTCTATGGGTTTATTTGTTTACTATTTTGGAACAAAAAAAATTTATGAAAATGTTGAACATCATACAATAAAGTTTGGAAATAAATATAAGGAACATCTTGATGACATATTTGATAAGAAAAAATTAAATAATGATATTAGCTATTATCTTCACAGACCTACAGCGACCGATAAAACTATGGCCCCAGAAGGAAATGATTGCTTTTATGTGTTAGTGCCTGTTCCTAACAATCAATCAAAAATAAATTGGGAAACTGAAGGTGAGAAAATGAAAAATCTTGTAATTGAAAAAATGGAAAAAGACTTAATGCCAGATCTTAAGAACAATATAGTTGAAGATTTTTATCTAACGCCTGATTACTTTGAAAAAGAATTAAATACAAAATTTGGATCAGGGTTTTCAATTCAACCTAAATTTACACAATCCGCATACTTTAGATTTCATAATAAATCAGAAATATATGATGGTTTGTACTTTGTTGGCGCAGGAACACATCCAGGGGCTGGGGTGCCAGGTGTTCTCTCTTCTGCAAAAGTTTTAGATAAATTATTTTAATGCTAACAAAGAATTATTTAGCCATTTACGCAAAATCTTTTAATTGGGCAGGTTTTTTTTTACCAAAAAAAACCTATCAAAAATGCTCTGCACTTTATGATTTTTGCAGAGAAGTGGATAATATTGCTGATGATGAAAACAAGATTGAAATAAAAAAAGATAATTTTATTAAATTTAGAAATAATTTTTTTAATAAAAATTATGATGATCCAGTTATTGAAAACATGTGGGATCTTATTAATGAATTTAGTATCTCAACTAAAATTGTGGACGATTTATTCGAGGGTATTTATTCTGATATAAAAGAAAATGTTAAACTTAATTCAAAAAAAGAATTATTAATTTATTCATATAGGGTGGCTGGAACAGTTGGATTGATGATGGCTAAAATACTGAATGTTCACAAAGAAAAATCTCTAAAATCAGCTATTGATCTTGGAATTGCTATGCAATTAACAAATATTTCTAGGGATGTTATGGAAGATAAAAAAAATAATAGATCTTACATCAATGAAAGTTTTGAGGATATAAAGACTACAATCAAGCTTTCAGAAATGTTTTATGAAAACTCATTTTACTCAATAAAAGAAATACCTTTAAGTTTCAGATTTTCTATTTTAGTTGCAAGAAGGGTATATAGAAAAATAGGATATAAAATTTTAAACAAACAAAACATTGAAAATTACAAAAAGTCAGGAAAAATTTATGTTTCAAATATTGAAAAAATTATTGAAACTTTTTTATCAATTTTTGACTTAATTAAGTTATCACTTATAAGTAAAAACGATGATAATATTGATCATGATCATAATTTAATAAATGAGGAAATAAATTTAAATGAAAGAATTTGATTACATAATTATAGGCGGGGGGTGTGCAGGTCTTTCATTAGCATATGAGCTGGATATTTATGAAAAATTTAAAGATAAAACTTTAGCAATTATTGAGCCAAGAGAAGATTATAAAAGAGATAAAACCTGGTCATTTTGGAAGGTTTTTTCACACAACTTTGATGACTGTGTAAAAAAAAGTTGGAATAATTTTACAATAAATACACCCAATAATACAAAATATATAGATTGCGAATCTACACCATATCAAACAATTGATAGTGGTATGTTCTACGAAAAAATACTTTCAAAACTTAAATTAAATAAAAATATTCAGTTTTTTAAAAGTATTGATGAAATAGATAAATCAAATTCAATTGTATTTAATAGTGTACCTAGTTTTGAGAATAAACAAAGTGAGTTATGGCAACACTTTTGCGGAGTTGAAATAGAAACAGATAAAGATTTTTTTGATGACGCAATATTCAATTTAATGGACTTTGCTTGTGATCAAAGAAACAAAGTTCATTTTTTTTATACACTACCATTTACTAAAAGAAATGCATTAGTTGAAACTACATGGATATCTGAACTAAATAACGAAAAACTCAAAGATTATGATAAACAAATCGATGATTATTTGAGTAAACATCTAAATATCAGAAACTGTAAAATTAATTTCAAAGAAACTGGAGCAATCCCTCTTTTCAGACAAAAAAATGTAAATAAATTAAATGAAATTTACATAGGCTCAGCAGGGGGCATGACTAGATTAAGTACAGGTTATACTTTTCTAAATATTCAAGAACAGAGCAGATATATAAGAGAAAATATAGAAAATATTAAAAATGTAAATTTATTTAAAATTAATTCAAAATATGATTTTTTAGACAAAATCTTATTAAGAGTTCTTAAAAATAATTCCAATGAAATGGGAAATATATTTTTCAAAGTTTTTAATTCAAAACCTGAAACCGCTATTAATTTTTTATCAAACAAAAGTAGTCTTTTTGAAGACATAGAGATAATTCTAAAAATGCCAAAGTGGAAATTTTTAAAAGAATTAATTTAAAATGAACAATAAAATAAAGAAAATAAATCTAAATCATTCATTTATTTTTTTCTTTGTTGTAAATATTATTTGTATTTTACTTTTTAAGTTTAATAATTTTAATATTTCATCAATTTTGTGTTTACTTTTAATTTTAATTATAGGAGTTTCCCATGGTGCATTAGATCATATTAAAGGAAAAAAACTGCTTGAATTATTTAATATAAAATCAAATTATATATTCTATATTATATATATTTTAATTTCAGTACTAGTTATAGTAACTTGGATATTGTTACCATCAATAACTCTAATAGTCTTTTTAATAATCGCCTCCTACCACTTTGGCAAAGAAGATACACAATTTTTGATTAATGATAGATCTTATTTCACTCAAATACTTTATTTTTTTAAAGGATTTTTAATTATACTTGCTCCTTTATATTTTCATTTTCAGGAAACAATAGCAATTTTCAAATTATTATTAATCGATAATGAGGCATTTTATTCAAGTTTAAATTTTATTGAGACAAATAATGTAATTCAAATAGGAATATTATGCAGCACCCTGTCTAGTATTTTCCTTTTCTTAAAGAATTTTGAAATAAAAAAATTTATAGTTTTTTTAGATTATTTTTCAATTTTAATATTAAATTACTATTTATCTCCACTAATTGCTTTTACTGCTTATTTTTGTTTTTTACACTCGATCAGACACTCAATTTCCCTCGCTATTGAACTTGATCCAAACAGTATAGTTAATGGATTTAAATTATTTGTTAATAAAGCTTTACCTTTAACAATTTTAACTGCTATTTTTTCTTTTATTGCACTTTATCTAATGAATAATTCCTTTAATTTAGATAGTGCAATTTTAAAAATAATATTTATAGGTTTGGCGTCTTTAACCTTTCCACATATATTGCTGGAATATTTTTTAGAAAAAAATGAAAAATAAAGAATTAAAAATATTATTATCTGCACCTCGTGGTTTTTGTGCTGGGGTAGAAAGAGCAATTGAAATAGTTGAAAAATCTTTACTAAAGTTTGGTGCTCCAGTTTATGTACGTCATGAAATTGTCCATAATAAGCACGTTGTGGACAATTTAAAAAATAAAGGAGCAATATTTGTCGAAGAGCTGGAGGAGATAACAGATAAATCAAGACCAGTAATTTTTTCAGCACATGGTGTTCCAAAAAAAATACCTGAAGATGCAAAAAATTATAAAATGACTTATGTGGATGCTACATGTCCACTTGTTTCTAAGGTTCATAGAGAAGCAGAAAATCTTAATAAAGCTGGTTACCATATAATTTTAATTGGTCATGAAAATCATCCAGAAGTAATTGGAACTATGGGTCAATTAAATAAAGGTTCTATAGATTTAATCCAAAATGAGGAAGATGCTACAAACTATCAAAATAAACTAGATAAAAAATTAGCATATATTACTCAGACTACTTTATCAGTTGGTGATACAAAAGAAATAATCAAAATTTTAAAAACCAACTTTCCCAATATAAAAGAGCCAATGAAAGAAGATATTTGTTATGCAACTACTAACCGTCAAATGGCAGTAAAAAATATTGCAAAAAATTGTGATATGTTTTTTGTTATTGGAAGTAGAAACTCTTCAAATTCTGTTAGACTAGTTGAAGTAGCAAAAAAATCAGGGTGTGAAAATTCACAACTAATTCATTCAGAAAGCTCAATACCGTTTGATAAAATAGAAAATTGCAATACTATAGGTATATCTTCAGGAGCATCTGCGCCAGAAATATTAGTTAAAAATTTTATTAATGATTTAAAAAATAAATTTTCTATAAGTATCGATGAAGTTGAAATAATTAAAGAAGATGTAGTATTTAAAGCTCCCAAAAAATTAAATTAAAAATGGCTGTCTATACAAAAATAAAACAAAAAGAAATTAACATTATAAATAAAAATTTTAATATTAATAAAGTAATAAGTTTTAAAGGTATCAGACAAGGAATAGAAAACACAAACTATCTTCTTAAATCAAAAAAGAAAAAATACATTTTAACTATATTTGAAAAAAGAGTTTTACAAAAAGAAATACCTTTTTTTATGAAATTGATGGATAATTTAAATAATTCAAAAATAAATTGTCCTAAACCACTTAAAACTAGAAATAATAAATATCTTATTAAATTAAAAAATAAAACTGCATGTATTGTATCCTTCTTGGAAGGTAAAGATAAAAAAATATTAAATATAAATGATTGTTATACAGTTGGTAAAACAATTGCTCGAATGCATGTGGTCACAAATAAAATGAAGCTTAATAGAAAAAATTCGATGGGTATTAAGAATTTAAAACCTTTGTTGGAAAGTATTAAATTTAAGTCAAAAAAGTTTTCAAATTTAAAAGTATTCTTAAACAATAACCTAAAAGATATTAATAGATATTGGCCTAAACAATTGCCCAAAGGTGTTATTCATGGCGACTTATTTATAGATAATATCTTCTTCAAAAAAAATAAACTTTCCGGAATTATTGATTTCTACTTTGCCGCTAATGATTATTTTATGTATGAAATTGCTATATGCATCAATGCTCTTTGTTTTGATCATAAAAAGAGAAAATTCCATTTAAATAAGAAAAAAGTTAAAAATTTAATCAAAGGTTATGAAAGTGTTAAAAAAATTTCAATGAAAGAAAAAAAATCTATAAATATTTTGTGTAGAGGTGCAGCATTAAGATATTTATTAACAAGATTGTATGACTACTCAAATACACCAAAAACAGCATTGATAAAAATTAAAGACCCTAATGAATATTATCAAAAATTACTTTCTCACAATAATTTAAGTTCATTTAAAGATTATTTAAATTAATGATTACAATTTATACAGACGGTTCTTGTTTAACAAATCCAGGCAATGGTGGATGGGCTGCAATTATAAATGATGGAAAAGAAATTAAAAAAATTAGTGGTAACGAAAAAAATACAACAAATAATAGAATGGAGTTGTTAGCCCCAATTAATGCATTGAAAGATATGAAGCCTGATGTTGAGATAAAAATATATACTGACTCTCAATATGTAAAAAATGGAATAACTGAATGGATTAATACTTGGTTAGCTAATAATTGGAAAACCTCGAAAAAAGAAGATGTTAAAAATAAAGATTTATGGATTGATCTATATAATTTAAATAAATCGCTTAATATTCAATGGAATTGGGTTAAAGCTCATGATGGAAACCCTTTAAATGAAGAGGTGGACTTACTAGCTAAAAAAGCTGCAAATTTAGATTAATTTTATAAAATTTTGAGCTGCTGAAATTTCACAAGTGGCAGTATCTTCTTCTGCTTGTATTTTCTTTACAACATTGTCGTCAATTAACATTGTATATCTTGCTGACCTCATTCCCTGACCCCGATCGTGTCTATCTATTTCTGCTCCAATTGATTTAGTAAATTCACAATATGGGTCTGCAGCCATAAAAATTTTATCTTCAACTTTTTGACTATCACCCCATGCTTTCATCACATTTGGATCATTAACTGAAACACAAATAATTTTTGTAACCCCTTTATTCTTTGCTTCCTCATAATTATCAACATACCCTGGAAGATGTTTTGCGGAACAAACTTTTGTAAATGCTCCAGGAACACCAATCACAATTGTTTTATGGTTTTTAAAAACTTCTGCTGTAGTTATTTTTTTTGCTGCTCCACTTGAATCTAAATAATAAAATTCTGAATTTGGAACTTGTTCCCCTTCTTTAATTTTCATTTTATTTTACCTTTAATATAGTTTTTAATTTTTTCTAAATTATTTTCAACTATATCATATTCTTCTTTTTCATTCAAAATAAACTCAAGTTCTTTTGGTAAATCAGATTTTAAATTAATAGCTTTGGTAACAGCATCAGGAAATTTACATGGATGTGCAGTTGCTAGTACAATATTATTTCCTTTTAAGTTATGTTTATCAAAAGCACCATATCCAATTGCTGTGTGTGGATCTAAAACTACAGAAAATTTTTCATAAACCTTTTTAATAACCTCCAAAGTCTCATTCTCACTCAGACTAGCTGATAAAAAATTTTCTCTAATTTTATTTAATTTATCATCATCAATTAAATATTTTCCATTCTCTTTAATTTTTTTCATATCTAATGAAGTCTGTTTATCGTCCTTATTATTAAGATCGAATATAAGTCTCTCGAAATTACTAGCTATTTGAATATCCATACTAGGAGAAATAGTTTCTGAAACCTTTTCTGCTTCATAACAACCTTTTGATATTGCTCTATGTAAAATGTCGTTTTGATTAGTTGCAACAATTAATTTATTTATAGGCAAGCCCATTTTTTTGGCTAAATATCCAGCATAAACATCTCCAAAATTTCCTGTTGGTACTGAAAAATTTGTTGGTTCACCTGTATTTTCAACCAAAGAATAACTATAAAAATAATAAACACTTTGAGCAATAATCCTCGCCCAATTAATAGAGTTTACCCCTGACATTTTTATATCATTTGAAAACTGCTTATCTGCAAACATAGATTTAACCAGGTTTTGACAATCATCGAAATTTCCCTTTATGGCTATATTAAATACATTTTCATATTTACTTGTTGTCATTAACTTTCTTTGAACTGGTGAAACACGATTGTCTGGATGAAGCACAAAAATATTAACATTTTTTTTTCCTTTAATTGCATCAATTGCTGCAGCACCAGTGTCTCCAGATGTGGCAACAACAATATTAATTTTTTGATTTTCATTGTTTAGGTAATATTCGTAAAAGTTACCTAAAAGTTGCATAGCAACATCTTTAAAAGCTAAAGTAGGACCATGAAATAATTCTAATATTGTTTTGTCTCCAATCTTTATAAAATCTACAACGCTGTCTTTTCTAAATGTGGAGTAAGATTTATCAATTATTTTACTCATTTCAGATTCAGGCATAAAATTACCAATAAATGGATAAACAATTTTTTTTGCTAACTCTGAATAACTAAGTTTTTTTAAATCTCTAATTTCATTTTCTCCATATTTCACTAATGCTTCTGGAATAAATAAACCTCCATCATCGGCAAGACCTTTAATGAAAACGTCTTTAAATTCAAAGGTTTTTGATGTGTCTCTTGTACTTACGTATCTCATTTAATAATTTTTTTTCCTAAAATATAAATATATTAAAAGAATTGAAATCGCCATAGAAAACCAAGTAATTGCATACTTCTTATGATTATTTTGAATTTTAGCAGTAATCACTCTTGGTTTTGGAATTTTATAATCGCCATTTAAATAAATAACATACTCTGAAAAATTTCTACCAGTAAATTTTAAAATATCTTCTCTATCCAAAGTAAACCAATAATTTTTTTTAATATCATTTTCAGGCTTGAATGTGCTTGGTTTAGTTTGCAACATAAGAGTGCCAACTATTTGATTTTGATCAACTAAATTTATTTCAGGTAGGTTTTTTTTTTCAAAAGGTATCCATCCTCTATTAACTAAGTAATTTTCATCACCTATTTTTATTGGATTAATTACTTCAAATCCAGGTTTCCCTGCATCATTTAAATTGTACAAGTAAATTTGTTTATCAAAATCAATATCTCCACTTGTCTTTATTCTAAGATAGTTTTTTTTTTCAATGTTGGATAATTCCACTGGGTCGTTTTTTAGAGAATTTTCTATTTGCTCAATTAATTCTAATTTCCAATTTAATCTATAAATTTGCCAAAACCCAAGGGAGAGAAGTGTTAAAATAATAAAATAAACAAATACTGAAAATAGAAATTTATTCTTCAAGGATAAATATTAACTTCCCCAAATATATATTGCAGCAAATAAAAATAGCCACACTACGTCAACAAAATGCCAGTACCATGCAGCTGCTTCAAATCCAAAATGATGATCTTTAGTAAAATGACCAAGTCTTCCCCTCCACAAACATACAGCCAAAAATATTGTTCCGATAATCACGTGGAAACCATGAAAACCTGTTGCCATATAAAATACAGCTCCATAAATATGGCCTGAGTAAGTAAAAGTAGCGTGATGGTATTCGTATGCTTGCAATAATGTAAAAAAGAAACCAAGGATAACTGTTAAAGTTAACCCTTGAATAAATCCTTTTCTATCATCTTCTAATAAAGAATGATGGGCCCAAGTGACAGTTGTTCCTGATAATAATAAAACTAAAGTATTTATCAAAGGAATGTCCCAAGGATCAAATGTTTCAATATCTTTTGGTGGCCATACATTTCCAACAAATTCATTTGGAAACAAACTTATATCAAAGTAAGCCCAAAACCATGCAACAAAGAACATCACCTCTGAAGCAATAAATAAAGTCATTCCATATCTATGATGAATTTGAACAACAGGAGTGTGATGACCTTGATGTTCAGCTTCAATTACAACATCTCTAAACCACATATATGCACCATAAATTAATAGAGCTAAACCAAGATACATTCCCCATGAAATACCGTTATGCATATAAAAAATTGCACCTATAGCTAAAACTAAGCATGCAAAAGATGTATAGATTGGCCAGGGACTTGGATCAACTAAGTGGTAATCGTGTTTTTTTTCTGCTGACATTTTTCGTGATTATGATTGTTTATAGTAATCTGTCGAGAAAAAAGTGTACGACATAGTTACATCTTTTAGATTTTTTGTAGTTGGATCGTTCACAAGGTCAGGGTCTAAATAGAAAGTCATTACGTAAGTTGCCTTCTCTCCTGCCTTCAACTCTTGTTTTTCAAAACAAAAACATCCTAATTTACTATAATATTTACCAAAACTTGCTGGTGACACGTTAAAACTAGCAACACCATAAGTCGTATCGTTTCCTAGGTTCTCAACTTCAAATTCTATTCTATTAACCTGGCCAACCTTTACATCAATCACGTTTGATTTTGCTTTAAAATTCCATTCAAGATTGTTTACATTTGTATCAAACCTCACGCTAACAACCTTATCTAATACTATTTTAGGAGCTTCTTTAGATACCTGCGTTGTTCCACCGAAGCCTGTAACTCTACAAAACAAATCATACAAAGGCACTGCCGCAAAAGACAATCCCAACATAAGGATAAAAATTCCAGCTAAAAGTAAAGGAGTTAATGTTTTGCCTTTAATCATATCTGTCTGTCAAATACTCCAACGTTGTATAAAGTAAAAATAAATAAAAATACCATAAATGCTAAAATTGCTATAGCAGTAATAATATTTTTTTTCTTTGTTTTTTTGTCAGGTGTTATCATAAAATTTTATCAATTAGAAAAAGAACAAAAATTAAAAATAAATACAAAATTGAATATCCAAAAATAGATTTTGCTTTTTTTGCATCAAATTTATTTTTTTTAAATTTATAAAGGTCGAAACATAAATAATTATAATAAATTGTCAAAATTAATGATGGAATTAAAAAAGTCATACCCACAAAGCCAATAGCATAAGGTAAAACAATTACTGGTAACATTGTTAAAGAATAAACAAATATGTTTAATTTTGTACTCTCAACGCCATTTGTTAGTGGAAGCATTGGAATCTTCGCTTTTTTGTAGTCATCTGATTTATACAAACTTAAAGCCCAAAAATGTGAAGGCGTCCAAAAGAATATAATCAAAAAGAATGTAATTGGCTCAAAAGTTAAAGAATTGGTAGCTATAGTCCAACCAATCACTGGGGGTAATGCTCCTGCAGCTCCTCCAATTACTATATTCTGTGGAGTTTTTCTTTTTAACCAAATTGTATAAATAAACACATAAAACAAAATAGTAAAAAGTAATAAACTAGCTGATATTCTGTTTGAGTAATAATCAAGCGCAATTACAGAAAAAATCGAGAGAGAAATTCCAAATACAAGTGCCTGATTTCTATTTACCTTGCCTGTTGGAATTGGTCTCAAACAAGTTCTTGTCATAAGAGCATCTAAATCTGATTCGTACCACATATTTAAAGCCCCAGCTGCTCCTGCTCCAATTGAAACTAAAATTATTCCAATGATTGCATCTTTTGTTGGAATTACATTTGGAGCCATTAATAATCCAACTGCGCATGTAAATATAACCAAAGACATTACTCTTGGTTTCATTAATTTAAATAATTCAGATAAATTAAAGGCGTCTTCTTGAGATAAGCTTCTATTTTTTAATTTAGACTTAATCATTAATTACAAGTTAAAAAATCTTCTTTACTTATATTTAGCTAGTAGATTTTTCAACACCCTCTTCATCTTCAAACTTTGGTAATTCTTCAAAAGTATGAAAATTAGGTGGAGATGGTACAGTCCATTCTAAAGTTGTAGCACCTTCTCCCCAAGGGTTTTGTGCTGCAGCCTTTTTTTTATAAAATGCATAAGCAAGGTTTATAAAAAATACCACCAATCCAATTACAGAAATATAAGAACCAATTGAAGAAATATAATTCCATCCTGCAAAAGCATCTGGATAGTCAGCATATCTTCTTGGCATTCCAGCAAGGCCTAAAAAGTGTTGTGGGAAGAAAACTAAGTTTACTCCAATAAACGTTAACCAGAAGTGTAATTGACCCATCCACTCTGAGTACTCATAGCCAGTCATTTTTCCAAACCAATAATAAAATCCTGCAAAGATTGCAAATACAGCTCCTAGAGATAGTACGTAATGAAAGTGAGCAACAACATAGTAAGTATCATGCATTGCAGTATCCACTCCAGCGTTCGCAAGGACTACTCCGGTAACTCCACCAACAGTAAATAAAAATATAAATCCTAAAGCCCAAACCATTGGAGTTTTAAATGAAATTGAACCACCCCACATAGTTGCTATCCATGAAAATATTTTTATACCGGTTGGAACTGCAATGATCATCGTTGCAGCTAAAAAATATGCCTTAGTATCTGTGCTTAAACCAACTGTATACATGTGGTGAGCCCAAACAACAAATCCAACTATTCCAATTGCTACCATTGCATAAGCCATCCCTAAGTATCCGAAAACTGGTTTTCTAGAAAATGTTGAAACAATATGACTGATCATTCCAAAACCTGGTAAAATTAAAATATAAACTTCCGGGTGACCAAAGAACCAAAATAAATGTTGAAATAGAACTGGATCTCCTCCAGTTTGTGCATCAAAGAAAGCTGTTCCAAAGTTCCTATCTGTAAGAAGCATAGTAATTGCTCCTGCTAAAACTGGTAATGATAACAATAATAAGAAAGCAGTTACTAATATTGACCAAGCAAATAACGGCATTTTGTGCAATGTCATGCCAGGTGTTCTCATGTTTAAAATTGTAGTAATAAAGTTTACTGCACCTAAAATTGAAGAAGCTCCAGCTAAGTGTAGACTTAAAATTGCAAAATCCATTGCTGGACCTGGTTGACCTGCTGTAGATGATAATGGAGGATATATTGTCCATCCTCCTCCTACTCCTGTTTGACCTGGAGGGCCATCCATGAAGATTGACATTATTAATAATATGAAAGATGTAGGTAGCAACCAGAATGAAATATTGTTCATTCTTGGAAAAGCCATATCAGGTGCACCAATCATTATTGGAACAAACCAATTACCAAAACCACCTATCATTGCTGGCATAACCATAAAGAAAATCATTATTAAACCATGACCAGTAACTAAGACGTTATATAAATGATAATTTCCACCTAAAATTCCATCACCTGGATGCATCAGTTCCATTCTCATTAAAACTGAGAATGCAGTACCAATAACGCCTGCAATAATTGCAAATATTAAATACATAGTTCCAATATCTTTGTGGTTGGTTGAATAAGCCCAACGTTTCCAACCAGTTGGTGTATGATGATCGTCGTGTGATGCTGTTTGTGTATACATATTATTTACTCGCTAGTTTTTTAAATTGATTTTCCTCATTAACTTCTTTTGCAAATTTGACTTTAGCATCTAACAACCACTCTTGATATTCTTTCTCAGTAACAACTCTGACTTCGATTGGCATAAACGCGTGTTTAATTCCACACAATTCAGAACATTGACCATAATAAGTTCCAACTTTTTCTGCTTTAAACCAAGTTTCATTTATTCTCCCGGGTACAGCGTCTCGTTTTACTCCAAATGAAGGAAGTGCCCAAGCATGTAGAACATCATTTGCAGTGATCATTACTTTAACAACTTTATTTACTGGTACAACTAGCTCATTATCTACAGCTAACAATCTTGGCTCGTTCTTTTTTAAATCTTTAGTTTCAATCATGTAAGAGTCGAAAAAAATATTTTCATCTGGATACTCGTATCCCCAGTACCATTGATATCCTATAGCTTTAACAGTTATATCCGCTTTTGGAATTTCATCTTGTTTATACAAAATTTTAAATGATGGAACTGCCATCACGATTAGAATTAAACATGGAATTAAAGTCCACAAAACTTCAACAGCAACATTATGAGTTCTTTTTGATGGAACTGGATTTGCTGAAGCTCTAAATCTTATACAGGCATAAACCATCAAAAATAGAACAAAAACACTGATTGCAATTATAATTGGTAACAACAATTTATCATGGAAATTAACTATATCTCTCATAGTCTCAGATGCAGCCTTTTGAAAGCCTAGTTGCCAATCAACTGGTTGATTAGCGAATGCGCTTGATGCTATTAAGAATGTTAGAAATATATATAAAAATTTTTTCATTTTTTTACCTTATATAGAGTGTCTTCTATAAAAATACACTTTTACTTTTAGCGACAAAATATCAATTAATGGCGTAATTTATGATCGATAGAGCAGAAATTACAGCGGTTTCAGATCTCAAGATGTTTTCATTGATTTTAAAAGACTGAACACCATTATATTTTAGAATCTCTTCCCTCTCCTGCTCAGAAAAATCTCCTTCAGGCCCTATGATTACGCAAGTGGGTTTAGTTGTTAACTTTGTAAGATCAATTTTTGTATTAGCAGTATTGAGGTCAGTAAATATTAAATCCATATCATTATTTAGAAAGCTTTTTAATTTTTGAGGATTCTCAATTGATGGAACTGCTATTCTATTTGACTGTTCGGCTGCTTCTATTATTACTTTTTCCAATCTCTCTTTATTTATCTTTCTAACAATCGTTCTTTCAAAGATAATTGGTAAAAACTTAGTTACACCAAGCTCTGTAGCTTTTTGGATCATGAAATTAAAGTAATTAGATTTTATTGGAGAGAAAGCTAACCAGAGATCTTTGGTATTTACTTTGTGTCTTAATTGTTTCGTAATATTAAATTCAATTATGCTTTTTGTTATATTTGAGATTTTCGCTTCCCATTCACCACTGCTATTAAAAAGAGAAAAGACTTCTTTCTCTTTAAGTCTCATAACTTTTGAAACATAGTGAGATTGAGATTTATCAAGTTTGTCAGTCAAATTAAGAGATAAACTTTTTGAATAAAATAATCTAATGTTACTCATATTGATAAGTTAGTTTATGAAAAATATTAAAGCAATAATTTTTGATGCTTACGGCACTTTATTTGATGTCAACTCAGCTGCTGAAAAATGTAAAGATAAAATAGGTGATAAGTGGGAAGGTTTCGCTAATTATTGGAGAACAACACAATTAGAATATACTTGGCTGAGAAGTTTAATGAAACGTCATAAAGATTTTTGGCAAGTGACAGAGGACAGTTTGGATAAATCAATGAAAACTTATGAAATAGACTCATCTATGAGAAATGAATTATTAAACCTTTATAAAATTCTATCACCATTTAAAGAAGTGCCTGAAGTTTTAAAATCATTAAAAGATAAAAATTTAAAACTTTCTGTTCTTTCAAATGGTACACCTTCCCTTCTTAATGAATTGATTAAGAGCAATAATTTAGAAGATATATTTGATGATATTTTTTCAATTGAAGAGGTTGGAGTTTACAAACCAGACTCTAAAGTTTACGATATACCAATTAAAAAATATAATATTAAAAAAAATGAAGTTGCTTTTTTAAGTGCTAACACTTGGGATATATCTGGTAGTGGAAATTATGGTTATAATTCTATTTGGGTTAATAGAAACAATAATACTTTTGACAATCTAGATTATGTACCAAAACATCAAATTAAAGATCTTAGTAAGTTACTTGATATAATATAAATAATTCTTATTTATGACATATGAAAAATATTGAAGTTAGTAAAATTATCGATCCTATTCCAGCTTCTGACGGTGCTGGAGTTAAATTAAAAAGAAGTATTGGTGTTGATCCAAATTATTTTGATCCTTTCTTAATGCTTGATGAATTTGGATCAGAAAACAGTGAAGATTATATTGCGGGTTTCCCACCCCACCCTCATAGAGGAATTGAAACAGTGACTTATATGTTGGCTGGAGATTTTGAGCATAAAGATAGTACAGGTGGTAAAGGTAGAATGACTGCAGGAGATGTTCAATGGATGAAAACAGGAAGTGGGATCATTCATTCAGAAATGCCTGCTATGAAAGAAGGAAGACTTCATGGTTTTCAATTATGGATTAACATGCCTGCTAAATTGAAAATGAGCAAGCCTCAATATCTTTATATTGATGCTGATAAAATGAGTGTTCATAAAGATGATGAGAAACAAGTAAAAGTTATTGCCGGTAAATTCGAGAATGCTGAAGGACCAGTAAAAGGTCATAACGTTGATCCAGTTTATTTTGATGTTGAACTCAACAAAGGTAAAGAATTTAATTTTAAATTACCATCTACCCACAATACTTTTGTTTATTTAATTAGTGGTGAAATTGAAATTGGAAAAGATAAACACGATCAAATTATAGATAGTACTTTAATATTATTAACTAAAGGTGAAGATTTAAGTGTTAAAGCAAAATCAAATGCAAAGTTTTTAGTGATTTCGGGTAAACCAATAAATGAGGAAATAGCTAGAGGTGGACCATTTGTGATGAATACGAAAGCAGAAATCTTGCAAGCAGTTCAAGATTATCATAATGGTACGTTTGTAAAATAAATTATGAAAGCTGTAGAAATCAATAAAACTGGTGGACCTGACGTTTTAGAAGTTAAAGATATATCTTTAGACAAACCGGGTCCTGATCAAGTAACCATTGAACAAAAAGCAATTGGTCTTAACTACATTGATACTTACCACAGATCAGGTTTATACCCTTTAAAACTGCCGATCGGTTTAGGTTTAGAAGGCGCTGGAATCGTTACTGTTGTTGGGGAGAACGTTAAAGACTTCAAAGTTGGTGACAAAATTTCTTATGCAGGTATTCCTTTGGGTTCATATTGTTCACATAGAAACTATCCAACTAAGAATTTAGTTAAAGTACCAGAGGGTATTGATCTAGAAATAGCTGCAACATTAATGACAAAAGGCTTAACAACTTTTTATCTTTTGCATAAAACTTTTCCAGTTAAATCAGGTGATACAATTTTATTTCACGCAGCTGCTGGGGGTGTTGGTCAGATTTTTGGACAGTGGGCAAAAAGTTTAGGTTGTACTGTTATAGGTACAGTTGGTTCTGATGAAAAAGTAAATATAGCAAAAGAAAATGGATACGATCATGTAATTAATTACAATAAAGAGAATTTTGCAAAAAAAGTTTTAGAAATCACAAATGGCAAGGGTGTCCCTGTTGTATACGACGGTGTTGGCAAAGATACACTAGATGGATCAATTGAATGTTTAGCTATAAGAGGAATGATGGTATCATTTGGAAATGCCTCAGGACCATTGTCAGACATTAACGTGCCAAAAGTTATTCAGCCTAAAGGTCTTTATTTTGTAAGGCCATCAATGCAACAATACCTTTCAACTAGAGAAGAATTAGATGAAGCTTCAAAAATAATGTTTGAAAAAATCAGCTCTGAGAAAGTTAAAATTAAAATTTTCAAAAAATATAAGTTAGAGGAAGTAATCCAGGCTCATAAAGATCTTGAAGGAAGAAAAATTTTAGGTCCTGCTGTAATAGTTCCTAATTAACATCAACATCCATATCTGACATATGGAGCTTAAGTGCATTTGTTGAAATTTGTATTTCTCGAATAAAAAAAATTATTGATATAATCATAGATAGACAGCAAGATCCAAAAATTACACGAGCCAAAAAAACCTCATCAAAGTACAAAGCAAATACGGTTAACATATTAAAAAGAAACCCAAACGAGGCAAAAAGTATTGTCCATCTTAAAAGAGTAATTCGGCCACTCAGATTGATAAACTGCTTTTTCCACTCCGGAGGAATATGTTTCTCATAAACATGCTCATCATGAAGCTGTCGAATTAATATACTTAAAGAATGGAACCTATTGCTATAAACAGCCATCATTAGAGGAATTGCAGGAAACATTAATGCTGTTACTGTGTAATCTATATTCATACGAATCAATTTGATTATGAATCTAGCCTTTGTTATTTACAAGTAAATTATGAACCAATTAAACTTATTTATCGAACTTATTAGACTTAGAAAACCAATTGGCTTCATGCTTCTATTTTGGCCATGTCTTTGGGGGTTGACAATTGCATATGACTTTAATTCAAATTTATTAAATTTTATTTTTCTAATTTCATTATTTTTAGGTGGATCAATATTGATGCGCTCAGCTGGATGTATTGTAAATGATATAGTGGATAAAAATTTTGACAAAAAAGTCGAAAGAACAAAAAATAGACCTATTGCATCTGGAAAAATATCTGTGAATCTTGCAATCCTTTATGCTTTGATATTATGTTGTTTAGCTTTTTTTGTGCTAATTAATTTTAATAATTTTACAATTATTATGGCATTAATTTCAATGCCATTAGCTTTTACATACCCATTGATGAAGAGGATTACTTACTGGCCTCAATTATTTCTGGGGATCACATTTAATTATGGTTTAATTTTATCTTGGATATCTATTAAAAATGAAATTTCGATAGTTCCTATTATTTTTTACCTTGGAGCCATATTTTGGACACTAGGATACGACACAATTTATGGTTTTCAGGATATTAAAGATGATGAGATAATAGGAGTAAAATCAACTTCAATAAAATTTAAAAATGATCCAAAAAAATTTTTAACCATTTGTTATTCATTTTTTATAATCTCATTAATTTTAGTAGGACTACTTA
>CABZXO010000013.1 GCA_902529645.1 uncultured Pelagibacteraceae bacterium | reverse complement strand
CCTTAACCTATTATTATTTGAAAATATGTATAATAAATTTTCTTAAACTAGACGTAAACTAGACGTTAGATAGATAGAATATTATAATTAATATATCTATGAAAAAATTTTTAATATTTTTATTATTTTCAATTTTTACTTTTACAAATCCAATATTAGCAGAACAAATTTATTCAGATGAAGCAAAAGAAATGATGGATGATCATGTTAAATCAAGTGAGCTTCTAAAGGTTCCACTTCCCAAAACAGATAGAATTATAAAAGATTATAAAAGATATAAATTTTATAGAACAAATATACAGGCCAATAATTGGCATAGTCAAGAGTATCTTTGGAAAGAAGATATAGGTGGAAAAATTTTAACCAAAGAATTGTGCACAAAAGTAATTAGTGAATTTAAAGTTCCAAGTACTCCTACAATTGAAGATGAAATTTTCAAAAGATGTCAAAGAGCTTTAATGAGTTATGCCACAATAGATTTTGAGGGAGGAATAGATTTGCATGGGGAAATAATATTAAATATTGCAACCGCCGAAAAAGATAATTGGGTCTATAAAAATTCTGGTAAGGATAATTTTAATCCAAGAGATTATCAATTATGGGGTGTTCTTTCTCCATTAGTAACATTTTATGCAGTTAATTATGATCAATTCAATTTTACAGAAGATCAGCATAAAACTATCCAAAATTATTTTAAAGATAAAGCAATGATTGAACGACTTGATAGAGATGGCAATCGTAGTAGAACAAAACTTTGTCCAATTAAAAATCCTATGAAGCTGAATAAAAAAAGACATAAAGTTAATAATTGTGGAACAGTAAGATTGAGATTTGCTTCAGCTGAATTAGCGTTGGCTATAGTTATGCAAGATAAAGAACTTTGGTCAAAAGGATTGTGGGATTTAGACTATGTTTTAAGCATGATTGGTGACGAAGGATATTTTATTCCAACAGCAGCAAAAGGTTGTAAAGCAATTGGATATTCACACTCTACAAGCCAATTATTTTCAACGAATGTAGAATTGTTAAGTTTAGCAAAGTTCAATCTTCTTGATTATAAAACAAGACATGGAAAAACATTAGCAGAAGCTTACGAGCAACTTTTCAAAATATATGATGATATTACTTTAATAAAACATATAGCAAAAAAAGGAGTTGGCGCAGCATCATGTGGAACAAAACCTTTTAAAACACATATGGAACACGTTATTTATGAACGAGGTGGTCTTGAAAATTACCAGCGTGATTTGAAAATGGGAAGAATCCCAGATAAACAATTTTATATTAATTGGTCAATGAGATTTGTGACAGAAAAACATCCGGAGTGGTTTGAAGGTAAATTTTCACCTCATGAAGTTAAAGTATTTCCGTTTCATGGCGCATATTATCATATCCAACCAATTGAGATATTCAATGCAAATATAATGTCAGAGGGGAGCAATCTCTGGACAAAAAAACTATCTGAAAAACCAACTGATTATGAAAAAAAATTTAGATATTACGAATTTAAAATTTTTAATAATAATGTTGGAGGAATATTTAAGCTTAAATCAAATGATGTAAAATTTGCATCAAACACAAATCCTATTAAGCCAAATAAACAAAAAGATCATGAATTATATAAAGCATTTATCAAAGGAAATTTGATATCTGAAGATGATAAAAATATTAAATTTGATGGAGCATTAGTTTACCAGGATAAATTAACAGATGAAATGAAGGATCAAATTTTAGCTGTTTATATAGGAAGGAAGGCAGATGAAGATACAATCATGCCTTTGTTTAGACACCGTGAAAATATTATAAATAAATGTGGCATGTTATTTATGGAGTTAAATTTCATTGAGGGCGGTTGGATGAATTTTGTAAGTGAAACTAATAATGTAAATTTTGCAGAAAACCAACAATGTATTCATAATTATTTTTCTGAGTCTAATGATGCTGAGTCTTTGGAATTATTTGAAGCTATTTTAGCTGGGACAAATTCTATATTAAAATATTTAAAAGATAATGAAAATTTAAGAACTTTACCAAATGATACAAAAAAAATAGCTAAAGCGAAAATAACCGAGGAAATTGCAGAACCAATGAAAGAAATTTTTACAATATTTAATTATGAAAATGGAATATTTAAACTTAAATCAAATAATGTAAACTTCTCATCTAATACAAATCCAATTAAACCAAAAAGGCAAAAAGAAGATCAATTATATAAATCAATTATTAAAGGAAATTTAATAAATGAAGTTGATAAGAAAGTTAAACTTGAAGAAGCTTTAGTTTATAAGAGAAAACTTGATACTGATGATCAAATTTTAGTGATTAATATTGGAGAAGAACCAGGAGAAGATGCTATTATACCTTTCTTTAGACACAGCGAAAATATTCAAAGTAAATGTGGTTCTAGATTGTTAAATCAATGGGGCTGGATGAGCTTCATAAGTATGACTAAAAATGAGAAAATTGCAAAAAATCAACAGTGTCACTATGATTACTTTAAAGAAACAGACGACGTTGAGGCTATTGAATTGTTTGAGAGCGTTTTAGGTGGGACAGATTCCATTTTAAATTATTTACAAGCCAATGTTAAATAATAATTAGCTAAAATTAAAATAGGATTTTATAGGACAACTAGACGTAGACTAGACGTTAGAGAGATAAAATAAAAAAAATTTACTTATTCCTCTTGTTCAATTATAAATATTGGCATAAACACTCATGAAAATAACTCATGCCCTCGTGGTGAAATTGGTAGACACAAAGGACTTAAAAGCCGAGGGATAGAAGTTAAAGTCAGTCCATAGTAGTCCAAGGTAGTCTAAAAATCCTATAACATCTCATAACTTTAATTTAGCTTTCAATTTATATTAGAAAATAAGGGTTAATTAATTTGTGCAGACTTGTACTAAACTTGTACTTAGAGAGATAAAAAATTATAGTTTTCTTATGAAAATTTTTGCCTCTGTTTTCCTTACAATTTTTTTATTTACTACCTCAATTAACGCAGCTTCCTTAGGAAAAACTTTGTCAAAGAAACAAGGTCAAGAATTTACAATGTATAATATCTTTATAGATAATTATAACAAATTTAAAAAAGATTTTAATCAAGAGGTTTTACGATTTTGCAAAAATCAAGTTAACAAATCTTTAGGTATTAGACAGCTGACAGCCATGTCAAAATGTCAATATAATGCTGCTGTAGATTTGTTAAGTAAGCACAGCCTAAACACTGATCCTTTAAGTGAAATCGTATATTCTTGGCATACACATCAATTTCCTGCAGCAAAGAATACTGTGCAGGGAATATTAGGGGGTGCTAGTCGAGAAAAAGCGGAAAGAATGATAGAAGATTATTTTGATAATAACTCTACACTATTAACAAGGTTATTTAGAGATTTAGATGATGGAGCTAAACAATTAGCTTTAATGGCAAACGCCAAACATTTGGAAAAAAATAAAAAGGAAGGTTTACCAAACGTTAAAGATAATGAAATAATAGCAGCATCATCTGGAACAGGTTTTTATGTTTCTAAAAATGGTCATATGATAACTAATAACCACGTCATAGATGGTTGTAAAAATATAAAAACTATTTTTGATGGAAATGAATACGAAGCAAAAGTTCTAGCTGTTGATAAAATGAATGATCTAGCAATTATTCAGTCAAAAGCTAAACCAAAACTTGTTTATAAAGTATCTTCTAAAGATGCTGGCTTGTTGGAGGAGGTCATAGTTGCTGGATATCCTTTAGGTAAAAAAGTGAGCGCAGCTATTAAAGCTACGAGTGGAACAGTAACTGCAATGGCTGGTATAGGTGATAACTACGCTGAATTTCAAACTGACGCCGCTCTTAATTCTGGAAATAGTGGTGGTCCAATTATAGATGAAAATGGGAATGTAGTTGGAGTAGCTGTTTCAAAAATTCAACAAGAAGGAGTAGAAAGTTTTAATTTTGGAGTTAAATCATCAGTTTTGAGAATTTTTGCTAATGCTAACAATTTAAAATTCGACTCTCAAAATAATAGGGCAATGAAAAAGAAAGATTTAGGAAAATTAATTACTGAGGCAACAGTTTATATAGAGTGTTGGATGACTGGAAAACAAATTAAACAATTAATCTCTCAAAAAAATTCTAGAAAAGCTTTTTATAGTGAGTTTTTAAAATAGAGATTTATAATAAGGGATTTTATAGGATAACTTGTACTAGACTTGTACCTGGAGAGATAAAATAAAAAAATTTTACTTATTAGACTTGTTCAATTATAAATATTAGCATAAATACTCATGAAATTCATTAATGCCCTCGTGGTGAAATTGGTAGACACAAAGGACTTAAAATCCTTGCCGCTTGCGGAGTGCCAGTTCGAGTCTGGCCGAGGGCACCATTAAATGATTAAACAACAAATAATTTCTGATAAAAATAAAAAATCTTTATCAATTAAAAAACTATTATTAAAAAAAATTAAATCAAATAATTTTAAAAAAGAAAATCTAGCAATAGTTATAGGTGGTGATGGTTTTATGCTTCAAACTCTTAAAAAAAATATAAATTCTAATAAACAGTTTTATGGAATTAATTCAGGAAATTATGGTTTCCTTATGAATAAATTTTCCTCAAAATATATCATAAAAAATTTACTTAAAGCAAAAGTGGTTTCAATTTCACCTTTAGAAATGGTTGTTAAGAATAAATATAACCAAATTAAAAGATTTATAGCTATAAATGAGGTTTCTGTATTAAGACAAAGCAGGCAAGCAGCTTCGCTATCAATAAGACAAGGTTCAAAAAAAATAATTCAAGAGTTAGTTTCTGATGGAGTGTTGGTATCTACACCTGCTGGTAGTACAGCTTATAACTTGTCAGTTCATGGACCCATATTAAGTTTAAATTCAAAAAAATTATCTATATCACCTATAAGTGCATTTAGACCAAGAAGATGGAAAGGAAAAATTGTTAATGATAAATCTAAAATTATTATTAAAAATTTAAATCCCAATAAAAGACCAATAAGTGCAGTTGCAGATAACCTAGAAGTTAGAAATGCTAAATTAATTACAATCAAGATTGATAATAAAATTAAATTTAATTTACTTTATGATAAAAATAGAAGTTTACAAAAAAAAATAAATATTGAACAAATAAGAAAAGAAATTAATTAAATTTTCTAAATATCAAAATATTTTATTTATTTTAATATTTTATGTATGTTATTTGTATAATCAGATTTAAAAAAGTAATTGTTTGGTATTAACGTTATGTCTAAAATGGTACGTTCAGTATTATTTTTTTAATATGCGAGTGCCACCCAGATGTATTTAATCATGTTTTTAAAATAATTCTTTAAATTATAATATGATTTATATTTAATAAATAATGAAAAAACATTAACATTATATTACTTAACGAATTGACACCCGTCTATTAATCATTATTTCTACTTCAATTTAAATGCACTTAAGTAATTTTTGTAGTTTGTTGAACTAACAATTAAAAAATATTGTTCACCATCAATTTCGTAGGTTATTGGAGGAGCGGTTACTGCCTCAGTAAGTTTTGTTGACCATAAAATTTCTCCACTATAGATGTCGTGGATATAAGCATTTTTTTTAAATATTGCTAATAAAATCTCACCTCCAGTTGTAAGTACTTGACCATGTTCTGGAACGTCTTCACAATTATTTTTATTATTTATATAATTTTTGTAGTTTTCATTTTTTCTCCAATTGATTTTTCCTGTTTCAAGATTTATTGCAGTCAAATAAACCCAAGGTGGTTTAGAGCCAGGACAATTATTTTGATCTAGTAATTCCTGCCAAAAAGCTCTATATCCAAAACTTTTACTTTTATCTATTTCTAAGTCTATTTTTTCAAAAAAATTAAATATTTTTTCTAAATCATCTTGTTTAATATTTTCTAGATCAATTATTCCTTGATGAATTTTTTTTATTTCAGTAAGTTTAGTTTTATTTTTAAAATTATCTAAGAAAGAGATTCCTACTAAAGATGGGCTTGAAAAATTTACATTATTTCCACTAAAATTTCCCTTTCTCTTCTCTCCTGAATAAATACCTTCTCTATTTGCACCATGACAACTTGAGCAATAGAATTGATAAAGTTTTTTACCCTCTGTTTCTTTAATAATTCTGTTTTTGGATTTTAAATCAACATACTTAACATATATTTGCCAAGGCACCTGAACCGAAGGAATAAATAAATTTTTATTTATTGGATTATACGCTGCTCCTGTCCATTGAGCTCCACCACCAATACCAAAAAAAGTAATTTTTCCACCTAATACGGGTGGTTCAAAAAAACCATATTTACTATTTCTTATTTTAATTTTTATATTTTCTTCAGATTCTGGCGAAATATTCGTTATGTCTTTATATTCAAAAGTAGACTTCATAAACATTTCGGGAAGATTAAAATTAGGTTGATATGATGAAGTAATTTCTCCAGGTATCTTCGAAGTTGGAGCTAATTTATAGTTAAGATCATAAATAGATCTGCCACTATCTCTATCTAAGATAATTGTATTCCCAATTTTAGTTACTACGGTAACAACATCAATTTCTTTATCAATATTCTTAATAGTAGCCAATATAGGAGGACTAGGAATATCAAAGTCCCATAAATCATGCGAAGTTTCTTGGAAACTCCATTCAATATTTCCATTTTCTGAATTAATTGCCACTAAACTATTTGAATGTTTGTTATCTCCATGTCTGTTAATACCAACTAATTCTGGTCGAGCATTGCCAGTCACAACATAAATTTTATTTCTTGTTTCATCAAAAGACATGCCACCCCAAGGTACTGCACCAGTAAGTATTTTTTCTGTTGTTTTTTCAATTAATGATGTGCTCCATAATAAGTTTCCAGTAATTTTGTCATATGCTTCGACAGAGGGTCTGTTCAAAGCAATAATTACTGATTTATCAGTTACTATTGGAGAAATTAAACTTAATTGATCACCAATGCTTCCATTGTTACCAAAATCAGTAATAATTTTTCCATTAATTGCTCTTACAGCATAAACACCTTTAACTGTAGGAACAAATAATCGAGATTTGCTAAAATCATCATTTTTTTCCCAAACCAAACCTCTCCTTGCAACAATTTTTGGTAACTTAGTTTTCCAAATTTTTTGTCCAGTTTTTGCATCAAGACAAAGTAGTTGGTGATCAACAGAAGAAACAAATATTTTTCCATTAACAAATATTGGGTTTGTTTGGACATTTAGTGATCCATTTTCCTTCATAGTTGTTTCATTAAATAACCAAGCAATCTTAAGATTGTTAACATTTTGTCGATTTATTTTTTTTAAAGAGGAAAATTTTCTTGAAGCATTTCCCCCGTTACTTCTATACCAATTTTTATCATCATAAATATTTTGTAAAGATTTATTAATTTCGTCATTTTTTATTTTTTCCACAGTTTTATATAATGGCAGAAGATTCCTTAGTTCTTCACTTTCTATTTCGGGATAATCGTTTTTTTTAGATAAAGAATATTTAAATCCTAGTCTTTCATCAAAATTAAACTTATTATGAATTTTCTTTATTGTAAAAATTATCCCTTCTTTTTTGACAATTTGTACTAAATTATAAATCGCATCTTTAGGACTGTTTCCAATATAAAAAAATTTGTTTAAAATGTCATATTTTAATTGAATAAATACTGAGGGTAATAAGATTAATAAGACAAACAAATAAAATATTTTTTTTTTCATATGGTTTGATTTATTTTAATTAAAAAATTAATAATCATCTATATAATTAATTTTTTTTTGATTTTAACAAATAATTATTTACAAAAAAATGCTAGACAATAATAAATATAGAGAAGAGATAGATGGTTTGAGAGCCATAGCAGTACTGTCTGTCATTTTTTATCACACAAAAATCAATGTTTTTGAGAAAGTAATTTTTAAAAATGGATTTTTGGGAGTAGATATTTTTTTCGTGATATCAGGATTTTTAATTACAAGAATTTTGATACAGTCAATAATTGAAAAAAAAATTAATATAATTCTCAATTTTTACGTTAGGAGAATAAAAAGAATTCTTCCAGTATTACTTTTAATTATTCTAATTTTTATGCCATTAGGATGGTTATATTTAACTCCTAATTTTTATATAGATTTTTCAAAATCTATTTTGACATCTTTAGGGTTTATCTCTAACATATATTTCTTATACTCTTCTCAAAATTATGGTGCTGTTAGTTCAGAATACATCCCCTTTCTTCACACCTGGTCACTTTCTGTAGAGGAGCAATTTTACTTATTTTACCCCATATTTTTAATTGTAGTTTATTCATATTTTAAAAAATTTTTTTTACCCTCATTAATAATTTTATTTTTAATAAGTTTAGGAACTTCTGAATATCTATCTTCTACTTATCCTAATCATAATTTTTTTTTACTACCATCAAGGTTATGGCAAATAATGATTGGTTCGATAGTAGCAGTTTATAGTTATGATAAAGATAATACTGTTAATAGCAAAATTTTTAGCAATTTTATATTATTTTTAAGCTTATTGTTTATGTTAATACCAATTTTATTTTTTGGAAATAATAATATCTCACTCATAGGAAAATTTCATCCAAGCTTTTCATTTTTAAGTATTCTCCCAACTATTGGAGCTGGATTATTTATTCTTTATTCTAAGAAAAATCTTTTTTTTACAAAACTTATTAGTAACAAAATTTTAGTTTTCTTTGGATTAATATCGTATTCTCTATATTTATGGCATTATCCTATTCTAGCTTTTAATAAGATTATTAAATTTTATGATGACACAATATTTTTAAATAAAGCTATTTATTTCTTAATAATAATTTTATTATCATATTTATCTTATAATATAATTGAAAAACCATTTAGGAAAAAGTTTTCAAACAAAATTTCTCTATCTTTAATTTTCTTCCAAATTATAATTATTTTAATCATATCTTTATTCATTATTAAGAATAATGGATACGAACATAGGTATAAAAACTTAAAAGTTTCTTTTCCAAAATTTGAAATAGATAATAGGAAACTGCAAGAAAAAAGATATATCAAATTAGAAGAATTAAGAAATAAACAAACAATTAAAAACTTCAAAAATAATGTGCTATTGTTAGGTGATAGTCATGCAGATGATTTGTTTTTATCTTTTTCTTTAAATAATGAATTATTCCCAAGTTATAATTTCATTTCTAAAAATTTGGAAAATTTTGAAAAAGATATAAATTCAAGTAAGAAGTATATTGATAAGCTTGAAATTATTATTTTGGTATTAAGATGGCATGAATACTCTTATACAGAAATTACTGAGATATTTAAAAAAATCCAAAGAATAAAAAATGATAATTTAAATATTATTATTGCATCAAACAAAACTGAATTTCTTGCAAATCAATTGTATACAATTATTGATTATAAAATTTTTACAAAAGATTTCCAAAAAAAAATTAATACCTTTAAAAAGGATTATTTTTTAAATAGAACAATAAAATCTAGTTCACCAATAAATTCTTATTTGCAGAAAATAACAAAAACTTTTAATTTTAATTTTTTTAACCAGGAAGAAATCGCTTGTAATATAAAAAAAGAAACTTGTGAATATTTAACTCCAAATGATTATAAAAAACTTTACTATGATTATGGTCATTTTACATTAGATGGTGCAAAATACTTTGGTAAAAAACTTTATTTATTAAAGATTTTAAATTTAAATTAATATTATATCTTTCTTCTACCCATACTCATATTGATTACAAATCAAGAGTCTAAAATCAAAAAGATAAATACTATCAATGTCAATTGAGAGTCAGTTCAATTCTGTACACATCATTTATATAGTGATAAGAGAGTGGCTACATAGTGATTACTAATTGATATAAACTAATGAACAAAAAAGGGTTCACCCTAATAGAACTCTTAGTCTTAGTGGCCAAATAAACATAACTTGGCCAAGATTCTATTTGGAATAATATCTTGAAAAAGGTTTAGAATGATAAAAATTATTCGTGAAATATTCGTATTTATTGGCACAATCTTGGCACGGGTATGTATTTGACTCTCAGTTAGACTTTAGCTTAGAATTTGTTAATCTTGATAAATGAAAAACAAAGGCTTCACACTAATAGAACTTTTAGTTGTTGTGGCAATTATTGGTATTCTTGCTGCAGTAGGTGTTGTTGCTTATAGTGGTTACACAAAAGGTGCAAAAGTTGCTGCTGCAAAACAAATTCATGGTTCTGTAAGTAAATCTATGTCCTCAACATTTTCATTATGCCAAGTTGAAGAAACAATTACATTAGCAGATACAAAATATAGTTGTAATAATACTCAGGTATCATGGTGTAGAAATTTTAGTAAATATTTTCAAAATGAAACAGGATTTAAAAATCCATTTAATACTAAACAAAAAACCGTTTGGTGTTCGAAATCATATTCTATGCCTAAAGGATTTAAAATGACAAATAAAATTGGAGAAACCCATATTGTTCACAGCCCGGATAATAATGATAAGAATTTACGTATTTACACAAATCTTGGATTAGATGAAAACGGAAATTATATAATTTTAGAAAGCAAAGTTTATAACGATAATTAGACACGTATTACTTGTACTTCAGACAACACAAGAGCTAACAATACTTAGAGTTCTTTCAACGGTGGATCAAATACAAAAAAAAGCAGATTATATTATAAATTGATAAGATATTTTTATGAAAAAAAAAGGATTCACATTAATTGAGCTTTTAGTTGTAGTAGCTATCATCGGTATTTTAGCTGCAGTAGGTGTTGTTGCTTATAGTGGGTATACGAGTGGTGCAAAAGTTAATGCAATGAAATCAATTCATACCAAAGTTGTAAAATATATTTCTGCTGAATTATTAAAATGTCAAATGGGTGAAAAAGACATTTTTGAAGGTTTAAGAGCATGTAACTCTACAATTACAGCATTAAGCACTGTTGCAGATATTCAACAATTAAAAAATCCACAACAATCACCAACTGTGTTAGATGATATAAATCCCTATAACTCAAAAGATCAGGCAATACAAAATTCAGGAACCTTTGTTGCAGGTCAAGTAAGTATGGTTGCAAACGGAAAAAAAATAGAAATAAGAACTTGTGTTAAACAAGGATGTACAAGTTCAGATCAGTTAATGAGTGAAATTACCGTAGAATAATTGAATGAAACAAAAAGGCTTCACTCTAATAGAACTCTTAGTCGTAGTAGCAATCATTGGTATCTTAGCTGCAGTGGGAGTAGTTGCTTATAGTGGGTATACTAAAGGTGCAAAAAAAAACGCTGCTAAATCAGTCCATACAACTGTTGTAAAATATTTATCATCTGAATTAGTTAAGTGTAATTTTGAGTCAACAATATTCGAAGGTAAATTTAATTGTGCAGACAGATCAAATCCAAGCTCACAGGCAAATTCAGTATCAATTTTTGTACCTCAAACTTTATGGGGCCAAGGAACTTCCTCACCAAAGTTTAAACATCCAAATGGAACTTATTCTGCAGTTTCAGGAAGAACTCCAGGATATTATGGTAGAGTAACTTGTAACAGTATGTGGGAATACAACACACTAATTGAGAATACGGCAACAGAGATAACAGTTTATACTTGTCCTTCAGATGTAGCATCAGAAAAAATTACTACCAAGATTCCAATTGAATAATTAAATGACTACTTGATTAAGCAACAATCCTGCAACAATCTGGCAACACTTATTGTTGCAAGATAAATTTCTATATTAATAATTTGGATGAAAAAGTCAGTGATGTGGTGCCCCCGCACGGATTCGAACCGCGGACCTATTGATTACAAATCAATTGCTCTACCAGCTGAGCTACAAGGGCGTTCTCAATAATTATTAACTATTTGTTAAATAATCAACTCTTTTTTTTTAAATAACTAAGATGGTGAAATACAATTGAGGCACTATTTGAGATATTTAAACTTTCTACATCTTTATTGATATTTATTTTAACAAAAAAATCTGCATATTTACTAGTATGCTGTCTCATTCCAAATCCTTCTGAGCCAAATAAAAGAATATTTTTTCCTTCCCAATTTACATCTGTGAAATTTTTTTTACTTTTTGAGTCAAAACCATATACCCAGAAATTTTTTTCTCTTAAAATTTTTAGTGTAGAATTTATGTTTGATACTTGAAATATATTCATATATTCCATGCATCCACTAGCTGATTTATACATTAATTTACTATCACGAGGAAAATGTCTATCCTTTATTATTAATCCATCGATATCAAATGATACTGCACTTCTTATTAATGAGCCAATATTTCTTGGATCTGTAACCTCATCAAGACATACGAATGTTAAATTATTTTTAATTTTAATAAATTGTTTTAGGTCTGGCTGATCTAAATGTTCAATCTCAGCAACATAACCATTATGCATTAATTGCTCTTTAGAAGTATATTTGTCTAATTCTTTTTTTGATTTAAAGTAAACTTTTACATCTTCTAAAATATTTTTATTTGGATTTTTTCTGTAAATATTTTTCTTAGATTCCTCTGTTAAAAAAACTCTCAAAACCTTTCGTTTTGGATTTCTTAGAGCTTCAATTACTGCATGCTGACCAACAATGAAAAAAGATGATTTATTCATAAATTATCAACTGTTTTATAAGGTTTTTTTAATATTTTTCTATTAAATCACGTATTGCATTTGGATAAATAAAATATATAAAACGCTTGTTATTTGAAGCTTTATTGAACAAGGGGACACTTCCCCATAGGAGGGGTTCCAGAGCGGTCAAATGGGGCGGGCTGTAAACCCGTTGACTTCGGTCTTCGAAAGTTCGAATCTTTCCCCCTCCACCATTTAATAATTTTTTAAATAGCATGGAGTGTTACTCTTGGGGTTGTGCGGGTGTAGTTCAATGGTAGAACGCTAGCCTTCCAAGCTGGATGTAAGGGTTCGATTCCCTTTACCCGCTCCAAGAAAATAAAATTAGAAATAAAACAAATAAACTGAGGTAAAAACGTAATGTCAAAAGAAAAATTTGTAAGAAACAAACCCCACTGTAACATTGGGACTATTGGTCATGTCGATCATGGTAAAACAACTCTTACTGCCGCGATTACAAATGTATTAGCACAAGCTGGCGGCGGAACTGCAGTTGCTTATGATCAAATTGATAAGGCGCCTGAAGAAAAAGAGAGAGGTATAACAATTTCAACAGCACACGTAGAGTATGAAACTGAAAAAAGACACTACGCTCACGTAGACTGTCCTGGTCATGCTGACTATGTTAAAAACATGATTACTGGTGCTGCACAAATGGATGGAGCAATATTAGTCGTGAACGCAGCTGATGGTCCAATGCCACAAACAAGAGAACATATTCTTTTAGGAAGACAAGTTGGTATTCCTGCAATTGTTGTTTATTTAAATAAAGTAGATCAAGTAGACGATAAAGAAATGATTGAACTTGTTGAAGAGGAAATTAGAGAGCTTTTAACTTCATACAAATATCCAGGTGATAAGACACCAATAGTTAAAGGTTCAGCTTTAGCAGCTGTTGAAGGAAGAGATGACGAAATTGGAAAAAACTCAATTTTAGAATTAATGAAAGCTGTTGATGAACATATTCCACAGCCTGCTAGAGAAGTTGACAAACCATTCTTAATGCCGGTTGAGGACGTTTTCTCAATTTCTGGAAGAGGAACCGTTGCGACAGGTAGGGTAGAATCAGGTGTAATTAAGACTGGTGAGGAAGTTGAAATAGTTGGAATTAGAGAAACTAAAAAATCAGTTTGTACTGGAGTTGAAATGTTTAGAAAACTTTTAGACTCTGGTGAAGCTGGAGATAACGTTGGAATTTTATTAAGAGGTATTGAAAGAGATGACATAGAAAGAGGTCAAGTTCTTTGTAAACCTGGTTCAATTACTCCACATACTAAATTCGAAGCTCAAGCGTATGTACTTAAAAAAGATGAAGGTGGAAGACATACTCCTTTCTTTACTAAATACAGACCTCAGTTTTATTTTAGAACAACAGACGTTACAGGTGAAGTAGAGTTACCAGCTGGTACAGAAATGGTCATGCCAGGTGATGATGCTAAATTTACTGTTAAACTAATTACACCAATCGCTATGGCTGAAAAATTAAATTTTGCTATAAGAGAAGGTGGGAGAACTGTTGGAGCAGGAGTAGTAACTAAAATTATAGAGTAACTCTATAAATAGGAGTGTAGCTCAATTGGTAGAGCGCCGGTCTCCAAAACCGGAGGCTGAGGGTTCGAGTCCCTCCGCTCCTGCCAATTTGAGTTTTTGTAAGTATGAGAAACCCGATTAAATTTTTACAGGAAGTAAAACAGGAAGCTTTTAAAGTTACTTGGCCAACTTGGAAGGAAACTTTACAAGGTGCATTAATGGTCTTTGTAATGGCAGTTGTAATGTCTTTATTTTTTCTTCTTCTAGATCAGGTTTTAAAATTTTTCCTAGAATTGCTACTTAAGGTGAGTATATAATGAAAAATTGGTACATAGTTCAATCTCATTCAAGCTTTGAAAACAAAGTTGCATCCCTGATTAAAGAAGAGGCAGATAAAGCAAAAATTTCAGATAAATTTGAAGAAATTATAGTACCAACACATGATGTCACTGAGGTTAAGAGGGGCAAAAGAATTCAAAGAAAAAAAAAATACTTTCCTGGGTATGTCTTAATTAAGAGTGAAATGGATAATAATATTTATCATATGATTAAGAATATAAAGAGGGTCAGTGGTTTCTTAGGCACAAAAGGCATTCCTGTTCCAGTTTCAGATAAAGAGGTAGAAAAGATTTTAGGTCAGATTAAAGATGGTGTTGCTCAGCCAAAATCTGGTGTGGATTACAGTGTTGGTGAAAAAGTTCAGGTTGTAGATGGTCCATTTGCTTCATTTACTGGAATGATTGAAGAAATTGATGAAGAAAAAGCTAGACTTAAGGTGTCAGTTTCTATATTTGGTCGTCCAACACCAGTAGATTTAGAATATAATCAGGTTGAAAAGGTAAGTTAATGGCAAAAGAAATTAGTGGATTTATAAAACTACAAATTAAAGGTGGTCAAGCTAATCCAGCTCCCCCAGTTGGCCCTGCATTAGGTCAACGTGGTGTAAATATTATGGAGTTTTGTAAAGCATTTAATGACAAAACTAAATCATTGGCAGGGAAACCTGTACCAGTAGAAATCACTGTATATAAAGACAAAAAATTTGATTTTAAAATTAAGTCACCACCAGCATCTTTTTATATTAAAGAAGCAGTAAAACTTAAAGGTGGATCCAAAGAACCTGGAAGAAACATTGTTGCTTCAATTTCTAAAAAACAATTAGAAACTATAGCTAAAGAAAAAATGAATGACTTAAATGCACATGATATTGAAGAAGCTATAAAAATTATTGCAGGATCTGCTAGATCAATGGGTATAGAGGTAAAAGAATAATGGCATCTAAAAGATATAAAAAATTACCTGAAAAAACTAAAGACTTGAGCGCTGAGTCTATAGAAAAACTATTGCCTGAACTTAAGAAAAACTGCACAACTAAATTTGATGAATCTTTGGATTTAAGTTTTCAAATAAATAATAAGCAAAAGAAAAGTGAAGTTAATATCAGAACAGTAGTTAATTTACCTGGCGGAACAGGAAAGAAAGTAAAAGTTGCTGTGGTTTGTGAGGATAACAAATTACAAGATGCAAAAGATGCTGGAGCAGATATTGTGGGTGGTGATGAGTTTGTTGAAAGAATTAAAGGTGGAGAGTTAAATTTTGAAAAATTAATTTGTACACCAGGAATGATGATTAAACTTTCTAAATTAGGGAAAGTTTTAGGACCAAAAGGTTTAATGCCAAATCCTAAACTTGGTTCAGTTTCTGAAAATATTAAAGAAGCTGTAACTAATGCTAAATCTGGTCAAGTAGAAATTAGAAATGATAAAGATGGAAACATTGGAGTTAGTATTGGTAAAAAATCTTTTAGTGATGATCAATTATTAAAAAACTACAATGCAATTTTAGATGCTTTAGAAAAAGAAAAATCAAATAACACTTTAAAAGGTGATTTAATTAGAAGTGTATTTGCTACATCAACAATGGGTGTTTCATATAAAGTTAAATTAGGTAAATCAATATAGTTATGATGAACAAAGAACAGAAGAAAAATTATATAGAAGAAATGTCTAGTAAGTTTGAAAACAGCAAAGCTGTCATGGTTACTCATTATCAAGGTTTAACAATGACTCAATTGGATGAATTAAGAGCCAAAATGAGAGAACATGGAATCATATTTAAAATTACAAAAAACAGAATTACGAAATTAGCTTTAGAAAAAACTAAGTGTAAAGATTTATCAAATTTATTTACTGGTCCTACAGCAGTAGCATTTGGAGAGGATGCTATAATGTCTGCAAGAATTCTTTCAAAATTTGCGAAAGATAACGAAAACTTAAAATTAATTGGTGGAATTATGGATAATGAAATCCTAGATTCGGCTGGTGTCCAAAATGTAGCTAGTTTACCCACATTAGATGAAGCAAGAGCCAATATTGTAGGTATTTTGAACGCTTCTGCATCTAAATTAATAAGTATTTTGCTTGCACATTCAGAAAAAATGAGTAGTTTGTCGGCAGAAAATTCTGAAACACAACCCAAAGAGTAATACATATGCCTGACTTAAACAAAATTATTGAAGACTTATCAAGTTTAACTGTTGCTGAAGCAGCTGAACTTTCAAAACAATTAGAAGAAAAATGGGGTGTAACTCCAATGGCAGCAGCAGCTCCAGCAGCAGCAGGTGGTGCAGCTCCAGCTGAAGATAAAGATGATTTTACAATCATGCTAGTTTCTGCTGGTGATAAAAAAATTAATGTTATCAAAGAAGTAAGAGCAGCTACTTCATTAGGTTTAAAAGAAGCCAAAGATCTTGTAGAGGGAGCACCAAAAGAAGTTAAATCTGGTGTAAATAAAAAAGACGCTGAAGAGATCAAAGCTAAGTTAGAGGCTGCTGGCGCGAAAGTAGAACTTAAATAAATTAAATAGAAAGAATTCAAATACTGATTATTTTTTAATCAGTATTTATAAATATAAATGCAATTATCTTTTACTGAAAAGAAAAACATTAGAAAAAGTTTTGGTAAACTAAAAGAAAGTTTATCCATCCCTAACTTAATTGAAGTACAAAAAAATTCTTACAAAGAATTAACAGAATTCAATGCTGATACAGTTGAGATTACCAAAGGTTTCGACAGAGTATTTAAAAGTATTTTTCCAATTGAAGATTTAAATGATAAAGCAACTTTAGAGTATGTTTCTTATAGATTAGAAAAACCAAAATTTGATGTTGAAGAGTGTATAGCAAGAGGTCTTACGTATTCATCAGCACTTAAGTGTACTTTAAGGTTGGTGGTTTATGAAATAGATCAAGAAAATAATACTAAGGATATTTTATCAGCTAAAGAACAAGAAGTTTATATGGGTGAAGTTCCTATGATGACAAATAGTGGAACTTTTATTACTAATGGTGTTCAAAGAGTTGTAGTAAACCAAATGCACAGAAGTCCTGGTGTATTTTTTGACCATGATAAAGGGAAAAGTCATGCAAGTGGTAAACTTTTATTTAATTGCAGAGTAATACCTAATAGGGGATCTTGGCTAGATTTTGAATATGATGTAAAAGATTTTCTATATTTTAAAATTGACAGAAAAAAGAAAATTTTTTCATCTACTTTGTTATTAGCTTTAGGTTTCACAAAGGCGGAAATAGTAGATGAGTTCTATGAAAGTGAGCAATACACATATGATTCTAAAACTGAAAAATGGAAAACTAAATTTAACCCAGAAAACTATAAAGCTAAAAATTTCTCTGAAGAGGTAATAGATGCTAAAACTGGAAATGTAGTAATAAAATTAGGTGATAAAATTAATTTTTTAAGTGCAAAAAAATTAGCCAATGATGGTCTCAAAGATATACTTGTTTCAAGAGAGTCATTATTTGGTAAATTTTTACATAGAGATATTAAAGTTAATGACGATGAAGATGGTGTTTTTAAAATTGGTACTGAGTTAAATGATACAATAATTCAACAAATTTTGGATGCAAATATATATACACTACAAATTTCTGTAACTAACTCTATCAATAAAGGACCTTATCTACTTACAACTATCTTAGCTGATAAAAATAATACTAAAGATGAAGCTATCACAGAAATCTACAAGATGTTAAGACCTGGTGAACCTCCTACTATAGAGATTGCAACTCAAATATTTAATAACCTTTTCTTCAGTTCAGACAGATATGATTTGTCTGATGTTGGAAGAGTAAAAATGAACTCTAGATTGAACCAAGAGTGTTCTGATAAAATTACAATTTTAAGAAACGATGATATAATTGCAATTATCCACAAAATGTTAGATTTGAGAGATGGTAAAGATGATGTTGATGATATAGATCACCTTGGAAATAGAAGAGTACGTTCTGTGGGAGAGTTAGTTGAAAACCAAGCAAGAATTGGTGTTTACAGAATGGAAAGAGCAATTAAAGAAAAAATGACAACCTTAGATGTTGAGTCAGCAATGCCTCAAGATTTAATTAACGCAAAACCATTAACGGTTTCATTGAAAGATTTTTTCGCTAGTTCACAACTTTCACAGTTTATGGATCAAACAAATCCTTTATCTGAAATTACTCACAAGAGAAGAGTTTCAGCGTTAGGTCCTGGAGGCTTAACAAGAGAAAGGGCAGGTTTTGAAGTTAGAGATGTTCATCCGACTCATTATGGACGAATTTGTCCTATTGAGACACCAGAGGGTCCAAATATTGGTTTGATTAATAGTTTATCGACGTATGCTAAAATTAATAAATACGGCTTTATTGAAAGTCCTTACAAAAGAGTTAAAGACGGTGTTGTTCAAGACAATGTTGAATACTTGTCAGCGATGGAAGAAACAAAATTTACTATCGCTCAAGCAAATACAAAACTTGACAAAAATGGAAAAATTACTGAAGAATTAGTTTCATGCAGACAAAATTTAAATTTTCTTTTAGCTAAACCCGATTCAATAGATTATATAGACGTATCACCTAAACAACTTGTTTCAGTTGCAGCTTCATTAATTCCATTCCTGGAAAATGATGATGCAAACAGAGCGCTAATGGGATCAAATATGATGAGACAGGCTGTTCCATTGTTAAAACCTGAGTCACCGCTAGTTGGTACGGGGATTGAAAGCGATGTAGCGTTAGACTCTGGTGTTACTATTGTTGCTAAGCGTGACGGTATTGTCGATAAAATTGATGGCAAAAGAATTGTTATTAAAGTAACTGAAGAAACAGACTTTAGTAAGTCTGGTGTCGATATATATAATCTTCAAAAATTCAAAAGATCAAACCAAAATACTTGTATCAACCAAAGACCTCTAGTTAGAGTTGGTGATAAAGTTAAAACCGGAGATATTATTGCAGACGGTCCTTCAACAAAATTAGGTGAACTTGCATTAGGCAAAAATGTTACTGTAGCATTCATGCCTTGGCAAGGTTACAATTTTGAAGACTCAATTTTAATTTCAGAAAGATGTGTCACAGATGACGTATTTACATCTGTTCATATTGTAGAATACGAAATAATGGCAAGAGATACAAAGCTTGGTGAGGAAGAAATAACAAGAGACATACCAAATGTAAACGAAGACGCTTTAAAAAACCTTGACGAGTCTGGAATAGTTTACATTGGAGCGGAGGTTAATGCTGGTGATATTTTAGTTGGTAAAGTTACTCCAAAAGGAGATTCAGCATCGGGTCCTGAAGAAAAATTATTAAGATCAATATTTGGAGAAAAAGCTATTGATGTAACTGACACATCTTTAAGAATGTCTAGAGGATCAAGTGGAACGGTAGTTGATGTAAGAGTATTTAATAGACATGGAATTGAGAAAGATGAAAGATCTATAACAATTGAAAGAGCTGAAATTGAACAAGTTCAACAAGATAAAATTGTTGAGGAAGAAATATTAGAAAGAAGTATTAAACAAAGAGCTTCACAATTCTTGTCAGGATCATCTTTAACTAAAAAAGTAAAAGATTTGTCTGAAGGAACTAAGTTAGATTTTGAAAAAATAAATAAAATATCAATTAATGATGTTTTTAAAATTACAGTAGGAAATGTAAATGATGAAAAAACATTGGCTCAATTGAAAGATCAATATAACAAAGCTAAACAAGACATTACAGAGAGATTTGAAGATAAAGTTTTGAAAATTAGAAGTGGTGACGATTTATTACCTAGTGTTATGAAAATGGTAAAAGTGTTCGTTGCTATCAAAAGAAGGTTAAGACCTGGTGATAAGATGTCTGGAAGACATGGAAACAAAGGAGTAGTGAGTAAAATTGTACCTGTTGAGGATATGCCATATAGAGAAGATGGTAGACCAGTTGATATTGTTTTAAATCCTCTAGGTGTGCCAAGTAGGATGAACGTTGGTCAAATTTTAGAGACACATTTGGGTTGGGCATGTAAAGAATTTGGTGAACAAGTTAAAAATTTAGTAAACGAAAATAACAAAAAAATTGAAAGAACAGAAAAAATTGAAAAATTTTTAAAATCTGTTTATGGGGAAGATATTTTCAATGAAAAAGTTGACAAATTAAGCAAGAATGAATTTAAAGATCTTTGTGAAAATTTACAAAATGGTATCGCAATTTCAACACCTGTTTTTGATGGAGCTAAAGAAAAAAATGTTACAGAGATGCTTGAATTAGCAAATTTACCAGGATCAGGACAGACTTATTTATGGGATGGAAGAACAGGTGAAAAATTTGATAGACCGGTTACCGTTGGAATAATCTACATGCTAAAACTTCATCACCTAGTTGAAGATAAAATTCATGCTAGATCTACTGGACCTTACAGTTTAGTTACTCAACAACCGCTTGGTGGTAAAGCACAGTTAGGTGGACAAAGATTTGGTGAAATGGAAGTGTGGGCACTCGAGGCATATGGTGCATCATACACTTTGCAAGAAATTTTAACTGTTAAATCTGATGACGTTGCGGGTAGAGTTAAAGTTTACGAAACTATAGTTAAAGGTGAAGAAAACTTTGAGTCTGGAATACCAGAGTCATTTAACGTTTTAGTTAAAGAGATTAAATCATTAGCATTAAACGTGGAACTTAATTAATGAAAAAAGAATTAACGGATATATTTAAGGGCAGCGAAATTTCAGAGGCTCAAAATTTTAACAGTATTAAAATTTCACTTGCTAGCCCAGAGAAAATTAAGTCCTGGACATTTGGTGAAATAAAAAAACCTGAAACAATCAATTATAGAACTTTTCGACCTGAAAAAGATGGTTTGTTCTGTGCGAGGATTTTTGGACCAATAAAAGATTATGAGTGTTTATGTGGTAAGTATAAACGAATGAAATTTAGAGGAATTATATGTGAGAAGTGTGGTGTCGAGGTTACTAAATCAAATGTAAGAAGAGAAAGAATGGGCCATATAAACCTTGCTACACCGGTAGCACATATTTGGTTTTTAAAGTCCCTTCCAAGTAGAATTGCCTTGGCAGTTGACATGAAATTAAAGGAAATTGAGAGAGTTCTTTATTTTGAAAACTTTATAGTAATAGAACCAGGTTTAACTGGATTGCAAAAAAATCAGCTTTTAAATGAAGAGGAATTAGCAAAATATCAGGACGAGTTTGGTGAAGAAAGTTTTACAGCTGGAATTGGGGCAGAGGCTGTTCTTGAGATGCTGAAAAATTTGGATTTAGAATTAGAAAGAAAAAAACTTGTTAGCTTTATTAAAGAAACCAAATCAAAGGTTAATGAAGAAAGAGCAATTAAAAGATTAAAATTAATTGAGTCATTTATAGAAACTGGACAAAAACCTGAGTGGATGATTATGACAGTAGTACCAGTTATACCACCTGAATTAAGACCCTTGGTTCCATTAGATGGTGGAAGATTTGCTACATCAGATCTTAACGATTTATACAGAAGAGTAATTAACAGAAACAACAGATTAAAAAGACTAATGGATCTTAAAGCTCCTGATATCATTGTAAGGAATGAAAAACGGATGCTTCAAGAGTCTGTAGATGCTCTATTTGATAACGGTAGAAGAGGGAGAGTAATTACAGGAACAGGCAAGAGACCACTTAAATCGCTTGCAGAAATGCTAAAAGGTAAACAAGGTAGATTTAGACAAAATTTATTGGGTAAAAGAGTTGATTATTCAGGAAGATCAGTAATTGTTGTAGGTCCAGATTTGAAACTTCATGAGTGTGGATTACCAAAAAAAATGGCTTTAGAACTATTTAAACCATTTTTATATGCAAGATTAAATAAATTAGGTTTAGCCTCAACAATTAAACAAGCTAAAAAATTAGTCGAAAAAGAAACTAATGCAGTTTGGGATGCTTTAGAATTAATAGTCAGAGAACATCCAGTGCTTTTAAATAGAGCGCCAACACTTCATAGACTTGGAGTTCAAGCATTTGAACCAAAATTAATTGAAGGAGATGCAATTGAATTACACCCTTTAACTTGTGCAGCATTTAATGCTGACTTCGATGGTGATCAAATGGCAGTTCATGTTCCATTAAGTTTAGAGGCACAATTAGAGGCGAGAATTTTAATGTTATCTACAAATAATATTCTTTCTCCATCAAATGGTAAACCGATTATCGTTCCAAGTCAGGATATGATTTTAGGAATTTACTATCTATCACAAGAACCTATATCTGATAAACCAGCCGGATACTTTACAAATTCAGATCAAATTGAATTTGCATTATCATCGGGTCAAATAAATGTTCATAGCACTATTATTTCAAGATATGAGACTTTAGACGAACAAGGTGTCAAAAAAATAGAAAAATATACTTCTACAGCAGGAAGATTTTTGCTAGCAAATTTGCTTCCTAAGAATAGTAACATTAAATTTTCTTTAGTAGATAGATTATTACCTAAAAAAGTAGTTTCAGAAATAATTGATGTTGTCTTTAGATTTTGTGGTCAAAAAACAACTGTAATTTTCTGTGATAAGCTTAAAGATTTAGGATTTAAACACGCGTTTAAAGCAGGAATTTCGTTTGGTAAAGACGATCTCGTAATCCCTGCTAATAAAACTCAATTAATTGATGATACCAAGAAATTAATTGCAGATTATGAAACCCAATATGCTGAAGGTTTAATTACAAGAGGTGAAAAATATAACAAAGTTGTTGATGCTTGGTCTAAGTGTACAGATAAAGTTGCTGGAGAAATGATGAAGGGAATTTCAGCTACAGAAAAAACTGATGAAGGATTAAAAATAAATTCTGTATTTATGATGGCTGATAGCGGAGCTAGAGGATCTGCTGCTCAAATGAAACAATTAGCTGGTATGAGAGGTTTGATTGCTAAGCCTTCTGGAGAAATTATTGAAAGCCCGATTATCTCAAACTTTAAAGAAGGATTGACTGCTTTAGAGTATTTCAATTCAACGCACGGAGCTAGAAAAGGATTAGCGGATACAGCTTTAAAAACAGCTAGTTCTGGATATTTAACAAGAAGACTATGTGATGTAGCCCAAGACTTAACAATAACTAAAATTAAATGTGATGATCCTGGATTTATTGAGCTTTCTGAAATTTTAGAGGGTGGAAATGTTGTTGTGAGTTTATCTGAAAGAGCATTAGGAAGAGTTACAGCTGCTCAAGTTAAAAACCCTTTATCAGGTGAAGTAATAATTAAAAAATCTGAAATGATTGATGAGGCAGGTTGTGATAAAATTGACGCTGCAGGTGTTAAATCAATAAAAGTTTATTCAGTAATGACATGTAGTTCCAAAGAAGGCGTTTGTGCTACTTGCTATGGGCGAGATTTATCAAGAGGTAAGATGGTTCATGTTGGTGAAGCAATTGGAATGATATCTGCTCAATCAATTGGAGAACCAGGAACACAACTAACAATGAGAACGTTCCACGTAGGAGGAACAGCTTCAGTTAAACAAGATTCTCAAATAATTACAAAAAGTGAAGGAACTTTAAAAATAATCAACTCAAATATTTTAGAGGACTCTAAAAAGAATTTGATTGTTATGGGAAGAAACACTCAACTTTCTATAGAGGATGACAAAGGAGTTCAAATAGCGGTTTATAAAGTTGCTTATGGTTCAAGATTATTTTTCAATAATGGTGACAAAGTTAAAGCAAATACAAAAATATGCGAATGGGATCCTTACACAACACCAGTTATAGCAGAAAAAAGTGGTACAGCTAGTTATGTAGATTTAATTGGTGGTGTATCAATTCAAGAAACTACTGATGATGCTACAGGAATTTCTTCTAAATCAGTAATTGATTGGAGAGGTCAATCAAAAAGTACTGATTTAAAACCTAGAATTACTTTAAGAGATGAAAAAGGAAATGTAATTAAAAAAGCTGATGATAATGAAGCTAGATATTATTTAGTACCAGATTCGATTTTATCAATCAAAGATGGTCAAAAAGTTTATGCAGGTGACGTAATTGCAAGATTACCCAAGGAAACTACAAAAACAAAAGATATCACCGGAGGTCTTCCAAGAGTTGCTGAGTTATTTGAAGCTAGAAAAGCTAAGGATAGCGCAATCATTGCTGAAAATGACGGTAGTGTTGTTTTTGGTAAAGAGGTAAGAGGCAAACAAAGAGTATCTATAGTTCCTGAAGATGGATCAGAACCTTCAAATTATTTAATTCCAAAAGGAAAACATATTAATTTTAATCCTGGTGAAAAAATTCAAAAAGGAGAGTATCTTTTAGATGGCCAACCACTTCCACATGATATTTTAAGAATTTTAGGAATCAAAGATTTAACAGAATATTTTGTTAATCAAGTTCAAGAAGTCTATAGATTACAAGGTGTAATAATAAACGATAAGCATATTGAAACTATTTTAAGACAAATGCTTAAAAAAGTTGAAGTTAAAGTATCAGGAGATTCAAGTTATTTACCCGGTGAAGTGGTTGATAGAATCAAGTTTGATAATACTAATGAAAAATTGGTTGCCGAGGGAAAAACACCAGCCGTGGGTGAAAGAGTTTTAATGGGTATCACTAAAGCTTCACTTCAAACTGAATCGTTTATTTCAGCAGCATCGTTCCAAGAAACAACAAGAGTATTAACAGATGCTGCAATTAAAGGAAAAGTTGATCCATTAAATGGTTTAAAAGAGAACGTAATTGTTGGAAGATTAGTTCCTGCAGGTACTGGTAATATTAAAAATAGATGGAACAACAAAGCTCTAGAGGATGATAATAATTTCTTAGCAGAGTAGGAAAAAATAGAAGCTTCAGAACCTGAAGAAACACAAGCAAATCAATAAAAAAATCGCCTAAAATTTGCAGTTTTAGTTTGACAAAGTGCTATTAATAAGTAATTTGGCGATGTTTTTGGTTGGAATGTAGTGCTTCTAACAGTACTAAACGCTGCCATAAAATAACCTGTCAGTTATTTTCATCTAAAAATAAATTAATTAATTTTTAAAAAATTTATGCCAACTATTAATCAGTTGTTAAGAAAAAAAAGGATTAAACCAGCAGCAAGAAACAAAGTTCCTGCTCTACAAAAACAACCTTTAAAGAGAGGAGTTTGTGTAAAAGTTTATACAACTACACCTAAGAAACCAAACTCTGCATTAAGAAAAGTTGCTAGAGTGAGATTATCAAATGGATTTGAAGTTACAGCTTATATTCCTGGCGAAGGTCATAACCTTCAAGAACACTCGGTAGTACTGATTAGAGGTGGTCGGGTAAAAGATTTACCAGGTGTTCGTTATCATATTCTAAGAGGTAATCTAGATACGCAAGGTGTTGCAAATAGAAAACAAAGAAGATCTTTATACGGAACAAAAAAAGGTAAATAATGTCTAGAAAAAAAACTCAACCGAAAAAAAATGTAGTTCCAGATCCAAAATTCAAATCAACTATCATTCCAAAATTAATCAACAACATCATGTATGACGGCAAAAGAGGTATTGCTGCCAAAATAGTTTATGACGCTATCGATAAAATTAAAACAAAAACGAAAGATGAGCCAATTAATATTTTTAATGAAGCGATTAACAATATCAAACCAACTGTAGAAGTTAGATCTAGAAGAGTTGGTGGTGCAACTTATCAAGTTCCTGTTGAGGTAAAAAGTAAAAGAGCACAAGCCTTAGCAATTAGATGGTTAGTAGAATCAGCAAGAAAAAGAAAAGATAAACATATGGCAGATAAAATTTTTAATGAGCTTTATGATGCTTATGAAAAAAAAGGTGCTGCCGTTAAAAAAAGAGAGGATGTACACAAAATGGCAGAGTCCAATAAGGCCTTTGCTCATTTTAGGTGGTAATAAGATATGGCTAGAACTCATTCATTAGATAAATACAGAAACATTGGGATCATGGCCCATATAGATGCTGGTAAAACAACTACTACAGAAAGAATTTTATATTACACAGGTAAAAGCCATAAAATTGGTGAAGTGCACGATGGTGCAGCAACCATGGATTGGATGGAACAAGAACAAGAAAGAGGTATTACGATTACTTCTGCAGCAACTACTTGTTTTTGGAATGATCACAGAGTCAACATCATAGATACACCAGGTCACGTGGACTTTACTATTGAAGTAGAGAGATCTTTAAAAGTTTTAGATGGTGCAGTAGCTGTTTTTGATGGTGTAGCAGGTGTAGAGCCACAATCCGAAACAGTGTGGAGACAAGCTGATAAGTATAAAGTACCAAGAATTTGTTTTATAAACAAGCTCGATAGAACAGGTGCTGATTTTTTTAGATGTGTTGACATGATTAAAGATAGATTAGGCGCTAAACCATTAGTATTACAAATTCCTATTGGAATTGAAACTTCTCTAACTGGAGTTGTTGATTTAACTAAAATGAAAGCTCAAGTTTGGAAAAATGAGGCTTTAGGTGCAGAATGGGAATACAAAGATATTCCTGACGATCTTAAGGAAATAACTGAAAAGTACAGAACGGAACTAATCGAAACTGCTGTAGAACAAGATGAAAAGTTAATGGAGTCCTATCTAAATGGAGACGAAATTAAGGAAGAAGATTTGGTTAAATGTATAAGAAAAGGAACATTAAATTTTAGTTTTGTTCCTGTATTAACTGGATCTGCCTTTAAAAATAAAGGAGTTCAGCCTTTACTAGATGCAGTTGTCAACTACTTACCAAGTCCAGTTGATATTGGTTC
>CABZXO010000012.1 GCA_902529645.1 uncultured Pelagibacteraceae bacterium | reverse complement strand
AAGGATTGCTTGGCATGTTTAATGTTTTTGCTGGAGGTGCAGTTAGTAGAATGGCAATATTTGCATTAGGTATAATGCCTTACATTTCTTCAGCAATTATAGTTCAACTTTTAACTGGGGTCTCCGACTATTTTAAAAATCTAAAAGCTCAAGGTGAGACAGGTAGAGCTAAAATTACACAAATTACCAGATATGGAACGGTATTACTTGCTACAGTTCAAGGCTATGGTTTATCTGTTGGTTTAGAGTCATCTGCTGACTTAGTAATTAATCCAGGAGCTTTTTTTAAAATAACTACTGTTACAACCATTGTTGCGGGAACAATATTTTTAATGTGGCTAGGAGAACAAATCACTCAAAGAGGTATTGGTAACGGTATATCGTTAATAATTTTTGCTGGTATTGTAGCAGAAATTCCAAGAGCTTTAGTTACAACTTTTGAATTAGGTAGAACGGGTGCGGTTTCAACATTTATGATCCTAGCTATATTTGCCCTATTAATAGTCACAATTCTCTTTGTAGTATTTATGGAAAGAGCATTAAGAAAAATTCTAATTAATTATCCTAAAAGACAAATGGGTAATAAAATGTATGGGGGAGAGTCATCGCATTTACCTTTAAAAATAAATCAGGCTGGAGTAATTCCTGCAATTTTTGCTTCTGCACTTCTGTTACTACCAGTAACATTTTCAAATTTTTCATTTTCTAACAATGAAACATTTTTAAACTTGAGTTCATATTTTACTCAAGGACAACCTCTTTACATGTTGTTGTATGCATCAGGAATAATATTTTTCACCTTTTTTTACACATCTATAACATTCAATCCAACTGAAACTGCTGAAAATCTTAGAAAGTACGGTGGATTTGTACCAGGAATTAGACCAGGTGAAAGTACTGCGTTGTTTATTGAAAATATTTCAATAAAATTAACTACGATTGGTGCTCTATATTTAACTCTAGTTTGTTTGATGCCAGAATTTTTAATTGCAAACTATCCAATACCTTTTTATTTAGGCGGTGCATCGATATTAATTGTTGTTGTAGTAGCTATAGATACTGTAACACAAATACAAACAAGATTAATGAGTTCACAATATGAACAACTGATTAAAAAAACAAAATTTGGTAAGTAAGTGAATATAATTTTATTTGGACCTCCTGGTGCTGGAAAAGGTACTCAGTCTAAATATCTTGTAAAAAAATTAAATGCTTTTCAAATTTCAACAGGCGATCTTTTAAGAGAAGAAATAAAAAAAAATTCAGATATTGGTAAAGCCATAACCAATGATATGAAAAATGGAAAATTTATAAGTGATGATATTGTTAATAAACTTATAGAAAATTTAATATCTGATCCTCAAAAAAAAAATAATTTAATCTTTGATGGATATCCTCGATCATTAAGTCAGGCTAAAAACTTAGAAGTATTCCTAAAAAATTCAAATCAGACCATAGATTTAATTTTATTTTTAAACGTAGATAAAGAAACAATTCTCAAAAGGCTTGAGAAGAGAAAAATTATAGAAAATAGATCTGATGATGATACTCATACGATAGTTAACAGGTATGAGAAATACATGCAAACAACCCAACCAGTTCTAAATTTCTACTCTGAGAATCCAAATTTTAAGGAGGTTGATGGATCCTTAGAAATTGATGAAATAACAAGGAAAATAGACACTTTTATCAATTTATAAGCCGTTGACTTTGATTAATCTTCTTATATAAAAGGCAAAATTATCACAAAATTATGGCTCGTATCGCAGGTATAAACATTCCACAGAATAAGCTTGTTCATATAGGTTTGACTTATATTTATGGAATTGGTGATAAATTTTCTCGGCAAATTTGTTCATCTTTAGAAATTCCAAGAGCTAAAAGAGTAAATGAGTTAACAGATGAAGAGGTTTTAAAAATTAGAGAGTACATCGATCAAAACTTTAAAGTAGAAGGAGATTTAAGGAGAGATTATTCATTAAGTATAAAAAGATTAATTGATCTAGCTTGTTACAGAGGAACAAGACATAGAAAAAAATTACCTGTTAGAGGACAAAGAACCAGATGTAATGCTAGGACAAGAAAAGGAAAAGCAATCGCTATTGCTGGAAAAAAATTAACACCAACTAAAAAATAGTTATGGCTAAAACTGATAAGGTTGAGAATAAAGATCAGAAAGTAGAAAAATCTACTAAGAAAAGTGTAAAAAGTTCTTATTCAAAAAAAAAGAAAGTTAAGAAAAATATTTTAAATGGAATAGCTTATGTGCAATCAACATTTAATAATACTATCATTTCTATTGCTGATACAAATGGAAATGTGATTTCATGGGCATCTGCTGGACAAAAAGGTTTTAAGGGTTCAAGAAAATCCACTCCTTATGCTGCACAGATAGCAGCTGACTCTGCAGCTTCTAAAGCTCTTGAGTACGGAATGAAAACTTTATCTGTTGAAGTCAAAGGACCTGGATCAGGAAGAGAAACAGCCTTAAGAGCATTGCAAGCTAGAGGATTTAAGATTTTGTCAATTAAAGACACTACGCCTATGCCTCATAATGGAACTAGACCACCAAAGAAAAGGAGAGTTTAATGGAAGTCGAAAATGTTAATGTAAAAAATTGGAAGTCATTAATTAAACCATCTAAATTAGATGTTCAATTAAGTGATGACTTAACTCATGCAAAAATTGTGGCTGAACCTTTAGAAAAAGGTTATGGATTAACTTTAGGAAATTCTCTAAGAAGGATTTTATTATCATCTATAAGAGGAGCAGCTGTAACATCGATTCAAATTGATGGAGTTTTACATGAATTCACTTCAATAAAAGGTGTTAGAGAAGATGTTACTGATATTGTTTTAAACGTAAAGTCGTTAGCATTAAAAAGTAATTCAGAAGGTACAAAAAAATTAATTTTAGACGCAAAAGGACCTGGAGAAATTAAAGCCTCAGATATAACTCCTGTTGCTGATGTAGAAATTTTAAATCCTGATTTAGTAATTTGTAATCTAGATGAAAATACTTCTTTTCATATGGAAATGAATGTTAATACAGGTAAAGGATACGTTCCTGCAGAGCTAAATAAACCTGAAGAGCCACCATTAGGTCTTATCGCTATAGACTCACTTTATAGTCCAGTTAAAAAAGTTTCATACTCAGTAAGTACTGCTAGAGAAGGTAAAGCATTAGATTATGATAAATTAATTATGGAAGTTGAGACTGATGGATCAATTTCTGCTGAAGATGCTGTGGCTTATTCAGCTAGAATTTTTCAAGATCAACTTAAAATGTTTATAAACTTTGATGAGCCAGTTGAAACTCCTGTAAAAGAAGTATCTACTGAACCTGAATTTAACAAAAACTTACTAAGAAAAGTTGATGAGTTAGAGTTATCAGTTAGATCAATGAACTGCTTAAAAAATGATAATATTATTTATATCGGTGACCTGGTTCAAAAATCTGAAGGTGAAATGTTGAGAACACCTAATTTTGGAAGAAAATCATTAAATGAAATTAAAGAAGTTTTAACAGGCATGTCTTTATATTTAGGAATGGAAATACCTAACTGGCCACCAGACAACATTGCAGAAATGTCGAAAAAATTGGAGGAAGCAATTTAATGAGACATGGTTTGTCAAATAAGAAGTTAAATAGAACATCAGAGCACAGGAAAGCTTTACTTAAGAATATGCTTAATTCTTTGATTAAGTATGAGCAGATTAAAACTACTTTACCAAAAGCTAAATTTCTAAAACCTCAAGCGGATAAAATAATAACAATAGGTAAAAAAGAAACTTTACAGACGACAAAAATGCTGGTTTCTAAACTACAAGATATTAAATCAGCTAATAAAGTTAAAAAAACACTTTCTAAAAGATATCAGAATAGAAAAGGTGGATACACAAGAATAATTAAAGCTGGATTTAGATATGGTGATAATGCTCCAATGGCAATAATAGAATTTGTTGATAGAGATGTTGAAGCTCGGAGAGTTGATAAACCAAAAAAAGATATAACTAAAGAATCTCCTAAAACTGAAGAGAAAAAACAAGCCACAGCTTAAATTTTAAATCATGAAAAAATCTTACATCGTTGATTCAACGTGTAATGATATGCGTTTGGATAGATGGTTAAGATTAAAAATTGGAAAAATTCCACAAGGTCTAGTAGAGAAATATTTAAGAACAGGAAAAATTAAACTTAATAGAAAGAAAGTTAAAAGTTCTTTTAAATTAAAAACAAAAGATGAGATAAATTTATTTAATATAGAATTTAAAGAAACAATTCATCAAAAAAAGATTAAGTTTTTACCATCAAAAGAAATTATAAAATCAAATGAAGACCAAATTATTGACAATAATGATAATTTTGTAGTTTTAAATAAAGCCTCAGGAATATCAGTTCAAGGTGGAACTAAATCAAAAAAAAATCTAGTTGATATTTTTGCTAAAAGTGAAATTTTTAAAGGAACAAAACCATATTCGGTTCATAGACTAGATAAAGATACTTCTGGAGTGTTTATTATGGCCAAAAATAGAGAAAGCGCTCAATTGCTTACTTCTTTATTTAGACTAAGAAAAGTACACAAAACCTATTTAGCGATATGCCAAGGCGAAATTAATAAAAAATCTGGTGTCTGGGATGATGATTTAATTAGGTACGACGGTAAAAAAAAAATAATTGAAAAAGCTAAAACAATTTTCACAGTTATTGATAAAAATTCTGAAGCAAGTTTATTAGAATTAAAACCTATCACTGGACGTAAACATCAGTTAAGAAAACAATTATATGCAATTGGTGCTCCTATATTTGGAGATACAAAATATAAATTATCAAATACAAATAAGGGTATTAATAAAAATTTAATGTTACATTCATATCAAATTAAATTTAAAATTAATGACATAAAACATACTTATTCAGCATTGTTACCTGATTATTTTAAAAAACTTTTAAAATCTAAAAGACTTAGATTTTCAAATTTGAAATTAAATTTTTAATTAAAATATTACTTATATTTGAATAATCCTGATCTAAAATATTTTTTAAATTAGTTACTCCTTTATCTGAAATACCACATGGTATAATTTTTTTATAATTTTCTAGATCATTATTTATATTTATTGCAAAACCATGATAGGCAATCCATTTGCTAACCCTGATACCTATTGCAGCAATTTTTTTAACTTCATTATTATATTTATGCCATATACCGATATTATCTTTATCTGGAAACGTTTCTATTTTATAAAATTTTAAAGTTTGAATTATTGTTTTTTCGATAATTGTTATAAATTTCCTGATGTCCTTTTTTCTTCTTAAATCTAAAACAAAATAACAAATTAATTGACCTGGTCCATGGTAAGTAATTTTACCACCTCTATTCGTTTTTAATATTTTAATAGATTTATCAATAATCTCATTCTCTTTATAAGAAGTTCCTGCTGTAAAAACCTCATTATGCTCCAAAGTCCAAATTAATTCTTGCTCATTATTTTCATATAAATTCTTTAATCTTGACTCTAGTATAGTAATAGCATCAAAATAATTTACTGGTTTTATTGACTTTTTGATCTCTATGCTCATTTATAATTTGTATTATCTTTATTATGTATTAATAGTGCAAATCTAAATTATAGGTAGATTTATGTCTTTAACCAAAAAAACTAAAGATAAAAAAGTAAATTTTGAATTTAATAAAGAATATATAAGAGTTGTTACTAGCAAAATAGCTAACAATGACGCTCAATTTATTACTAATTCTTTTAATGAAATGCACCCTGCTGATGCTGCAGATATTATTGAGCACCTTAGTGAAGGAGATAGAGAAAGTTTAATTAAATTAAATAATTTTAATATTGATCCGGAGGTTTTTGTTGAATTAAATGAGTCTATCCAATCAGAAATAATTACCTATTTATCCCCAGACTCTATTGTTAGTATTCTTAAAGGGTTAGAGTCAGATGATGCCATTTCTATATTAGAAAATGTTCCTGAAGTTGATAAAAATGCAATTCTTAGCTCTTTACCCCCAAAAGATAGATTTGCTCTTCTAGAAAGCTTGAGCTATCCAGAGGATACTGCTGCAAGACTTATGCAGCGTGAATTTACTGCTATACCAAGTAATTGGTCTGTAGGTCAAACAATTGATTATTTAAGAGAAAATAAAGATTTACCAGAGGAATTTTTAGAAATTTTTATTGTTAATGAAGATTTTAAACCAATAGGCACAGTTCCTTCATCTAGAGTTTTAACAACACCTCGTGATACTAAAATGGTAACAATTATGTCCGAATCTCAATTATTAATTCCGGTTGAAATGGATAAAGAGGAGGTTGCAAACTTATTTGAAAATTACAATTTAAATTCAGCTGCTGTTGTAGACAAAAGCAATAAATTAGTTGGTATGATTATGAATGATGATGTTCTAACAGTTTTAAAAGAGGAGGCTGAAGAAGATGCATTAAGATTAGCTGGAGTTGGAGATGAAGAAATTACGGATGGTGTTGTAAAAAAAACTAAGAGAAGATTTAATTGGCTATTATTAAATTTATTTACTGCTTTTTTAGCTACTTGGTGCATTAGTTTATTCGGAGCAACAATTGAACAAATGGTAGTGTTAGCTTTCTTAATGCCTATTGTTGCCTCAATGGGTGGAAATGCTGGAATGCAAACATTAGCAGTAACTGTAAGAACTATAGCCACTAATGATTTAACTCAGAATAATTTCTCATCGAATGTATATAAAGAATTTTCTATTGGTATTTTAAATGGAATTATTTTTGCAGCAATAAGTGCTTTAATTGTTCAGGTATGGTTTCAGGATAGTATTCTTTCAATGATTATAGCAATATCAATGGTGCTAACAATGATCATTGCTGGATTATTTGGTATATTAGTTCCTTTTACTTTAAAAAAAATGAACATCGACCCAGCCATTGCATCAAGTGTTTTTGTGACAACAATTACAGATGTAATTGGTTTTGTTTCTTTTTTAGGAGTAGGGGCATATTTTTTATAAAATTAGATATTATCAATCAATCTGACATTATTTAAATAATAAGCTATAAACAATCTTGAATTATTTTTTGTGTTTGAAGGTTTAAGATTTTTTATATTTCTTAGCTCTAAATAATCAATTTTAATTTTATGATTATTTTCTAATACTTTTTTTTTAATTTTTAAAAAATTTGAAATATTTTTACTATTATTAATGTTTTTTTTTATATTTGTTAAATTTTTATATACATTTGCTGCAATTTTTAAATTCAACTTATTTAACAGAAAATTTCTAGAAGACAAAGCAACATTACTTTTATCTCTTATAGTTTTACAAGGAATAATTTTTGTTTTATATTTTCTTTCTAATAATTTTTTAACAAGGTATAGTTGTTGAAAATCTTTTTCTCCCATAAATATTTTTTTTGGATTTACAATTTTAGTCAGTCTATTCATTACATCTAACACTCCCTCAAAATGACCCTTCCTAAATTTGGCGCATAAAATTTTATCATCTTTGAGTAATTTAATTTGTGATTTTTTTTTATCATTGTATATATCGTTAAATTTTGGAAGATAAACAAAATCAACTTTTTTGCTTTTTTTAAGAATTTTTAAATCTTTTTTTATGTTGCTTGGATATGATTTTAAATCTTTTTTGTTATTAAATTGTTTTGGATTAATAAAAATGCTTACAATTGTTTTTTTGCAAAGCTTTTTTGATTTATTTATAAGTGATAAATGACCTTTATGAATTCCACCCATAGTTGGAACAAAACCTAGGTCATTAAATGGCCTTAATGACTCAAATAATGATGTATTGTTTAATAAAATTTTCATTTGTATTAAAATAATAGATAAGTAAAACATTTAAATGATTAAACAAGCAATTATTCCGTTAGCTGGTCTTGGGACCAGATTACTTCCTTTAACGAGTGTATTTGCAAAAGAACTTTTACCCATTAACGGTAGGCCTGGTATTGAGTATATTCTAGACGAATGTATTGAAGCAGGTATTAAAGAAATTATATTTATAATCTCTTCCAAAAAAATAATGATAAAAAAATATTTTTATAGTGATCAATTATATAAAAAAATAATTAAAAAAAAGAATGACCCTAGAATAATTAATGAGTACAAGAAGATACTTAAATATAAAAAAAAAATTAAGTTTGTATTTCAAAATACACCAAAAGGAACAGGTGATGCAGTTCTTAAAACACAAAAATTTATAAAAAATAAATATTTCTTAATGTTGCTACCCGACGATTTAATAATTAAAAAAAATTGCTCTAAAGCAATGATTAAAGTTCATCAAAATTACAATGCTTCAGTTATGGCTTCTATGAAGGTTAAAAAAAATAATGTTTCTCGATGGGGTATATATAAAATTAACAAAAAATTAAATAATAGAAACTTTATTATAGGTGGTGTTGTGGAAAAACCATCTGAAAGAAAAGCTCCATCAAATAATGCTGTTATTGGAAGATATATTTTACCTCGATCAATTTTTAATAAAATTAAATCTTTAAAACCTAAAAAAGGTAAAGAGGTTCATATTACAGATGCTATTCAACTATTAATAAATGATAAAGAAAGATTTATAGCACATAATTTTGAAGGCAAATATCTCGACTGTGGTACGATGAATGGTTATATAAATTCTTCTATAGAAATAGGTAAATTATGAAACTGTGTATGATCGGTACAGGTTATGTTGGTTTAGTAAGTGGAGTGTGTTTCTCTGATTTAGGTAACACAGTTTATTGTGTTGATAAAGATATAAATAAAATCAATTCCTTAAATAAAGGATTAGTCCCAATATATGAACCAGGTTTAGAGGAAATTTTAAAAAAAAATTACAAACAAAAAAGATTATTTTTTACAACTGATATTAAAAAAGCAGTTTTTAATTCTGATATTATTTTTATTTGTGTAGGTACGCCAACCAGAAATAATAGTAATTCTGCTGATTTAAAACATGTATATAATGTTGCGCGTGAGTTAAAAAAAATAATCAAAAAATATAAAATAATTGTAACCAAATCTACTGTTCCAGTAACAACTGGAGATAAAATTGAAAAAATATTAAAAAATTTAAAAAATAAAAAATTTATTGATGTTGTATCTAATCCAGAATTTCTTAGAGAAGGAGAGGCTATAAGAGATTTTCTTTATCCTGATCGTGTAATCATTGGAACAGATAGTAAAAAAGCTAACAAAATACTTAAATCGCTTTATTTGCCTATAATTAAAAAATCAAGCCGTTATTTTCATACTTCACGTAAAGCTGCGGAATTAATTAAATACGCATCAAACTCGTTTCTAGCTACTAAGATCTCATTTATCAACGAAATTGCAAATTTATGTGAGCAAACTGGTGTAGATGTAAAAGATGTTTCTTTAGGCATGGGTTCCGACCAACGTATTGGAGATAGATTTTTAAGAGCAGGACCTGCTTACGGAGGATCATGTTTTCCTAAAGATACACGCGCATTAATTGATATTGGTAAAAAATTTAAAACAAACATGTCAATTGTTAAAAGTGTAGTTAGCTCAAATAATTCACGAAAACTCTCATTTATTGAAAAGGTAAAATTTATTTTAAATAATAAATTAACCAATAAAAAAATTACTTTTTTAGGCGTTACCTTCAAACCCAACACTGATGATATGCGTGAAGCAACAAGTATACCAATGATAAATTATTTTAATAAAAAAAAATCTAAAATTACCTACTATGATCCTTCAGGTGAGAAGAATGAATTTAAGCATTTAAAAAATGTAAGTTATTCAAACAGTTTAAATGCAGCGTGTCTAAATGCAGATTTAATTATTCTACATACTGAATGGAATGATTTTAAATTATTAAATTTTAAAAAATTAGTAAAAAAAAATAACTTTAAAGTTTTTGATATGAGAAATCTCTATTCTCCATTACAAATGCGGAAATTAAATATTAAATATTTTGGAATTGGCAGATAATTAGTTTAATTCGAATATTGCATCAACTTCAACAGATACACCTAATGGTAAACTGTTTGTGCTTACAGCTGCTCTCGTATGCATTCCCACGTCTCCAAAAACAGAGGCAATTAAATCTGAAGCACCATTAATTACTTTCGGTTGGTCAGTAAAGTTGTCAGTTGAATTAACAAAACCTGTTAATTTTACGCACGATTTAATTTTAGCAAGATCTCCATTACACGCTACTTTTGCTTGAGATATAATACTCAACCCACATCTTTCTGCTGCTTTATAACCCTCTTCTACCGATAAATCTTTTCCGATTTTCCCTTTGATTAATTCACCATTTTCTGAAATAGAAATTTGTCCAGAAATATAAAGTAAATTTCCAACTATTTTTGTTGCAACATAAGAACCAACAGGTGGTTTTGCTTCTGGAAGGTTAATTTTTAATTCTATAATTTTGTTCTCAAAATTCATTTATTTTTTCTTTTTTTTATCTTTTTAGTTTTATCGTATTCTCTTCTTTTCTCAATAAGGATCAGAGCTTCTTCCATTGTTAACTCTACTGGGTCTTTTTCTTCAGGTATAGTTGCATTTAAAGATTTATATTTTATATAAGGTCCATATTGACCTTTCATGATTCTCACTGGTTTTTTGTCTTCAGGATGTTCTCCTAAGTCCTTTATGATTGAAGAAGACATTCTTCCAGGTTTTGCTTCAGCAATTAATGTAATAGCTCTATTTAATCCTAAAGAAAAAATTTCTTCCACATTTTCAATTCTAGCTGATTTATTATCACATTTTAAATATGGTCCAAATCTACCTGTATTTAATACAATTTCTTTTTGATTTTCTGGATTGACTCCTAATGATTTAGGTAGCGAACATAGAAATTTTGCTTTAGCTATATCAATACTTTCTAACTCTATTCCTTTTGGAATAGACACATTTTTTATAAGTTCATTTACCTCATTTTTCTTTTTTTTCGTCTTTTTTTTCTTTTTAGTTTTTTCCTCTTCAATATTTTCTTCATGAACTTTCTCATATTGAAGATAAGGACCAAACCTTCCATTTTTTAAAAAAATATCATTTCCATTTTCGTGTTTTCCAAGAAATTTTGGTTCCGCTAGTTGTGACTGAGCAGCCGCTTTAGCTTTGGATAGTGGTCTTGTAAATTTACATTCTGGATAGTTTGAACATCCAATAAAAGCACCTCCTCTAAAACTATTTTTTAAACTCAGTGAACCAGTATCGCATAACTGACATTTTCTAACTATCTTACCTTCTTTATCAGTGTCAAATATCAATGCTCCCAAACTTTCATTTAAAAGATCCAAAACTTCTCTAGTCCTTTTTTCTTTTACTTCTGAAACATTGCTATTAAAATCTTTCCAAAACAACTCTAGTACTTTTAACCAAGTTTCTTTTCCTGAGGTAATGTCATCTAGTTGATCCTCCAGTCCTGCTGTGAAGTTATAATCCACGTACTTTGAAAATAGTTTTTCTAAAAAAGCAGAAATTAATTTACCTCTGTCAGTTGGGAAAAATCGTTTATTAATTATTTCTGCATAACCTCTATTTGCTATTGTTGAAATGATACTTGCATAAGTTGAAGGCCTTCCAATTCCTAATTCTTCTAATTTTTTAACCAAACTCGCCTCAGAGTAACGTGGGGGAGGTTGGGTAAAATGTTGTTCATCAATAAGAGTTTCTATATTAATTGGCCCTTTTGACATTGCAGGTAAAATTTGTTCATCATCATCTTTACTTTGATTTGAATAAACTTTTAAAAATCCATCAAATTTTAAAACCGATCCGCTTGATTTACATATAGTTTTACTGTCTTCAGACTCAATCGTTATTGTATTTCTATCAAATTTTGCAGTTTCCATTTGAGATGATAGAGCTCTAGACCAAATTAAAGAATATAATTTTTGCTGATCAGAACTTAAATACTTTTTAACAGAATTTGGATTTCTATTAATATCAGTTGGTCTTATTGCTTCATGAGCTTCCTGAGCGTTTTTTGCTTTTTTTCCTGAGTAATTATTTGGATTTTCTGGCAAGTATTCGTTACCATATTCTCTTTTAATAAAATTTCTAAAATCAGACACAGCATCAGTTGATAAATTAGTTCCATCTGTTCTCATATAAGTAATTAATCCAACTGTATCTCCCTCAATATCTATTCCTTGATAAAGTTTTTGAGCTATTTGCATTGTTCTTGATGCACCAAAACCCAGTCTACTAGAAGCAACTTGTTGAAGTGTTGAAGTAGTAAAGGGCCCTGAAGGATTTCTGCTAACAACTTTTGAGGAAATATCAGTTATGTTAAATTTTTTGATCTTAATATTGGAAATTGCTTTTTCAATTTCCTCTTTATTTTTAAATGAGAATTTTTCAATTTTTTCTCCATCAAGTTGAGAAATACTTGCTGTAATTTTGCTTTTGTTTTTATCCTGAAAATTAATACTTAAAGTCCAAAACTCTTCAGGTTTGAATAATTCAATTTCATGTTCTCTTTCAGTAATCAATTTTAGTGCAACAGATTGAACTCTGCCTGCTGATTTTGAGCCAGGTAGTTTAGTCCACAGTATTGGTGATATATTAAATCCAACCAAATAATCTAATGCTCTTCTAGCCATGTACGCATCAACTAACAAGGGCTCTATTTGTCTTGGATTTTCAATACCATGTGTGACGGCTTTTTTTGTTATTTCATTAAATACCACACGTTCAATTTCTTTGTCCTTTAATAGTTTTTTCTCATCTAAATACTCTTTTACATGCCAAGCTATTGCTTCACCCTCACGATCTGGATCAGTAGCAAGAATTATTTTTGAAGAATCTTTCGCAGCATCAGTAATTTCTTTTAAATATTTTTTTGAAAAGCTATCAACTTCCCATTCCATTTTAAAATTTTGATCAGGATCAACTGATCCATTTTTTGAAGGAAGATCTCTAATATGTCCATAGCTAGCTAAAACGGTATAGTTATCACCTAAATATTTATTAATTGTTTTCGCCTTAGCAGGGCTTTCAACTATGACTAGATTCATAAAATAACAAACTACTCAAAAGAGTTTGATAGTCAAATTAATAAATTTTTGTCTTAGTTTCTTCTTTATTTTTCAAGCGTTTAATATTTTCTCTGTGGGTAAAAAATATTAAAATAAACATTATTACATAAAAAAATACATTTTCTAAACCCTCAAAAATTAAAATATATACCGGTATAGAAAGTGATCCTATCAAGGAAGCTAAAGATGAATATTTAGAGATAAAAAAAATTATTAACCAACAAATACCAAATACTAAACCATAAATAATATTTAAAGAAAAAAGTATTCCAACATATGTAGCTATACCTTTGCCACCTTTAAATTTTAACCAAACAGGAAACACATGACCTATAAAGGCAAATAAAGCTGATATATATACTGCATCAGGGAAATTAATTTTTACGTATAGAACAGGTATTACAGCTTTTAATACATCAAGTATTAGTGTCGAATAACCAATTAGTTTATTACCAGTTCTTAGAGCATTTGTTGCACCAATATTACCAGAGCCTATCTCTCTAATATCTTTTTTTAAAAATATTCTGGTTAAAATTAATCCAAAAGGAATTGATCCCATTAGGTATGAGATTATACCTATTATAAAAAGTTCCATTTTTATATTTTAAATAATTCTATACCTTTTACAAATGTATTGGTTACTTTTCCTTGAAGTTTCTTATCTTCAATTGAAGTATTTTTAGATTTAGAGATTAAATTTTCTTTTTTTACAATCCATGGTTTATTGATATCCACTATACAAAAATCTGCATCATTTCCAATAGACAGGTTTCCTTTATTTATGTTTAATATTTTTGCTGGGTTAGATGTTAATGCTTGAATTATGGTTTCAAGTTTTACAGATCCATTATGAAATAATTCTAAACTTAAAGACAATAATGTTTCAATACCGGATGCACCTGTCGCAGCTTGAGCAAAAGTTAATCTTTTAGATTCTTCATCTTCAGGTTTATGGTCAGAAACAATTACATCAATAGTTTTATCTTTTAATCCTTGAACTAAGGCTTCTCTATCTTCTTCTCTTCTCAGTGGAGGTGATAATTTTAAAAAAGTTCTAAAATCTCCAATATCATTTTCATTTAATGAAAGATTGTTTATTGATACACCGCAAGTAAATTTAACGTTTTGTTTACGTTCTTTAATTATATCTACAGATTTTCCTACTGATAGTTGAGATATATGATATCGACATTTAGTTTTTTCTAAGAGAGCAAGATCTCTTTCAATTATAATTCTTTCAGCAATATCTGGTATGCTTGATAAGCCTAGTTTTGTTGCAATAATACCAGAATTAATCATGCCATTTTTAGATAAATCGTAATCCTCAGCATGTTGCATTATAAGACATCCCAAATCTTTAGCTGAATTCATAATTCTAGACATAAGCCTAGTATTTTGAATTGTTTTTACTCCGTCAGTAAAAGCAATAATTCCTTTTTTAGCTAGCAATCCGAATTCAGTCATATTCGTGCCATCAGTGTTTTGAGTTAATGAGGCGCAAGGAAAGATATTTATTTTAGACTTATCACGTCCTCTTCTTTTTAAAAAATCTACAATTGACACATTATCTATAATTGGATCTGTATTAGGCATCGTTACAACTGAGGTAACTCCACCAGATAATGCAGCATTACTCAAAGTTCTGAAATTTTCCTTATATTCATATCCTGGCTCGCCAACAAAAACTCTCATATCTACTATACCAGGAAATATATATTTACCCTTTAAGTCAGTAGGTTTTTCTCTAGTTGGTAAATTATTTGTATTAACCTTTTTACCTATAGCCTCTATCTTTCCATCTTCTCCAATTATTAATCCACCATTTTCGTTTATAGAGTTATGAGGATCTATAATATTTGCATTTATAAAGTATTGTTTTTTCATTTATTCACAAAATATTTTTAAACATGCCATTCTTACAGCAACACCTAATTCAACTTGTTCTTTAATTACACTCTTGTTTATGTCATCAGCTAATCTTGTATCAATTTCAATTCCTCTATTCATTGGACCAGGATGCATAATTAAAGCATCTGACTTTGCATGATCAAGTTTATCTGGAGTTAATCCATAATATTCATAGTACTCTCTATTCGATGAAAGATATGAACTGGTCATTCTTTCATTTTGTAATCTAAGCATCATCACAATATCACAATCTTTGAGACCTTTTTTCATATCAGTAAAAGTGTTAACCCCGAATTTTTCAATTTCTTTTGGCATAAGATTAGATGGAGCAACTATATTGACCTCAGCTCCTAACATAGTAAGAAGATAAATATTTGATCTAGCTACTCTTGAATGAAGTATATCTCCGCATATTGCTATTTTTAATCCTTGAATTTTTTTTTTTCGATTTCTAATTGTTAATGCATCTAATAATGCTTGGGTAGGGTGCTCACGTCTACCATCACCAGCATTTAGAACGACACAATTAACTTTTTGAGATAATAGATTACAAGCACCGGAGTCTTGATGTCTGATTACAATTATATCAGGATGCATTGCATTTAAGGTCATGGCCGTATCAATCAAAGTTTCACCTTTTTTAATGGCTGAGTTACCCATATTCATTGACATGACGTCTGCACCAAGTCTTTTTCCAGCAAGTTCAAATGAGCTTTGTGTTCTAGTTGAAGGCTCAAAGAATAAGTTTATTTGTGTTTTGCCTCTTAACACATCGATTTTTTTATTTTTACTCTGGTTTAATTTTATGAAAGCTTCTGACTCATCCAGGATATAATTAATATCATTAACTGATAAATCTTGGATACCTAACAGATGTTTTTGTGAGATTTTAATAGCTTTATTGGTTTTAATTGCCATTAAAATTAACTCTATAGCTATAAACCACCTAAATGGCAAGGATTAATTATTTAAATAATCTATAGCTCCTTGAAGAATAAATGCAGCTGCATTTTGATCTATTTTTTTTTCACGCTTAGAAACATTAATATCAAGCTGGCTGGATAGGTTAAATGCACCAACAGTTGAAAGTCTTTCATCCCAAAGACAAACATCTACATCAATATTTGTGTCTATATTTTTAGACACATCACTTACTGATTGAGCAGAAGGACCCAACGTACCATCCATGTTAATTGGATATCCGATGATAATTCCTTTAATATTGTTTTCCTTTAATATTTTTTTTAATTCATTGATTAGATCATCATTATTGGTTTTATTGATCGTTTTAAAGGGTGTGGCTATTGACTGTTTTTCGTCACAAATTGATACACCGATTCTTTTTGAACCAAGATCTAAACCAATTAATCTAGAGGTTTCAGACTGTTTTTTTTTGAATTCTTCAATAGTGATCATATTGTATATTTTAAACTTAAGTGATAGTTTTCGACATATTTAAATACCATATGAGCATCAATCTTAAAACAATAAAGCACATATCTAAACTATCAAGAATTTCTGTAGATGAGAAAAAAGTAGAGAAACTTGCAGGAGATTTAAATTCAATTTTCAATTTTATTGAAAAACTTAACGAATTAAAAACTGACAATGTTGAACCATTAACTTCAGTTGCTGAAACAACTCTAAAACTAAGGTCAGATGAAGTAAAAAGTAAAAACTTAAGAGATCAAGTAATAAAAAATTCTCCTAAGGAAAATGAAGATTATTTTGTAGTACCAAAGGTAATTGAATAATGTCAGAAATAACTAAACAATCATTATCTGAGTTAGTAGAAAATATTAAAAGTAAAAAACTTTCCTCAAGTGAGGTTACTAAAGCATTTGTTGAAAGATCAGAAAAATCAAAAGAATTAAATGCATATATAACTGAAGATTATACAAATGCTTTAAATAAAGCAAAAAAGTTTGATGAAAAACCTAATCTTGATCATAAATTGCCAGGTATTCCAATGGCTGTAAAAGATTTATTTTGCACAAAAGATTTAAGAACTACGGCAGGCAGTAAGATTTTAAATAACTTTGTTCCAACTTACGAGTCAACAGTCACACAAAACATTTGGAATGAAGGAGCTATCCTAATGGGTAAATTAAATTGTGATGAATTTGCAATGGGTTCATCTAATGAAACTAGTTTTTTTGGTAATGTACAAAACCCAATTGATAAAAATTTAGTTCCAGGAGGATCCTCTGGTGGATCGTCTTCTGCTGTAGCAGCTCAATTAACACCAATAACTATTGGAACAGATACAGGTGGATCTATAAGACAGCCTGCTTCATTTACTGGAACTGTCGGTTTAAAACCTACTTATGGTAGTTGCTCAAGATACGGAATTGTAGCATTTGCATCATCTCTAGATCAAGCTGGTCCAATGGCTCAAAATGTTAAAGATTGTGCATTGCTACAGGAAGTTATTAGCACTTATGATGAAAAAGATTCTACTTCAATAGATTTTAAAAGAAACGAGTACAGCAAAGAATTAACAAAAGATATCAAAGGAAAAAAAATAGGAATACCCAAAGAATATAGAGTCGATGGCATGCCTAAAGAAATAGAAGACCTATGGAAAAAAGGTATTGAATACGCAAAAGATTGTGGTGCTGAGATTATCGATATATCTCTACCTCATACTAATTATGCACTACCAACTTATTACATCGTAGCACCAGCAGAGGCTTCATCTAATTTAGCTAGATATGACGGTGTTAAATACGGTTTTAGAGCTGAAGGAGAAAATCTTATTGATATGTATGAAAAAACTAGATCTGAAGGATTTGGTGCTGAAGTTCAAAGAAGAATAATGATTGGAACTTATGTTTTATCTTCAGGATATTATGATGCTTATTATCTTAAAGCTCAAAAGGTAAGAAAACTTATTAAAAATGATTTTGATGATGCTTATAAAAAAGTTGATGCAATTCTAACCCCATCTACTCCTAGTTCTGCGTTTAAAATTGGTGAAAAAACAAATGATCCGGTTTCAATGTATTTAAATGATATTTTTACTGTACCTGTAAATTTAGCAGGTTTACCTGGAATTTCTATACCCGCAGGCCATGATGCTAAAGGATATCCATTAGGATTACAGATAATTGGTAAAGCTTTTGATGAACAAAATATTTTAAACATTGCATATGCTATGGAAGAAAAAATTAATTTTAAAAATAATATTACTGATTGGTGGATAAAGTGAGTAAGAACAAATCTGAATATCTAATTAATAGACATGATAATCAATATGAAGTTGTCATTGGGTTAGAAGTTCATGCACAAGTTACATCACAGTCGAAATTATTCTCCACATCAGCAACCAAATTTGGAGCTGAGCCAAATACTCAAGTAAGTTTAGTTGATGCAGCATTCCCAGGAATGTTGCCAGTAATAAACGAGTATTGCGTAAAACAAGCTATCAAAACAGGAATTGGTTTAAAAGCTAAAATCAATAAGAGATCTGTATTTGATAGAAAAAATTATTTTTATGCAGACTTACCTCAGGGATATCAAATCTCACAATTCAAAGATCCAATTGTAGGTGAGGGTAAAGTAATACTTGATATGCCAGATGGTCAAAAAGAGGTAGGTATAGAAAGATTACACTTGGAGCAAGATGCCGGCAAAAGCATTCATGATTTAGATCCTAAAAATACTTTTGTAGATTTAAATAGATCAGGTGTGGCTTTAATGGAAATTGTAAGTAAACCTGATCTAAGATCCCCAGATGAAGTAAATGCATATATTAAAAAATTAAGATCTATAATGAGATATTTAGGCACCTGTGATGGAAATATGCAAGAAGGATCTTTAAGAGCCGATGTAAATGTATCTGTTAGAAAAAAAGGTTCAAAAGAGTTTGGAACCCGATGTGAGATCAAAAATGTTAACTCAATAAAATTCATGCAGATGGCAATTGAATACGAAGCTAATAGACAAGTTGATTTAATTGAGGATGGTCAAACGATTGATCAAGAAACAAGACTTTTTGATACTAAAAAGAATGAAACTAGATCAATGAGATCAAAAGAAGATGCTCATGATTATAGATATTTTCCTGATCCAGACTTATTGCCATTAGAAGTTTCAGATGATTTTATTGAAAACTTAAAATCAGAAATTCCAGAGCTACCAGATGAAAAGAAAAAAAGATTTATAGAAAAATTCAAGTTATCTCCTTATGATGCAAACATTTTAGTTTCTGATATTGAAACATCAAATTACTTTGAAAATGTAATTAAGAAGTCTGATGTAAAACTTGCAACAAACTGGATAATTGGTGAATTATTTGCAGCATTAAATGAAAAAAATTTAGAAATAACTGAAAGCCCTATAAGCGCAGGCAACTTATCAAAATTAATTAATTTAATTAAAGACGGAACAATTTCTGGAAAAATTGCAAAAACAGTTTTCGAACAAATGATGGAAGGCGACAAAGATCCTCAGAAAATTGTTGAAGAAAAAGATTTAAAACAAGAGAGTGATCCAAAAGCACTTGAGGCACTGATAGATAAGGTTATTGATGATAACAGAGACAAAGCTACCGAATATAAATCAGGTAAAGTTAAATTATTTGGTTTCTTTGTAGGTCAAGTGATGAAAGTTTCTGGTGGAAAAGCAAATCCTCAATTAGTTAATGAGATTTTAAAGAAAAAACTTTAGAATTTATGGGTTCAGACCTAAATATAACTAAAGAACTCCAAGAGTATATTTTAAGTCATGGATTTAATTTACATCCAGTCCAAAAAGAAATAATTGATTACAACACTTCTCTTGGTGATATCAAAAGAATGCAAATCTCAATTTCACAAAGTCAATTTCTGCATTTAATTATAAAAATTTCAAATATCAAAAAAATTTTAGAGATAGGTACATTTACAGGATTAAGTACATTATCTATGGCTTTAGCATTATCAGATGACGGCAAAATAATTGCTTTAGATAAAAATGAAGAAACTAATAAAGTAGCACTAGATTTTTTTAAAAAAGCTAATCAAGATCATAAAATAAAAACATTAATTAAACCTGCTTTAGAAAGTCTAGATGAAATTAAAAATGAAAAGTTTGATTTAGTTTTTATTGATGCTGATAAAATGAATTATATTGAATACTATGAACGTTCTTTACAATTATTGAACAAAAATGGTCTAATAATCATTGATAATGTTTTATGGTATGGAGAAGTTGTGAATGAAAACAATAATGATAAATTTACTAAAAATATTAAAGAGTTTAATAGTCATATCTCAAAGGATACAAGGGTTGAAAATTTAATAATTCCTCTTGGTGATGGTATGACTGTTTGTAGAAAATTATAATGTTTGAAGTAGTTGGTTTTTATAAATTTGTCAAAATTTCTTATCTAAAGAAAAATCAAAAAGTTTTATTAGAAACTTTAAAAAAGAAAAATATTAGAGGTACTATAATTATTTCTAATGAAGGTGTAAATGGAACTATTTCTGGTAAAGCTGCAGATATTAAATTCACAATTAACAATCTAAAAAGAGCTTTAAAATTTAAAGAATTTAACAGCAGCAATAGGTCTAAAAGTTTATTCCAACCATTTCATAAACCTAAAGTGAAAATCAAAAACGAGGTTGTTCCTATGAATTTAATTTTAAACAAAAGAATAAAAAAAAAGGATAGCCATGTAGATCCAATCAAATGGAATAAGCTGATTAAAGAAAAGGACACTGTTCTTATAGATGCGAGAAAACCATTTGAGTATGATGTTGGAACATTTAAGGGAGCAATCAATACTGATGTTGATAACTTTAGAGATTTCCCAAAATATCTAAAAAAATTAAAAAAAAATCAACCTATAGCTATGTTTTGTACTGGTGGAATCCGTTGTGAAAAGGCATCTGTATATTTGGAGAATAAAGGATTTAATAACATTTATCAGTTAAATGGTGGAATTTTAAATTATCTTAAAAAAACAAATAAGAAAAAAAGTTTATGGAAAGGTGAATGCTTTGTTTTTGATAATAGAATTAGTTTAAAACATGGTCTAAAAGTTGGTTCTTATTCAATGTGTAGCGGTTGTAGGAAGCCTGTATCTCGTAAGGATAAAAAATCAAAAAAATATGAAGAGGGTGTTTCATGTCCAAATTGTCACGACAATCTAACAGATCATCAAAAATCAAGATTTAGGATGAGACAAAAACAAATTAATCTTGCTAAAGAAGCAGGAAAAAGACATATCTTCCAAAAAGAGTATTAACAAATCTTAAATTAATGAATTTATTAAAAGATGAAGTTTCGTTGTTAGTAAGAAAACTTGCTGTACCAGCAAGTGTAGGAACCTTATTCCAAACACTTTATACAATTGTAGATACTTTTTATGCAGGAAAAATATCGCCAGAAGCCTTATCTGCTTTGAGCAAGTCTTTTCCGATATATTTTTTGATTATTGCGACATCAATTGGAGTTACCGTAGCAGGAACATCATTGATTGGTAGTAGTATCGGAGAAAAAAACGAAAAAAATGTTTTAAGTTATTTTGGAAATGTAATCATTTATTCGATTATAATCTCGATGGTTGTATCTATTTTAGGATTTGCTTTTGGTGAAAAGATATTCTTATTAATGAATTCCTCTCAAGAAGTAACAATTCTTGGACTCGAATATATAAATGTAATTTTTTTAGGTACGATATTATTTATTTTAGTAGTAGCATTAAATTCATTCTTACACGCAGAAGGAGATACTAAAACTTACAGAAATGTTCTAATATTTTCTTTTTTCTTAAACATTATTTTAAATCCAATTTTTATATTTGGTTTTTTATTTATACCACCATTAGGAATAACTGGTATTGGGATAGCAACTTTAATTGCTCAATTTATATCTTTGTTGGTTATTTTGATAAAAATATTAAACAATCAAAGAATTAAACAAATAACTTTAGACCATTTCAAAGCTAAATTTTTTTTCTTAAAAAATATTTTTTTTCAATCAATGCCAATTACAATTGCCATATTAGGGTATTCTATTGCTGCAACAATTGTTTTTACATATGTTGGGTTATTTGGTGAATATGCTGTTGCAGGGTATGGATCTGCCACAAGAATTGAGCAAGTAGTTTTGTTACCAATATTAGGAATTAATACAGCAATAATTTCTATAATAGCGCAAAATATTGGTGCAAAATATTACGATAGAGTGGAGCAATCCTATTTTACTTCAATAAAATACGGTCTAATTATAATGTTAATCGCTGGTGTAGTTATTTTTATAAGTGCTGACTTTGTTCCTAAGTTCTTTTCTTCAAACCCAGAGGTAATTATACATGGCTCGATGTACCTTAAGATTTCGGCATTTATTTTACCTGCTTATCCAATATTTTTCTTATCAAATGGATTCTTTATGGCTTTAAAAAAATCTGAAAAAGCCATGGTTAATAATGTTGCCAGAAATGTTATAGTGCCAGTTTTATCCTTTTACATTGCAAAGTATTTAAATGCAGATTTTAAAACTTTTTTTTATATTTGGGCCATCTTTCAATGGTTGATATCATTGATGTTACTTTTTTATGTCAAATATTATATTAAACATAAATTAGCTAATATTTAATATTTTTTGAATATGTTTTTTACAAAAAGAAAAGCGATAATTTTAATTATAATTTGTTCGATTTTTTTTATTCTCACATATAACGATGTTAGGTCTGAAGAAATTAAAGAAATTTCTGGAAATGCTCAAATTATTGATGGTGATACAATAAAAATAAATTCAAAAAAGATAAGATTATATGGAATTGATGCACCTGAATTCAAGCAAATGTGTAAAAAACCATATCTAACAATAATTTTTTTTACTTTTACTAAAGATTATCCATGTGGAAAAATTTCAACTCAAAAATTACAAAATAAAATAAATAACAAAGTAATAACTTGTAAAATTTTGGATGTTGATAGATACAAAAGATTTATTGGAGAATGTTATAAAAGAAATTTAAATCTGAATTCTTGGTTAGTTTCAAATGGTTATGCAGTAGCTTATAGAAAATACTCAAAAAAATATATATCAAACGAAATTAATGCTAAAAATGAAAAAAAAGGCCTTTGGCAAGGTAAATTTGAAATGCCATGGGACTTTAGAAGAAAAAAATAAGTTTATAATCTTGAAGCACAGTCTTCAATCCAAGAACTAAGATGTTCAGCAAAAGATCTTCTAACAAACAGATTTAAAATATTTTCATCTTTATGGTGCAGAATTACATCTACATGATTTAAAACAGTCTGAGTTGTTGATCCTTTTTTTTCTTTAAATTCATTAAAATTAAAGGGAGATCCTGCTGAAAAGATTTCATAGACATTTTCACCTCTAAGTTCTAATTGAACAAATTGATCTGTTACATCTATAACGGCACCTAAATTTGTTTTTGAAATACTATTAAATAACATTTCATATAGATCGGATTTATTTGTGTCTTTACTTGCCAGCTCATTTGAGATTATCATCCATTCGTCTGGACTAAGCCATATTGCTGTTAATTTATCACTCGTTGTTGAAGTGTTTGCCTCAGTAGGCAAGATCATATTAAGATTTTTACCAACATTTGTTAAAAATTCTCTTTTTTTACCTCTCAAATTAATTTTTATTACTGGAGATATTTCGTTTACAGAAATACTTTCTTGCTTAATTTCATTTTTAATAACTGTATTATAGTTAAGCATTTAACCTCTCATTTTTCTCATCATAAAATACTGGATTCGCAATAGTGACATTAATATTTTTATTTTCCATGGGCACAAAAAGTTTTTTTCCCATCATATCTTTTCCACCTCTAACTACCGCAAGTGCTATTGATTTCTTTAGATTTGGACTGAAATAACTTGAAGTTACATGTCCAAGCATTTCTACTGGACTTTGATTTAACTCAGAAACTATTTGTGCTCCTTCTTCTAAAACAATATTTGGATCATCAGTTAACAAACCTACTAATTGCTTTCTATCTTCTCTCATTGTATCAGATCTATAAAGAGATCTTTTTCCTATGAAATCATATTTCTTCTTGCTTACTATCCAATCCATTTGAAGATCGATAGGAGTCATTGTTCCATCTGTATCTTGACCAACAATAATAAAACCTTTTTCTGCTCTTAATAAGTGCATTGTTTCAGTTCCATAAGGCGTAATGTTAAATTCTTGACCTGCTTCAATGCACTTTTCCCATAAATCTTTCCCATAACTTGCTTGGACATTTATTTCGTAGCTGTGTTCTCCAGTAAAACTAATTCTCATTATTCTGCATTGGATATTACCGATATGAGCATCTTTGAATGACATATGAGGAAAGTTTTCATCTGATAAATCTAAATCAGGAATTATTTTTTTAAGAATTTTTTTACTATTAGGTCCACATAAACTTGCTGTAGCGTAATGATCTGTTACAGAGGTTAAGTAAACATCAAGTTCAGGCCATTCTGTTTGAAGATAGTCTTCAAGTTTACCTAAAACATTTGCTGCTCCACCAGTTGTTGTGGTCATAATGTAATGATTTTCACCTAATCTTGTTGTAACTCCATCATCATAAACCATACCATCTTCATTTAGCATTAGCCCATATCTACATTTTCCTACTGCTAATTTTGACCAAGCATTTGTATAAACTCTATTTAAAAATTCAGAAGCATCACTTCCTTGAATATCAATTTTACCAAGTGTAGAGGCATCTAGTATACCAGCACTTTCTCTTGCAGCTTTACTTTCTCTTTGAACTGCTTGATGCATTGTCTCTCCATTAATAGGGTAGTACCAAGCTCTCTTCCATTGACCGACATTTTCAAATTCAGCTTTATTTTCAACATGCCAATCATTAATTGGCGTTCTTCTAAAAATATCAAAAAACTTTCCAACATTTCGACCTACAATAGTTCCAAATGTTAATGGTGTGTAAGGAGGTCTAAATGTAGTAGTTCCTAATTCTCCCATTTTAACACCAGCTGTATCTGCAATTATTCCCAATGCATGCATATTTCCTAGTTTACCTTGATCAGTACCCATTCCAGTAGTTGTGTATCTTTTTACATGCTCAATAGATCTAAAACCTTCTCTTAATGCTAATTTGATATCTTTAGCTGTTGCATCATTTTGATAATCTACAAATGGTTTAGTTTTACCTAATGGTTTATCAGAAGGAAGTAACCAAATATTTCTTTTTGAATTTTCCTGATCGATCTCAACTTTAATATTATCTAAATCTGTTTCTTTAATATTTAGATTATCTTTAAGCTTATGATTTAAATTTTTAATGATTTCATCAATTTTAAAATCTCCACCACAAGATCCTACACTTATTTGTTCGGATGTATTTTGATTTGGTAAGAAAATTTGTTTTTCCTCATCAAACTTTAGTTTACTACCTGATTGTGTATATAAATGTACAGCAGGTGTCCAACCACCAGCAATTCCCAAGCAATCACATGAAATAGAAATTTTACTTCCAGTAACTGAAGTACCATCATTAGATAGTTTCATGATTGAAACACTATTTAGTCTTTTATAACCAGCTGTATCAACAATCGAGTGTGACCAGTAAATTTTAATCCCTATTTCTTTTATTTTTTTAACAATTTTACTTTCAGATTGTTCTCTTATATCAATAATTGCATCAACATTTATACCTTTGTTATATAGTGACAAAGCACTTTCGTAAGCACTATCATTATTGGTAAAAAATACATTTTTATTACCACAAGCAACTCCATAAAATTCACTGTATTTTTTAACAGCAGATGAAAGCATTATTCCTGGTCTATCATTATTATTAAATATCAAAGGTCTTTCTAAAGCGCCTGTGGCCAAAATAACTTTCTTAGCTCTAATTTTCAGAAGTCTTTGTCTGATTTTATTTGTTTTATCTTTTGCCTCTAAATGATCAGTTAGATTTTCTCTAGCCAAAAGATAATTATATTGATGGTAAGCAGCTACACTTGTTCTAGTTTTTATTTCAAGATTTTTAATATTTTTAAGTTCCTCTATTTCTTTTTTTAACCATTCAGAAGGAGTTTTATTATCAATTTTGTTAAATTCATTATTTTCATAAATAGTTGATCCACCAAGTTCATTTTTTTCATCAACTAACAACGTTTTGAAATTATTTTTAGCAGCATTTTTTGCTGCTAATATTCCTGATATACCTGCACCTACAACCAATACATCACAGTGGATATTTCGGTGGTCATAAATGTCAGGGTCACTTGATGTTGGTGATTTTCCTAAACCAGCTGAGTGTCGTATGAAGAATTCATATTTCTCCCAGAAACTAGCAGGCCACATAAATGTTTTGTAATAAAAACCTGCTGGAAAAAAAGGGGAGAGAAAATTGTTTATTCCACCAATATCAAACTCAACACTCGGCCAACAATTTTGACTGGATGCCTCTAAACCTTCGTAAATCTCCACTTCAGTTGCTCTAACATTGGGTTCTGTTCTATTGGTACCAGGGTTTATTTGAACTATAGCATTTGGTTCTTCAGAACCAGACGTCATAATTCCTCTTGGCCTATGATATTTAAAACTTCTTCCTACTAAATGAACATCATTTGCAAGAAGTGCTGAGGCTAAAGTATCACCTTTAAAACCATGGTAAGTTTTGCCATTAAATTTAAAAGAAATTCTATTAGTTTCATCAATATACTCGCTAGATTTTACTCTTAAGTTTTTAATCATTTTATTGAGTAGGTGGTTTTTCACCCATTTTATAAATTGCTTTTATTTCATCGTTAGATGTATCTCTCACCATATTAAACCATTTACGACAACCATGTGCATGGTTCCATCTTTCAAATTGAACACCTTTAATATTTTTTCTCATAAATAAAAATTCTGCCCACTCATCATCACTCAATTCTGTTGGTTGCTTAGGTCTTTCAATATGAGCTTCACCACCAGCTTTAAATTCTTGCTGATCTCGTTCTCCACAGTATGGACAGTTTATCAGAAACATTAATGTGCAACCGCTGCAGCGCCATGTTCATCTACAAGGTCTCCGCTTACAAATCTATTTAAATTAAATGCAGCATTAAGTTTGTGAGGTTCATCGTTTGCAATAGTGTGAGCAAATAAATCTCCAGATCCTGGAGTCGCTTTAAATCCTCCCGTACCCCAACCACAATTAAAGTATAAACCTTTGATTGGAGTTTTACTTAAAATTGGACTAGCATCAGGACAAATATCCACTATTCCTCCCCATTGTCTTAACATTCTCATTCTACTGAAAATTGGATATAATTCTAAAATAGCATTTAGTGTTCCTTCAACAATTTGATGACTGCCTTTTTGAGTATAAGAAACATAATCATCTGTTCCAGCACCAATGACCAATTCTCCTTTGTCAGATTGACTGACATAAGCATGCACTGCATTAGACATTACAACTGTATCAATAATTGGTTTTACAGGTTCAGAAACTAAAGCTTGTAAAGGTTTACTTTCAAGCGGAAGTCTTAGACCCGCCATATTAGCTATAACGCTTGAATGACCAGCTGCAACGACACCAACTTTTTTAGTTTTAATAAATCCTTTCGTTGTTTCTATTCCTTCAACACTATCCCCATTTCTTTTTATTCCTTTAACTTCACAATTTTGAATAATATCAACACCCATTGCGTCGGCTCCTCTTGCATATCCCCAAGCAACAGCATCATGTCTTGCTGTACCAGCTCTTCGTTGTAATGTTCCTCCTAAAACAGGGTATCTAATATCTGGTGATGTATTTATAATTGGACAAAACTTTTTTACCTCTTCTGTACTCAAGTAAACTGCATCAATTCCATTTAGTCTATTTGCATGTGTTCTTCTTTTTAAATCTCTAACATCTTGTAAATTATGTGCTAGGTTCATTACACCTCTTTGACTAAACATTACATTGTAGTTTAGTTCTTGAGATAAACTTTCCCAAATTTTTAATGCATGATCATATAAACCTGCACTGGCGTCCCATAAATAATTTGATCTAATAATTGTAGTATTACGACCAGTATTTCCACCACCAATCCAACCTTTTTCCACTACAGCGATATTATTCATGTTGTGTTTTTTTGCTAAATAGTAAGCTGTTGCTAATCCGTGGCCACCACCACCAACAATAACTGCATCATACTCTTTTTTAGGAGTAGGATCTTTCCACGCTCTTTGCCAATTTTCATGATATGAAAGAGCATTTTTGATTAACGAAAATACTGAGTACTTATTTCTCATAATAATTGAATAATTACTTTATATATATTGAATTTTCAATACAATCGCTTAATACACAATGTCATACGGAAGAGTGGGTGAGAGGCTGAAACCAGTCGTTTGCTAAATGACCGTGCGAGGAAACTTGTACCGAGGGTTCGAATCCCTCCTCTTCCGCCACTAAAATAGAGGCTGATCTTTAAAAAAGTTTTTCATAGGTACAGGTCGTTGTTCCAAAATATATCTATAGACATTATAATTTTCCATTACCCGCTGTACGTAATTTCTTGTTTCTCTAAATTTTATTAATTCAACCCAATCAACATAATTAATTTGTTTTTTTTGTGGATCTTTATTTATTTTTTTCCAATATTTAACTCTGTTTGGTCCAGCATTATACGCGGCGACTGCAAAAGGGTAGGAACCATCATATTGCAGAATTAAACCTGCAATATAATGTGAGCCTAAATTTATATTATATTCTGGATCTGTGGTTAATCTTGATTTTGAATAAGGAAGTTTGGCTTGTTTTGAAACTAATTTTGCTGTGTAGGGCATCAATTGCATTAATCCTTTTGCACCAGCATGACTATTAGCTGCTAAATCAAATTCACTTTCTTGTCTAATTATAGATAAGATCAAAGCACTTTCCGGGATTTTTCTTTTATTAATATATTTAGGAGTGCTAATTATTGGATAATTGTATTTATTATGAAATCTTTTTTGATAAGAAGCAATTTTTGAAACCTGAATAGCAAAGTCATATCTATTAATACTTGTAGCTAATTCTGCGGTCAAAACCTCACTGCCTTTTGCTATATTATCATTAGCTAAATGTCTTAAAATATGTTTTGTATATTTATCTTTCTTTAATTCATCTAGAAGATAAGAAATTTTTACAAGCTCTTTATTAAAAAATTGAATTCTATATTTTGGATCTATTTTCATATCTTTTTCTAACTCAAATTTTCCATTTGGATTTAATTTTAAAAAAGCTAGCTGACCATAGTAAGTAGTAAGATATTTTGTGGCTTCCCTATACCAATTATTTGATTGTTCTCTTTCGCCTATTTTCTCATATGCTCTTCCAAGCCAATACGCACCTCTAGATAAACTTATTGGATAACTAACATTTTCATAAAAATTTTTAAAATGATTTTTAGCGGTCAAAGGATCGTTTAAAAAACTTAATGCTATCCATCCACTCATCCATTCAGCAGCCGCATATTCAGATCCTTCAGTCATCCCATGATTGCTTGAGATTTTATATGAAATTTCATATTTCTTTTTATAAAGTAATGCTCTTGAGATAATTTCTCTTTCTTTCCACCATTTATCAGGTCTAACTAAATACTCTTTATCATTTCTTATTTTCAATAAGATTTCTGCAGAAGAATCTACACGTCCTTTTTTTCTTCTCCATTTCAATCGATCATAGTTTAATCCAGCATCGTTCTTAAATTTTTGAGGAACATTTGCTATAGCTTGGTCAACTCCATAACCTTTACTCATTAAAAGATATCTTGCATTATATAAAAGTTCATAATCTTTTGGCAGATACCTTATTAATCTTTGTAAATCCCATCGTTCTCCGTTCCAAGCTAAATAATCAGCTCGTTTAATATAGTCGTTTGCATTTAAATAATTTTTAAATTTTTTTCTAAAATATCTTAATTCGTTTTTAGATAAATCAGCTGTTATCCAGCCTTCTTTAATTAGTTTTGTACCCTTGTTTTTGTCTCCAATCAAAATGTAACTTTCTCCAAGTATCATTTTTCCATAACCACTTAATGGATCTTTTTCTACAAACCAATTTATTATTTTTTTAGGAGAGACACTTTCTGTGGATAGTTTGTGTTCAGCTAAATATCTAATTCTGTCAATTCTAGGATAATCTGCATTTTTATTTAAAAAAACTTGATAATCGTAAAAGGAAGCTTGATTACCATGGGTTAAAAGATGTCTCCATTGTATAAAATTATAAATTGAGTTGTCTTTTGCTTTTTTTGCTATTTTTAGTGCAGATGACCATTTACTTTTCTGCATTTCTGAAATGGCTTTTTTAGCCAATCCGAAGTCTCTTTTACTATAATATCTTGAAATCTTTATATTCATTGCTGAGCTAATGCCAGCTACTGTTGGCTTTTTCTTTGGTATTTTAAAACTTAATTTTTTTTCTTTTAAAACCAACTCCTTTTTAACAATCACTTCCTCGATTTTAATTTCTTTGGTTTTTGATGGTTTCTTTAAAGGTACAAGAATATTTATAGAAATTTTTTTTTGAATTTCTTCTTTACTTAAAACAGGTTTCTTTAAGGGTACTACCGAATTGACCTCAGCAAAGAGATTATTTGAAAACATTAATATTGATGCAGTGAAACCTAAAATTAATAATTTTTTGAGCATAATCTTTTAGTATATGAATCTTTAAACTATGTTATAAGTATTTATGTTTAAAGGATCAAATGTTGCTTTAATTACACCATTTAAAAATAATGGTTTAGATGAGGAAGCCTATATAAAATTAATCCATTTTCACATTGATAATGGCACTAATGGACTTGTTCCAGCTGGTACAACAGGAGAATCTCCCACATTAAGTCATGATGAGCATCAAAGAGTAATAGATTTATGCATCAAAGAAAGTAATGGAAAAATTCCAGTTATTGCAGGCACAGGTTCTAACTCAACAGAAGAAGCGATTTCTTTAACCACACATGCAGAAAAAGCAGGAGCTAATGGAGCTTTGATAGTTACACCTTACTACAATAAACCAACACAAGAAGGTTTGTATCAACATTATAAAGCAATTAATGACAAGTGTGGCATTCCAATTATAATTTATAATATTCCTGGCAGATCTGTGATTGATATGTCAGTAGACACAATGGCTAAACTGTATGAATTAAAAAATATAGTCGGAGTTAAAGATGCAACAGGTGATTTAGATAGAGTTAACCAGACGCTTGAAAAAATGGGTAAAGAGTTTATTCAATTAACAGGTAATGATGACAATGCTTTTGAATTTAATAAACGTGGTGGGGTTGGCACTATTAGTGTAACAGCAAATATTGCACCTAAACTTTGTTCGGATTTTCAAAAATTCTCTAAATCAGGCACTGATAACGAAATGAAAGAAGCAGAAAGATTAGATAAAATATTACAACCAGTTCATCACTCAATGTTTGTTGAGAGCAATCCTAGCCCTGTTAAATATGCTTCAAAACTTTTAGGACTTTGTGATGATAATGTGAGGCTACCGCTTGTAAAAGTAACAGAGAAAACAAAAGAAATTATAAAAAAAGCTCTCCAGTCTGCTAAGTTAATTTAATGAACAAAAAAACCAACCCTGGTTTGAAAATCATTTGTTTAAATAGAAAAGCTAGCTTTAACTATTTTTTTGAAGATTTTTTTGAAGTTGGAATTGTTTTAAAGGGATCAGAGATTAAATCAGTAAGAGATGGTAAGGTGAATATCGCTGAGTCTTATGCTGTTGAAAAGGGAGGTGAAATTGTTTTAATTAATTCACATATATCTCCATACAAGCAAGCCAGTTACTCTAATCATAATCCAACCGATGACAGAAAATTGCTTCTTAATAAAAAAGAAATAAATAAATTGATAGGTAAAATGCAAAAAGATGGTTTCACATTAGTTCCAACAAAAATGTATTTTAAAAAAGGAAAGGCTAAAATAGAACTAGCTGTTGCAAAAGGGAAAAAGCAATATGATAAAAGAGCAACAAAAAAAAGTAGAGATTGGAACCGTGAAAAGGCAAGATATATTAGAAAATCAAGCTAAAATTGTTTTTTTAGGAATAGGTTCAAATTTAGGTAAAAGAAAATCAAATATAGAAAAAGCAAAATTTTTATTAGCAGAACATAACTTAGATTTTCTCTCGGTATCTAGTTACTATGAAACTCCTTCCTGGCCTGACCCACAAAAACCTAAGTTCTTAAATATAATTTTAAAATTAAAATGTTATTGCAGTCCTTTAGAACTATTAAAAATATGTAAATCTATAGAAAATCATTTAGGTAGAAAAAAAGCAAAAAAAAATGCTCCTCGTACATGTGATTTAGATATAATCGATTTTAATAAATTGGTATCAAAAAAGAATTCTAAGATTAATTTACCTCATAAAATGATGCACAAAAGGAACTTTGTATTATTTCCATTATTTGAGATTCAAAAGAATTGGATCCATCCTAATAAACAAATTGATGTTAAAACCTTGATTTCTCTACTTCCTTATAGAGACATTAGATCTATTAAACAAATTTGATTTAGTGATATAATATAATTTATGCTTAATTCAAATGAACTTATAAATAAAGTTAAGAATTATAATAAATTTCTTAATCCTGAAAAATTGGATAAAGCATATAATTTTGCTGTTAAAGCGCATGAGAGTCAAAAAAGAGCATCTGGTGACCCTTACTCAGTTCACCCAATAGAGGTTGCAAATATTTTGACTGAATTAAAATTAGATAGCGCTACAATTACAACAGGCCTACTGCATGACACTATAGAAGATACTTTTGCAACTTATGAAACCATCAAACAAGAATTTGGAGATGAGGTTGCTGATTTGGTGGATGGTGTAACGAAAATTTCTGCATTTGAAAATTCAGCTGGAGCTAATTCTAAAGTTGAAAATTTCAGAAAATTAATTTTAGCAACATCAAAAGACATAAGAGTTCTGTTAGTCAAAATTGCTGATAGGCTACATAATATGAGGACCATTAAAGCAATTACAAAAGTTGACAAAAGAAAAAGGATAGCTCAAGAGACTATGGAAATTTATGCTCCATTGGCTGATAGAATGGGAATGCACAGAATAAGAGACGAGCTTGAGGATTTATCGTTTGAAATTTTAAATAACGAAGCAAGAAAATTAATAAAAAAAAGACTTGATGAAATAAAATTGGATAGAAAAGATTTATTTGAAGAACAATCTTTTGAGTTAAGCGAAATCTTAAATGATAATGAAATTAACGCCGAGATTCATGGTAGAGAAAAAACACCTTTTTCAATTTGGAGAAAAGTCCAAAAAAAAAGGGTTTCGCTTGAGCAAATAACAGACATTATTGGATTTAGGATAATTTTAAAAAATGTAGACGATTGTTATAAAACTCTTGGTATTTTTCATAAAAAATGGAATTGCATACCGGGAAAATTTAAAGATTATATTTCATCTCCAAAAATCAATGGTTACAAATCTATTCATACTTCTGTAATTGGTTCAAATAAAAAACCAATAGAAATTCAAATTAGAACACATGAAATGCATGAATTTGCAGAAAGAGGAGTTGCATCTCATTGGCAGTATAAATCTTCTGAAAAATTTAATTCCTTAAGCTGGAAAGAGTACGATTGGTTGAAAGATCTCGTTGAGATTGTAGAAAAAAATGAAAACCCTGAAGATTCATATGAGTATACAAAACTACAAATGTTTCAAGAAAATGTATTTTGTTTCACACCAAAAGGTTCGGTAATAAAATTACCTAAAGACGCAACAGCTATAGATTTTGCATATGCTGTTCATACTAAAATTGGGAATTCAGCAGTCGGTTGTGAAATCAATGGAAACAAAAACGAACTACAAACTATCTTAAGAAATGGTGATCGTGTAAATATTATAACCTCAAAAAATAATTCACCGTCACTTCATTGGATACCAACAACTAAAACTGGTAAAGCTAGAGCTGCAATAAGAAGATATTGGCATGATAAAGGAGAGCAAAAAGAGGAAAAAACAAAAAAATATAATACCACACTTTGGATGTCATTACCTGATAAGCCTGGTCAGTTAGGAGATATAAGCTCGCTCATTGGAAGTCATAAATTAAATATATCGAACTTAGAAATGGCTGGTAAAAATCCCAATTATATTAATTTTAAATTTAAATTAATTATTAGAAACCTTAAGAATTTTACTAATTTTATTGCAGAGCTAAAACAAAAGAGTATAAAATTTAAGATAATTAGACACGAAGAAAAAAGAAATGCTTTCACACAAAAAATCCTTAAATATTTTAAAAAAAACTAATGCATTATTAGAAGGTCATTTTGTTCTATCCTCAGGTCTACATTCTTCAAAATATATTCAGTGTGCAAAACTTTTAAGTTTCCCTAATTTAGCTGATAAAATTTGTAAATCTTTAGCGTATAAAATTAAAAAAAAATTTAAAAAAATTGATTTAATAATGGCTCCTGCAATGGGAGGAGTAATTATAGGATATGAAATTGGAAAATTGCTTAAAAAAGAAACAATTTTTTGTGAGAGGGTGAATGGCAAATTTACTCTTAGAAGAGGATTCAATATTAAAAAAGGTGCAAGAGTTTTAATTATAGAGGATGTAATCACTACAGGAAAATCAAGTTTAGAGTGCGTAAAATTAATTAAAAAATCAAAAGCTAAATTAATTGGATTTGCATCTATAATTGATCGATCAACCAAACAATCTTTAAAAATTAAAACAGGGATAACATCTCATCTAAAAATAGATGTTCCAACTTTTAAAGCAAATAAATTACCACCAGAACTTAAATCAACACCAATAAGAACCCCAGGAAGCAGATTTATTAAGTGAAAAGGTTAGGTGTAAATATAGATCATATTGCAACTTTACGAAATGCTCGTGGAGAGAAACATCCAGATCCACTATATGCAGCAAAAAAAGTTATCAGTTACGGAGCCAATTCTGTAACAATTCATTTAAGAGAAGATAGAAGACATATAAATGATATTGATGCCAAAAAAATATGTGGTTTAAAAAATGTGCATGTAAACCTTGAAATTTCAATGAATAAAGAAATTGTTAATAAAGCTCTTAAGATAAAACCAAATTTTATTTGTTTAGTTCCAGAAAATAGAAAAGAAATTACTACTGAGGGAGGTTTAAATTTAAAAAACAATCTTAATAAATTAGAAAAAATAATTAAAAAATTTAAAAAAGTAAAGATAAGAACAAGTTTATTCATTAATCCTTCTCTAAAAGATATTAGACTTGCTAAAAAATTAAATACTGATTGTATTGAGATACACACTGGAAAATTAGCAAACCTAGTTAAATTAAAAAAAAATTATTCTAGTGAATTAAACAGAATTAAAAAAAGTACAAAATTAGCATCAAGTTTAAATATAGAGGTTCATGCTGGTCATGGTTTAGACTACAAAACCACCAAAATGTTAACAAAAATAATAGATATTGAGGAGTATAACATTGGACATTT
>CABZXO010000011.1 GCA_902529645.1 uncultured Pelagibacteraceae bacterium | reverse complement strand
CTTCAAAAAAAGAAGAAGTTAAGGAAGCAGTAAGCAAATAGTTATTAGGTAAATTATGGCAACAAAAAAAGCAGGTGGATCATCACGAAACGGACGAGATAGTGCCGGTAGAAGACTTGGTGTAAAAAAGTATGGTGGTGAAACAGTAATTCCTGGAAACATAATTGTTAGACAAAGAGGAACTAAGATTTTTCCAGGTGAAAATGTTGGTATGGGTAAAGATCATTCAATATTTTCAGTTGTTAAAGGGAAAGTTGTTTTCAAAAAATCTAAATCAGATAGAACTTTCGTTTCTGTAAAGCCCAATTAATAGTACAACCAATTAAAATAGATGTTGTATTATGAAATTTCTCGATCAAGTTAAAATTTATATTAAAGCTGGAAACGGTGGAGACGGATCTCCTAGTTTTAGAAGAGAGAAATATGTTGAGTTTGGCGGACCAGATGGTGGGGACGGTGGAAAAGGTGGATCAATTATTTTGAAGTCAGAGGAAAATTTAAATACCCTTATTGATTATCGATATCAACAACACCACAAAGCCGAACGTGGAGAAAATGGTTCTGGTCAAAACCGAACTGGAAAAGGTGGTGAAGATTTAATTTTAAAAGTTCCTCTAGGTACACAGGTATTTGAAGAAGATAACAAAACTCTTCTTTTTGATTTTAATAAAAAAGGTGAAGAATATGTTGCAGCTGTTGGTGGAAAAGGAGGTTTGGGAAACACAAGATTTAAAAGTTCTACAAATAGAGCTCCAAGAAAATTTACTAAAGGCACTATCGGAGAAGAATTTACAATATGGCTTCAATTAAAAACAATTGCTGATATCGGTATTATTGGATTGCCAAATGCGGGAAAATCAAGTTTGTTAGCAGCATTAACAAATGCAAGTCCAAAAATTGCAAATTACAAATTTACAACTATTAATCCAAACCTTGGCGTGGCTTCTTACGATGATAAAGAAATTACAATTGCAGATATTCCAGGATTAGTTGAAGGTGCTCACGAAGGTATAGGGTTAGGGATACAATTTTTAAAACATATAGAGAGATGTAAGTCTTTACTGCACTTAATTGATGTCACCAACTTAGATCTGAATGAGTCTTATAATCAGGTGAAAAATGAATTAAAAAGCTACAGTGCAAAGTTATTAGAAAAAAAAGAACTAATTGTGCTTAATAAAGTCGATTTGATTGATGAAGAAACAGTAAATGAAGTTATAGATCATTTTTCAAAGGGTAAAAATTGTGAGATTATGACAATGACAACTCTGGAAAAAGAGTCTGTATCAAAAATTAAAGCAAAGCTTTTGTCTTATGTATCTTAGAAACTCTAAAATAATTGTTATCAAAATTGGATCATCTCTCCTGGTTGATCAAAATAAAAAAATTAGGAAAAAATGGTTATCTAGTCTTGCAAAAGATATTAAAAAATTAAGAAATAAAAATCAAAAAGTAGTTATTGTTAGCTCTGGTGCTATTGCTTTGGGTTGCAAAAAAATAAATTATAACAAAAAAAATGTCAAATTAGATAAGAGTCAAGCTATTGCTTCTATTGGTCAAATAGAGTTGATGAATTTATTTTCACAAACTTTCTCAAAGTATAAATTAAGTATTTCTCAGATTTTGCTTACATTAGAAGATACTGAGGAAAGAAGAAGATCTCTCAATGCAAAACGAACTTTTGATAATCTTTTTGAACTTGGTTTTATTCCTGTAGTAAATGAAAATGACACTATTGCAACGAGTGAAATAAAATATGGAGATAACGATAGATTAGCATCAAGGGTTGCGCAAATTACAAACGCAGATACCTTAATTTTATTATCTGACGTTGATGGGTTGTATACAAAAAATCCTAAAATTTTTAAGGATGCTAAACTTATAAAAAAAATTGATGACCTAAAAAAAGATATAAAAAAAATTTATATTAAAGGCGTAAACGAATATGGAAGTGGTGGTATGCATACAAAAATTGAAGCAGCAAAAATATGTCAGCTTGCTGGTACTAATATGATTATTGCAAATGGGCTATATTCAAATCCTATCTCAAAAATAATTGAAAAAAATAACTGCACCTGGTTTAGTCCAAAAATTTCAAAGTTAGATGCTAGAAAAAAATGGATAATAAGTTCTGTAGCACCTAAAGGAGCTTTAATAATTGATGATGGTGCTAAAAAAGCATTAAAATCTGGAAAAAGTTTGTTAGCAGCAGGAATTAAAAAAGTTTCGGGAAGATTTAACAAAGGTGATCATATTAAAGTATTGGATAAAAAAAATAACGAATGTGCTAGAGGGTTAAGTTCCTTTAATTCTGATGAGGTGACTAAAATTATGGGTCATCACTCTAATGAAATTGAAAAATTATTAGGCTATGTTGCAAAATCAGAAGTTATTCATAAAGATGATATAGTGGAAATTTAAATGATTAAATATATGAATTTAATTGGAATGAAAGCTCGAAAAGCTAGTGAGTATAAAGTTACAACTGAAGTAAAAAATAAAGTCTTAAATGATTACGCGAAATTAATTAAGAATGAAAAAAAATTTATTATTAATCAAAATTCAAAAGATATTAATTATGCAAGAAAAAAAAGGGTTAAAAGAAAACTTAATCAAAAGACTTCATTTAAATGAAAATAAATTAGATGGAATTATAAATTCTATTTTAAAAATAGCTAAATTAAGGGATCCTATAGATAGCACTTTAGAAAAATGGAAAAGACCGAATGGTTTGAATATTAAAAGAGTTTCAATACCAATTGGAGTTATTGGGGTTATTTATGAAAGTAGACCAAATGTAACTTCAGATGTTGCTAGTCTTTGTTTTAAATCTGGAAATGTAGTGATTTTGAAAGGAGGCTCTGAGGCCATAAATTCAAATAAAGCTTTAGCTAAGCTGTTTAGAAAAGCACTTAAAAAAAATAAAGTTAATGAAAACTTTATACAATTTATTGATTCAAAACAAAGGAGGATTGTGGATATTATGCTTTCTAAGATGAAAAAATATATCGATGTCATCATACCTCGTGGTGGAAAAAATTTAGTCAAAAAAGTTTTAGAATTATCCAAAGTACCTATAATTGGGCACTTAGAGGGGCTTTGTCATACTTTTATAGATAAAGATGCAGAATTAAAAATGGCTAAAGAAATTGTTTATAACGCTAAATTAAGAAATACAAGTATTTGTGGTGCGACTGAAACTATTCTTATTCATAAAAATATAGTCAAAAAATTTAGTAATCCTATTTTGCAGGAACTTGAAAATAGTGGCTGTAAAATAATTGGCGATAAAATTTTGAAAAGTTATTACAATGGTCAAATATATCCTGCAAAAGAAAAAGATTGGTCAACTGAATATTTATCATCAGTTGTATCTGTTAAAGTTGTTAAAAATTCTGAAGAGGCAATTAAGCATATTAACAAATACGGAACTATGCACACTGACTCCATCATTACAAAAAATAAAAAGACAGCAAAATATTTCCTAAAAAATGTTAAAAGCTCAATTGCAATGCATAATACCTCAACTCAATTTGCTGATGGTGGTGAATTTGGATTTGGTGGAGAAGTTGGAATTTCTACTAATACACTACCACCAAGAGGTCCTGTAGGTTTAAATCAATTGATTTCTTATAAATATGAAATAACTAGTAATGGTAAAATAAGAAATTAAATTGAATAGTGCAAAAATAAAAATTGGTGTATTAGGTGGATCGTTTGATCCTGCTCACAAAGGACATTTAGCAATTTCTAAGGAAGCAAAAAAAAGATTTAAACTCAAAAAAGTTATTTGGGCAATTACAAAAAAAAATCCATTTAAAATAGAGAGCAATACATCTGTTGCTGATAGAATTAAATATTGTAAAAAAATTATTAGTACAAATTCATTTATTAAGGTTAAATTTTATGAAAAAATAATTAAATCAAATAAAACTATTAATTTAATCAATTATTTAAAAAAAGATAAAAACATTGAAATTTATTTTTTAATGGGTGCTGACAACCTTATTAATTTTCACAAATGGCATAAATCTAAATTAATTTCTCAAAAATGTAACATTCTAGTTTTTGATAGACATGGGTATAAAAAAAATTCTTTAAAATCAAAGACATTCAAGCAACTTAGTAAAGCCAATATAGAGTTTATTAAGTTTAATAAAGTCAACATTTCATCTTCTCAATTAAGAAAAATTTGATAATCTAAAACTAATTAATGGACAAAATTTCAGACTTAAAAGAAATTGTAATCAACACACTAGATCTCAATAAAGCTCACGACATTGTAACTATTGATCTTAAAGACAAAAGTTCTATGGCTGATTATATGATCATAGCAAGTGGAACTTCATCTAGACATATCCAATCTTTATCAGAACAAGTTTTAGAAAAACTTAAAAAAAACGGTGTAAAAGACTCAAAAATTGAAGGTAAAGAAAGTGGAGAATGGAAACTTGTTGATGGGATTGATTTGATTATTCATATTTTTCACCCAGAAAAAAGAAAGTTTTATGAATTAGAGAAAATTTGGTCAGAGCTAATTCCAAAAGAAAAAGTGATGATATGAAAAAAATTAAATTTTTATTATTAATTTTTTTTTCCGTTTTTTATATAAATAAAACAGTTATTTCAGCTGAAATTGATATTTATAAAAAAATTGATCTCTTCGGTGAGGTTCTAGAAAAGATTAATAAAGAATATGTTGATGAGTTCAATCAATCTGAAAGTATGGACTCTGCTATCAATGGACTTTTACAATCTTTAGATCCTTATTCATCCTACATGTCCCCTAAAATTTTTGATGAAATGCAAACAGAAACTAGTGGTGAGTTTGGTGGACTAGGAATTGAAGTTAGCATGGAGGCTGGTGTGGTTAAAGTAATTTCACCAATAGATGATACACCTGCATCCAGAGCTGGATTAAAAGCTGGTGATTACATAGTAAAAATAAATGATGTTCAAGTTCAAGGAAAGTCATTAAGTGAAGCTGTTGACTTAATGAGAGGACCTGTAGGTTCTGGAATAGAATTGACAGTAAGAAGAAGAGGTGAAAAAAAGGCGTTAACATTTAATATCATAAGAGAAGTTATTCAGGTTCAATCTGTAAAATCTGAAATTATAAATGAAAGTATTGGATACATCAGGCTTACTTCATTTAATGATAACAGTAGTGAACAAATAGAAAAAAAAATTAAAAAACTTAAAAAAAATAAAAACCTAAATTCATTTATTTTAGATTTAAGAAATAATCCTGGGGGTCTATTGTCTCAAGCAATAAAAATCACAGATTTTTTTCTAGAAAATGGAGAAATAGTTTCAACAAAAAGTAGAAAAAAATCTGAAAATAGAAAATGGTTTGCAAAAAAAGGAGATATTACTGGCGGAAAAACATTATTGGTTTTAATTAACTATGGTTCAGCATCTGCATCTGAAATTGTTGCTGGAGCATTAAAAGATCACAAAAGAGCAATTATAGTTGGTGAAAATAGCTATGGTAAAGGTTCGGTTCAATCTATTATTCCTCTTAAAAATCGTGGGGCTATCAGATTAACTGTCGCAAAATATTATCTTCCTTCTGGAAAATCTATTTCTGAAGTAGGTGTTAGGCCAGATATTGAAGTAAATGAAGAAGGTGATGATTTTAGAATAAAAACTGATACGGATAATCAATTAAACTACGCTATTAAATTACTTAACGGATAATATGAATAAAAATTTTAAAGACTTACCACTGAGAAGTGGGGTCGGAATTGTGTTATTAAATAAAGAAAATAAAGTATTCGTAGCAAAAAGAATAGATAATCCTAAAAATTTTTGGCAAATGCCTCAGGGTGGTGTTGATGAGGGAGAGGATAATTTAAAAGCTGCATTTAGAGAACTAGAGGAAGAAACAAGTATCAAAAGCGTAGAACTTATAAAAGAATTAGATGGTACATTAACCTATGATTTACCTGATAGATTGCTAGGTATTATTTGGAAAGGTAAGTACAAAGGTCAGAGGCAAAAATGGTTTTTAATGCGATTTATTGGAAACGAAAATGAGATAAATATCAATACATCTAATCCAGAATTTTTAGATTGGAAGTGGATTGACTTAGATTTAATTACTGATGTTGTGGTCGATTTTAAACATCATATTTACAAAGAGCTTAAAGAAAAAGTAAAAAAATTAATTTAGAGTTTTTAAAACTTCAACTTTTTGATCTGCTAAATACTTAGATTGATCATTTATATCTGTTTTAGCCTCTTCTTCTGCCTGTTTAAGTAAATCTTGTTGCTTTGATTTATCTATATCAGCAAGATTAAAAATTGTACTTGTTAAAATAGATAGATTGTTATTTTTGAACTCAACAATACCATCTTCAACATAGTAATTTTCATCACCTGATTTTGACATAATCTTAATTATCCCAGGTTTCAAAAAGGAAATAATAGAAATATGATCCTTCAATATTCCCATCTCTCCTTCAAAAGCAGGGACCACAACTTCTGAAACATCATCTTTTACTAAAAAAGATTTTTCAGGATTTACTATTTCAACTTTAAACTCTTCGCTCATTAGGCAGCAGCTTCTTGTTCCATTTTCTTAGCTTTTTCTATAGCTTCTTCAATTGTTCCAACCATATAAAAAGCAGCTTCAGGTAAGTGATCATACTCACCTTTACAGATTGCATCAAAACCTTTGATAGTTGAGTCAAGATCAACAAGTTTTCCTGGAGAACCAGTAAATACTTCTGCAACAAAGAATGGTTGAGATAAAAATCTTTGGATTTTTCTAGCTCTTGCTACAACTAGTTTATCTTCTTCAGATAACTCGTCCATACCAAGAATAGCTATAATATCTTGTAGTGATTTATATGATTGTAGTATTCTTTGAACATCTCTTGCTACTCTATAATGCTCATCTCCAACAATTCTTGGATCCAAAATTCTTGATGAAGAATCAAGTGGATCTACTGCAGGATAAATACCAATTTCTGCAATTTGTCTTGAAAGTACAGTCGTTGCATCTAAGTGAGCAAACGATGTCGCTGGAGCTGGATCTGTAAGATCATCAGCAGGCACATAAATTGCTTGCACAGATGTAATTGACCCTTTGTTAGTAGTCGTAATTCTTTCTTGTAAGTTACCCATGTCAGTAGCTAATGTCGGTTGATATCCAACAGCGGATGGAATTCTTCCTAACAAAGCTGAAACCTCTGATCCTGCCTGAGTAAATCTAAAAATATTATCTACGAAGAAAAGTACGTCCTGGCCTTCTTGATCTCTAAAATATTCAGCTACAGTTAACCCTGTAAGTGCAACTCTTGCTCTTGCTCCAGGAGGTTCATTCATCTGTCCATAAACTAGAGCAGCCTTTGAACCAACTCCTTCTTTTTTAATTACTCCAGACTCAATCATTTCATGATAAAGGTCATTTCCTTCTCTAGTTCTTTCTCCAACTCCCGCGAAAACTGAAAAACCACCATGAGCTTTTGCAACGTTATTAATTAATTCCATAATTAAAACTGTTTTTCCTACTCCTGCTCCTCCAAATAATCCTATCTTTCCACCTTTTGCATAAGGTGCAAGCAAATCAATAACTTTAATACCTGTTACAAGTATTTCAGTTTCTGTTGATTGGTCATTAAATTCAGGTGCAACTCTATGAATTGGCCAACTTTCTTTAGTCTTAACCTCACCTCTTTCATCTATTGGTTCGCCAATTACATTTATAATTCTTCCAAGTGTTTCAGGTCCAACTGGAACTTGAATAGGAGCATTAGTATTAATAACTTCATCACCTCTTTTTAGTCCTTCAGTAGCATCCATAGCAATTGTTCTAACAGTAGTTTCACCTAAGTGTTGTGCTACCTCTAAAACTAGTCTGTTATCACCATTTTTACATTCCAGTGCTGTTAAAATTTCTGGTAGTTCACCATCAAATTTTACGTCTACTACCGCTCCAATAACTTGTGTGATTATTCCTTTGCTCATAATTATAAACTTTCTGCTCCTGATATGATTTCTATTAGTTCTTTTGTAATTGCTGCCTGACGACTTCTATTATATTCGATAGTAAGTTTGTCAACCATTTCACCTGCGTTTCGGGTTGCATTATCCATTGCACTCATTCTAGACCCTTGCTCGCTAGCTGAATTCTCTAACATTGCTTTAAATATTTGCGTGGAAATATTCTTTGGCAATAAATTGCTTAAAATTTCATCTTCATCTGGTTCAAATTCGTAAGTTTCTTCTGAGCTACTTTCTCCTCCCTCATTATTTAAAGGGATAACCTGCTGTGCTTGAGGAATTTGAGTAATTACATTTTTAAATTGGTTATAAAAAATTGTACAAACATCAAATTCACCTGCTTCGAATTTTTCAATTACCATTTTTCCAACTTTGTCAGCATCGAAATAATTTGCATTTTTAGACTCTTTGAAAGAAATATTTTCAATTATTTTTTCACCATAAACTCTTTTTAGTTGATCATTTCCTTTTGAGCCTACTGTAATAATTTTAAGTTCCTTACCTTCATTTAAAATTTTTGAAAAATAACTTTTGGCTTTTTTAATAATATTAGAATTAAATCCGCCACATAAACCTCTATCAGAAGTCATCACCACACAAAGATGAGTTTTTTCCTGACCCGTACCTGACAATAACTTTGGTGCATTTTCTTTGTCAGATATACCAATTGATAAATTTAAAATAATATTATTCATTTTTTCAGAATAAGGTCTTCCCTTCTCAGCGCTTTCTTGAGCTCTTCTTAATTTAGCTGCTGCAACCATTTTCATAGCCTTAGTAATTTTTTGTGTGGACTTTACACTAGCTATTCTTTTTTTTAGGTCGTCTAAACTTGCCATAAATTATTAAGATTTAAAATTTCCTTTTAATTGAGTGATTACCTCAACAAGTAATTTTTCTTTATCTTCCTCAAGTTTTCCTGATCTTAAAATTGACTCGATAATTTCAGGCTTATCTGATTTACATTTTTCAATAATCTTGCCCTCAAATTCAGCAACATCTTTTAAATCAATATCATCCAGATAACCTTTTACTCCACAAAATACTGAAATAACTTGTTCTGCAACAGTCATAGGTGAATATTGTTTTTGTTTTAAAAGTTCAGTTAACTTAGAGCCTCTATTCAAAAGTTGCTGGGTAGATGCATCTAAATCAGATCCAAATTGAGCAAAAGCTGCCATTTCTCTGTATTGTGCTAGCTCTAATTTCATTGAACCAGAAACTTTTTTCATAGCTTTTGTTTGAGCTGATGAACCAACTCTAGATACTGATAAACCTACATTAATTGCAGGTCTTATACCTTGATTAAATAGTTCTGTTTCAAGGAAAATTTGTCCGTCTGTAATTGAAATAACATTAGTTGGAATGAACGCGGATACGTCTCCACCTTGTGTTTCAATAATTGGCAGTGCAGTAAGTGATCCACCGCCATGTTCGTCACTTAATTTAGCTGCTCTTTCAAGTAATCTACTATGAAGATAAAATACATCTCCGGGATAAGCCTCACGTCCCGGGGGTCTTCTTAATAGCAGCGACATCTGTCTATAAGCAACTGCTTGTTTAGACAAATCATCATAAATTATTAACGCATGCATTCCATTATCTCTAAAATACTCACCCATAGCACAACCAGTATATGGTGCTAAGAATTGTAAAGGAGCAGAGTCAGATGCAGTAGCAGCAACGATTGTTGTGTATTCCATAGCTCCAGCTTCTTCTAATGTTTTTTGAATTTGTCTCACTGTTGATCTTTTTTGTCCAACTGCAACGTATATACAATACAGTTTTTGTTTTTCATCACCAGATTCATTGATTTTTTTTTGATTAATAATTGCATCTACTGCAACTGCTGTTTTACCAGTTTGTCTATCACCAATAATTAATTCCCTTTGCCCTCTTCCAATTGGAACTAGACTATCAATTGATTTAAGACCAGTTTGCATTGGTTCACTTACTGATTGTCGTGGAATAATACCAGGAGCTTTTACTTCAACCCTGCTTTTTTTAATTTCTTTATCTAATGGTCCTTTTCCATCAATAGGATTTCCTAAACCATCCACTACTCTTCCTAATAATTCTTTTCCAACTGGAGTATCAACAATATTACCAGTTCTTTTTACTACATCCCCTTCTTTAACATTTCTGTCATCACCAAAAATTACGACACCAACGTTTTCACTTTCTAAGTTTAGAGCCATACCTTTTGAACCATCTGCAAACTCTACCATTTCACCAGCCTGGACATTATCCAAACCATAAATCCTAGCAATACCATCTCCAACTGATAAAACTTGACCAACTTCTGATACTTCTGCTTTATCACCAAAATTTTTAATTTGTTCTTTTAATATTTTCGTAACTTCTGAAGGATTTATTTCCATTTATGCCTCTATCATTCTGTTTTCGATTTGTTGTAATTTATTTTTAATTGAGGTATCGACCATAGTACTTCCTACTTGTACTACTAAACCTCCTATTAAACTTTCATCATGTTTATAGTTTAATTTTATTTTTGAGCTAAAATTTTTTGTTAAATCCTCTGTAATTTTTGCAATTTCTTCATTGGATAATTGTTTTGCTGATTTTAATTCTGCCTTAAGTTCACCTCTTTTTCTTGAACAAATTTCAATAAAACTTTTAAGGATACGTTCGATAAAAAAGAAACGTCTTTTTTGAATTAAGAAACTTAAAAAATTTTTAAATAAAGTCTCAAATTTATTATTATCAGAGATTGTATTGATTACTTTTAGTAAATCTTCTTGGCTTGTAGTTGGATCTTTAATCAAATTAGAAAAATCTTCACTTTGATCGATTAGATTAAGAATAGATGAAGACTGATCTTCGATCTGACTTAGAAGCTTGTTTTCCTCTGAAAGTTCAAAAAGCGCAAGAGAATACCTTTCAGCTGAAGTTATTGAAAATCCGGTATCTTTACTCAACTTGGTTCCTCTATAATTTTGAAGATTATTTTAAAATCACGCCCTAAATAGCATATGACCCTTATGTCTTCAAGTAGCGGTTTAGTAAAAAAGGCCTCTTTTTTGTGGTTAATTGAAGTTAATTGGGTCAACATCAACTGAGAGTTTTATCCCGGAAGAAAATTTATATTTTGGAATAATTTTTGAAAGAGAACTCTGCAGTTTCATAGATTTTAAACCTCTAATTAAAAATCTAATTCTAAATTTTTTTTTTAATCTAAATAACGGGGCATTAACAGGACCTAATATTTTTCCTTCTATTTTATTTTCTATAAAATTTTTAAAATCAATAGCTTCTTTTTCTAATTTAATTTCATTATCTCCAATTAAGATTAAAGAAATAAATCTTTGAAATGGAGGTAGTTTATTTTTTTTTCTTATCTCCAGCTCTCTTTCTAAAAAAATATCTGGATTTTTACTTGTAATTTCTGAGATCATCTTAGAATTATTTTCATAGGTTTGAAAATATACAGTTGCCGGTTTTCCAGTTCTTCCTGCGCGTCCTGAAAGTTGATGATAAAGCTGTAAATTTTTTTCTGCACACCTTAAATCATGTCCTTGAGACGAAAGATCGATATCAACAACTACAATGCAATTTAAGTTTGGAAAATGAAAACCTTTTGAAATTAATTGGGTTCCAACTAAAATATCTGTTTCATTATTAATAATTTTATCTATTTTTTTTTTAGAGTCTTTTTTATTCATAGTGTCACTTGAAAAAATCTCAATTTTTTTTCCAGGAAATTTTCTTTTTACCTCTTCTGAAATTCTCTCTACCCCAGGACCACTAAAAATAAATTCACAATTACCTTCTTTTGTACAAATTCTTTCTAGATTAGATCTGTGCCCACAATAATGGCATAATAAGTTATTTTTATTTTTATGATAAACTAAATTGATACTACAATTTGGACATGTAAAGCTTGTAAAACACTTATTACATAAAGCATTTGGTGAAAAACCTCTCCTGTTTAAAAAAAACAAAACTTGATCCTTTTTTTTCAAATGTAAATTTACTTTTTCAACAATTTTATTGGATAGCCATGATTGTTTTTCAAGTTTTGTATTATTTAAATTAATTATTTCATAATTAGGTAATGCTGCGTTTTGATATCTTTCGTTTAATCTAGATACTTCATATTTACCCTTTTTAATATTTTCAAAAGTTTCTACAGAAGGAACAGCAGTAATTAAGTTTATTGGAATATTTTCAAAAGACGCTCTAGAAATTGCCATATCACGAGCATTGTAAGTTATGCCTTCATCTTGTTTAAATGATTGATCATGTTCCTCATCAACGATTATCATTCCTAATTTTTTAAATGGTAAAAATAATGAAGATCTAGCACCAATAATTATTTTTATTTTACCGTTAGAAACACCACTCCAAATCAATTCTTTCTTTTTTTTTGAAATACCTGAGTGCCAAACTGCAGGTTTAAAACCATAATATTCAAAGAATTTTTGCTCAAACTGACTAGTTAAACCTATTTCTGGTAATAAAATTAATCCTTGAAAATCCTTCTCTATTAAAGGTTTTAACGCCTCAAAATAAACTAAAGTTTTTCCTGATCCAGTTGTACCTTGCAAAACATGAACCCTAAATTTTTTGTTTGTAATATTCATTTTTTCTAAAGATTTGTTTTGATCTTTAGACAGCTTGATTATGTTATTTTTAATTTTGCTGTCAAAAATTTCATAAAGTTGTGTTTCTTTGTTCTCTACAGCATTATTACTTACAAGTACTAACTTTAATGCCATACCCCTTGGAATAAGATTATAGTCTGAAAACCAATTCAAAAAGTTTATTGTAGTTTCTTTTAATGAGACAATATCCAATTTCTTTATGATTTTTTTAATTTTAAATTTTTTATTATTATTTTTTTCAAATTCATCCCACACAACGCCAGTAATTTTTGATTTTCCAAAAGGTACTAAAACATAATCACCAACTTTAAGACTCAAATTACTTTCATAAGTAAATGGATGGTTAAAAATATTTGGTACAAGGATCGGATATTTCATTTTTTATAACATGAAAAAAATTTAGAGTATATTGCAATCTTGCAGCCAATCTAATACCATTAACACAGCAATTCTTACAACATATTATCTTAGTAGTTCTCTAACTCATTATATACTGATTATTCAAAAAAAGTTTATAAGTTAATTATCAGATTCAACTTATTATAGAATCTATTTAAATTAAAATAATGGTCAATAAGATACTAAAAGTAATTAAAATTAATTCGAATTAAAGTATTTAACAAAATACTAAATCTGCAAACCCGTCTTCTCCCAAGCCTAACTCAATAATTTTTATTTGCTCGACACTGAATTCAAGTTTTTTATCTGGGTATCTTAGATCCCACATTGATTTGTAGCCAGAATTTGACAACACATCATAAAACAAATTCAATCCATTTGATCTTTTAAGTCCATAAGGCCAAAATTCAGTTATAATTGGTACTCTAGATTTAATTATGTTGGTTGCTCCAGATAAAACATTTCCTTCGTGACCTTGGGTATCCATAAAAAGTAGGCAGTCAGCTAAATCATAATTTTTTAAAGCTATGTCAAGAGTGTTAACAGATACTGAAATAGTTTCTCTATTTTCTTCATTAAGAATTCCTGGAATTTTCTGTACTTGAACTCTATGATCTCCAAAATTATTTTCACTCAATTCGAAAATCATTGTGCCATCTTTTTTATTAGAAATAGCCTCGTTTCTTAGATCAAATTTTTTATTTAATCCATTAAGTATTACATTTGCCTGAAGTAGTCTAAAATTTCTTGGATCAGGCTCAAATGCTATACATTTTTTAAAATGTAAACAGGAAATTCCTAAAATTCCTATTGTACCAACATTTGCACCAACGTCTATGATAGTAGATTTATCTTTTCCAATAAGCTTTATTGCTGCTTTCAAATTCTGACTATCAAAAGAGTGTAAATTTTTGTAAATACTTTTTCCTATCATTTTGTCTGAAGTATTTACTACGTAGTATAAATCTTCACGGGTTTTACAAATCATTAATTCATTTTCAGGCATTAAATCGTAAAGGATATGTCTGGCTCTTTTTGTTCCAATTAAAAATTTACCAGTTTTCTTTAAGAAATTAGAAAACTTTTTAAGGAGTAAACGTTTTAATTTATTATTCACTAAGAGTGTATTGCTCTTTTATCTACTGATAAAGCAGCTTCTTTAACTGCTTCAGAAAACGTTGGATGAGCATGACAAGTTCGAGCGATATCTTCTGCACTTGCACCAAATTCCATTGCAACGCCGATCTCTGCAATTAATTCTCCAGCATGAGGGCCAATTATATGTGCGCCTAATACTTTATCAGTTTGCTCATCAGCTAAAATTTTAACAAAACCCTCCGCATCATCTATAGCCTTTGCTCTTGAATTAGCCATAAATGAAAATTTCCCAACTTTATATTTTTTATCCAACTCTTTTAATTGTTCCTCAGTTTTACCGATTGATGCTACTTCTGGTGTTGTATAGATTACACCTGGAATTGTATCATAATTTACATGTCCTGATTGACCAACTATATTTTCTGCAACTGCTATACCTTCATCCTCTGCTTTATGTGCAAGCATTGGACCAACTATTACATCGCCTATAGCATAAATATTTTCAACGTTTGTTTTAAAATTTTTATCAGTTTTAATTCTATGTCTTTCATCAAGATTTACTCCTACAGATTCTAAATTTAAACCATCGGTATTAGGTTTTCTTCCAACAGAAATTAAAACAACATCACACTCAAACTTATTTTTATTACCATCTTTATCTAATGTTGAAACCACTGCGCCCTCTGCATTTTTTTCAATTGTTTCAACTTTATTTTGCATATTAAATTTCATCCCTTGTTTTTTTAAAATTTTCATAAACTCTGAGGAGATTTCTTTATCCATTCCAGGTGTAATATGATCTAAAAATTCAACAACTTGAACTTCTGCTCCAAGTCTTGACCATACAGATCCCATTTCTAACCCTATGTAGCCTCCCCCTACAACGACCATTTTCTTTGGAACTTTTTCTAATTTTAAAGCACCTGTTGAGGAAATAATTGTTTTCTCATCTATATCTATTCCTGGTAACGAAACTGGGACTGATCCTGTGGCGACAACTATTTTTTCTGTTTGGATAATAGTTTCTTTATTTTTATCATCCTTTATCGAAATTTCATTTTTAGTTTTGAAACTTCCATGTCCTTTAAAGTAAGAAACTTTGTTCTTTTTCAAAAGAAATTCAACACCTTTGGTAAGAACTGTTACAGCTTTATCTTTGCTCTTCATCATTTTCTCTAAATTCAATTTTACTTCACCAACCTCTATACCTTTATTTGCCAATCCTTTAACTTTGTGAAATTCTTCAGACAGATTAAGTAAACTTTTTGAAGGGATGCAACCAATATTTAAACAAGTCCCTCCTAAAGACCCTCTAGACTCAATACATGCTGTTTTTAATCCTAATTGAGCAAGCCTGATTGCACAGACATAACCACCAGGTCCACCTCCAATCACTACAGCTTGAAATTTTTCTGACATTTAAATATCCAAAAATAACCTTCTAGGGTCTTCTAAATTCTCTTTAATCATTTTTAGAAAAGATACAGATTCTTTTCCATCAATAATTCTGTGATCATAGGATAGTGCTAAATACATAATTGGTCTTATTTTGATTTCACCATCTATAACAACTGGTCTTTCTACTATGTTATGCATACCTAACACACCAGATTGAGGTAAATTTAGTATTGGTGTTGAAAGCATAGACCCATAAACACCCCCATTACTTATTGTAAATGTTCCTCCTTGAAGATCTTCTATAGTTAACTTTCCATCTCGTGCTTTTTCTGAAATTTCTTTAATATTTTTCTCTATATCAGCAAAAGATAATTCATCTGCATTTCTTAAAACTGGAACGACTAAACCCTTATCTGTCCCAACGGCAAAACTTATATTATAATAGTTTTTGTATATAATCTCGTCTTCATCTATTTCCGCATTTACGGTAGGGAAATTTTTTAAGGCAACTACACATGCTTTTACAAAGAAAGACATGAATCCTAGTTTTACCCCATAACGAGATTGAAAATCCTCCTGATTTTCTTTTCTCATTTCCATTACACTACTCATATCAACCTCATTAAAAGTTGTTAAAAGAGCTGCGTTATCTTGCGCTTGCTTTAATCTTTTTGCAATAGTTTGTCTCAACCTAGTCATCTTAATTCGTTCTTCTTCACCATATTGAATTTTTCTTTCAGATGGTTTTGGATTTGCACCCATCAAACTTATTAAATCTCCTTTTAAGACTCTCCCATCTTTTCCTGAACCTTGAATTGAATTAATATCTATATTATTTTCAGTTACTATTTTTCTAACTGCTGGAGACAAGGTTGGATTAAAATTTCTTTTTGGAGCAACATCTGGTTTTACTTCCTCAGTTAAAACCAATGGTTTATCTTTGGGTTTTTCTATATCTTTTTCTTCAAATACTTTTGGTTCTTTTTTATTTGCATCTAATTTTATTACATTGCTATCTGCAGGAACAATTTCCTCTTGCTTGATTTCTTTTTGGTTTTTTGGCACAGATTTAACCGCTCCACCTTCTTCTGATACAGAACCTAATAATGCTCCTACTTCAACGACTGATCCATCTTGAGAATTTATCTCTGTTAACACACCAGAAATTGGAGATGGCACTTCTAAGTTTACTTTGTCCGTCTCAAGTTCTACAATTGGCTCATCTGCCTCGACTGTATCACCTGCGTTTTTTAACCATTTTGCAACAGTCGCTTCTGTTATACTTTCGCCAAGAACTGGGACTACTATTTTTTCACTCATTAAAATTAATCAAATACCTTGTTAATTATTTCTTGTTGTTGAGAATTATGCCTTTTGGCATATCCTGTTGCAGGAGTTGCGTCTGGGCTTCTTCCTATATAAGAAATTTTATTATTATTAGCCTTTAAAGTGTCTAATGTCCATTGGATATAATCTCTAACTGAAAACCAAGCACCCATATTTTTTGGTTCTTCTTGACACCAAAAGAATTCAGCATTTTTAGAGTATGGTTTTAACTCCTTAACCAAAGCTTTTGCTGGAAATGGATACAATTGTTCAATTCGATACATCACTACATCATCTCTTTTAAGCTTTTCTCTGGCGTCTAACAAATCAAAATATACTTTTCCAGAACAAAGAATTACTTTTCTTATTTTAGAACTTTCTTTTAGTTTAATAAATCCTTTAGACTTAGGATCTATAGCATGATCCCACAATACTCTATGGAAAGTATTTTTTTTGTTAAAATCTTCTAAACTTGAAACACAATATTTATTTCTTAATAATGATTTTGGTGTCATTATGATTAGTGGCTTTCTGAAACTCCTATGCATTTGTCTTCTTAAAGCATGAAAATAATTTGCTGGGGTTGTGCAGTTCATTACTTGCATATTATCGTTTGAGCATAGTTGTAAAAATCTTTCTAATCTTGCTGAAGAATGTTCTGGTCCTTGTCCTTCATATCCGTGAGGTAACAACATTACTATACCAGATGCTCTATTCCATTTTCTCTCGCCAGATGCAATAAACTGATCAATTACTACTTGAGCTCCATTAGCAAAGTCACCGAATTGTGCTTCCCAAAGAGTAAGTGTGTTTGGCTCTACTAGACTATAACCATATTCAAAACCTAAAACCGCAAGTTCAGATAAAAAACTATCTACTACTTCAAATTGCTTTTGATTTTTAGAGATATTATTCAGTGGAATGTACCTAGAATTGTCTATTTGATTTCTTAAAACAGAATGTCGTTGACTGAATGTTCCTCTTCCAGAGTCTTGTCCTACAAGTCTAACTGGATATCCCTCTTCTAGCAAAGATCCAAAAGCTAAAGATTCAGCTGAAGACCAATCGATTCCAGTACCTTTTTCGATACTTTCTTTTCTAGCATTAAATATTTTAGAGATAGTTTTGTGAATATTTTTTTCCTCAGGAATAACATTTATTTTACCTGAGATTATTTTTAATTTATTTTCATCGAAACCTGATATACCCCTTTTATCTTTACCTCTTTCAGGTTTATATCTTGACCATGTTCCCTCAAACCATTCTATTTTAGGTTTATAATCTTTTGCACTTTTGTATTGTTCATCAAGTAAATCTTTAAATGATTTAACGTTTTGATTTAATAATTCATCAGTTATAGATTTTTCGTTTACTAATTTATTTCCATAAATTTTATAAACACTGGGATGAGATCTAATTTTTTTATACATTAAAGGTTGAGTAAATGAAGGCTCATCTCCCTCATTATGCCCAAATCTTCTATAACAAATTAAATCTACTACGACGTCTCTATTAAATTTTAATCGAAATTCAGTTGCTATCCTAGTTGCATAAACAACTGCTTCTGGATCATCACCATTAACATGGAGAATTGGAGCCTCTACCATTTTTGCAACATCAGATGGATAAGGTGAAGACCTCGCAAATCTTGGACTAGTAGTAAATCCTATCTGGTTATTAACAATAATATGAATTGTTCCTCCGGTGTTATGTCCTGGGAGTCCAGACATTGCAAAACATTCTGCTACAACTCCTTGACCAGCAAAGGCTGCATCCCCATGAATGAGAATAGGTATAACTTTATTTCTTTCACGGTCTTTATGAAAAAACTGTTTGGCTCTTGTTTGACCTAAGACAACTGGATTAACAGCTTCTAAATGAGAAGGATTATCTGTTAAACTGACATGTACTGAATTTCCATCAAATTCTCTATCAGACGAAGCTCCAAGATGATATTTTACATCTCCAGCACTATGTTCAGAATCAGTACTGAACTCACCTGCAAACTCATTGAAAATTTTTTTGTAAGATTTTTGTAAAACGTTTGCCAAAACGTTAAGTCTACCTCTATGAGACATACCTATTTTAACTTCTTTTATTTTATTTTGACCACCAATTTTTATTATTTGTTCAAGAGCAGGTATTAAACTTTCACCACCATCTAAACCAAATCTTTTTGTTCCCACATACTTTGTAGCTAAAAATTTTTCAAATCCTTCTGCCTGTACCAATTTATTTAAAATTGCCTCTTTACCATTTTTTGTAAATTGAAGTGCATTTTTATCTTGCTCTATCCTGTCCCTAAACCACTTTCTTTCATCTGGGTTTGAAATATGCATGAACTCATAACCTATTTTTCCACAGTAGGTTTTCTTCATAAACTTAAGTATTTCTTTTATATTTGCATATTTACGATTGATTACCCCGTTTAGAAAAATTTTCTTATCGTAATTTTCTTTTTTAAAACCGTAAAAATCTGGATGAAGCTCATCTAGATATTCTGACTCTCTCATTTCTAAAGGATCAAGATCTGCTAATAAATGTCCTCTTAGTCTATATGCTCTAATTAATGCTACAGCACTAATAGAATCTTTATTTGAGTCAGCAAGTAATTGAAAATTAAATTTTTCTGAAGTGTCTAATTTGACATTATCAAAATCTTTTTTATCTTGTTCTTCTATTTTTTTTTGTAATTCATCAATATCAATCTTTTTTTTAGCAGGTCCCCATGATGGACCATTAATTTCTTTTGCTATAACATTTATTTCTTCACCAATTCCCTCAAAATAATTTACCCAACTTTCTGGAAGATCAGCATCTTTATTTACAAACTTTAAATACATTTCTTCTATAAATGCACTATTAGATTTGTTTAAAAATGAAGTTTTTTCGAAATCAAGATTTTTTGATGAAGACATCTTTTTATTTAATATATCCCTCTAATATTTTTTTTCAATTAGACAGTTTATCAAATAAAGTTTTTCCAATAATTGATGGTGATTTGGCAACTGTAATACCACATTCTTCCATTTTTTTAATTTTATCTTCAGCTCCACCCTTTCCACCTGATATAATGGCACCAGCATGCCCCATTCTTCTTCCTGTAGGAGCGGTAATTCCAGCAATAAATCCAACTATTGGTTTTTTAATCTTATGATTTTTTATAAAGTCAGCCGCTTCTTCTTCAGCTGTTCCACCAATTTCACCTATCATTAAAATAGATTCTGTTTCAGAGTCATTTAAAAATAAATCTAAACAATCTATAAAATTTGTTCCATTAATAGGATCACCACCAATACCAATACAAGTTGATTGACCAAGTCCATTTTCAGTTGTTTGGGCTACTGCTTCATATGTCAGTGTTCCTGACCTTGATACAATTCCAACACTTCCTCTTTTGTGAATACTTCCCGGCATAATCCCAATTTTACATTCATCTGGTGTGATTATTCCTGGACAATTAGGTCCAATTAATCTGCTACTAGATCCACTTAATTTTTGTCTGACCTTAAGCATATCCTGAATTGGAATACCCTCTGTTATACAAACAATAAGTTCAACTGATGCATCAATAGCTTCAATGATTGCTGCTGCTGCAAATTTAGCAGGTACATAAATCATAGTTGCATCTGCTCCTACTTCATTTTTTGCCTCTAAAACGCTATTAAAAACTGGTCTGTCTAAATGTTTTTGTCCGCCTTTCTTTGGCGTAACTCCGCCAACAAGATTGGTTCCATATTTTATAGCCTGTTCTGAATGAAATGTTCCATGTGAGCCAGTAAATCCCTGACAAATTACTTTAGTATTTTTATTTACCAAAACTGACATTTTATTTTATCGCCTGAACAATTTTCTTAGCAGCGTCATCTAAATTTTCTGCAGAAATTAATTTTAATCCAGAATTATCAAGAATTTTTTTTCCTTCTTTGAAATTTGTGCCTGCTAATCTTACAACCAAAGGTACACTAATATTAATTTCTTTAGCTGCATCAACTACTCCTTGGGCAAGAACATCACATCTCATTATTCCTCCAAAAATATTAATTAAAATACCTTTAACATTTTTATCTGAGAGAATTATCTTTAATGCAGCAGATACTTTTTCTTTGGATGCACCACCGCCTACATCTAAAAAATTTGCTGGCTCTTTACCATACAATTTAATTATATCCATTGTTGCCATTGCTAATCCTGCCCCATTCACCATACAACCAATACTTCCATCTAGCTTGATATACGCAAGATCATGCTTGCTAGCTTCTATCTCGGTAGGATCTTCCTCATTTAAATCTCTTAATTCAATAATTTCTGGATGCCTGAATAAAGCGTTAGAGTCGAAATTAACTTTTGCATCTAAACAAACAATTTTTTCCTCTTTTGTCAAAATTAATGGATTTACTTCAACCATGTTTGCGTCAGTACTTACAAACATTTTATATATTGATTTAATTAATATTATTGCTTGTTTTTTTGCGTCTTCATTTAAATTAAAAATGTTAATTATTTTTTCACAATCTGAATCAGAAATTTCATCACCCATATCAACTTTTGTAGTTATAATTTTTTCAGGTGAACTGCTTGCAACTTCTTCAATGTCCATCCCTCCTTGGTTACTTGATATAAATGCAATTTTAGAACTTGCCCTATCAACCAGGCACGATAAGTAAAATTCTTTATCTATATTTGATGATTCTTCTACGTATAATCTTTTTACCTCTCTACCTTCAGGGCCAGTTTGATGAGTAACTAGTGTTTTTCCAAGTAATTCTTTAGCTGCTAATGTTAGTTCCTCAATAGAGTTTAAAATTTTTACACCACCAGCTTTTCCTCTACCTCCAGCATGGATTTGTGCTTTAAGCACATATTTCTCAGTTTTGAGTGCTTTTGCTTTTTGAATAAGTTCATCAACATTAAGCGCAAATACTCCTTCGGGAACTACAGCTCCATATTTTTTTAATATTTGTTTAGCTTGATGCTCGTGAATATTCATTATTATTTAGATAAATCAGGATCTATTTTAGATGCAGCTTCCCATAAAGCTTTTACAGCATCTATTGAATGCATAAATTCTTTTTTTTCTTTTTCATCTAAATCAATCTCTTCAATTTTTTCTACACCATCTTTTCCAATGACAACAGGAACACCTGCATAAACATTTTTCACACCATATTCTCCATTTAATTGTACAGCGCAGGGTAATAATTTTTTCTGATCATTTAAATATGCTTCTGCCATTTGAACACCTGAGGCTGCTGGCGCATAAAAGGCTGATCCTTTTTCTAAATATTTAACTATTTCCGCACCACCATCTCGTGTTCTTTGATTAATTTCCTCAACTCTTTCTAAAGAAATCTTTCCATCCTTTACAAGATCCAACAATGGTTTGCCTGAAATTTTTGTAAATCTTGGCATAGGAACCATGGTGTCACCATGACCACCCATGACCATTGCCTCAATTTCTCTTACTGGCACATTAAGTTCTAATGATAAAAATAATTTAAATCTCGAACTATCTAAAATACCTGCCATACCAACAACTTTATTTGATGGCAAACCTGAAAATTTTTGAAATGCCATAACCATAACGTCTAAAGGATTGGTGATACAGATTACAAAGGTGTTAGGAGCATTTTTCTTTACCCCCTCAGCAACTTGTTTAATAATTTTTAAATTAATTCCAAGAAGATCGTCTCGGCTCATTCCAGGTTTTCTTGGAACACCTGCTGTAATTATAATTACATCTGAATCTTTTATATCCTCATAGTTATCAGTTCCTGAAAACCTAACATTGAAACCATCTACAGATGAAGATTGTGCAATATCTAATGCTTTTCCTTTTGCAATACCACTAGCTACATCAAATAAAACCACTTCATTTACTAATTCTTTTGTTCCTATTAAATGTGCAAGAGTTCCGCCTATTTGGCCTGCACCAATTAAAGATATTTTTGTCATTTATTTCCTTTATTTCATTGTTGGCATAACAAATTCCGCATTTGATCGGACACCTGAAGGCCATCTGGATGTTACTGTTTTAAGTTTAGTATAAAATTTTATTCCTTCCATACCATGCATTCCACTATCTCCAAATAATGATCTTTTCCAACCACCAAAACTATGAAATGCCATTGGAACTGGGATCGGCACGTTAATACCAACCATACCTACTTGAATTTTACTTGCAAAAGTTCTACCTGCATCACCGTCTCTTGTATAAATACTAACTCCATTTCCGTACTCATGGTCGTTAATTAATTTTGCAGCTTCTTCAAAAGTTTTTACTCGAACAACTGATAAGACTGGACCGAATATTTCCTCTTTGTAAATTCTCATATCTTTATTTACATAATCAAACAAGCATCCACCTATATAGAAACCATTTTCATAACCTTGAAGCTTTAAACCTCTTCCATCAACCACTAGCTTTGCGCCTTCCTTGACACCTAAATTAACGTAACTTGTAACTTTTTCTAAATGTTCTTTTGTAACTAAAGGTCCCATCTCTGACGCTTTATCCATTCCAGGACCAACTTTTAAAGCTTCAGCTTTTTTTGATAATCTTGATACAAGTTCATCACCAATATCTCCAACAGCAACCGCAACTGATTGAGCCATACATCTTTCTCCAGCTGAACCATAAGCAGCACCCATTAAACCATTTACTGCACCATCTAAATCACAATCTGGCATAACAACTAAATGGTTTTTTGCTCCACCCAAAGCTTGAACTCTTTTTTCATTTTTAGCTGAATTTTCATAAATATATTTTGCAATAGGAGTAGATCCTACAAAACTAACAGCTTTGATATCTTTGTTTTCCAAAATTGCATCAACAACTTCTTTATCTCCATTTATTACGTTAAATACTCCTTCTGGAAGACCCGCCTCAGAAAGTAATTCTGCTAATCTTATTGCGCAAGAAGGGTCTTTTTCTGATGGTTTAAGAATAAAAGTGTTTCCACAAGCTATTGCTATTGGAAACATCCACATTGGTACCATAGCAGGAAAATTAAAAGGTGTAATACCAGCAACAACTCCTAATGGTTGTCTGATTGACCAACTATCAACATTGGTTCCAACATTTTCTGAAAACTCACCTTTTAATAAATGTGGTATTCCACAAGCAAATTCTACCACCTCAAGTCCTCTGGTTAAAGAGCCTCTTGCATCTTCATAAACTTTTCCATGTTCTGAAACTATTAACTTCGTTAATTCATCAGAATTTTTTTCAATCAATTCTTTAAATTTAAATATTATTCTAGCTCTTTGTAGAGCAGGTTTTAAAGACCAACTTTCAAATGCTTTTTTTGCTACCTCAACAGCACTATCTAGATCAGATCTTGAAGCAAGTCTTACCTCTGACTCTTGTTCACCAGTTGCTGGATTGAAAACTTTTCCCTTTTTATCTGAAGATGCCGGAATTATTTTACCGTTTACGAAGTGTTCTATTAATTTCATGAATACGGTGTTTTAGATCAAAAATATCAAATAGTCTATTTAAACATTAGCCGTTGCTAACATTTTTTTTATTTCAGCTATAGCTTTTGCTGGATTCAAGCCTTTAGGACATGCATTTGTACAATTTAAAATAGTATGACATCTGTATAATTTTAATTCATCAGCAACTTTTTTTAATCTTGCTTTTCGCTCCTCATCTCTACTATCAATAATCCATCTATATGCTTGTAACAAAACTGCTGGACCTAAATATTTATCACCATTCCACCAATAACTTGGGCAAGATGTAGAGCAACAAGCACACATAATACATTCATAAGCACCATCTAGTTTTGCTCTGTCTTCTTTGGATTGATAAATTTCTGTAGTTTCTTTTGTTGAATTATTTTTTAACCATGGTTCAATTGATTGATACTGTTTGTACAATCCATCCAAATCACCAATTAAATCTTTTTTAACTTTTAAATGAGGTAATGGATAAATATCAATATCTCCCTCAATTTCAGCATGTGGAGTGGTGCAAGCAAGGCCATTTTTACCCCCGATATTCATTGCACATGAACCACATACACCATGAGCACAAGATCTTCTGTATGTTATAGTTGAGTCGATTTCATTTTTGATTTTATTTAAAATATCTAAGACCTTTGAAGGACAATTATCCATGTCAACTTCATAAGTGTCTATCCTAGGACCTTCATCTGTGGATGGATCCCATCTATAAATATTTACTTTTCTTAAATTTTTTGATCCTGTTTTGTCCTTAAAGTATTTACCTTTTTTAATTTCAGAATTCTTAGGTAAACTCAATTGAACCATTAATATACCCGTTCTTGAGGTGGAAAATATTGCACTTCATTAGTTAAAGTTGATTGATGGACAGGTCTATAACTAATCTTTGTATTTTTACCATCACACCATGCAAGGGTATGTTGCATAAATTTTTCATCATCTCTTTTTGGGTAATCTTCTCTTGCGTGAGCTCCTCTACTTTCTTTTCTGTGATATGCTGAATCTACGGTTGCTACCGCTTGTCTAATTAAATTATCAAATTCTAAGGTTTCTACTAAATCAGTGTTAAATACTAAAGATTTATCCTTAACAGAAATGGAGTCCATTCCATCGTAAGTTTTGCCTATCTCATCAACCCCTTGTTTAAGATTTTTTTCTGTTCTAAATACTGCACATTTAGATTGCATTGTTTTCTGCATCGAGAGTCTTAACTCTGCAGTACTATTATCCCCTTGAGCATTTCTAAGTTTATCAAATCTATCCAAACACTTTTGAGTTTCAGTTTCTGGTATTTCTTCATGTGGTGTTCCGGGTTTTACTAGTTCAGCTGCTCTTTTTGCAGCTGCTCTTCCAAATACTACTAAATCAATTAATGAATTAGAACCAAGTCTGTTTGCTCCATGAACAGAAACACATGCTGCTTCACCTATAGCCATTAAACCAGGAACTGTTTTTTCAGAACCATTCATTGTTAGCACTTCTGCTTTATAATTTGTTGGAATACCTCCCATGTTATAGTGAACTGTAGGAACTACAGGTATAGGATCTTTGGTAACATCAACATTCGCAAATAATCTTGCAGCTTCAGTGATACCTGGTAATCGATTTTCAATTACACTTTTGTCTAAATGACTTAAATGTAAATGAACATGATCTTGATCTTTACCTACACCTCTTCCTTCATTAATTTCTATAGACATTGATCGACTGACAACATCTCTTGACGCCAAATCTTTTGCATTTGGCGCGTATCTTTCCATAAATCTTTCACCTTTTGAATTTACTAAATAGCCACCTTCACCTCTTACCCCTTCCGATATAAGTGTTCCATGTCCATAAATACCTGTTGGATGAAATTGTACAAATTCCATATCTTGCAAAGGTAGTCCTGCTCTTAAGACCATGGCATTACCATCACCTGTACAAGTATGAGCTGATGTAGCAGAGTAGTATACCTTTCCATATCCTCCAGTTGCAATAATTACAGTATGCGCTCTAAATCTATGAATTGTACCGTCATTAAGATTCCATGCTATTAATCCTTTGCACTCTCCATCTTTCATTAATAAATCTAAAGCAAAATATTCAATAAAAAATTCTGTGTTTTGTTTCAAAGCTTGTCCATATAAAGTATGTAATATTGCATGCCCTGTTCTATCTGCAGCTGCACAAGTTCTTTGAACAATTCCATTTCCATAATTTTTGGTCATACCACCAAATGGTCTTTGATAAATTTTCCCCTCTTCTGTACGACTAAAAGGAACACCATACTTTTCCAATTCCAACACTGCTTTGGGCGCTTCTTTACATAAATATTCAATGCTATCTTGATCTCCTAACCAGTCTGCACCTTTTACAGTGTCATACATATGCCATCTCCAATCATCTTCCCCCATATTTCCAAGGGCTGCTGATATTCCACCTTGTGCAGCAGACGTATGACTTCTTGTGGGAAATACTTTTGAGATACACGCTGTTTTTAAACCAGCTTCACTTAATCCCACAGCTGCTCTTAATCCTGAGCCACCTGCTCCAAGTACAACAACATCGTACTCATGATCTATGATATTATAGGCTTTCATATATTTAAGTTAAAAATAACAATTATTGTTAATATTGGAATTGTTATAGCAAAAAAATTTAAGATTTTGTTTGCGGCATTTTTGATTTTCGTGTCTTTTATATAGTCCTCAAAAACCTCGCTAATACTTAATGCTGAAAAAAAATAAATAAATACCAGAAACAGTCCCATTAAAAATTTAGATGGTTGAGATGTCAAAAAACCAACTATTTCTTGATAACTTTTATCATAAAAATTTACTAAACTTAAAATAAACCAAAGCATTAGAGGTAACAAAATTAAAGAGCTAAATTTTAAAAACAACCATTTTTTCGTAACCGGTAGCATTAAATAACTCCTCTTCCAAATATATAAACTAATATAGTTAAAAAAATTGAACCGAAAATAACAAGCAAACCTGTAATTTTAGTTGTTTGTAACTCAAAGCCATAACCTAAATCCATAATTAAATGTCTAATCTCACTTAACATTTGAAAACTAAAAGACCAAGTTATTCCAATTAATATAAATTTCCCTAAAAAAGATTCTAAAAAAATTTTTATTGTTTGATATTCACTCTCTCCTAAAAGCATAAAAGCAAACCAAATACAAATTAAAGTTATTGCAAAAAAATTAATTATCCCTGTAATTCTATGTGAAATGGATACTAAAGAAGAAATATGCCATTTATAAATTTGTATATGTGGTGATAAAGGTCTATTTTCCATTTTATTATTTTGATTTAATTATTGTTTCTGCGATTTCAACAGAATTAAGTGCAGCACCTCTTAATAAATTATCTGAAACAATCCATAAATTAAGAGAATTTTTTTTAGTTTTATCCTCTCTAATTCTAGATATGTAAGTCTCATCATTTCCAGCTGCCTCAAAAGGAGTGCTATAACCTCCATTTTCTCTTTTATCAATAACTTGACAGCCTTCAGCATTACTTAAAGACTCTCTAACATCATCTAAATTAAAAGGTTTCTCAAACTCTATATTAACAGACTCAGAGTGTGATACTAGCACAGGAATTCGAACACATGTTGCTGTAAGTTCAATTGTTTCATCTAATATTTTTTTTGTTTCATTTGTCATTTTTAATTCTTCTTTTGTATATCCATCATCAGAGAAAACATCGATATGTGGAATAACATTAAAAGCAATTTGTTTGGTAAAGTTTTTGGACTCTATTTTTTTTCCATCTAAATATTTTTTAGTTTGCTCAATTAATTCATCCATTGGACTTTTTCCACCGCCTGAAACAGATTGATAAGTTGAAACTATAACTCTTTTAATTTTATATAAATCATGAAGGGGTTTAAGAGCAATGACGAGTTGTGCTGTCGAGCAGTTTGGGTTTGCAATAATATTTTTATTCATTTTTTTTATATCAGAAGAGTTTACTTGTGGAACAATGAGAGGTACATCTGGATCCATCCTAAAAAAACTTGAATTATCAATTACCACTGTGTGTTTGGCTGCATTTTCTGCATATTTTTCTGCAATTTTTCCTCCAGCTGCAAAAAAAGTAATATCAGCTTTAGAAAAATCATAGTTTTCCAAATTCTCAATTTCATATTCTTTATCTCTAAATAAGATTTTTTTTCCTGCACTTTTTTCTGATGCAACTAGATATAAATTATCAAATCCGAAATTCTTTTTATCAAAAACTTCAAGAGTTTTTCTACCCACATTACCTGTTGCACCTACTATAGCTATGTTCATATTTAGAGTTTTATACTAAATAAAAGGTAAATCGCAAACTTTACCCTCACAAATTTCACCATTTATATTGGCTTTTATATCCTGATCGACGTTCCAGTGTGGTTTTTTCATCATAGCAATACCAATAACTTTTTTAAAATGTGGTGAGTAGCAAGCTGATCTCAATTCTCCAATTATATTATTGTTTTGATCACTTAATTCTAATGATCCTGTAATACTTATTTTATCTATATCAAGCATTACTCCCATTAATTTTTTTTTAATTCCTTCAGATTCAATTTTTTTTAATTTCTCTTTACCTAAAAAATTAACTTCGCTGTCTATGTTAATATATTTATCAAATCCACATTCATATGGATTATCTCCATTATCAATATCATTTCCATACGATAATAATCCACTTTCAATACGTTCTATTAAATTCGGACAACCTGGTTTGATATTAAATTCTTTTCCAATTTCAAAAAGATGATCATATAATTTTAATCCAGAAACATTATGTTCTACATAAATTTCATAACCACCCTGTTTAGACCAACCAGATCTTGCAATTAAATGTTTATCACCACCAAATTCAAAATAATCAAAACCAAAGAATTTTAAATTAACTATCTTATCTCCAAAAACTTTTTCCATTAATTCAAATGACTTTGGACCCTGTATAGCCATTATATCAACATCAGGTTCAAAAATCTTTACGTCAAATTTATTTCCAATAGCTAATCCTTTTGCAAATAATATTACGTCTGAGTCAGCAAGAGATAACCACCATTTATTTTCATTTAATCTAAGTACAACTGGATCATTTATCAGACCTGCGTTATCATCAATTATTGGACAATAATAACATCTTCCATCTTTCGATTTAGATAAATCTCTACAAGTCATCAACTGAACTAATTTCGCTGAGTCTTTACCAGAAATTTCTACCTGTCTTTCAGCAGCTACATCCCAAATTTGAACATACTGTTTTAAGTGATGGTATGAGTCCTCAATTGAACCAAAGGCAGCTGGAAGCAACATATGATTGTATATTGTATAAGCCGTAACCCCTTGTTTTTCTATTCTAGAGGTATAAGGAGTGCCTCTCAGCCTTCTTGATTTTGCAATTGAAAAACTTTTCATTATTTTAAAAATTCTAAAACCTTGTCTCTCATTTCGAATGCTTTTTCAATCATAATCATATGACCACAACCCTCAATTATATGTGTTGTTGATTTTTTAATTAAATTAGAAAACTTTTTACCTGACTCTAGATTTACCATTTTGTCTAATGATCCAAATATCAACAAAGAGGGACAGTCTATTAATCTAGCAGCATTAGAGCCGTTGGTATAATTATTACATGCAATTAAATCGACTGCTAATATTTCTCTAATATCTCTTGGTGACTGTATTATTTTTTCCACTGGATTTCCTCCTATAAATTTTTTTGAACCTTCATAGCCCCACTTCATCATCAATTTAACAGCATCACTATCTCCATTTTTTGCTAAATCGATTAGATCTGGATGAACTGGCATTCTATTTGAACCACCAACGAAAACTAGTTTTTTTAATCTATTTTTATATTTAGATGCATATTCGAGTATCTCCAGACATCCTTGAGAGTGCCCAACAATAAATAGTTGTTTTAAATTTAATTTCACAAATACTTGCTCTAACCAATCAGCAATTTTTTCAATACTATCTAAGCAGGGTCCATCTGAATTACCATGCCCGGGTAAATCAATAGATAATACATTAAAATTTTTGTTAGAAAAAAATTGTTCAGTTAATGACCAAACTATATGTGAAAGACCACTTCCATGAAGAAATACAATTGTTTCTTTATTTAAATCTATTCCCTGTCCAGCATCTGATGCATGAATATTTTTATTTTCTATTTGAAAAATCAAAAGTTACCTAAACTTGTTTTCTGAGTTCAAATTTTTGTATTTTACCCGTTGAGGTTTTTGGTAACTCACAAAAAACAACCTTTTTTGGAACTTTAAAGCCTGCTAAAGTTTCTTTACAAAAATCAATTAGTTCTTTTTCGCTAACTGGTTTGTCTTTAACCGCTTCGATAAATGCACATGGCACTTCACCCCATTTTTCGTCTGGTTTTGCAACAACCGCAGCAATCGAAACGGATGGGTGTTTGGATAAAGTATTTTCAATTTCAATTGAAGAAATATTTTCTCCTCCAGAAATAATTATATCTTTTGATCTATCTTGTATTTTTATATAGCCATCAGAATGCATTACAGCTAAATCACCACTGTGAAACCAACCATCTTTCATGGCTTTTTCGGTAGCCTCTTTATCTTTGAAATATCCCTTCATTACGACATTTCCTCTAATCATGATTTCACCGATTGTCTTTCCGTCTCTGGGAACTTCTTTCATTGTCTCAGGGTCTAAAACAACGACACGTTCCGTATTAGGATACTTTACACCTTGTCTTGCTTTAATCTCGTTTTGTTTTTCTTCATCAAAATTATTCCACTCATCATTCCAGGCACACTGAGTTACATGCCCATAAGTTTCCGTTAAACCATATACATGCATTACTTCAAATCCGAGAGCTCTCATTTTTTTAAAAATTATACTTGGTGGAGGAGCACCAGCAGTTAAAACATAAACTTTTTGTTTTAATTTTTTCTTATCACTTTCCGGGGCCCCAGTAATCATATTCAATACTATTGGAGCACCACCAAAATGAGTGATTTCATATTTATCAATAAGTTCAAAAATTTTTTTAATATCTATATTTCTTAAACATATTGTTCTTCCGTTTAGCATCGGCACAGTCCATGGATAACACCAGCCATTGCAATGGAACATTGGAACAACTGTTAAAAAATTTAATCTATTTGGCATATTCCAAGCAACTGAGCTTCCTGTGGACATTAAATATGCTCCCCTATGATGATAGACAACACCTTTGGGATTTCCTGTAGTACCTGATGTATAACTTAGTGATATAGCTTGCCACTCATCTTTGGGCATTTGCCATTGGTAATTTTCATCACCTGTATTTAAAAAACTTTCATATTCTAAATCACCAATTTTTTCCAATTTTGATTGGTCAGCATATTTATCGTTTATGTCAATAATAGTTATTTTTTTATTAAGATTTTTTAATGCTTTTTTTACTTCTCCATGAAGTTGCCTATCCACAACTAAGACTTTTGCTTCGCTATGTTCTAAAATATAGGAAATTGTTTTGGCATCTAATCTTATATTTATAGTATTAAGAACTGCACCAGTCATAGGTACAGAGTAGTGTGCTTCAAAAATCTCTGGTGTATTGAAAGCTAAGAATGAAACCGTGTCACCTTTTTTAATACCTATTTTTGTCAATGCACTAGCAAATTTTACAACTCTTTTATAAACTTCAGCCCAGGTATAATTTCTTTCTTCATAAATTATAGCCTCATAATTTGGGTAAATTTCTTTTGCTCTTTTTAAAAAAGTTAAGGGAGTGAGGGGTACGTGATTTGCTTTATTTTTATCTAAATTTGTATTGTAATGGCTCATTAATTAAACTTAAAATTCATTATATTAGAACTTCCTGAGATTGCTGATTTGTAATGATACTCAGCCCGAGGTAATACCTTATCAAAATAAAATTTAGCTGTATTTATTTTATCACTATAAAATTCTTTATTTGTATTAAAATCATTAAAACTAACCTCTAAAATTTTAATCCAAGCATAAGCAATTGAAACATAACCTAAGCTTTTTAAATAATCATTTGCTGCAGCACTCACATCATCCTTTTCAATTTTATTTTTATCATTTATCCAATCTGTGAATTTGGATAAAATATCTAAATAATGGTTTAATTCTTTAGAAAATGTTTTTACTTTTTCATTTTTGCTCTCACATTCAGATTTAATCATTTCTAAAAACTTATTTATAACATCGCCTTTTTTGTTAGATAATTTTCTAAATACTAAATCTGCAGCCTGTACGGAATTTGTTCCTTCATAAATTGGGGTAATACGATTATCTCGATATAATTGCTCAATACCTTGGTCTTTAGTATATCCGTATCCTCCATGTATCTGCATTGCATCGCTAGTAATTTCCATAGCTAAATCTGTAAAAAGTGATTTAACCACAGGCGTCATTAATGAAACGTAATCTAAAGCAGCTTGTTTAATTTTTTCGTCTGGATGATAAAGACTTACTTCTGTTTGTTGAGAAAGCCAAAAACATAATGCTCTTTCACCCTCAATTATTGATTTCATATTAAGTAAAGTTCTTCTAATGTCTGCATGATCAATTATATAATCTGCACCATTATTAGATTTTGAATTATTTGTTTTTCCTTGCTTTCTTTCTTTTGCGTAAGAAAGTGAATTTTGATAAGCAATTTCAGAAATACCTAAACCTTGAATGCCTACAACTATTCGCTCTAAATTCATCATTGTGAACATTGCACTAAGACCTTTATCTTTGTTACCAATCATGTAACCAGTTGCATCATCAAAATTTAAAACACAAGTTGCTGAACCTTTAATACCCATCTTACTCTCAATTGATCCAGTTGAAATTCCATTTCTTGGACCAATACTACCATCCTGGTTCACAATATATTTTGGAACTAAAAATAAACTAATTCCCTTAGTACCAGATGGAGAGTCTAGTGACCTTGCCAAAACTAAGTGAATAATATTTTCGGTTAAATCATGGTCTCCTGAAGTTATGAATATTTTTTGACCACTGATTTTATAAGTATTATCTGATTGTTTAATTGCTTTAGTTTTTAATAAGCCAAGGTCGGTACCACAGACTGGTTCTGTTAAACACATTGTACCACTCCACTTACCTTCTACAATCTTTGGTAAATATTTATTTTTAATTTCATCAGAAGCATGATGATTGATACAATTATAAGCACCAATACTTAGTTCACTATATAATTTAAATGATAAGCTTGCTGAAGATAGCATTTCATCAAAAAATGCACTTACTGTTTTTGGCATTCCTTGACCTCCATATTTTGGATCACAAGACAATGAAGTCCAACCATCCTCAATATACTTTTGATACGCTTCTTTGTAGCCTGGGGGTGTTCTGACAACACCATTTTCTAAAACTGCTGGATTTTCATCTCCTGATTTAGCAAGAGGTAAAATTAAATTTTGATTTATCTTGGCTGCTTCCTCTAAAATATCTTTCACTAGATCTGAACTAACTTCATTATATTTTTCAAGTTCATTATAATTTTTATTGTCTCTTAATTTTTCAAAGAGAAACATCATGTCTTTTACTGGAGCTGTATAACTTGGCATATTTAAACCTTAAAATAATTCTAATTTTATTGCAATTTTGAAATTATCGCATCACCCATTGCTGAAGTAGACGTTTCTTTCATGCCTTCTGACATTATGTCTTTTGTTCTTAATCCATCATTTAGAACATCTTGAACTGCCTTTTCTAAAATATCTGCTTCTTTATCAAGATCTAAAGAGTACCTTAAAGCCATAGCAAAACTTAAAATAGAAGCTATTGGATTTGCAATACCTTGTCCAGCTATGTCAGGAGCCGATCCATGTATTGGCTCATACATTGCTCTCATCTCATTATCTTTATTTTTTGCACCCAAAGACGCTGACGGCAAAAGACCTAAAGATCCAGTTAACATCGAAGCTTGATCAGACAGCATATCCCCAAATAAATTATCGGTTACAATTACATCAAATTGCTTTGGGTTTCTTAAAAGTTGCATTGCGCAGTTATCTGCTAACATATGGCTTAACTCTACATCTTTGTATTCTTTTTCATGAAGTTCTTTAACTTCTTCTTTCCACAATTGTCCGGCTTCCATTACATTTGACTTTTCACATGATGTAACTTTGTTTGATCTTTTTCTTGCTAAATCAAAAGCAACTCTAGCTACTCTTGTAATTTCACTAGTTGTATATGTATGAGTATTGATTCCTTTTCTTTCGCCATTTTCAATTGGCTTTATTCCTCTAGGTTCACCAAAATATATTCCGCCCGTTAACTCTCTTACTATCATTATATCTAGTCCTGAAACTACCTCTGGCTTAAGGGTTGAAGCATCGACTAATTGTTTAAAACAAATTGCAGGCCTTAAGTTTGCAAAAAGCTTTAATTCTTTCCTAAGTTTTAATAATGCTCTTTCTGGTTTTTTGGAAAATTCTAGGTTATCCCATGTAGGACCACCAACTGCTCCAAGCATAATTACTTCACTTTCTAGTGCTTTATAAAAAACCTCATCAGTGATTGGGGTGCCATGTTTATCATAAGAACAACCACCAACTAGCTCCTGATCAATTTCAAAATCTAAAGATTTTTTATCATTAAACCAGTTAATGATTTTTTTTACCTCAGTTATTACCTCCGGACCAATACCATCACCAGGAAGTAAAAGTATTTTTCTTTTTTTTACTTTAATCATTAAATACCCAAGGCTTTTCGTTTTTTAAATTTGTTTCAAACTTTTCTATTTTTTCTGATTTTTTTAGTGATAAAGCGATGTCATCAAGCCCTTCTAACAAACATTTTTTCTTAAATGGATCAACTTCAAATTTTATCTCATTATTTCCATAAACTATTTTTTCCTCTTGCAAATCAATAGAAATTTCTTCTTGTCTGTTTGCGTATTCAGATAGCTCTTTTATTTTTTCTTCTTCAAGGATTATAGGCAAAATTCCATTTTTAAAACAATTACTAAAAAAAATATCTGCATAACTTGAACTTATCACACAAGTAATTCCAAAATCTAATAAAGCCCAAGGAGCATGTTCTCTTGATGAACCACATCCAAAGTTTTTTCCAGCAATTAAAATTTTAGATTGATTAAATGGATCTTTGTTTAACACAAAATCATTTATTTCTTTGCCTTGATCATCATATCTCATTTCAAAAAATAAATTTTTTCCTAGACCAGTTCTTTTGATAGTTTTTAAAAACTGCTTTGGAATTATCATATCTGTATCAATATTTACAATTGGTAAATAAGCTGGGATACTTTTTAATTTATTAAATTTTTGCATTTAATTTTGATACTTTCTGACATCATCTAAATTACCTGAAATTGCAGCTGCTGCAGCCATTCCTGGACTAACTAGATGAGTTCTACCACCTCTACCTTGTCTTCCCTCAAAATTTCTATTTGATGTAGAGGCGCATCTTTCTTCTGGTTTTAATTTATCAGCATTCATCGCTAAACACATAGAGCAACCTGGTTCTCTCCATTCAAACCCTGAGTTAACAAAAATTTTATCTAGTCCTTCTTGCTCTGCTTGTTCTTTAACTAAGCCTGAGCCTGGAACTACTATAGCATTAACATGCGATGATACTTTTTTATCTTTTACGATTTTTGCTGCTTCTCTCAAATCTTCTATTCTGCCATTAGTACAACTACCAATAAATACTTTATCTATTTTTATATCTGTGGCTGCCATGTCAGGTTTTAAACCCATATACTTTAAAGCTCTTTCAATTGAATTTTTTTTATCTTCATCAGTCTCGTTATTTGGATTTGGAACTTTACCATCAATAGTTATTACATCTTGTGGTGACGTACCCCATGTAATCATAGGTAAAATTTCATTTGCATTAAGGCTAATTTCTTTATCAAAACTAGCACCAGAGTCTGTTTTTAAAGTTTCCCAATAGTTCAAAGCTTTATCCCAATTTTCACTTTTTGGTGACATTGGTTTTCCTTTTAAATATTCAAAAATTTTTTCATCTGGTGCAATTAATCCTGCTCTTGCACCACCTTCAATTGTCATATTGCAAATAGTCATTCTTTGCTCAACACTTAAAGATCTTATTAAATCTCCAGCATATTCCACAACAGATCCTGTTCCACCTGCTGTACCTATTTTTCCAATTATTTGAAGTATTACATCTTTAGAAGTAACTCCTAAAGGAAGTTCACCGTTAACATTAATTCTAAAATTTTTAGCTTTCTTCTGAACTAGTGTTTGGGTTGCTAAAACATGTTCAACTTCTGAAGTTCCTATTCCAAATGCTAAAGCACCAAATGCTCCATGCGTTGCGGTATGACTATCTCCACAAACAATAACTGTACCTGGTTGAGTAAAACCTTGTTCAGGTCCTATAATATGAACGATACCTTGCCTCTTATCATCCATACCAAATAACTGAACACCGAATTCTTTACAATTTGCCTCTAAAGTATCTACTTGAATTTTTGACTCTTCATCTGAAATACCTTTTGATCTGTCAGTTGTTGGAACATTATGATCTGCAACTGCTAAAGTTAAATTTGGATGTCTAACTTTTCTGTTAGAATTTCTTAATCCTTCAAAAGCTTGGGGGCTTGTCACCTCATGAATTAAATGTCTATCTACAAAAAGTAAAGATGTGCCATCATCTTGTTGGTCAACTAGATGATCGTTCCAAATTTTATCGTATAATGTTGTAGACATTGAAAAAAAAATTATTTTTTTTCTGTAGAGCTTTCTGATTTTTGTTCTTCTTTAGGAGCCTCTGCTGCTGGAGCCGCCTTTTCTTTAAGTGCTGCTTCTGCTTTAGGAGTCTCTGCTACTGGTGCTGCTTCTGCTTTAGGAACTTCTTCTTTTGGTGCTTCTACTGCAGGAGCTACATTTTCTTCTGTAACTGTCTCTGGTTTTACATCGATATCAATTCCAATTTTTTTTCTAATTTTTTCTGCAATCCTTGCTGATTTACCAGTTCTGTCTCTTAAATAATAAAGTTTTGCTCTTCTTACTTTACCTGATCTAATAACCTTAATAGAGTCAATTAAAGTTCCAAATAAAGGAAAAGTTCTCTCAACACCTTCACCAAAAGAAATTTTTCTGACTGTAAAAGACGAGTTTAGATCTCTACTTTTCTTAGCGATACATACTCCCTCAAAATATTGAATTCTTTCCTTTTTACCCTCTGTAATTCTCACACCAACTTTAACGACATCACCAGGATAAAATTCAGGAATTTTTTTATCTGAAAGTATTTTTTTTACGTTATGCTGATTTATTTCTTCAATTGTTTTCATGTTAATATTTATCAAGTTAATTCTTCTTATATTTTTCCCATAAATCTGGTCTTCGGTCGCGTGTTATAGCCTCTGATTGAGATAAACGCCAGTGTTTAATTTTATTATGATCCCCTGATAATAGTACATCTGGCACAGCTTTTTCCTCCCAAATCTGAGGTTTTGTATATTGAGGATACTCTAGAAGGCCATTTTCAAAGGTTTCATCTAATTTAGAATTTTCATTTCCCAAAACACCTGGCAGTAATCTTAAAATACTATCTATCAATACATATGCTGCTGACTCCCCGCCAGATAAAACATAATCTCCAATACTAACTTCTTCAATGTTTCTTGTTGAAAGTATTCTCTCATCTACACCCTCGAAGTGACCACAAATTATAGACAGAGATTTTTCATTAGCTAGTTCTTTGGCTAAATTTTGATCAAATTTTTTTCCTTTTGGTGACAAATATAAAATTCTTTCATTCTCATTTCTATTTTCATCTAAAGACTTTGCAAGAACATCTGCTTTTAACAACATTCCTGAGCCACCTCCATATGGTGTATCATCTACAGTTTTATGTTTGTCATCAGCTGAATCTCTTATATTTACAACTTTAAGTTTCCACAAATCACTAGATAAAGCTTTTCCATAAAGTCCTCTAGATAAAGGACCAGGAAAAACTTCTGGATAAAGGGTAAATACTTGAGCTTGCCACATAAATAATTTT
>CABZXO010000010.1 GCA_902529645.1 uncultured Pelagibacteraceae bacterium | reverse complement strand
AGGAAGTGGAAAAACAATTGTATCTCTTGTAGCTGCAATAAATACTATAAATTCTGGTTTTCAAGTCGCGATGATGGCACCTACCGAAATTCTTGCGAGACAACATTTTAATTTAGCTAAAAAAATATTTCCAAAAAGTATTAATATAGAGTTAATTTCAGGAAAATCTGAATACAAGATAAAAAAAGAAATACTTAAAAAATTAGAAAATAATAAAATTAATATTATTTTTGGTACACACGCAATTTTTCAAAAAAAAGTTATATTTAGAAAATTGGGATTAATAATTATAGATGAGCAACATAAATTTGGTGTAAACCAAAGAAAGAGGTTGTCTGACAAAGGTGGGATAGATTGTGATGTTCTTTTAATGACAGCAACACCAATACCAAGAACATTAACAATGACAATTTATGGTGATATGGATATTTCTATTATTCGTGAAAAACCAAAAAATAGAAAACCAATAAAAACTTACAGTAAAATAGAAGAAAAAATTGATGATGTTTTAAGATTTATAAATAAAGAAATTAAATTAGGTAATCAGATTTTTTGGGTATGTCCTTTAATTGAAGAGTCAAAAAAATTAGAACATTCTTCTGCTGTTAAAAAATTTGAATATTTAAAAAAAAAATTTCCCAATCAAGTTTCTTTACTTCATGGCAAAACAAATTTAGAGGAAAAAAATAAAATACTTAATAATTTTTTAAATAATAAATTTAAGATTCTAGTTTCAACAACAATAATTGAGGTTGGAATTGATTTTCCCAATGCAAACGTAATAGTAATCGAAAATGCAAATAAATTTGGACTTTCTCAACTTCATCAATTAAGGGGTAGAGTTGGTCGTGGAAATAAAGACTCCACTTGTATTCTTATGTTTAAATCAAATTTAAGTGATAATGCAAAACAAAGAATTAAAATTTTAAAAGATTCAAATGATGGTTTTTTTATATCTGAAGAAGATATGAAATTACGAGGTTTTGGCGATATCTTAGGATTTAAGCAGAGTGGTATTAAAAATTTTAAACTAGCAGACCCGATTCATAATAGTGATCTTTTTATATTAGCTGAAAAGGAAATGAAAAGAATAGAAAAATTCGATGAGGATATAAGAAAATTTAAACCTTTAATAAAGCTTTATGATAGAGCTGATATAATAAACGATATTGCTTAAGATTTTTTTGTTGAAGTTCCCGCTGAAACTATAAATTTAGAAGCTTCTTCAAAAGACATGTTTAAATATATAACATCTTCTACTGGGAACATTAATAAGAAACCACTTGTTGGATTTGGTGTAGTTGGCACAAAAACATTTATTAAATTTTTTCCTGTTTTTTCAGCCATCTCTCCTTTATTTTCTTTAGTAGCAAATCCAACAGCCCAAACTCCTTTTCTAGGATATTCAATCAAAACAACACTCTTTTTACCGTCATCTTTTTTTGAAAAAGTTTCAGTCATTTGAACAATTGCTGAATAAACAGTTCTTAAAAATGGAATCCTTTTAAACAAATCATCAATTAATTTTAGAATTCTCCTTCCAAAAAAAGATAAAGAAAGACCCCCGACTATAGTGATAAGTAAAATTGAAATTACAATTTCAACGCCTGGAATATTAAATGGCAAATAACTATTTGGATTAATATTTTTAGGGATTAGGTTCGAAGATATACCTATTAATATTTTAGTTAAATACAATGTAAAACCAATTGGTATTAAAACAACAACACCCGTTATAAAATAATTTCTAAGAGTTAAAGATAGAGATTTTTTTGTACTTTTTTTTGCCATAAAGTTAACTGTAACTTGCGTAAATAACAAACAATATTGTAATTATAAATAATACTATTAATATTTTATTATTAAGATTCATGTTAATCTAGTATTATCAAATTTTTTAATTATGAATAGAAGAAAATTCTTATCTTATATCAGCTGTGGATGTGGTAGTTTATTGTTAACGTCTTGCACTTCAGCGCCAATTACTGAAAGAAAACAATTAAAAATTGTCTCTGAAGCAAAATTAAATGCTCAAGCAGCTCAGATTTATGAAAAAATAAAAGAGAAAGAAAAAATGAGTGATGACAAAAAAACTCTTAATGAAATAAAAGAAATTGGTAAAAGGATGGAAAACTCAATTTCAGAATATTTTTATAAAGTAGGAATTGAGGATCCGACAATTAACTTCGAATGGGAATATATTCTAATAGATCGTAAAAAAGTTCGAAACGCTTGGTGCATGCCTGGTGGTAAAATAGCTGTATATACAGGTATACTTGAAGCTACAAAAAATACTGATGGATTAGCTGCTGTTATGGGTCATGAAATTGCCCATGCTGTTGCAAAACATTCGATTGAAAGAGCAAGTAGGGCTACACTAGTAAATACTGGGACACAACTAATAGATATTTTCAGTGGAGGAAAACTATCAAAAGTAAACAGAACAACTGGAATAAATACAGTTGGATTGATTACACAATTAGGATTATTAAACCCTTTTAACAGAAAACAAGAAAGTGAAGCTGATTATTTGGGTATGATTTTCTCTTCTTTATCAGGTTATGATATAAGAGAAACTGTTAAGATATGGGAAAGAATGAAAGAGCTTAATAAAGGTAAAGAGCCACCAGAATTTATGAGCACTCATCCTTCATCAGATAATAGAATAAAAGATTTAAATGAAAAGATGGATGGGGTTATTTTAGATTATCCTCCATTGGATATTGGCTAATTCAATTAATGGTGAGCCCTGATGGACTCGAACCATCGACCCATTCCTTAAAAGGGAATTGCTCTACCAACTGAGCTAAGGGCCCCCAAATTATTCAAATTGAATAATTGTTATATACAGAATTATTATTATTTTTCAAATGTCAATTTTAACTAAATCTTCACACTCTCTACAACTTATCAATGTATTTATCATGAAATTGATCAAAATTGCCATCATCAATATTTTTCCTAATCGAGGCCATTAATTCTTGATAAAAATTAATATTATGTAATGTCAATAACATTGAAGCTAAAATTTCATTGGTATTAAATAAGTGGTTCAAATAGTTTTTTGAATATTTATTTAAATTAAGATTTTCACAATCTGGATCTAAAGGGGTGTTATCATTTTGATATCTATTATTTTTAATATTAATTCTTCCTTGCCAAGTAAATGCTAAACCTGTTCTTCCTGATCTAGTTGGTAAAACACAATCAAACATATCTATACCTCTTTTTACAGCACCTAAAATATCAGACGGAGTTCCAACACCCATTAAATAATGTGGCTTTTCAATAGGTAAATATCTCTTAATATCATCTAAAACATTAAACATTTCATTTTGTGTTTCTCCTACAGCCAGTCCTCCTAATGCATAACCATCAAAACCAATTTTAATTAGTTCTTGAAGAGATTTTAATCTTAAATCTTTAAAAAGACCTCCTTGAACAATACCAAACAAAGCTTTATGAGGATTATCACCAAATGCTTTTTTAGATCTTGCGGCCCAATAAAGTGAGAGATTCGTTGATTTTTTTATAAGATCATAATCATTTGTTTTTTTAGGGCACTCATCCATAATCATTACTATGTCTGAATTTAATCCTAATTGTATTCTAATACTTTCTTCTGGACTTAAATAAAATTTCTTTCCATCAACATGAGAATTAAAAATTGCCCCCTTCTCTCGATCAATCATATTTAATTTCGATAAAGACATTACCTGAAAGCCACCAGAATCGGTCAATATAGGGAGGTCACAATTCATGAAATTATGAAGTCCTCCTGCAGATTGAATTCTTTCCACACCAGGTCTAATCATTAAATGATAAGTATTTGAAAGTATAATTTCAGAACCAGTTTTTTTTATGTCATCCATAGTGCAAGCCTTAACAGTAGCTTGTGTCCCTACAGGCATGAAAGCGGGCGTATGTATATTTCCACGATGTGTTTCGATTAAACCACATCTGGCAAATTTATCATTTTTTAAAACGTTAAAGGCAAAATTTTTTAATGCCATTAATAAATTTATTGTGATTTGAAACTAATAATTTTATCAGGATCAGTTACAGCACCATTATTATTTTGGTCACCTCTTTTAATTTTATCTACAAATTCCATTCCATCAATAACTTTTCCAAAAACTGTATATTGTCTATCTAAAAATGGAGCTGGTTGAAAACAAATAAAAAATTGACTGTTTGCACTATTAGGATCTTGAGATCTTGCCATAGAAAGAGTTCCTCTATCATGTGGAAGACTATTGAACTCTTGCTTTAAATCTGGAAGATCTGATCCACCCATCCCTGCTCTTCTGAGATCAAAATCTTTAGTTTCTGAATTACCAAATTTTACATCTCCTGTTTGAGCCATGAAACCATCTATAACCCTATGGAATACAACATTATCATATTTGCCACTATTTGCTAATTCCTTAATCCTTTTCACATGATTTGGCGCAACGTCTTCAAATAATTCAATTTTAACATCACCATCTTTTAATTTTAATATCATTATATTCTCCTCAGCTATTGATTGATTAGTAATTAAAAAAAATAAAACAAGTATTTTAATGAAAATTTTACTCATATTTTTCTTTTAAAGATTTGATTGTACTTTTGGTGGTAAATTTTCTTATATTACCTTTTAATTTAACAATATCTTTTACAAGTCTTGATGAAATTATTTGATTTTCTACATCAGACATTAAAAAAATTGTTTCTATATTATGGTTTAACTTTCTATTCATTCCAGCTAATTGAAATTCATATTCAAAGTCAGATACAGCTCTCAAACCTCTTAGAATAATATTTGATTTATATTTTTTACATAAATCAGTGGTTAATGAGCCAAAAGAAACTACTTTTATTTTTTTTTTATTTAATTTCAGATCTTTAAATAATGCTTTATTCACTATTTCTATTCTTTCTTCCGAAGTAAAAAGGTAATTTTTATTACTTTCATCAGAAACTCCTACAACTATTTTGTCAAATAATTTTAATGATTTTTTTATAACATCTATGTGTCCAAAGGTGATTGGATCAAAAGTTCCTGGGTAGATAGCTGTTTTATTCATTAAATCAAATTATCATCAATTTTGATTGAAGAAACAACTTTTTCTTCCCCAGACAACTTAATAATTCTAACACCTTGAGTGTTCCTTCCAGCAGTTCTAATTTCTTTTACCGCAACTCTTATAACTCTACCTTTATTTGTAGAAATTAAAATTTCATCACCTTCAAAAACAGGAAAAGATGAAGTAATATTTCCGTTTCTTGGAGAATTAACTATTCCTATAATTCCTTTTCCACCTCTATTTGTAACTCTATAATCCATATGTGATGTTTTTTTTCCATAACCATTTTCACTGATTGATAAAACAAATTTCTGTTTTGCTGTTATTTCAGATTTTTCTTCTTTTGATTTTTTTCCATTTTTTTTTGTTTTATCATTATCGATTACTGATAAAGATACAATTTGGTCGTTAGGTGCTAGGTCAATACCTTTAATTCCTTTAGATGACCTGCCTTTAAAAACTCTTAACTTTTTAGCCTCAAATCTTATACATTTACCAAACTTTGTACTTAAAATTACATCTTGATCATCTTTACAAATTTTTACACCAACAATTTTGTCATTATTATCTAATTTCATCGCTATTTTACCTGATGCATTAATTGATGAAAAATCTTCTAAGCTATTTTTTCTTACTTTCCCCAAAGCTGTTGCAAAAATAATTTGATAATTTTTTAAATCAGTTTCCTCATCTGGCATTGGCATAATTGAACTTATTGCCTGATGACTCTTCAAAGGTAAAATATTAAATAAAGATTTTCCTTTTGAAGAGGAAGACCCTTCAGGTATTTTCCATGCTTTGATCTTGTAAACTAAACCCTCGGTAGAAAAAAAGAGAACTGAAGTATGAGTATTTACGGATAATGTTTGAACAACAGAATCTTGATCTCTAGTTGTTATGCCTGATTTTCCCTTACCACCTCTTTTTTGTTTTTTTACTCCATCTAGAGAACCTCTTTTTATGTATCCCTGTAATGTAACTGTAATTATTACTGATTGTTTTTGAATAGTTTCTTCAATATCGTAATTTAAAACAGCATCTATAATTTTAGTTCTTCTAGGAATAGCAAATTTCTCTTTAATATTTTTTAACTCTTCACTGATTACTTTTAAAAGTTCTTTTTTTGATGAAATAATCTTTTTATATTTAGTGATTAGCTCAGCTAATTTTTTAATTTCAACCTCGATTTCATTTATTCCTAATGCTGTTAATTTTTGAAGTCTTAATTCTAAAATAGCTAAAACTTGTGGTTCAGATAAAGAGTAAAGGTTTTTACCCTTTTTTCCTTCTACTAAAGCAATTAATTTTTGTGATTTATTTATTTTCCATTTAGTTTTTAGAATTGATACTTTGGCGTCATCAGGTGTTTTAGATGATCTAATAATTTTTATTATTTTATCTAAATTTTCAACTGACACTGATAATCCGATTAATATATGTGCTCGTTCTTCAGCTTTTTGAAGATCAAATTTAGTTTTCTTAATAACTACATCTTCTCTAAAAGTTAAAAAATTAGATAAAAAATCTTTTAAGGTACACGTTTGAGGTTTTCCCTCAACAATAGCTAAAGTATTAAAACCAAACGAACTCTCTATTTGTGTATTTTTATATAATTGTCTCTTTATAGTTTCTGGTTCTACACCGTTTCTTAAATCTATTGCTACCCTAATACCTTCTCTATTAGACTCATCTCGAATATCTCTAATACCTTCAATCTTTTTTTCTCTTACTAACTGAGCAATCCTTTCATTTAAAACAGATTTGTTAACTTGATACGGTATAGAAGTTATTATCAGTCTTTCACGGCCATTTTTTTGTTGTTCAATTGATATTTCACCTCTTATTTTAAAAGATCCTCTTCCATTATTATACCCTTGTTTAATTATATCTTTACCTATAATTACACCACCAGTTGGAAAATCTGGACCAGGTATGTGTTTCATTAATTCTCTAATTTTAATATCTTTATTATCAATTAAGGCCAAAGTACCATCTATAATTTCACCTAAATTGTGAGGAGGTATACTTGTTGCCATACCAACAGCGATACCACCAGCTCCATTTACTAATAAATTTGGGAACTGTGCCGGTAAAACACTAGGTTCTTTCTCGGTTTCATCGTAATTACTTTTGAAAGATATTGTATTTTTTTCAATATCATCAATTAAATATTGAGAAACTTTTGACAAACGAGTTTCGGTATATCTCATTGCAGCAGCAGGATCACCATCTATAGATCCAAAATTTCCTTGACCTTGAATCAATGGTAAGCTCATAGAGAAATCTTGTACCATTCTAACTAAAGCATCATAGACAGACTGATCACCATGAGGGTGATATTTACCAATAACATCCCCAACTATTCTTGCGGATTTTCTAAATTGTTTAGACCAATCATATCCACCTTTGTACATTGCATATAAAATTCTTCTATGAACAGGTTTTAAACCATCTCTTACATCAGGAAGTGCACGACTTACAATTACACTCATTGCATAAGAAAGATATGATGAGCTCATCTCATCATGCATTGAGATTAATTTTATATTTTTATCTTTAAATTCTTCAGTATTTTTCATAGAAACTAAAATGGAATTTCATCATCCATATCCGACACTTGTGAAGAATCCTCAATGTTATTTTGTTGAGTAGTGTCATTTTGAATTCCACCGACAGAATTACCTCCACCCAACATTGTAAGTGAAGAATTATATCCTTGTATAACTATTTCAGTTGAATATTTGTCTTGTCCCGATTGTTCATCTTTCCATTTTCTTGTCGTAAGTTGTCCTTCAACATAAACTTGAGCACCTTTTTTTAAATATTGTTGAACAACATTTACTAGACCTTCATTAAATACAACTATACGGTGCCATTCAGTTTTTTCTTTTCTCTCACCAGTGTTTTTATCTTTCCAGGATTGACTTGTTGCAAGGCTTAATCTGGCTACACTTTTGCCATTTACCATTTGCTTAATTTCAGGATCTGCGCCCAAACGACCAATTAATAATACTTTATTTAAACTTCCAGCCATAATATTTAATATTTGTTAAATTAATTAATTAGAATTATATCACAATTATTCTGAATATTAATTTTATTAACCCAAAGCAACCAAAATTATGATGAAAAAGATAGTTATTAAGGGCGCTAAAGAACATAATTTGAAGAATGTTACTGTAGAGATTCCAAAGGACAAATTTGTGGTCATTACGGGTCTATCAGGGTCAGGAAAATCATCTTTAGCTTTTGATACTATCTACGCAGAAGGTCAGAGAAGGTATGTGGAAAGTTTATCTGCATATGCACGTCAATTTTTAGATAAAATGAAAAAACCAAATGTTGATTTAATAGAAGGATTAAGTCCAGCTATTGCAATAGAACAAAAAAATACTTCAAAAAACCCAAGATCTACTGTTGCAACTGTAACAGAAATTTATGATTACATGAGGGTATTATATGCTAGAGCAGGTATCCCCTATTCACCATTTACAGGAAAGCCAATAACCTCTCAAACAATAACACAGATAGTAGATTTAGTTAAAAAATTGCCAAAAAAATCAACAATATATATTTATGCTCCAGTGGTAAGAGGTCGTAAGGGTGAATATAAAAAAGATATTTTAAGTTACAAAAGAAGAGGATTTAGAAAAATTAAAATTGATAATGTTTTATATGATATAGAAAAATCACCTAATCTAGATAAAAAACTTAAGCATGATATTTCAATCTTAGTAGATAGAATAGTTTTAAATTCAAAACTTGGAAATAGATTAGCCGAAAGTATTGAAACAGCTGTAAATTTAGCCAACGGTTTAGTATTTGTCGAATATGAAGATGAGACTCTTCCTCAAAAATTTAGAAAAATTGAGAAATTAATTTACTCTACAAAGTTTGCTTGCCCTGAAAGTGGTTTTACAATTGAGGAAATTGAACCAAGACTTTTTTCATTTAACAGTCCCTATGGAGCTTGTGAAGAGTGTGAGGGAATTGGAATGAAATTAAATGTTGATCCAAATTTAGTTGTTCCTGATGACAGAAAAAGTTTAGCTGATGGAGCAATTGAGCCTTGGTCAAAATCAACCACATTATACTATGCTCAAACTTTAGCATCTTTAGCAAAACATTATGCTTTTTCTTTAGATGAAAAATGGAAAAAATTACCCAAAAAAATTAAAGATATTATTCTTTATGGTTCAGATGAAGATGAGATTAAATTTAATTATGATGATGGTTATGAAAAATATTCTTATAAAAAAACCTTTGAAGGTGTAATTAATAATCTTGAAAGAAGATTTTTAGAATCTGATAGCGAATGGAAAAGAGAAGCAATAGCTGAATATCAATCAGATACAGCATGTGAAGCATGTAATGGTGACAGATTAAAAGAAGAGGCTTTATGTGTAAAAATTAATGATCTTAACATTAGTGAAGTAACAAAAAAATCTATTTTAGATGCAGCAGAATGGTTTAAAAATTTAGAAAATAACCTTGATAAAAGACAATTTAAAATTGCTGAACATGTTTTAAAAGAAATAAATGAAAGATTAAATTTTCTTCTTAACGTTGGTTTAGATTATTTAACATTGTCAAGAGAATCTGGAACATTATCAGGTGGTGAAGCTCAAAGAATTAGATTAGCTTCGCAGATTGGGTCTGGTTTAACAGGTGTATTATACGTATTAGATGAACCATCAATTGGTTTGCATCAAAAAGATAATGTCAAACTAATTAATGCATTAAAAAGATTAAGAGATTTAGGTAATACTGTAATTGTTGTTGAGCATGATACCGAGACAATGGAAAATGCAGATCATATTATTGATCTTGGCCCTGAAGCTGGGAGTAATGGTGGTGAGATAACAGCGCAAGGATCATATGAAGAAATTAAAAAAGATAAAAATAGTATTACTGGACAGTATCTTGCTAATAAAAAAACAATTGAAATTCCAAGATCACGACGTTTAGCTAAAAATGGCAGGTTTGTTGAAATAAATGGTGCAAGTGGAAATAATTTAAATAATGTTAATCTTAAAATTCCAACCGGAACCTTTACCTGTGTTACAGGTGTTTCTGGAAGTGGAAAATCGACACTAATACTACAAACATTATTTCACGCATTAAATTTAACTTTAAATAATAAAGCTAGAAAAACACCTAAATCTTTTAAAGGGTATAAAGGCGTAGAGTTAATTGATAAAATTATTGATATTGATCAATCTCCCATAGGTAGAACACCTAGATCAAATCCAGCAACATATACGGGTGCCTTTGGACCAATTAGAGATTGGTTTACAAGTCTGCCAGAGTCCAAAACAAGAGGATATAAACCAGGAAGATTTTCTTTCAATGTTAAAGGAGGTAGATGTGAGGCTTGTGAGGGTGATGGTGTAATCACATATGAAATGCATTTCTTACCTGATGTATATATACAATGTGATGAGTGTAAGGGTACCAGATATAATAGAGAAACTTTAGAAATTAAATTTAAAGGTAAAAGTATTGCCGATGTTTTAGATATGTCGGTTGATGAGGGGTGTGAATATTTTGAGAATATATCTAATATAAAAACAAAATTGTTAACTCTTAAAAAAGTTGGATTGGGTTATATAAAAATTGGTCAACAAGCAACTACACTGTCAGGAGGTGAAGCACAAAGAATTAAGCTCGCAAAGGAACTTTCAAAAAGATCTACAGGAAGAACTATGTATATTTTAGATGAACCAACCACAGGTTTGCATCAACATGATATTAAAAAACTTTTAGAAATACTTCATACATTTGTAAAACTTGGAAATACGGTCGTTGTTATTGAGCATAATCTAGATGTTATTAAAACAGCAGATTACATAGTGGATATGGGTCCTGAAGGTGGTGTAAAAGGTGGTAATATTGTCGCCGAAGGAAAACCTGAAGAAGTATGCAAAGTTAAAGGGAGTTACACTGGAGAATTTTTAAAACCCCTTTTGACCTAAATTAAACAACTTAAAAATATTCAAAAATTAGTGTATAAATTAAAGAATCATGAGTAATTTATTATCATCATTATCAAAAACAGTTCATACATCACTAGCAATTGCTATTTTATTGTTTTTAGGATTGTTTTATTTAAATGATGGAATGGCTTTTGATACACTATTCTGGAGCTGGTTTTTTAGATACATACATGTGATTGTTGCAATTATGTGGATTGGATTACTTTGGTATTTCAATTTTGTTCAAATTCCAAATATGGGAAAAATTCCAGATGAACAAAAACCAGCTATTGGTAAAGTAATAGCACCAGCTGCATTATTTTACTTTAGATGGGCTGCTGCATTAACTGTTCTTTCTGGTTTAATTCTAGCTCTTCTTAATGGATATCTTCATGATGCAATGACTTTAAGTATTGGTTCAGGTGTACCTAAACATACTGCGATTGGGATTGGAATGTGGTTAGGAATTATAATGGCATTTAATGTATGGTTTGTAATTTGGCCAAATCAAAAAAGAGCTTTAGGTATAGTTGAGAGTGATCCAGAAACAAAAGCTAAATCAGCTAAAACAGCAATGCTATTTTCAAGAACAAATACTTTGTTATCATTACCAATGTTACTTACAATGGTAATAGCTCAAAACTTGTATTAAAAAAATTAGTATTGTAGCTCTTTAATATCTTTAAATTGATTTAAACTTTCTGGATTAGCCAAAGCTTCTTTGTTTTTTATTGTATTTCCTTCAATTATATTTTTGACTGCTAACTCAACAATTTTACCACTTTTAGTTCTTGGTATATCGTTTACTTGAATTATTTTTCTTGGCACATGTCTAGGTGATGCATGTTTTTTAATTTGTAATTTTATTTTTTTTAATAAGCTATCATTAAATTGATACTTTGAATTTAAAATTACAAATAAAATTATACGAACATCGTTATCCCAAGATTGTCCAACAACTAAAGACTCCTTAATTTCTTTAAACCGCTCTACCTCAGAGTAAATTTCGGCAGTACCAAGCCTTACGCCACCGGGATTTAAAGTTGTATCAGATCTTCCTGATATTATTATTCCATTATTATTTGTTATTTGAGCATAATCACCATGGTGCCATATATTTCTATATCTATTAAAATAAGCTTTTTTAAATTTAATATCTTTATGATCATTCCAAAATTTTGAAGGCATTGATGGAAAAGGATTAACACAAACCAATTCTCCTTTCTGATCTAAAACAGACTTTCCTTTTTCATTAAATACCCGAACATCCATACCCAAACCTTTGCTTTGAATTTCTCCTGAATGAACTGACTGATATAAATTACCCAAAACAAAACAAGAAACAATATCAGTTCCTCCAGAAATAGATGCTAAATGAACATTTTTTTTAATATATTTATAAACATATTTAAAACAATCTGATGATAATGGAGATCCAGTAGAGCATATAGTTCTAAGTTTTTTTAACTCATAAACTTTCTTAAAATTTTTTCTTGTTTTTCTTAAAGCATCAACATATTTAGCACTAACTCCAAATAAGGTTATATTTTCTTTATTGGCTATTTTTAAAAGAAGATCATCACGTTTATACATTGGGAAACCATCGAATAATACAATTGATGCTTTTGAGGCCAAAACTGAAATTAGCCAATTCCACATCATCCATCCACATGTTGTAAAATAAAAAACATTGTCATTTTCTTTAATGTCACAATGTAATTGATGTTCTTTTAAATGCTGTATTAATACACCTCCATTTTTATGACAAATACATTTGGGTTTGCCTGTTGTACCACTAGAATAAAGAATTGCTAAACTATGTTCAAAGTCAAACTTAGGAAATTTAAAATTTAAAACATTTTCCTTAATAAAATTGTTCCAATAATGTGTTTTGATATTTCTGTATTTTGGAAGTTTTTTTAAATTTGGTTGACCAGGGTAAATAGATATAATCACATGTTTTATAGAAGGAATTTTTTTTATTATTTCAGGTATTCTTTCTAAAATATTAATTTTTTTTCCATTGTAAAAATATTGATTAGTAACAATTAAAATTTTCGGTTTAATTTGAGAAAATCTCTCTATAACACCATTAATTCCAAAATCTGGTGAACAAGATGACCATATAGCTCCAATAGAAACAGTGCCCAAAAAAGCTTCTACTGTTTCAGGTATGTTTGGCATATAAGCTGCTATTCGATCGTTTGATTTGATATTTAATTTTTTAAAATTATTTGAAATATTTTTTGCATTTTTATTTAATTCATTCCAATTTCGTATTTCACGGTAACCATTTTCACTAATAAAAGTAATTGCTTTCTCTTTTGTATTTTTTGAAAGTAAATTTTCACAAAAATTTAATTTTGAGTTCGGTAAAAAAGTATTTTTATAAAATTTTTTTGATTTTTTTACTTTAGTGTTACTTTTAATACCTTTAACTTTAGAGAAATCCCACACACTACTCCAAAAATCACCTTGATTTTTAATTGACCAATCATGTATTTTTTTGAAATTCTCATTAAAATTTTTATTAAATCGTTTAGATATAAATTTTTCGAATTTAAATAAATTTGAATTTTTTTTTGTTTTACTGGATGGTTTCCAAAGTCTTATATTCATAAAATAATTATAATACTTTGAAATAATATAACGAAATTTTAAAAATTTTAATGATTAATTCAATTTATTTTGATCGTCTTCTCTAAGAACAGTTTTTTGAGAAACTCTTAGTCTCACTAAAACAGTGTTAGCTATATAAATAGAAGAATAAGTTCCAAAAATAACACCAAGTATCATTGCTAGTGAAAAACCTTTTAATATTTCTCCGCCAAAAAAATAAATTGCTAATAAAGCAAGTAAAGTAGTTGCAGAAGTTATTATAGTTCTAGATAAAGTTTCATTGATAGAAATATTTGTTAATTCAAAAATTTTTATATCTGAATATTTTCTTAAATTTTCACGGACACGGTCAAAAATAACCACAGTATCATTCATTGAATATCCTACTATTGTTAAGACAGCTGCTATAATTGATAAGTTTATTTCTAAACTAAATAGTGAAAAAACTCCTAAAGTTACAATAACATCATGAAACAAAGCTAGAATTGCGCCCAGACTAAATTGCCATTCGAATCTAATCCAAATGTAAATCAACATTAATGCTAATGACAAAGATATTGCAATTACCCCTGATTTTAATAACTCGGCACTAACTTTAGGACCAACATTTTCAACTCTTCTAAAATCATAATTGTTTCCAAAAGATTTATCTAAGTTTGCTTTAATTTCTTCAATAATGTTTTTTTTATTGTCTTTATTTTCAAATTTCACTAAAAAATCAGTATCATTACCAAATTTCTTTACAGAAACATCTCCTAAATCCATTTGATTAAATTTATCTCTTAATGAACTTACATTTATTTTAGAATCTGAAGCTCTTAATTCAATTAATGTACCCCCTTTGAAATCTATCCCAAAATTAAGCCCTTTAAATGTTAACAATAATAATGAAACAATAATCAAAACTGATGATAGTAAATTAAAGTGATTATAATATTTATTAAAAGCAATCATTAAATTAATTTTTCCTTATTTTTATTTCTTGATACATAAATACTAGTGAATAATCTTGCTATAAAATAAACTGAAAATAGTGTTGTAAATATTCCAACTCCTAAAGTTACAGCAAAACCTTTGACTGGACCTGAACCCATAAAAAATAAAATGATTGCAGCTAATAATGTAGTAATATTGGCATCTAAAATTGCTGTTCTTGATTTGGTATAACCACTATCAAAGGCTAAAATATTATTAGTCTCATCTTTTAGTTCCTCTTTAATTCTCTCAAAAATTAAAACATTTGCATCAACTGCCATACCTACAGTTAGAATAATCCCTGCAATACCAGGTAATGTTAAAGTAGCTTCAAATAAAGTTAAAACACCCAAAAGAATAAACAAATTAACTATTAGTGTTACATTGGTAATTAATCCAAAAATTTTATATTTTACGAACATAAAAAATATCACCAACATAAAACCTATTGCTAAGGCAATCATTCCTGCATTAATTGAGTCTTGTCCAAGATCTGGTCCCACTGTTCTTTCTTCAATTATTTCAAGTGGTGCTGGTAATGCTCCTGATCTTAATAATAAAGCTAGATCAGTTGCTGTTTGAAAAGTAAAGCCACCACTTATTTGACCAGATCCACTTGCAATCGTGTCTCTAACTACAGGAGCACTAATAATTTTACCATCTAAGACAATTGCTAATTGCTTTCCAATACCAGTTGAAGTTGCCTTACCAAACCTTTTTGCACCTACTCTATCTAAAGTAAATGAAACAATTGTTTGGTTAGCTTGAGTGTCCATTTTTGGTTGAGCATCAAGTAAATTTTCACCGCTTATTATAATTCTTTTACTAACTGTGGCTTCTTCCAGACCATTTTCAAATTTTAATTTTTCAACTCCAAAACGATCATTTTCATCATTTGTTACAAATCGAAAAGTAAGGTTTGCAGTTTTACCAAGTAATGATTTTATTCTCATCGGATCATCTAATCCAGGAAGCTCTACTAAAATTCGGTTATTTCCTCTTTTGAGTATGTTAGGCTCATTAGTTCCAACTTCATCTACTCTTCTTCTAACTATTTCTATAGCTTGATCTTGCGAAGAAGTTTTAAGTTTTATTAAACCTTGTCTTGAGAAATTAACTTTAAAATTTAAACCTGTGTCTTCAATTTCTAACTGATGCGATTTAAATCTTGGATAATAAGGGTTAAGATCACTATTTTCGTCCTTAAAAACATCTATAACGGATTGCTTATCATTATCAGTTACATTAAAAAAAATATTTTGATTTTCTATTTTTATATTATTTATTTTAACATTTTTTTCTTTGAAATAATTTCTGATTGTTGTTGTTAGGTTTTGTAATTTTTGTTCAATTACAGGTTCATTGTCAATTTCAAGTAGTAGATAAGATCCACCTTGAAGGTCTAATCCTAGAATAATTTTTTTATTAAAAAAACTATCATCAAACTTAAAAAGATTTGATGAAGCAATTAAAATAAATAAAACTGAAAAAAGAGTTATAAATAAAATTCTTAACTTAGAGAAATAAAGCACTTAACTAAAAATAATTATTTTTTAACTTCTTGAGTATTTGTATTAACAAGACTTTGAATACCAGTTGATTTAACTATCTCAACCTTTACGTTTTCAGCAATTTCTACTTCAACTTTATCGTTGTCTATAAGTCTCTCCACTGTACCTGTAATTCCACCAGAAGTAACAACCTTGTCACCTCTCTTAAGACTTTCAACCATTGCTTTGTGCTCTTTAACTTTTTTTTGCTGTGGTCTGATTAAGAAAAAATAAAATATAACAAATATTAAAATTAACGGTATAAATTGTCCTATTCCTGAGCCTTCCATAAATCTCCTTATAAATTATGTGAATACTTATACTATCTATGTAATTAAAACAACTTTATTTAGCTGAAATCAATTCCAAATTATTCATATACGGTCGCAGTACCTTAGGAATAATAATCGAACCATCTTTTTGTTGATAGTTTTCTAGTACAGCAATTAAAGTTCTACCCACTGCTAAACCACTTCCATTTAATGTTCCAACAAAAACAGTTTCTTTGTTTTTATTTTTATATCTTGATTTCATTCTTTGTGCTTGAAATGTTGAACAAGAAGAGCATGATGAAATTTCACGATACTTATTTTCTGATGGTAACCACACTTCAATATCATAGGTTTTTTCTGCACTAAAACCCATATCACCTGAACACAAAATTACTTTTCTATAAGGTAACTCTAACTTATCCATAATATCTGTTGCACAGTTTGTCATTCGCTCTAATTCTTCAAGACAATTTTCTTTTTCAACAATACTGACCATCTCAACTTTATAAAATTGATGTTGTCTAATCATTCCTTTGGTATCTTTTCCATAACTACCAGCTTCTTTTCTAAAACATGGAGTTGAGGCAACAAATCTCATTGGTAAATCTTTTTGGTCAACAATTTTATCTTTAACAATGTTTGTTAAAATTACTTCGGCAGTTGGAATTAAAAATTTTCTATCGGATCCTTGGTCAAATTTTATTTCAAATTGATCGTTTTCAAATTTTGGTAATTGGCCTGTTCCATACATTGTATTATCAGATGCAATTAATGGAGGTGAGATCTCTTGATAACCATTTTGAACTATATGAATATCTAGCATAAAGTTAGATAAAGCTCGTTCTAGTAATGCTAACTCTTTTTTAACAAATACAAATCTTGATCCAGTTGTTTTTGTTGCAAGATCAAAATCAAGCATACCTAAATTTTCACCAAGTTCATAATGAGATTTGGGTTTAAAATCAAACTCTGGGACTTTTCCGGATTTAGAAACTTCTACATTATCATTTTCATCTTTCCCATTTGGAACATCTTGATGAGGTATATTTGGTATACTTGATAAAATATTATCTAATTCAATTTTAGTGTTTTTTTGCTGCTCAGTAATCTTTTCTAATTCAGTAGATATTTCTTTAGATTTTTTGAATAAACTTTCATCTTTAGATTTTGAAATATCTTTTTTTTCTTTTTCTAAATTTTCTTTCTTTTGAATTAAATCTCTATTTAACTCATCAAGTTTTTTTATATTATTTAAATCAATTTTAACTGAACGTTTTTCAAGATTTTTTTCAAATTTTGAATAATCTTTTCTAATTTCTTTTAAATTATGCATCAGTCTTTTCTAAATTTTTGTTTTCTATAAATTTTACTGAAAATATTGATAATTCATATAAGATTAATAATGGAATTGCTAAACCTATTTGAGTAATTGGATCTGGTGGTGTAAGTAATGCAGCAGCAGCAAAAATAATTACTACTACATACTTTCTTCTTTCTTTTAAAAATTGACTGTCAACAACACCTATTCTTGCTAATAAACTTAAGACTATGGGTAGTTGGAAACTTATTCCAAATGCAAAAATTAACTTCATAACAAGTGACAAGTATTCATTTACTTTAGCTTCTAATTGAATTGGTAGACTTGTAGACATCCCTGTACTTTCAAATGATAAAAAGAATTTAATAGCAAGAGGCATTATCAAATAATAAACAAGCATACCACCTAAAAAGAAAAGGATTGGTGTTAGTACAAGATATGGAAGTATGGCAACTTTTTCATGTTTATATAATCCTGGTGCAATAAATTTCCATATTTGCATTAGAATAAATGGACAGGTCACGAAAAAAGCTGTGAAAAAGGATACCTTAATATAAGTTAAAAAAGTTTCCTGTAAGGCGGTAAAAATAAGCCTTCTATCAGATCCATCATCTTTTACAGCTTGAGCAAATGGATCAACTAAAAAACCGTATATATTTTCTGCAAATACATAACAAATAACAAAAAAGATTATTAGAAATATAAAACTATGTATTAATCTTTTTCTTAGTTCTGTTAGATGGCTAACAAATCCACCATCATTTTCTTCATTGCTCATCTTTTTTAGTTTCTTTTTTTATTTCATTATCAATTTTTTCATCATCAATTTCTATATTAGAAACTTCATTTTGAATGTTGCTCACATATCTTTTTGCAGTTCCTATCCAAGAGCCAGCTTTCTTTAACATGATTGGAAAATCTTTTGGACCAAGTACAACTATTGCAATACCAACAACAATTAATATCTCAAACCAACCAATAGTAGGCATGTGATTTAATCTTTGTTTTCTGAGTCTTTATTTTCGTCGGATATATTTTTTGGCTCTGTATCGTCAGTTACATCTGACGCCATTCCTTTTTTGAAACTTTTAATTCCCTTAGCTACATCACCCATCAGACTAGAGATTTTACCTCGTCCAAATAATAAGACTACTAATATAACTACGATTGCTATTTGCCAAATTCCTATGCTCATGAAAAACTTATAACCTTTTTATGATTAATTTAAAAGTTACTTTTTTGTTAATCTTTATCTTCTGTATCAAGAGTGCTGTTTAGCATCTCATCAATATTGGAATAAATATCCTCTTTTTTTTCTTCTTGTTTTTCTTTGTAAAATTTACCAGTTCCAAATATTGCATTATCGATACTAGAACTGTCAATTAAACCAGCTGCTCCTAATTCATCAATTGTTGGTAAATCAGATAATTTTTGAAGATTAAAATGACTTAAAAATTCATCAGTTGTAACATACTGAATTGGTCTTCCTGGTACATCTTTACGACCACCTGGTTTAACCCAGTTAAGCTCCATCAATATTTCAAGAGTATTCGTTCCAAATGCAACACCTCTTATCTCTTCAATCTCTGCTCTAGTAACAGGTTGATGATAAACGATTATGGCTAAAGTCTCCACAGCAGCTCTAGAAAGTTTTTTTTCAACCGTTCTTTCTTGCGACATGATGTTTGATAAATTTGGAGAAGTTCTGAAGGACCACTTTTCTTTTATACAAACCAAATTAATTCCACGTTTAGAGTATTCTTGCTGCAGCTTTTCTAATGATTTAGAGACGCTACCTTTTTTAGTAACTTTACTTTCAATTGTATCAACATCTAATGGTTCAGCAGCAGCAAAAATAACTGCTTCAATTTCTTTTTCTAAATCAGATAACTTAGATGGAAATTTAACAATATTATCTTTTGTAACCTTTTCTTTTTTAATCATTATTTTCCTTTACATAAATGTCATCAAACAACTTATCCTGTTTCATGGTCAGATTTCCCTCTTTAACCAATTCTAAAGAACCAGCAAATATTCCTGCTTTACCAGTAGGTTTATATTTTGATCCGTTTTTAAAATTTTTAGGAATTAAATCATCTAATTTTTTCCACTCAATTAATTTGCCCAAAAACTCTCTTATTGTTTTAATTCCATCTTCAGCAGTAAATACTGGTAATTTGGGAATATTCATTTTTTGAAAGTCTTTGGTCATAATAATTGTTGAATATGACTTAAGTAGTTCAAATAAACTTAAATTATATTCTGTACTATAAATAGATCTTATATTTCCTTTCATTCCTCTTGATCGAATTTCTCTACCCAGTCTTTTTCTTTTTAGCATTTGTTCAGAAAGTAATCTTATTAGTTCTAATTTTTTTAGTTGTAATTTTAATTTTTCAGCAACTTCTTGAACTTTAAATTCTTCTTCTGGAGTTCCTGGAAGTAATAATTTAGATTTTAAATAAGCTAACCAAGTTGCCATTAATAAATATTCTGACGCAATTTCTAAATTTAAATCTTTTTCATTTGTAATATAATCGTGAAACTGATCTGCTAACTTTGTAATTGATATTTCTTCAAGATCTACCTTTTGCGCTTTGGCTAAATCTAAAAGGACATCTAGAGGGCCATTATAATTATTAATATCAACATTAAATAATGCAGAATCAGAAATAGTCATGTTCAGATATTAACTTAAAATTTTATAAAATAGCGATGTTTTTTTAATAATAAAATTACTAACCTTTGGTGAATTATCTCCAACTACCTTCATTTCAGACAATTTACCATTACAATGAAGTGCAAGATTACAACCTGCACTAAACGTTTTAATAGTATTAGTTTTTAAATCATCTTTTAAACTTTTCATTGATAAATCATCTGAAATTAAAATGTTTTTGAAGCCAATTTTTTTTCTAATTAAATTTATAATTTTTTTAGAGTGTGTAGCTGTATTTAATCTATCAATGCTTCGATATATTACATGTGCTGTCATTGCAAAATAGCTTTGTTTTTTCTTGAATGGAAAAAAATCATTTTTATTCAAATAAATTAAGTTTTTCATAACTGTAGGAGTAAATTTATGACTATCTACCTTAGCTAATCCATGCCCTGGTATGTGTTTCATCACAGTTCCAATTGAATTTTTATGAAAAAAATCAATACAAATATCTCCAATTTTAGAGATATTTTTTTTATTTTTTGAAAAAGACCTATCGCCAATAATGTTGCTAGCTCCTTTCACTCGAATATCTAAAACAGGAACAGTATTTATATTAACACCAATTAATTTAAGCAAATACGAAGTCTTATCGATAAATAATTTATAAATAATATTAAATTTTTTCTTATCTTTTGTGAATAAATTGCCAAAATATTCAGAAGTTAAATTATCAAATGAAATAATTTTTCTTAATCGATTTACTCGGCCACCTTCTTGATCAATTAGTATCGGGTATTTTTTATCTTTAAATATCTTTTTTATTTTATCAGTTAATTTTTTAGTTTGTTCAATTGAACTTATGTTTCTTGAAAATAAAATAACACCCCATGGTTTATATTTCTTTAAAAAATTTATCTCTTTGTTTGATAATGTTGATGATTTTAAACCAACAATAAAAGCTCTTCTATTCTTAATCATTCTCTAAAAGTTTCCAAAAATTAAACTTTTTTTTCTTTTTTTTGTTTGTTTGCTTAACGTATTCTATTACGTTTTGTGTATCGTTTTCCATAACAGGTAAATTTTTTGAATATAATTTAATTTTTTCATCATTATTTTTATAAGATCTGTATGATTTCTTCTTATTTTCATCTGAGAAATAATATCTTCCAGTTAAAAAAATAAATAAAGCAATTACAACAATAAAAATTAAATACTTAATTTCTTTTAGCATTACATTTTATCTGGTGTATCTACACCAACTATATTCATTCCAGATTTAACAACGTTAGATATTGTTTTTAAAAAGATTAATTTATCTGGTGAAACTGTTTTTTGATTATTAATAAATCTTTTTTCTGGGTTTTGTTTACCAAGATTCCAATAAGAATGAAATTCCGAGGCAAGATCATATAAATAAACAGGTATTCTATGTGGTTCTAATTTTGAACTAGCTGCATCAATACATTTAGGCCATTCTGAAATCTTTTTTAAAATTTTGATCTCATCATTTGAATATTCAAAACCAAAATCATCTAATTCAATGTTTGAATTTAAATCTTTACCAATATGTCTAAAGACAGATGCAATTCTGGCATAACAATATTGAACATAATATAACGGATTATCTTTTGATTTTTCTTTAACAGCATCAAAATCAAAATCTAATTCTACATCACTACTTCTGTTTAACATAATAAATCTAGTTGCATCTTTTCCAACTTCTTCAATTAAATCATCAACCGTAATGTAGTCACCTTTTCTTTTAGACATCTTAAATGGTTTGTTATCTTTAATTAATTTTACAAGCTGACTAATTTTACAAATCAATTTATCTTTTTTTCCTGATAAAGCTTCAACCGAAGATGAAATTCTTTTGATGTAACCAGCATGATCTGCACCAAGAATATTTATTAAATAATCAAATTTACGATCAACTTTGTTTTTATGATAAGCAACATCGCTTGCAAAATAAGTCCATGCTCCATCTGATTTTTGCAATGCTCTATCTTTATCATCACCAAAATCAGTAGATTTAAAAAGTAACTGTTCACGTTCTACCCATTTTTTATCGTCTTCTCCAGCTGGAGCTTTAATTTTTCCTGTATAAACAAAATTATTTTTTTCTAAAAATTTTATTACACTTTCTACTTCTTTGTTTAAAACAATGCTTTTTTCACTAACAAAATTATCGTGGTTAATTCCTAAGCTCTTAAGGTTTTTTTTAATTAAAAGCAGAGCTTGTTCTATAGATAAAGCTGTTAACTTGTCGCTTATTTGATCATAATTATCAAAATTTAGATCTGAATTATCTAAAACTATATTTTTTGCAAAATCGATTAAATAATCTCCTGGATACAAATCAGGATTATCTTGAGGGAAAGTTTCGTTAAACTTTAATTCTCTAATTCTAAAGTATACAGATTTTGTAAAATTTATAATTTGATTACCATAATCATTAACATAATACTCTTTTGTAACCTTGTGCTTATTAAATATTAACACATTAGAAATGACATCGCCTAAAATAGCTCCTCTACAGTGACCAACATGCAAGGGTCCTGTGGGATTAGCTGATACGAATTCAACTAAGTAATTATTTTTTTTCTCTTTCTCATTAATTCCAAATTTTTCAGCGTTATCAATAATTTCTTTAATAAAATTTGACCAAAAAGATGGCTTAAATTTAATATTTATGAAACCAGGTTTAGCAACGGATATATTGTCTATTTGATCATCGCTATTTTTTATTTCAGGTGCAAGTTTTTCTGCTAATTGTATTGGAGAAGTTTTATTTAGTTTGGATAAAACCATTGCAACATTAGTTGAAATATCACAATCAAATTTTGGAGGCGGTATTTCCGCATTAATACCATTGAAACTTTCTGGAACAATAAGTTGATTTTTTTTACTAAGTTCAACAATAATAGATTTAATTTTATCTAAATATAATTCAAAAATATTCATTTATTATCGTTATAAAGGTTAATTGCGTATCTATCCGTCATACCAGATATAAAATCTGAAATAGCTCTATATTTGTCTTTAGTCAATTGCTCTTTAGTAAGAAATTTTCTAGGATTTGATTTAATTATTTTAAATAATTTCTTAATTATCATTTTGCCTCTTTGATTCTTATTAAGTACCGATTTATTGTCATACATTCTATGTCTTAAAAATGATCTAATTTCTTGCTCTGAATTTTCTATTTTATCTGAAAAAGAAACTATTAATTGATTTGATTTTGATACATCTTTTAATGACTTAATTTTAAATTTATTAATATTTTTTTCTGTATTACTTAGTAAATCTCTAATCATGATATCTATAGAGTCTCTGATGATTTGATAAATAGCAATTTTATAATTTTTTTTATTAATTCTATTTTTATATTTTTGATAAATGTCTTTAAAAAATTCTAATTCTACTAATTCTTCAAGCTTAAATAAATTAGCTTTGATTCCATCCTGAATATCATGATTATTATAGGCAATATCATCTGATATTGCTGATATTTGAGCTTCTAATGATGGATACGTATTAAAGTTAATCTTATTTTTGAAAACTTTTGATCCAATTAGTTTGTTGATCATGCTTAGATCATCTACTGGTCCATTATGTTTTAAAAGTCCTTCTAAAGTTTCAAGAGTTAAATTTAGTCCATCAAATTTGAAATATTTATTCTCTAAAAACATTACTATTCTTAGTGTCTGAAGATTGTGATCGAAACCTCCATAATTTTGCATACATTCATCTAAAGCATCCTCTCCAGCATGACCAAATGGTGTATGACCCAAATCATGAGCAAGACTTAAGGTTTCAGCTAAATCCTCATTTAATTTTAGATATTTTGCAATTGATCTTGCTATTTGAGCAACTTCAATTGAATGGGTAATCCTGGTTCTAAAATGATCCCCTTCTGTGTTAACAAATACTTGGGTTTTATGCTTTAATCTTCTAAATGATGCGCTGTGGATTATCCGATCTCTGTCACGTTGAAAAGGAGATCTATATTTTGAATTAGCTTCGTTATTAAGTCTACCTTTACTTTTAAATACTCCTAACAAAGTGCCTTTTTTCATCCTTTAATTTAAATAATTAAGTATTATATTAGTAATATCAATGTTCAGACATGATTAAAGAAATTAAATTTACGGATAAAGCGTTAAAACAAATAGATAATTTGTTGTCAAAAAAAGACAAAGGATCATTCTTCAGAATCGCTATCAAAGGTGGAGGGTGTTCTGGTTTTCAATATGAATTTACATTTGAGAAATCAAAACAAGATGATGATTTAAATTATCAAAATATTTTAATTGACAAAACTTCAGCTGATTTGCTTAAAGGATCTGAGGTTGATTATGTTTCTGAACTTATAGGTGAGCAATTCAAAATATCTAATCCACAAACCAAATCTTCATGTGGTTGTGGAGTGTCTTTTTCACTTTAATGCTCATTTCATCTTGGAATGTAAACTCGGTAAGAGCAAGAATTGAAAATATCAAAAGCTATTTATTAAAATATAAACCTGATATTTTAATGATGCAGGAAATCAAAACTGAAGATGTTAATTTTCCATATGATGATTTTTCATCAATGGACTATGAAAGTTATGTATTTGGTCAAAAAAGTTACAATGGTGTCGCGATCATCTCAAAAAATAAATTAAAAAATGTCAAAACAGATTTAATTAAGGATAAGTTAAAACAATCAAGAATAATTTCAGCTGAATTTGAGCATAAGAAAAAAAATATTCAATTAATTAATATTTATACCCCTAATGGTAATCCTGTAGATACTGAAAAATATGATTATAAAAAAGATTGGCTTGATCAATTAATAAAACAGTTAAAAACTTTATCTAAAAAAAATTCAAATATTATTTTAGCTGGTGATTTCAATATCATTCCATCAGCAGAAGATGTTTATAATGTTAAAAGTTTTGAAGACGATGCTTTATACCGACTTGAAATAAGAAAAAAATTTAGAGAAATGATCAATCTTGGTTTTAATGATGTCTACAGGCATTTTTATGAAGATAAAGAAGGATATACATTTTGGGATTATATGAGAAGTGCATGGCAAAAAAATAATGGTATGAGGATTGATCATTTTTTAGTTTCAAATTCTATAATTAATCAAATTAAGGACATTAAAATAAATAAAGATCCACGTGGAAGAGAAAAGCCTTCTGATCACACTCCAATTGAGATTAATTTAGCTTAAAGATTTAATTTTATTTACTAATTCTTCGTTAATATTTCTTGGACCAGTATCCATTCTATTCTTATGACGTCTTTCTCCAGGTAATCTTACTTCACCCATTGATTTCATTTTTTCAAAAAATTCCTCAGCATGTTTTTGCCAATTGGTACCTGAAGTTTTATCTGGGCTAATGGCTAGTATGAATTCACCCCCACTTGGAGGACCACCATCATTATTATCTTTGGCAGCAGTTTCAAAACTAAAATTATCTCCAACTAATGCACCTGCCATTAATTCTACCATCATTGCAATTGCAGATCCCTTGTAACCACCAAAGGGTAATAAAACTCCACCATCAGCAATTTCACCTGGATCAGTTGTTTCTTTACCATCTTTAGTTAAACCAGTGCCTAGTGGAACTTTGTGCCCTTCTCTTTTAGCAACTTGAACTTCTCCCATTGCCATTGAAGCAGTTGCCATATCATAAACAACTGGTGTTTTACCTGGACGTGGCCAAGCAAATGAAATTGGGTTTGTTCCAAATAAAGGTTTTATTGCACCAGCAGGTGCTACAGCCGGCTTATAAGATGTACAAGCAAATGCTACCAAACCTTCCTCTGCTAATTTTTCTGTTTCAGGCCACATAGCAGCCATATGATGTGAATTATTTATTGCTAACACAGCTACACCTTTTTCTTTTGCAGCTTTTGCTAGTTCAGGCAATCCTTTATTTAATACAACAGCAGCTAAACAATTATTTCCTTCAACTTTAATTACTGATGGAGATATTTTTTTTACTTCAGGTTTCCCTTTTCCATTTATCTTTCCACCTTTAAGACCTATTACATAAGCTGGCAATCTAAATAAACCGTGTGATACAGAACCATCTCTTTCGGCGTTTCTGATTAAGTCAGATAAAATTGATGCTGTTTCATCATCACAACCATTTGCTAAAAGAGTTTTTTTAGCTAGTTCAAATATTTCGTCTAAAGTTAATGAAACTGTACTCATTATTTTGATTTACATTTTTTACATAAACCAAAAAATTCTAAATTATACTTGCTATATTTCATTCCAGAGTCATCTGAAAAATTAGATAAATATTTTGAAAGTTTTGAATTACTTATTTCAGATACATTTTCGCAACTTTCACAAATTGAAAAAGCTGTTGCTTTTGAAACCTGACAGCTTGAATTTTGACAAGCTATAAAAGCATTTCTACTTTCAATCTTATGAATTTTTCCAATTTCAACCAACTTATCTAAAGCTCTGTAAACTTGTAAAGGCGCTTTAATTCCTTTTTTTTGAACATTAAAAAGAATTGAATAAGCTTTCATAGGTCCACCAGATTTATCAATAAGATCAAAAATGATTTTTTGATTTTTTGAAAGGCTATGTTCTTTTTGCATTTTTAAATTCTTATCAATTAGTTATCAGTTTTTCAATTTAATCGATTGTTTTATTTTAAATAAAGACAGTATGAATAATACTAACGAGGCAGCTATTATTGATGGTCCTGAAGATGTATTAAATTCTAATGAAGAATATAAACCTAATACAACGGACAGTAATCCACCAATAATTGAAAATATTACCATTTTTTGAGGACTGTCTGAGATATTTCTAGCCATAGCCGCTGGTATAATTAGCATACCTGTAATTAGTAATAATCCTACCATTTTAATTGATATGGCAATTACAGCAGCCATAAGAATTGTAAAAATAGCTTTTGCTCTATCAGGGTTTAATCCTTCTGCTTCTGCTAATTCATAATTAACTGTAGATGCAAACAACGGTTTCCAAATCAATTTAAGAACTAATAAAATTAAAGCTCCTCCAGTCCAAATAATTAATAAATCATCAATTGTTACAGCTAATATATCACCAAATAATAGACCCATAATATCAAAACGAATAAATGTTAAAAAACCTATTACTACTAATCCAACAGCTAATGAAGAATGAGCTAAAAGACCAAGCAAAGCATCCCCAGGTAAATTAGTTTTTTTCTGTAGTTGAATTAGGATTAATGCGATTACTGAAGAAATTAAAAAAACTGAAATAGCTATATTTAAATCTAAAGTATATGCCATTGTTAAACCAAGAAGTGCTGAATGAGCTAATGTATCACCAAAATAAGATAACCTCCTCCATACTACAAAACAACCTAACGGTCCTGTTACAAATGCAATTCCTATTCCTGCAAATAATGCTCTTATAAAAAAATCATCAAACATATTAATTTTTCTTTATTTCTCCCTCTTCAGAATGAATGTGGTCATGTTTGTGTTCATACACAGAAAGAATTTGAGATGCTTGTTCACCAAATAAGGTTTTATATTCATTATTTTTAGCAACATCCATTGGTGATCCAGAGCAACATACGTGGCCATTTAAACAAACAACATGATCAGTTGCGGTCATAACTGTATGCAAATCATGTGAGATTAATAGAATTCCACAATTTAGTGTATCAGAAATTCTTTTAATTAATTCATACAAAGCAATCTCACCAGTGTAATCAACTCCTTGAACAGGTTCATCAAGAACTAATAATTCAGGTTTTTTTGAAATAGCTCTTGCGATTAAAACTCTTTGAAATTCACCACCTGACAAATTTCCTAAATTTTTATTCTTAAGATGGATAACACCTGTTAATGTAAGTGCTTCTTTAATTGCCTCATCTTTAATATTTTCAGTTAGACGCATAAAATCATAAACTCTTAATGGTAAGGTCCAATCAATAGATATTTTTTGAGGAACATATCCAACTTTATTTGTGTATTTCTCAACACTTCCTTCTATGTTTTTGTAAATTCCCAATGCAATTTTTGCGGTAGTACTTTTTCCAGAGCCATTAGGTCCAATAAGGGTAACAATTTTCCCTTTTTCAACAGATAATGAAACACCTTCAACTAGCCATTTATCATTTTGTTTAAAACCAGCGTTATTTAGTTTTACTAATGTACTATTTTCTGAGCTCATATATTGCTTGACTTATAAATGTTATATTATTACATAACGTTATATTATAACAACCAATTAAATTACTTATTATGAAAAATATTAAAAAAATACCACTTATATTCTCAATATTATCAATTCTAACATTATTTACACCAGCAAATGCTGAAATAAAAGTAGTTGCTTCTATTAAACCAATTCATTCATTAGCTAGTTACTTAATGGATGGTATTGCTAAACCTGATTTAATAGTTGATGGATATGCTTCTCCACACGGATTTGCAATGAAACCTTCGCACGCAAAAATGCTACAAAATGCAGACCTAATATTTTGGGTTGGTGAAGATGTAGAGAGTTTTTTAGAAAAACCATTGAGTTCAATTGCTAAGAAAGCAGAAAAAATTGAATTAATGGATACTAAAGGATTACAGGTATTAAAATTTAGAGAAAGAAATATTTTTGACGAACATGGTCATGACGATCACGGACATGATGATGACCACGGCAAAAAAGAAGACGATCACGGACATGATGATGACCACGGCAAAAAAGAAGACGACCACGGACATGATGATGACCACGGCAAAAAAGAAGACGACCACGGACATGACGATCATGATGGACATGCGCATGGTGAATTTGATCCACACATTTGGTTGGACCCAATTAATGCAAAAGCTATGTTAAATGAAATGGCAGAACATTTAATTGAAAATGATCCTAAAAATGAAGCTAAATATAAAAGTAATTTAGCTAAAGCTTTACAAGAAATCGATAAACTTACAATTGATGTAATGACTGATTTAAGTAGCAGTGTTGCTTCAATTGTATTCCATGATGCTTATCAGTATTTTGAGAAAAGATTTAATGTAAATATATTAGGTGCTTTTACTGTTAATACAGATGTAATGCCTGGAGCAGAACAACTAGCAGAAATCAGAGAGATAATTGAACACGATAAAGTTGCTTGTGTATTTTCTGAACCTCAATTCAACCCTGATATCATTAAAGCAGTTGCAAAAGATATGAATATTAAAACCGGTGTAGTTGACCCATTAGGAGCGACTTTAGACCCAGGAAAAGACTTGTATTTCAATTTAATTAGAAATATGTCTGCTTCGTTTAAAGGTTGTTAACAAAGCATTCATATTTCTATATAATGTAGAATATGAAAATTAGCATTGGCGATAAATTAGAGGAAATTACACTTCCAGATCAGAATGGTAACTCATTTAATTTATCTCAGACCTTAGGGAAAAAAGTCTTATTAACTTTTTATAGAATCGCAGGTTGTAGCTTCTGCAACCTAAGACTTAATGAAATTAATAAGAGATTTGGTGAACTTGGAAATAATTTTACGCATGTTGGAATATTTCATTCACCAGTAGATAATTTAAAATCATATATGGATAAGCATAAGAATTTACCATTCACAGTATTAGCAGATGAAAATTTTGAATATTTTCAAAAATATGAAATTGAGAGATCAGTGAGTAAAACACTAAACGCAATTTTGTTTAAAGCACATAAAATTATTCCTGCTATGATGAAAGGATATATTCCTACAAGAATAAAAGGTCATTTAGATATAGCTGTGACCGACGTTCTAATTAATGAGGATGGTGTAGTTCAAGATGTTTATTATGCTAAAAAGGACATTGCAGATCATTTTGAATTTGAAAAAATTAAGCAGTTTGCACTTAATTAAATAAATAATGAAAATTGAATATTATTATAGTGTCTTGTCTCCATTTACTTACTTAGGTGCTGATAGATTTACAAAAATAGTAAGTCAATATAATTTAGAAGTAATAGAAAAACCACTTGATTTAGTTGGTGAAATTTTTCCAAATACCGGAGGATTACCAGTTCCTAAAAGACACCCTGCAAGACAAAAGTACAGACTTTTGGAAATGGAGAGAATTTCAAATAAATTAGGTTTGCCAATTATTAAACAGCCAAAATTTTTTCCACCTAGTGATCCACATTTGCCAGCAAAATTTGTAATCGCCTCAAATAAAATGGGAAATAAACTTCATTTTGGAAATGAGTGTTTAAAATATTTATGGTCTATGGATAAAGATCTTTCAGATCACAAAATACTTCGGGAAATTTGTGAAAAATTAAATTTAAATTTTGAGGAAATGAAAAAGTTAGCTTTAACTGACGAAGTAAACATTGAGTACCAAAAAAATTCAAAAGATGCAGTTAATAACCATGTATTTGGTGCTCCTTCATATGTCTTAAATAATGAGATTTTTTGGGGTCAAGATAGATTGGATTATCTTGAAGATGCATTAAAAAAATAATTTAAAATTACTAAATTTTATTAATAATTTAATTAAACATTGTATTTTTTTATAAGAAGATTTATTTTTATTTATAATCTGCATTTATGAATGATTTGAATTTATTTAAAAAAAATGGCTTTCTTGTTAAAGAAAATCTAATTTCTCAAACAAAGATAAATAAAATAAATAAAATTGTTAATGAAGTAATTTTAAAAGAGAAAAAGAAAAAAAATGGTAATGGTGCAAATGGAACTCAATCCTATGATAATTACCATTTTGTCTACAATTCAGGCTCTTCTAAAAATAAAGAAATTTTAAGACTTAATAATCCTCAGAACAGACATAAAATCTTCTATGAATTATCTAGAGATAAAAGAATTATATCTATAGCTAAAAAATTATTAGGTGGAACAGTAAGATTTCATCTAGGTAAATTAAATTTTAAACTGCCAAATAAGAAAAAAGGAAGTGAAATTGGATGGCACCAAGATTGGGCTTTTTACCCTCATACAAACGATGATTTAATTACAGTTGGTATATATTTAGATGATTGCTATGAAAAAAATGGGCCACTTAAAATAATAAAAAAATCACACAAAAAGAAATTGTACAGTCACCACAGCAAAGAAAATTATTTTGTTGGAAAAATAGACACTAAGAAAGATAAAATAGGAACTAAAGATAGTGTTTCTATAACTGGAACTGCTGGAACGGTCGTTTTTTTTCATTGTAGATCAGTTCATGGGTCTGGACACAACCAAATGAACAACTCAAGACCTTTAATTTTATTTGGATATAGAGCTTGTGATGCTTGGCCATTAATTAATGATGGAAATCCTCATCCTGAGGTTGATTTGGAAAATTATGACAAAAATATAATTGTAGGAAATAAATCAATAAAACCAAGATTGACTAAAGTTCCAACCATTATCCCACTGCCTAAGAGGAAACATTACGTTTCTATCTATGAACTTCAAAAAAATTAAATCACATTAAAGTTTATTGTAATAAATCTTTAAAATTACATTTATATAAAAATCAAATGTCATTTCTAAAAAAAAAAACTATTACAGGCTTTAAGAATTAATACTTTTAAACTCCAGCATATCTTTAAAAGTATACATTTCAGGTTTTTTGAAAGTAATTTTTGGAAATTTTTTATTAAAGTCAGAGGATAGTTGTTTATTAAATTCAATTAAGTTTTTTATTTCAGTCTCATTAAGTTGTCTCAAAATATAAGCTAAAGTAATATGGAAAGTATATCTTTGATGATTTTCAAATTTAATTTTTAACAAGCTACTAAGTTCATCTCTACAATTTCTTAGAATTTTTTCATCCTTTTCAGAAAAGGGTACTAAAATAATACTATAACCACCAAAAAAAGTTTTTAGTTTAAGATTAAATTGTTTTGGAAAATTATAATTTTCAATTTTTTTATTTAATTCAACAGCTATATCTTTATAATCCATATCAGGATCTATATCGGATGGCCAATAATTGGTGTTTTTTGTATTTAAATTACAACAATCAAATAATGTCATATGAAAACTAGATGGAGGTAAATAGAAATAAGTTTTTTTAGGATTAAAATTTTCTATTTTTTTTTGGAAACTAATAATTTGATTAGATAAATCGGTATTAATAGGAATATTAAAAATTATTGTGCAGCCTGGAAATGATATAGGGTTTCCTTTGTTGTCAAATTTATTTTCAGCACCTTTTAAAGTGTAACCTTCAAGTTTACCTGCTAAAAACTTTTCCTCATTATTAACTATGTTTAAATCCATTAAATATATACTAAAACCATTTTTTATTTTCTTTTTCACAAAGTTCTTTCAGCCTTAGAGGATAATCTGTAAATATTCCATCTACACCATATTCAATCATCCGCATCATGTCGCTTTCTCTATTTACAGTCCAAGTATTTACCACTAGTCCATGATTGTGTGCTTCTTCAATATTTTTTTTTTTTATATCTTTGTAAAAAGGATGCCAAGCAATTCCACCTAAATTATTTATAACTTCTGGAATTTCACTGTTATTAAAAAATGGAATAAACCCCATCCAAGGTGAATTTTCATAAATATTTTTCCTTGTTTTTTTTAATTCTTGTTGTGTTGATAAATAACCTCTAGAAATCTTTGGTAATTGTAATTTAAATTCTTTTAAAACTCTCCAATCAAAGGAAGAAACTAAAATTCGATCGCTTAAATTAGAGACTTCTATTTCTTGCTTTACAAGTTTTACAATCTCAATAGGTTCAGGAACTAGATTGCTAATTAATGGACTAGACTTAAATTCTAAATTAATTATTAAATCTTCAGTTTCATAAGATTTTAATAATTTAAATAATTTGTTTAAATTTGGTATTCTCTGGTTTTCTAAACTTTTTTGATTTAAAAATCTTCTGCCATAACTAGATAATTTATTAACAGCTCCTATATCATAATTTAATAATTCTTTATAAGTTTTACTATTAATTTTCATATATTCATCTTCTATCCAATTACCATCTAAGTCTTTAGTCTGATCTCTGTCTAAGAAAAAATCATGGGTAATTACTGGCACCGAATCTTTAGAAAATAAAATATCTACTTCTAATCCACTAAAATTATTATCAAATAAATATTTGAAACTCTCTAAAGTATTTTCAGGAAGATCACCTCTAGCTCCTCGATGACCATAAATTTTTATATGATTTGGTTTACTTAAAATCAAATTTAATTAACTCTTTTGCCAGTACTTTTATCAAAAATATAATATTTATTGTTCTCCATATTTACTCTTAAATTAGAACCTTTTTCAACAGTTTGATTTCCTGGACACCTATAACAAAAGTCTTTTTTATTTTTCAATTGACCATAAACAATATTATCCGAACCAAGCTGTTCCACTAAGTCTACTGTTAAATTAATTAAACCACTCTCAGATTGTACTAAATGCTCAGGTCTTATTCCTAATGTAACCTCACCCTCAAAGTCAGTATTAACATCTTTAATTTCAAAACCTTCTGCAGATAATGTTTTATTTTTTAAATTACCATTTAAAAAATTCATTTGAGGTGAACCAATAAAACCAGCAACAAATAAAGATTTTGGATTATCATATATCTCAATAGGAGTTCCAAGCTGTTCAATAATTCCATTATTAATTACTGCCAATCTGTCAGCAAGTGTCATGGCCTCAACTTGATCATGTGTAACAAATATACTTGTTACTCCAACCTTTTGTTGAAGTTTTTTAATTTCAAGTCTCATCTGAATTCTTAATTTTGCATCTAAGTTTGAAAGAGGTTCATCAAATAAGAATATTTTTGGATTTCTTACAATTGCTCTTCCCATAGCAACCCTTTGTCTTTGACCTCCAGATAACATTGAAGGTTTTCTCTGTAAATAATCTGAAATTTGTAACAGTTTAGCTGCATCATTTACTTTTTGCTCAATTGTTTCTTTATCAATTCCTCTGTTTTTTAAACCATAAGCCAAATTATTATACACATTCATATGTGGGTATAATGCATAGTTCTGAAACACCATTGCTACATCTCTCTCAGATGGATCAACTTCATTAATTAATTTTCCATCAAGATTAATATCACCCTCTGTAATGTCCTCTAAACCTGCAACCATTCTTAATAAAGTTGATTTTCCACATCCACTTGGTCCTACAAAAACCATAAACTCTCCTTCATCTACACTTAATGAAGTTTCGTGAACAGCCTTAGTTCCGTTTGGATAAATCTTAGTCACATTTTTTAAATCTAAAAAACTCATTTATTTCTCCGTTTGAATTAATCCTTTTATGAACCATTTTTGTAAAAATACTACCACTAAAACTGGTGGGATCATTGATAAAATTATATATGCAAATCTTTCTGCTGTTCTTGGCAAAGCAACTCCTTCATAGCTTTCTGTGTAAATAATTTTCATTCCCATTACAACAGTCCAATATTCTTCTGCAGTTGTCATTATTAGCGGCCATAAATATTGGCTATATCCATATACGAACATAAAGATAAACATTGCTGCTATCATAGTTTTTGATAGTGGTACCAAGAAATCTATGAAAAAACTCCAAGCATTTGCTCCATCTAATTTTGCCGACTCCAAAAGTTCATCTGGAATTGTTTTGTAAAATTGTCTGAAGAAAAAAGTTGCTGTAGCTGAAGCAACTAACGGAAGAATAAGGCCTGTGTATGAATTAGTTAAACCTAAATCAGATACAATTTTATAGCTTGGAAAAATTCTTACCTCCAAAGGAACAAGTAGAGTAATAAAGATTAACCAAAAAATTGGTACAGCTAATTTAAATCTATAATAAACCAAAGCATATGCTGACATTGCAGAAATAACTACTTTAAGTGTTGCAATCCCTAATGCCATTATAAAACTATTAATAAACATTTTTGCAGCAGTCACTTCTTCTGACCAACCACCTTTTTCATTTAAAACTTCGTTATAGTTTCTTGCTAGCTGATCACCTATATGAAACTTCATACCTTCCGTCAGTATAGTTACAGAGTCATGTGAAGAACTTGCAAAAGATATCCAAATAGGAACTACCATTAACAATACCCCTAATATTAAAATAATATGAGCAATTATTTGAAGTGGTTTAATTTTCATTTATCTTGAAAAACCCCCTTAATAAAATGTTTCTGCAACACAATTATAATTAAAATTGGTGGAACCATAGACATCATCACAAAAGCAAAACGATGAACAATAGAACCCGACATCATTTTTAATCCCATAACCACTGTCCAATATTGTTCTGAAGTTGTTACCAATAGCGGCCATAAGTACTGATTGTAACCAAAAACAAACATAAATATTAACATCGCTACAATCATCGTTTTTGACAAAGGAATTAAAAAATCAACAAAAAATCTCCAGGTATTTGCCCCATCAAGTTTTGCAGACTCAAGTAATTCATCTGGAACAGTTTTATAAAATTGTCGAAAGAATAATGTTGCTATAGCTGATGCTGAAATTGGAACTATTAATCCAAAGTAAGAATTTACTAAATTAAGTTCAGCCATTACTGAATAAGTAGGAAAAATTCTTAACTCTAGTGGTACTAATATCGTGATAAAAATTATCCAAAACAATAATGTTGCATGTTTTATTCTATAATAAACCAATGCGTAGGCAGCCATTAAAGATGTGACAACGGATAGAATTGCAACTCCCGTAGCCATTAAAAAACTATTAAAAAACATTTTTAATGCTGTTATCTCTTTAAAGAAACCACCCTGATATAATAAAACCCGTAAGTAATTTTCATAAAAGCTATCTCCTAAAAACATTTGGAGACCATTCATATTAATCATTGAACTTGTGTGCGTTGAGCTAGCAAAAATCATCCACACAGGAAGTACCATGATAAGTATTCCAATGATTAAAATTAAATGTGAAAAACTTGATGTGATAAATCTAGTCATTAATTATAATGTATTTTCCCTTCGATATATCTAAATTGAAAAATTGTAATTACTAATACAATCAACATCATCATTATTGATTGAGCTCCAGCACTTCCTAAATCTAATCCTCTAAATCCATCCATGTAGGCTTTATAAACTAGAGTTCTTGTTTCACCTGAAGGAGCACCTATCGTTGTAGTATCAATAATTCCAAATGTATCAAAGAAAGCATAGGTTATATTAATAATTATTAAGAAGAATGTAGTTGGCATTAATAATGGGAATGTAATTGTCCAAAATCTTCTAAAACTATTTTTACAATCAATCATTGATGCTTCAATTACAGATTTTTGTATAGCTTGAAGACCTGCCAAGAAGAAAATAAAATTAGCACTGATTTGCTTCCAAGAACCAGCTATTATTACATAAATATACGAGTCAAAAACACTCTCGTACCAATTGAAACCCCAAAGTTCGTGAAATAAATGATAAAGGAGCCCAAATCTTTCACTAAAAAAATAATTTGCCATTACACCTACAACCGCAGGCGCAATTGCATAAGGCCAAATTAAAAGTGTTTTGTAAGTGCTTTTACCATGTATTACATTATTGGCCTGAACGGCAAGCAGCAAACCGATTGAGCCGGTAATTAATGTAATTGCAAAACTATAAATAATAGTAAATTTGAAAGCTATAAAATAAGCTGGATCATCAAAAATAAATAAAAAATTATCAAACCATACAAACGTCGCTCCAAATCCAAAAGCATCTTGCATTGTAAATGCATCTCTGAAGGTTTGTATGATTGGCCAATATAAAAAAATTAATAAAATTCCTAACTGTGGTGCTAAGAATAAATATTGTGAATAGCTAGATTTAAATTGGACTTTTTTCATATAAGTAAAATAAAAAATAAGGAGGGTAAATCAACACCCTCCTTATTTAAATTATTAATTATAAAGTTTTAGCGAATTGTTTTAACAATTTAGCTGCACCTTTATCCATGTTCTGCAATCCTTTTTCGATTGATATTTTGCCGTTTAACATTGGCTCAACATTTTCGTAAATTACTTCACGAATTTGTGGCCAATTACCAGCTCTATATCCACCAGGAATAGTCGAACCTTCTAAGCTTAATTGTTCACCAACTGCTTTATGATATGGAGAAGCTCTATAGAAATTTATAGTTTCAGCTAACTCTATTCCACCTTTAGTTACTGCAGAGTAACCAGTCATATTGTGATAATACAGATCCATCTCTGGAGAACCCATAAATTCTATAAATTTAGCAAGTCCTTTGTACTCTTCCTCAGTATGACCATTTAAGATCCAGTTAGCAGCACCACCGATAAACGTTGGATACTCTTTACCACCAGTTACAGAATCCCAGTAAGGAATATGGTTTACTGTAAAGTTAGGTACAACACCTTTCATTCCACCGAACGAAGCAGCTGAACCAAACCAAAATGCAGCTTCACCAGCTATAAATGGAGCTTGGTTATCTCCCCACGCTCTTCCTTTATATCCATAAAAGCCTTTTTCATACCATTCCTTGACTTTTTTCCAATGCATTACAAATGCATCTGTTTCAGCAAATAAAGTTTTTGTTGGAACAGCATCGTAACCATTGTTTCCATCAGTCATAAGTAGATTATGTCTTGAAAAGAAATTTTCTGTCCATATCCAAGGAAAGTGACTTTGAACTAAAGGTATGTATCCGGCAGCTTTAATTTTTGGAGCTATAGCCTCAAACTCTTCATAAGTTTTTGGAACTGACTCAATTCCTACTTTTTTCAATATGTCCATGTTTGCATACATCAAACAAGTTGAGCTATTGAAAGGCACACCAATCATTTTTCCATCAGAGTCTGCATAGAAATTTTTAATGCCTGGAATATAATTGTCAGCATCTACATCAATGCCATATTTCTCTGCCATTTCTTCAAAACCGATGACAACACCATTTTTTACTTGCGCTACCATTATTGCAGCACCAGCATCATAAACCTGTGAATAGTGTGGTTGGTCTCCTGCTCTAAATGCAGCAATAGTTGCCGCCATGTTATCTTCATAACTTCCTTTTCCTGTAGGAATGACCGTATATTGATCTTGTGAAGCGTTAAATCTATTTGCAATTTCAATAATTACATCACCAAGAAAACCACTGTTTCCGTACCACCAATGAATTTCTGTTTTTGAATAACTGTGTGATGTAAAAGAGAAAGTAAATAGAAT
>CABZXO010000009.1 GCA_902529645.1 uncultured Pelagibacteraceae bacterium | reverse complement strand
CAATTTAATAATTTGATGTTGTTGTTAAAAAATAATTTTCCAAAATTTATAAGGTAAAATTGTGAAAATAAATACAGCTTTAATTTTATGTGCAGGTTTTGGTAAGAGATTAAACCCAATTACCTTAAATACTCCTAAGCCCTTATTAGAGATTAAAAATGTAAGCATGCTGGAGAGATGCATTAATTTAATCGAAAAACTAGGTATTCAAAAAATCTTAATAAATACTTTTTATTTAAAGGATCAATTTTCAGTTTTTTTAAACAGTAAAAATTTTAATTTGGATATCAAAATAATTGAGGATGGTGATCATATTTTAGATACAGGGGGAGGTATTCAAAATATGATTAAAGACTCCAATGAAAAGGATTTTATAATTTTTAATCCAGATACAATCTGGAGTAATGACTATAAAGACGAGATATTAAAAATGAAAAAAATATATTTTTCTGAAAAATTAGAAAACATTCTTCTCTTAGCAAATAAAAAATTAAGTTTTGATAAAAAATTAAAAGGAGATTTCAATTTAAAAAATAATTTAATTAACAAAGAATCTGAAAAAGAATTTATTTATATTGGGTGTCAAATAATTAATAAAAAGTTATTTATTAAAGAGAAAATAGAAAATTACTCAATTTTGGAACTCTGGAATAGTTTATTGGATCAAAAAAAGTTATTTGGTTATGAGAGCCAAAAAGATTTTTATCATTTAACTGATCTGGATATTTTTAAAAAACTAAAAGATCTTTAGCTCTTTCTTGATCAAGATATTTGCAATTAGAAATTTTATTGTTTTCTAATTTAATTAAAAGTGGGTTTCCTGTAGGAATTTCAAGTTTAGAAATTTCCTTGTTATCTAAATTGAACAAATGTTTGCAAAGAGCTCTAATGGAGTTTCCATGAGCGGAAATGAGAATATTTTCACTTGATTTGTGTTCTATCTCCTTACTATAAAATTTTATTACTCTTTCATATGTATCTTTCAGTGACTCAGTGTTAGGAATTTTTTCTAGAGGAATTTCTTTATAAGTTTCAATATTTAGCGGGTGATATGGATTTTTTTTATCTAAAGGTTCAGGTCTAAGATCCCAAGAACGTCTAAATTGATGAACTTTTTCCTCTCCAAGTTTTACTTTCATTTCATCTTTGTTTAATCCAGTCAGAGCACCATAATGTCTTTCGTTTAATTCCCATGCACTTATTACTTTTTTAAAATCTTTCAATTCTTCTTGTATTATTTTTAGAGTATTTTTTGCTCTTAATTGAAAGGATGAATAATATAGATTAATTTCAATATTTTCTTTTTTTATTAGTTGGCCTGCTTTTTTTGCTTCCAATTGCCCATTTTCCGTTAACTCTACATCTACCCATCCAGTAAATTTTTTTTCAAGATTCCATACACTTTGACCATGTCTAACTAAAATTAAATAACTCATTTGTTTATCTTTTAGATCAATTTGATAAATAAAACTATACTATTAATGATTAATTTTTTTTCAAAATATAAATTTATTTTTTATCTATTCAATTTCTTATTGATACTTTTATATTTATATCCTGGTAGCTTGCTTGGTTGTTTTTTATATAATGATTGCAAATTACAACCTCAAATAACAGCAGATTTTATAATTTCGACTAATCACTTGTATGCGTTTGTCCTGTTTTCTGTTGTCGGTTATTTAACATTTAATAAATCATCTCAATTTATATTACTTACTTTTTATTTAATATTTTTATCAATAACACTTGAGATACTGCATTACGTTATACCTGAAAGAAGTTTTGAAATTCCTGATTTATTTGGAAATCTAGTAGGTGTAATTACAGCCATAATTATATTTTACTTTTTTAGAAAAAATGAAAATTTTAAAAATTAATTATTTATTTATTTTAATAATTTTTATTTCAGGTTGCTCGTCTGTTCCAAAAAATACATCAGATAGTTGTTCTATATTTAATGAAAGATACATGTGGTATAAACATGCAAAAAAAGCTGAGAAAAAATGGGGAACCCCAGTTTATTTACAGCTTGCAATTATAAAAATGGAATCCAGTTTTGACTGGTTAGCCAAACCTCCTAGACAGAAATTATTTAAAGTAGTTCCTTACAAGAGACCATCAAGTTCTTTCGGGTATTCACAGGCTGTAAAAGGAACTTGGAAACAGTATAAAGAAGAAACTGGGAATAAGCTTGCTGTCAGAACAAGATTTAAAGATAGTGTAGATTTTATTGGTTGGTATACAGACAAGACTGAAAAAATTTTAAAAATTTCAAAAAAAGATGCTTTCAAGCAGTATCTTGCTTATCATGAAGGGTGGGGTAACTTTAAAAATTATAAAAATAATAAAAAAGTAATTAATTTAGCTAAAAGAGTCGAGAAGCAATCAAATATTTATAAGCAACAATTATCAGAATGTAAAAATTCTTTATCAACCTCAAAATATATTATTTTTTAATTTAGCTGTTTTTTTAATTCAATATCAACCGCATCAATTCGCTTAGTATTCTTTGCAAGAGCTAAATACATTGTTGGAGTTACATATAAAGTAAAGAAGGTTGAAATAATCATTCCTCCTAAAATTGTAGAACCCACAGCTAATCTAGAGCCTTCACCTGCACCTGGGCCAATATTTCCAATAACTAATGGAAGCATTGCTATCATTGTACTAAGTGAGGTCATTACGATTGGTCGAATTCTAAGTTGGCAAGCTTTAATTATGGCATCCTGGATTTTAACACCAGTAGTTCTTATCTGGTTTGTGTAATCTACAATCAAAATACTATTTTTTGTGGATATACCAATGAGTATTATTAAAGCTATTTGAGAAAAAATATTTACTGAACTATTTAAAAATAAAATAAATACTAAGCCACCAAATACAGCTAGCGGAACTGTTAAAATAATAATAAATGGATGAACAAAAGAGTTAAATGTTGCAGCCATAACTAAATAAGCAGTTAACAAAGCAAGAGCAAAAATTAAGTATATTTCATTTGTTGTTTCTTTTAACTCTTCAGATTTTCCTTTCCAAGTGATTTGATTTTGAGGAGCAACTCTAATCATGACATCTTCCAGGTATTTAATTGCTTCTGTTAGAGTGTAATCTTCTGCAAGGGCAGCAGAAATTGTAACTGCTCTTTGACGATTATATCTTGGAAGTGCTTCAGCAGTGCCTTTCTCTTTAAACTCAACTAAGCTTGCAACAGATACAAGTTTACCAGTTGTTTCAGATCTAACAAAAATTTTTGACAACCCATCTTTATCTCTCCTGTCTGCTAAATATTGTTGTAAAATAATTGGGTATTCTCTTCCTTCTTTACTAAAAGTTGTTACTCTTTTCCCTCCATAAAGAGTTTCTAGAGTTCTACCTATATTTTCAGTAGAAACTCCCAAATCATTTGCTCTGTTTTTATTAGTGATTAATTTAACCTCAGGTTTATTTTTTGTATAATCACTTTCAATTCTAGACATATTTCTATTTTTTCTTAATTCTCTTAAGACACTATTTTGAATTTCTTCTAATTCTTCGTAGCTAGATCCATATATCACCATTTGAACAGGCTTATTATAACTAGATACTCTTATTGATTGTGGAGAAATTGGAAAAGCAAAAGTTTCAGGCACAGAAACCACTTGTCCAATTGCTTCTCTTAATATTGTTTGACTACCTTTTTCTCTATTTTTCCACTCATCAAGTAATGCAATAATTATAAAACTGTTATAAGACGTTGCAGATCTTCCAAAACCAGGAACTCTCATGATTAGTCTTGCATATGGGCTGTCTTCTGCCTGCAATAATCTTAATATTCTTCCTTCAATTATTTGTGCCTTTTCTTGGGTATATTCAAATGAACTTCCTTCATCAGTTGAACCAATAATTAAATAAGCACCCCTATCTTCGATTGGTATCAATTCTTTTTTGGAAAAACTAAATAAATAAGCTGAGGCAGCAATAATTAAAATTATAAATATTGAAATAGTTTTCTGTTTATTAATCCAATATTTAAGGGAGTTTACATAAAATCCCGTGAAAGATTTGAAACCATTATTGAATTTTTTTACGAAGAAATTAATTTTTTCTTTTTTGTTTAAAAATTTACTTCCTAGCATTGGAGATAATGTTAATGCCACAAAAGAAGATACAACAATTGAAAAAGATAAGGCTATTGCCGTTTCTTTAAACAAAGTTCCTGATATTCCTTTAATAAAAATTAAAGGTAAAAATACTGCTACAAGAATTAAAGTCGTTGCAATAATTGCAAATGTAATTTGTTTAGAACCCTTGTATGCAGCTACCAATGGTGTTTCTCCATTTTCAATTCTTGTATAGATTGCATCAGTCATGATCACAGAATCATCAGTGATTATACCAATTGCTAGAATAAAACTTAGTAATACAAAAATATTAATTGATAGATCAAATATATATAATCCGAGAAATGATCCAATAAGACTAACTGGTAAAGCAACCGCAGGAACTATTACAGCTTTTAGGTTGCCTAAAAAAAGATAAATAATTAAAACAACTAGTACGAATGCAATTACTAAACTTTTATATACTTCTTCAATTGCTGCACCAATGTAGGTCGCTCTGTTAAATGCTATCTCTAACTTTAAACCATCAGGTAAGGATTTGTTAAGTTCTTTAATTTTAGTTTTTATTTGTTTAGAAAGTTCTACCGTTGATGCACCACTTTTTGCATAAATTCCAATTCCTACAGTTTTTAAATTTACTGCATTTTTTCTTTGTGCTTTAAATAAAGTTTTTTCTGAAACAGGTCCAAACTCTATATTAGCTACATCAGATAAAATGATAACTTTATCTTTATTTTTTTTAAGTGGTAATTGTTTAATAGTATCAATATTAGAATAGGATTTATCAATGTTTAAAGTTAAGTCTTTGTTATTAGCTTCTAAGGTTCCTGCTGGAAGATTTATATTCTCATTTCTAAGAGCTCTTTCAACTTCTTGAATTGTAAGATCATTCGCAGCTAATTTTATTGGATCTATCCAAACTCTAACACTAAGCTCTCTCAATCCACCAACTAAAATTCGACCTACATTAGGTACACTTGAGAATGCATCTATAAGATATCTTTCAGCATAATCACCCAAATCTAAATCATTCCAAGTTGGAGATGATAAAGCAACCCACATTGTAGTTGTAAAACCTGCTGCTTGTTTTAAAATTTGTGGAGGGTTTGACTCACTTGGTAAATTATCTACAACTCTTGCAACTCTTTCCCTAATATCATTAGCTGCATCATCTAAGTCAATATCTGTGTTGAATTGAATATTAATTCTACTTCTTCCATTTAAAGAACTTGAGTCAATATTTTTAATACCTTCAGCTCCACCTATTACATCCTCTAGTTTTTGAGTTATCTCTTCATCAACGATTTCAGCTGAGGCAGATTTATAATCCGTCTGGACTTGAACTACTGGAGGCTGTATGCCATCAGGAAGTTCTCTTACTGGTAATTCTAAAAAAACAAACATACCAAAAATAATTAATATTAAAGACATGACCCAAGCTACTACAGGTCGTTTAATGCTTACTTCAGTAATATACATTTAATTATTTTTTCTCTTTTTCAGATTTTTTAAAAATATTTTTTATCCAATCAAATTTACTTTTTTTTTCTTCAGTTTTTTTTGATTTATCTTTTTTACCCCAGCTAGAATTTCCTTGTTTTTTTTTGGCACCTTTCTCAATAGGTCTTATTGTAAGATTTGGTCTTATCTTTTTTGTTCCTTCTGCAACAATTTTGTCTCCATTATTTAATCCATCTAATATTTCTACAAAACCTAAGTATCTATCGCCGATGGTTACTTTTGTTTTCATCACTTTATTTTTTTCATCTACTTTATAAATAAAAACATTTTCACCTTCTACAACTGTACTTGTATCAGGAGCGCTTAAGCCATTTCTAACATCATATTTAATAGATATTTCTAAAAACGATCCAGGTAGTATTTCACCAGATGTGTTATCCATTTTAATTCTAGTTGCTAGAGCTCTTGTATCTTCACTTATTCTGCTAGCAAAAGAATCTACTTCGCCTTTATAAATTTTATTTTTATAACCAGAAAATTTAATATCAACTGGTAGACCAACTTTAATAAATGGTACAAAAATTTCAGGTATATCTACATCACAATATATTGAGCTAGTGTCTTCAAGATTAATTAATATTGAAGATTTTGAAACCTCTAAATCTTCTGAAAATTCCCTTTTTCCAATAATGCCATCAAATTTTGCAATAATCTTTCTATTTTTTAGGTTAGCGATTACATCACCTTTTTTAACTTTTTGATTAAAATTGATTGGATTTAATATTTCATATTTTTCAATTTTAAATGATTGTGTTTGAATTGGAGTTGCAGTTCCATATGTACTTACAACATTTTCAAAAACTCTTTTTTGGGTAGTAGTTACTATTATTCCAGGAGGTGGTCTTTTACTAAATTTTTTTTTGAAATGATTTCCTATCATCGTTCTTCCAATAATCACTGTTGCGATTATTAGAAAAAAAATAATTACTATACTTGTTATTTTTGTTGATGTTTTCATAGTTTTTTTTTTCCATACTCAGCCCAAGAGCCATCGTAAACGGTCGGCATATATTTAGCATTTATTAAAGAATAAGCTAGTGCCAAAACACTTGCGGTTACTCCAGAACCACATGAAAATACTATGTTTTTATTATGGTCAAATTTTAATGACTTAAACCTTTCAAGTATTTTATCTTTACTAACGAAAGTATGGTCTTCGTTTACCAATTCAGAAAAAGGTAGGCAAAAAGAATCTTTTATTGAACCACTCCTAAGACCTTTCCTTGGTTCAGCAACTTTGCCTTCAAATCTTTCTCTACTTCTGGCATCAACAACATTAAATTCATGCGAATGAATATTTTCATCTATTTGTTTTTTATTTTTAACTAGTTCTATTTTTTCTTTACATATATAATTTGAAGTTTGATTGGTTACTTCTCTATTATCTGTAGGTTTATTTTCTTTTTTCCATTTTTTTAATCCACCATCCAGAACATGGACTAGTTTAGGATCATGTCCATAATAAATTAAATTGTACCAACATCTACAAGAACTAATAACATCAGAATTATCATAGATTACTATTCGATCATTATTTTTTATACCCATGTTGCTCATTATTTTTTCCCAAGATTTAGTATCAGTAAGCATATGTGGTAAATCGGTATCTAATTTAGAATTTTTATCTAAATCAAAAAAAATAGCATTTGGAATATGTTCCTCTGTATATTCCTCAAAACTGTTTCTTTGAGTTTGAGGCATATGCCATGAGCAATCAATAATTTTTACTTTATCAATATTATTTTCTAACCAACTTGTGTCAACTAAAGACATTTTATCTTTTTTCCAAATATCGTTGATGATATTCTTCAGCTGGGCAATAGTTTTTAACTAAAGAGGTTTTTGTTACTACTTTTCCTGATAATTTGATGTTTTCTTTTTCTATCACTTTTTCAGCAGTAATTTTTTGCTGATCATTTAAATAAAATATTTCACTTCTATATTGTGTTCCGAAGTCTGGTCCTTGAGAATTTAAGGTTGTTGGATCATGAATTTCAAAAAAATATTCAAGTATTTTCTCGTAAGATATTACTTTAGGATCAAAATCTAATTTTACCACTTCTGCATGATTTGTTGTGCCTGTGCATACTTCTTTGTAATTTGTTTCAGCATTATGACCTCCACAATAACCTACTTCTGTTTTTATAACTCCATTAAGTTTACTAAACTTAATTTCTGGTTCCCAAAAACATCCTAATCCTAAAATTGCTATTTCCATTGATAATTAAATTAATTAATCTAAAGTTAATCATATGCTATCAAAAAATCAATTAGGCTTTTTTTACATGTTCATATCAGTATGTGCATTTTCACTTATGGATGTAATTGTTAAATGGTCTGATGATTATCCCGTTGGACAAGTACTCTTTTTCAGAGGATTTTGTGGAATAATTCCTATTTTATTTCTTATTCCTAAAGACAGATATTTAGATTTTTATAAAACAACCAGACTGTTTCTGCATTTTAAAAGATGTTTAGCAGGATTAATTGCTTTGGTTTCTATATTTATTGCATTAAGAAATTTACCTTTAGCAACAGTTGTAAGCATTTCTTTTGCAGCACCAATATTTATAACAATATTTTCAATTTTTTTATTAAAAGAAAAAGTTGGTATTTATCGATGGTTAGCAGTTTTAGTAGGGTTTGTTGGTATAATTTTCATCACGGAACCAGGTTTTAGCTCTTTAAATTTATATTATATATATCCATTAATTTTTTGCTTAGGCCTATCTTACGTTGCTATTGCTATTAGAAAATTATCATCAACAGAACCTGCCTGGTTAATTAGTTTTTTCTTTTCATTTTCAATAATGCTTTTAAGTTTTTTATCTTTTTATCAGGGATGGATTTTGCCAAGTTTAGTTGATTTATTTTTGTTGTGCATGGTTGGTATATTAGGTGGTCTTGCTAATTTGTGGTTATCACAATCTTATAAATACTCAGAAGTAAGTTTAGTTTCCCCTTTAAAATATCTTGGATTAGTCTTTGCTATAATATTTGGATATTTTATTTGGAATGAAATACCAACTTCGAAAACATTATTAGGTGCTTTATTGGTTATTGTTTCATCGATTATTATTTTTAGAAGAGAGATGTATTTGAAAAAAAAGCTATCTGTTTCACGACATGACTAAAACACCATCATATTGGAATAAAGCAAAAAAATATTTATCAAATAAAGATAAAACAATGTCTGCATTGATTAAAAAGTATAAATCACCATCAGAGACAGTTCTTACTTCAAGAAAAGATGTTTTCTTTTCTCTATGTAAAAGTATTGTTGGTCAACAAATAAGTGTTGCTGCTGCTAATTCAGTTTTTTTAAAATTTAAAAAAAAATGTAAAAATAAAATTAATGCAAAATCTGTTAGTAAGTTATCTACCGCTCAATTAAAAAGTTGTGGTCTAAGTAGACAGAAGGTAAAAGGAATTAAAAATTTAGCAAAACAAGTATTAAATAAACAGTTTAATCCAAGACTAATTTCAAAAATGTCTGATGAGGATGCTATTATTTATCTTTCTCAACTTAGGCAAATTGGAAGGTGGTCAGCAGAAATGATCTTATTATTTACCTATAATCGACCCAATATTTGGCCTATACAAGATATTGGACTTTTAAGAGCTATTTCTCAAAATTATAATAAAAAATATTTACCTCCTGAACGTTATGTTTCTTATTTAAATAAAAAATTTTCACCTTATTGTTCGGTGGCAACATGGTATCTTTGGAGAAGTATAGATCCTGAACCCATCCAGTACTAAAGATTTTTATATTTGTTTGTCTCAGAAACTAGTTGTGCAACAATTGATAAAGCTATTTCAGGAGCAGATTTTCCTCCTAGTTTTATTCCAATTGGTCCATGTATTGAGTCAATTTCTTTATCATTAAATCCTTCATCTTTTAATCTTTTACATCTGTTCTTATGAGTTTTTTTACTTCCTAAAGCACCTATATAAAAAAACTTTTTTTTCAAAGCATGTTTTAACGCTGGCTCATCAATTTTTGGATCATGACTCAAAGTAATTAAAGCAGTATTAGAGTTTGTTTGAATATTTTTAAAAAATTCTTCAGGCCATTTATTGATAATTTTGATATTTTGAAATTTTTGTTTAGTTGTGAAATATTCTCTTGGATCAACAACAGTAACATCAAAATTTAAATCTTTTAAAAATTTAATTAAATATTGTGTTATATGTACTGCGCCAATGATAATAACCTCAATTGGTTTAATATAATTTTGAATTAAAATTTCGGTATTATTAATTACTCCACTTTTCTTTAAATTATAATAATTCTCTATGTCGTTTTTATAATTAATAAAATTATTACTTAAAGGTATTCCTATTTTATATATTTCAGAGGATCCATTACTTAAATTAGTTAAAACAGCAAATTGTTCATCAGATAATTTTTTTTTTATTATTTCTTTAAGTATTTCTATTTTCATTAATTTATTTGTTCTATAAAAACAGTCATTTCTCCTCCACAAGCAAGGCCTACGTTCCAAGCATTTTCATCTGAGACTTTGAAATCAATTTTCTTAAATGAATTTTTACTTTTTATTAGTTCAACACATTCAGTAATTACGCTTGTTTCCACACAACCACCTGAAACTGAACCTAAAAAATTACCTTTTTCATCAATTATCATTTTGCTTCCAATTTGGAATGGAGAAGATCCCCATGTTTGAACTACAGTTGCTAGAACTACTTGTTTATTAGATTCAATCCATGAAATTGCTTCTTCTAAAATTGTGTCTATAAATGGTTGTGTCATTAATTATGTTGTTATTGAATTTTACATTCCTTCAAAAATAATGTGTTCTCTAACAGCATTATTTTCTAAATGTTTTCTAGCTTCAACATACTCTTCGGAATTGTAACAATTTTTTGCCGTTTCAATATCAGGAAATTCTGCAAGTGCTACTCTAACCATTTCCCTACCTTCCAAAGTTACATTATTTGCACTTCTTGCTATTATTTTTCCAGAATATTTTTCAACCGCTTCTTTTGCTTTAATAGCATACTTTTTAAGTCTTTCGTCGTCTTTTATTTCAGTATAATTTGCAATCCAATAAGCTTTCATAATTCTCCTTTTTAAATTTTTTTAATTATGATACCAAATTTATGTGAAAAAATTATTTTTAAATTTCTTTAATACATTATTGTTTTTGATATTATTATCGTCAACCCACGTTAGTGCTGATGAACTGTTTAATAAGGGAAAAGAAGTTTTTCTTGGGGCTGGCAATTGTGCAGCATGCCATATGCTTTCAGATGTTGGATCGAACGCAATGGTTGGTCCAAATTTAAATGAAATTAGACCTGATATTCAAAGAATTATAATGGCAGTTAGAAACGGTATAGGAGTAATGCCCGCAATGGAGGGAATACTAACTGATGATGAAATAGAAGCGGTTGCTCACTATACTTCTATAGCTGCGGAACAATAATAAAAATTTTAACTATAATTTTTTATCCAATGCTTAGCTATGTCTACTCTTTTGCAGATCCAAATATCCTTAAATTTTGTAATGTAATTTAAAAATTTTTTAAGAGACTGTATTCTACCAGGTCTTCCAATTAATCTACAATGCAAACCAACCGACATCATCTTTGGTGAAGTTTTTCCTTCCTCATAAAGGGCATCGAAACTATCTTTTAAATAATTATAAAATTGTTCACCCGAATTAAATCCTTGATTGGTTGCAAATCTCATATCATTGTTATCAAGTGTATAAGGAATCATCAGTTGTTTTTTATTACCTTTTTTTATCCAATATGGAAGATCATCACTGTATGTATCGCTACAGTACAAAAAATTACCATTTTCGATTACTAAATCTAAAGTATTTGTGCTACACCTACCAGTATACCAACCAGCAGGTTGATAGCCAAAAATCTTTTTTACAGATTTGACTGCAAGTTTCATATCATTCTTTTCTTTTTTCTTTGATACATTTTGATAATCAATCCATCTCCACCCATGACTAGCAACTTCATAATTTGCTTTTCTTATAGCAGAACAAACTTCTTTATTTCTCTCCAATGCCATACCAACTCCAAAAATAGTAAGTGGAATTTTTTTTTTGTAAAAGAGGTCGTTAATTCTCCAAAATCCTCTTCTTGATCCATATTCATAAATTGACTCCATATTTAAGTGTCGACCTTTAATTGCTTTTGCTCCTATAATTTCTGATAAAAATACTTCTGACGTTTTGTCACCATGAAGAGTACAATTCTCTGCTCCTTCTTCATAATTTAGTACAAATTGTAAAGCTAACTTAGCATTACCAGGCCACCTTACCTTAACTTGTTTGGAACCATATCCTACCAAATCTCTTGGATATTTTTTTTTCATTTCTCTAAAATAATTTTATCTTTTTTAAATTTATAAATAACAAGATTGTTTCCTTTTCCTTTTCTATCAACAATTAGAAAATTCATATCTTTCATAGAAATCAACGGAAAGTGCCAAATACCAGCATTGTAATTAACCCCAGTTTGTTTTGGTACTAAAAAGGATTGGATTTTATTTACATCTGGTTTATCTCCTTTTGGTGCTACAAATACTAAAAATTTTGTATCTTCCATTGGTATAAAGGCTTGGCTTCCTAAAGGATGTTTTTCCATCATATCAATTTTCATAGGAAACCTTCTTTTTTTTGCTTTAAAAATACTAACAATTGCTTTCCCTTTGTTTTTAGATGCATCTAGGTTTATCAAATTATCAAATCTTTTAGCATACCCATCATTAATATTTATGGGATTTTTTTTTGACGTATCTATTAATTGACCAAATCTAGAAAAATTTTTTTTAGTAATTTTTTTTGCTTTTATTATTTTCATTTCACAAAATTTCCGAATGCCCTTATTCTTGAAATTCCACCGTCTGGATAGATATTAATTCTAAGATAATTTTCCTTATTTCTCTTAATTAAAAATTTTTTAAAAATATGTTTCTTGTGAGCTGAAAGTTTTGACTTATTTAAAATAAACTTCCAATTTTTTGAATTGTTTACAATTGATCTATTGGAAAGATTTTTTGAAATGCATGCAGTTTGAATTGAACAACTATCTGGATAGTTTCCTTTAAAATGATGGGTATCTATCTCCAGCTTTTTTATTAATCCTGGTTTTCCAAATTTTATTATAAGCCAATCAAAGTTTTTTCCTCTACTTCTTCTTGTTTCCCAACCATCTCCCATATTTTTTCCTTTACCAGGTGCTATGATATTTTCAGCTTTGCCGAAATGTTCATTATTACAACCAATAATTGAAGCACCATTTAAAACAGATGTAAGGTTAACAGTTTTGTTATTTAAAAAGTTTTTCTCCATTTCAATTTTTCCATAAAGCCTTAGTCTTGCAACTCCACCATCTGGAAAAATGTTTAGTCTTATACAATTAAAAACAGATTTGTTGTTTGATTTGAAGCTATGGTTTCGGCTTGGCCCAAGTTTTTTTTTGCTCAGTAAAGAAGTCCATTTTGTTTTGTTATTAGGCTTTGTTTTACTTAAGCAACCCTCTAACGAAGCATGTGTTGGCTGGTTTCCATTGAAGTGTGTTGTGTCAATGTCTATATCAAATATCTTCCCAGGTTTACCAAGTTTTAAAATTAAATAATCAAAACCTTTTGATCTTCTTCTCCTTGTTTCCCATCCATCCATCCATTTACCATGTTTATCAAATAATCCATCTTTAAAAACTGGAGCTTCGATGTTTAATATTCTATGAGCAGCTGCAAAAAAATCGTCAGTCTTAAATATAACTTTAGATCCAATTCTTGGGTCCGCTAAGTTAATCATTTTTGCACTTATAAATTTTTTCATTTTTTATTTATTTCATTCAAACGAAAGGTTGCAATTTTTTTTACTTGTTTTTTTGCTTCAAGGAATTCACTTTCTACATCACTTTGTATTCTTTGTCTAAAATTATTCAAAATTTCATTTTTATCTTTACCTTTTACGGCAATTATAAAAGGAAAATTAAACTTTTTTTTATATTCTGAATTTAATTTTTTAAATTCTTCATATTCATCATTAGAACATTGGTTTAATTTTGCAGAGGCTTGTTCTGATATAGATTCAGAGGTCATTTTTTTTGCTACAGCAAGCTCTGGATGAGCATTTAAAATCTCTAAAATTTTATTCTTTTCGTAATTTTCATAAATATCAAGCATTTTAAACATAATATCTTCAAAGTTTTTAAATGGTTTTGACTCAAATGCTTCCACTGCAACTGACTCAGTTTTTTCAAAAACATTACCAAATAAAGACAAAAAATCAGACTTGTTAAGATCGTTAATGTTATCTATTGTTCTCATATAACTTTAAAATAATTTAAGTTTAAAATTAAATGATTCTATAATTTTATGACAAAGCTCACAACTCATGTTTTAGATGTGTATTCTGGTAAACCTGGCAAAGGTATCCTAGTTGAGTTGTTTTATATTAATAATTCAGAACGAAAAAAATTAACGTCAACAAAACTCAATGATGATGGTCGAGCTAATTCACCATTAGCTGAGGGAGATTTTTTTGTTAAGGGTAAATATGAATTAGTTTTTCATATTGGTGATTATTTTAAAAATATATCTGCAGCTAGCGATGTTCCATTCCTGGATGATGTTATTATCAGATTTGGTATTTCAGATCCTTCACAGCATTATCATGTTCCTTTACTTGTTTCACCTTGGAGTTATTCTACTTATAGAGGTAGTTAAGTGATATCGAGCTCTGTTAAATTTCTATTAAATGATAAGCTTATAGCAATCAATAATCCTGATCCAAATCAAACCATACTTAATTATATTAGAACCGAATTAAAAAAGACTGGAACCAAAGAAGGATGTTCAGAGGGTGGTTGTGGCGCGTGTACAATAGTTTTAGGTGAATTAGTTGATAATAAGATTATATATAAAGCAATTAATTCTTGTATTTCATTTGTTCCATTATTAAATGGTAAACAACTTTTAATTGTAGAAGATTTGGTTTCCAAAGATGGCAAACTTCACCCTGTACAAGATGCGATGGTAAAATTTCATGGTTCCCAATGCGGTTTCTGTACACCAGGATTTGTTATGGCTTTATTTTCAATGTTTAAAAATAATAAAAATCTTAATAATGAATTAATTACAGATTCTATATCAGGTAATTTATGTCGTTGTACTGGATATAGACCTATAATAGACGCTGCAAAAAGTTTAGACAAGAAAAACAGGAATGATCAATTTAGTAAAAATAATAATAAAGTTATTCAATTATTAAAAAAAATTAAACCAAAAAATATTTATATTAAAAAAGATGATAAAATTTATTTTTCACCAAAAAATATTAAGAATTTAAAAAATATAATTAAAAAATACTCTAATTTTAGTTTTCTTGCAGGTGGAACGGACTTATCTTTAAAAGTTACAAAAGAAAGAAAAGAAATTCCTTTTATAATTGATTTAAATGAAATAAAAGAATTAGACTTTATAAAAGTAAATAAAAATTACCTTGAAGTTGGTGCCTCTACACCTTTAATAAAATTCGAAAAAGAAATTAAAAAACATTATCCAGATTTTTATTTAGTTCTTAAAAGATATGGTTCTGTTCAAATTCGAAATGTAGGAACTATAGGTGGTAACATTGCAACAGCATCTCCAATAGGTGATACATTACCAATTTTGTTATCTTTAAATGCAGAAATTTTAATTGAAAGCTTCAATCAAAGAAAAGTTATTCCTATAAATAATTTTTTCCTTGATTATAGAAAAACTAAATTAAAAAAGAATGAATTTATTCACTCAATAAAAATACCATTATTTAGGAAAAATATTTTTAAAGCATTTAAAATATCAAAAAGATTTGATGATGATATTTCATCTGTTTGTGGATCTTTTAATTTTGAAATTGATAAAAATAAAATTAAAGAGGTTTTTATCGCTTTTGGAGGTATGGCAGCGGTACCAAAAAGAGCTAAAGCCTGTGAGAAAATTCTTAAGAATAAACCTTTTAATTTAAGTACTTTTAATCAAGCCAAAAATTATCTTGATAAAGACCTAAGTCCTATAGGCGATATGAGAGCGAGTAAAGAATATAGACTAGAGATAGCAAAAAATTTATTGATGAAATGTTTCGTAGAAATAGATTCTAATAAGCTAACACGAGTTAATTAAATGAGCAAAGAGAACTATATTAATGATGTAAGACCACATGATAGTGCTTATAAGCATGTAAGTGGATACGCTGAATACACTGACGACATTAATGAACCAAAAAATACAATTTATGGTGCTATTGGTTTAAGTAAAAAAGCTCATGCAATAATCAAAAAAATAGACTTAAGCGATGTAAAAAAAAGTGAAGGGGTGATATCAGTAGTTACTCAAAGTGATATCTTAGGAAGGAACGATGTAGGCCCTGTTTTTGATGGTGATCCAATATTTCCAGATAAAAAAGTTGAGTTTTTTGGTCAACCATTATTTGCTGTAGCTGCTACAACTACTGAACTTGCAAGAAAAGCAGTATTAAAGGCAAAAATCACTTATAAAGATTTAAAACCAGTTATTACAATAAAAGATGCTTTAAATAAAAAACAGTTTTTATTTAAGCCTAGAAAAATTAAAAAAGGAAACCCCTCTAAGAAAATTAAAAATTCAAAATATAATTTGAAAGGAAACTTTACAACCGGAAGTCAAGAACACTTTTATTTAGAGGGTCAGGCAGCGTTTGTTATACCTAAAGAAGATGATAATTTTTTAGTTTACAGTTCAACACAACATCCTTCTGAGACACAACAATTAATTGCAAAAATGTTTAATCAGAAAAGTAATTCTATAAATGTTGAAGTAAGAAGAATTGGAGGTGGATTTGGGGGTAAAGAGACAAATTTTATGACTGCATGTATTTGTGCTTTGTTGGCAAAAAAAACAGGTCAGCCTGTGAAATTAAGACTAGATAGAGATGATGATATAATTTTGACTGGTAAAAGGCATGAATTTTTATCTGAATACGAAGTTGGATTTAATGATGAAGGAATTATTGAAGGATTAAAAATTAACTTATCATCAAATTGTGGAATGTCGCCTGATTTATCAGCAGCAATAAATGAAAGAGCTCTTCTTCATATAGATAATGCGTATTACATATCAGATATCGAGGTAACAAATAATTTATGTAAGACAAATATTCCAACTTCAACTGCATTTAGAGGCTTTGGTGGTAATCAAGCAATGATGGCTATAGAAAATGTTATTGATAATATTTCAAGGTATTTAAAAATAGATCCTATTCAGGTTCGAAAGAAAAATTTTTATCAAAAAGATAAAAAAAATTTAACTCACTATGGAATGACTATTGAAGACAATGTAATTAATGAAATATTTAAAAATTTAGAAAATAAATCTAATTATAAGAAAAGATATTCAGAGATAAAAAAATTCAATGAAAAAAATAAATTTAAAAAGAAGGGTATAGCTATTACACCAGTAAAATTTGGGATTTCATTTACAACAATTCATTTAAATCAAGCTGGTGCTTTAGTGCATATTTATACAGATGGAAGTGTATACTTGAACCACGGTGGTATAGAAATGGGTCAAGGGACTCATACAAAAATAGCTCAACTAGTGGCTAATTCCTTAGGATTACCATATAATTTAGTACATATTTCATCAACAAATACAGCTAAGGTTCCAAATACTTCAGCTAGCGCTGCATCTTCAACCACAGACCTTAATGGCGCTGCAGCATTAAATGCAGTAGCAAAAATTAAATTAAATTTAGAAAAATATATCAAAAAAAAATATAAGATTTACAATCAAGAAGCAATTTATAAGGATCAATATATAATATTTGGAAACAGACAATTTGAATTCAAAAGTATTATTCAAGAAGCATATTTAAATAGAATTTCTCTTTCATCCTCAGGTTTTTATTCAACGCCAAAAATAAACTTTGATAAAAAAAAATTTAGAGGAAGACCATTTTATTACTTTTGTTATGGTGCCGCTGTTTCAGAAGTAACTATTGATACATTGACTGGTGAAAATGCCTTAGAAAGAGTTGATATTTTGCATGATGCAGGAAAACCGATTAATCCAGCACTTGAATTAGGTCAGATCGAAGGGGGTTTTGTTCAAGGACAAGGTTGGTTAACAATTGAAGAACTAAATTGGAAATCAAATGGTCAGATTACAACTTTCTCTCCATCAACGTATAAAATTCCTTCTGTAAGTGATATTCCAAAAAAATTTAATGTAGAAATTTTTAAAGACGGAATAAATAAAGAAAAAGTTGTTAATAAAGCAAAGACAACAGGCGAACCTCCTCTAATGTTAGCTATGAGCGTTTTTTATGCAATTAAAGATGCAGTAGCTTCAGTTGGAAATTATCAGTTTGCACCAGAACTTAATGCGCCAGCAACACCTGAAAGAATTTTAATGAGTATTAACAAAATTAAAAATAAAATAAAAAATTAAAAATGGAAGATAAAAAAAAATTTATGGCAAAAGCTATTGAACTTTCAATAAAAAGTGCGAATACTATAGGTGGTCCTTTCGGAAGTGTTATAGTTAAGGATCAAAAGATTATTGCAGAGGGCTTTAACAAAGTTACTTCCACAAATGATCCAACTTCTCATGGAGAAATAGTAGCAATTAGAGAGGCTTGTAAAAATTTAAATACTTTTGATCTTTCAGGATGTGAGATTTATACAACTTGTGAACCTTGCCCGATGTGCCTATCAGCAATTTATTGGTCAAGATTAGATAAAATATATTATGCAAATACAAGAGACGATGCAAAAAATATAGATTTTGATGACTCTTTTATTTATACAGAAATTCCAAAAAAAATTGATGATAGGAAAATTAAAATGGTACAAATGCTTAGAGATGAAGCTTTAGAAGCTTTTGAAATTTGGGATAAAAAAGTAGATAAAATAAAATATTGATGGAATTTTTACCTTATATAATTAAATGGTTAGAAGTTATTCTAAGATGGGGCCATGTAGTATTTGCAATATTATGGGTAGGTAACAGTTTTTTATTTAATTACTTAGACAATAATTTAAATAAAAATATAACAAGTGATGATGTCGATGCAGAGGGATATCTGATGCATTCTGGTTTTTTTTATAAACTTTCAAGGTTAAAAACCTCACCACCACAGGATTATTTAAATAGATTAGTAATTTTTAAATGGCAAAGTTACCTAACTTTTGTAACAGGAATGTTGCTCTTAGTTGTAATTTATTATTATAACGCTGGTGTATTAATGGTCGATAAACGTATCCTGTTAATGCCTCCTAGCTACGCCATTATTATCTCACTTTTGTCATTAATTATTTTTTGGTTTATATATGATCTATTGTGTAAATCGAAATTGATTGAAAATAATGTACTATTTATATCTTCAGCAATTATTTTATTAGCAGCAGTTTCGTTTGGTTTAACAAAATTGTTTGGACCAAAATTTGCAATTTTAAGTGTTGGACTAATTATAGGAACCAATATGTTTGGCAATGTTTTTACAGTAATTATACCCAATCAAATGAATATAATCAGTAGTAGTGAAAGAGGTGAAAAATTTGATATGAGTTTATCTCTAGCAGCTAAACAGAGATCAATTCATAATAATTATTCCACTTTTTTAGTATTGTTTATAATGCTTTCTGGACACTCTAGCTTCTTAGTTTATCATCAATATAATTGGCTAATATTGTGTGCATTAGCAGTTATTACTGGAGTAGCACGACATTATTTTAATTTAAGAGGAAGAAACATTCATAGGTTGTATATTTTAATATCTTCAATAATTGCACTTATCGTCCTTGCAGTTTTAGTTTTATTATTTAAATAAATAGATATTAAAAAATTATGACAGAAAAAATGATTGTCAGTTGGGATGAGTACAACAGGACTGTTGAGAAGTTAGCAATCCAAATTAATGAAAGTGGATATAAACCAACCATACTCATAGGCATCATGCGTGGAGCAGCACCAATGATAGATGTATTAAGCAGAATATTTAAATTAAAATGTGCATATCTTGCAGTTGAGTCTTATAGCGGTAAAGGAGTGGAAGATGAGCAGGGTGATATTGTGTTCTCAAGGGAAATGAGTTCTATAGCACCTAATATGGGTGGTAAAATACTTTTATGTGATGATTTATCTGACACAGGAATAACCTTTAACAAAAGTATAGACTGGTTAAAAAAATATGAACCAATAAAGGATAAAATAGAGGATATTAAAACTGCTACGTTATTTAAAAAAAAGAAATCAACATTTGAGCCAGATTTTTGCGCAAAAAAACTTCCTGATAATCCTTGGATTGTGCAGCCCTTCGAAATTTATGAAGAATTAACAATTGAAGAAATTAAAAAAAAACATCAAATATAAAAAAGGCCAGTTTAAAAACCGGCCTTTTAAATTTTAATAAGTTTAAGAGCTTACTTCGGTATATCTCCTTCAACACCTTTAACATAAGTCATCATACCTGCTAGCATACCATCATCTGCAGTTTTCCCTTCTGCTACCATTAAATTCCCTTTTTGGTCATAAATTGGTCCAGTGAAAGAATGAACTTTACCAGATGCTAAATCTGCTTGAAGTTTTTTAACTTTTGCTTGTAGGTCACTAGGCATTTGAGAATCTAAACCTGATATTACTACCATACCATCACCTATACCGTGCCATGTATCTTTTTGATTCCATGTACCATTTGCAACAGCTTTAACTCTATCGACATAATATGGCCCCCAGTTATTCTCAACTGAAGTTAATACAGCCTTTGGTGCAAACTTATCCATATCACTCGCTTGTCCAAAAGCATATACACCTGCTTTTTCAGCCATTTGTACAATAGCTGTACTATCTGTATGTTGAGCAATTACATCAGCACCTTGATCAATTAAAGCTTTTGCTGCTTCTGCTTCTTTACCTGGATCGTACCAAGTGAAAGCCCAAACAATTTTAGTTTTAATATTTGGGTTAACTTTTTGAGCTGCTAAAGTAAATGAATTGATACCTCTTATTACTTCAGGTATTGGAAAAGATGCAACATATCCAATCACATTAGATTTAGTCATAGTTCCGGCAATTGTTCCCAAAATAGTTCTACCCTCGTAGAATCTAGCTGCGTAAGTTGCAACATTTGGATGCTCTCTTTTATATCCAGTAGCATGTTCAAATTTTACATTTGGAAACTCTTTTGCAACTTTGTTAGTAGGGTTCATATATCCAAAGCTAGTTGTGAAGATAATGTCATGACCAGAATTAGCTAATTGTCTAAGAACCCTTTCAGCATCAGCACTTTCTGGAACACCTTCCACGTATGTTGTTTTAAATCCGGCAGCTTCAACAGCTTTTCTACCTACATCATGCTGATAAGTCCATCCATGGTCACCTGTCGGACCAATATAAACAAATGCTGCTTTTACTTCTTTTGCAACTGCAGCCACAGTTAATGTAAATAATAAAACTAAAGAAGAGACGAAAGAACGAATTAAAAATTTATGCATAAATTTATTTCCCCTTTTGATTTTTTTTAATTAATTAAATTTAAATTAAATTATCCAAAAAAAAATGATTATTTTATAATTAATTGTCTTTATGAAAAGATTTCCCCAAGGAACTAGGAGTACTTAGTCTTATTTTTCTACTATCACGAGAAATTACAACTAAAACTATTATTGTTACTATGTAAGGCAGGGCCGTTAAAAATTGAACAGGAATTCTTACTCCTATTGCTTGCATATGAAATTGAATAATGGTCAGTCCACCAAAAATCATCGCACCGATTAAAATTTTAATAGGGTTCCACGTTGAGAAAACCACTAGAGCAAGTGCAATCCAGCCCCTACCACCTGTCATATTTTCAATCCACTGCGGAGTATAAATCATTGACAAATACGCCCCTGCAAGACCACACATTGCGCCTCCATAAAGTATACAAGCGTAACGCACAAATCTTACATTTATTCCTTGATTAGAAGCAGACTCAGGCGAGTCTCCTACAGCTCTAACAATTAATCCAATTTTTGTTTTTTTTAAAAAGTAGCTAGTTATGAAGGGTAGGGCAAAAGCAAAATAAAAAACTATTGAATGACCAAATAATATTGGACTTAAAAGTGGTATTGTGTCTTTTAAACCTTCAAACAAAACAGGAAACTCTTTTCCAGGAATACCCACAAAGTTTTTTCCAATCATTGCAGAAATTCCTATTCCAAAAATAGTGAGAGCTAAACCAGTAGCCACATGATTTGTAATTAATGTTTGGGTAAGAAATGCAAAAATTGTTGAAATTAAAACTCCAGCTAACATTGCACCAAAAACTGCTATAATTAAACTTCCAGTAACCGTCATTAGTGCGAAACCTGAAATAGCTCCAATGATCATCATTCCTTCAACACCAAGGTTTAGAACCCCAGATCTTTCAGTAATTAATTCACCACAAGACGCCAAAATCAAAGGAACTGCAGAAGCCATTATAGATGCAATTATTAGTCCAACAAAATTTATATCTACTATCATTTTTTTGAACCTATAAATTTAAATTTGAAAAAGAGTAAATAGTCAGAGGCAAGAAGAAAAAATAAAATCATCCCTTGAAAAACCTGACCTGTATATTTTGGTATTTGCATAAAGATTTGTGCCGTTTCAGCACCCAGATAAGTTATTGCAACAACTAAAGATGCAAAAATTATTCCCACAGGATGTAAGCGACCTAAAAATGCAACAATAATCGCAGTAAATCCATAATCTGGAGATACTTCTCTATGAAGCTGTCCAATGGGTCCAGTTATTTCTCCTACGCCTGCTAGACCTGCACAAGCTCCACTTATTAAAAAAACCAGGATAATCATTTTTTTACCTTTGTAGCCAGCATATTTTGCTGTCTTTAAACTAAAACCTGAAACTTTCATTTGGAAACCCAAATATGTTTTATAAAAAACAAACCAACTAATAACCACTGCAGCAAATGCTAAAAATATTCCTGCGTGAATTCTTAGTCCTTCAAATAATAAAGGAAGTCTTGCAGAGTCACTGAACTGTCTAGTTTCAGGAAAATTAAATCCTTCTGGATTACTCCAAGGACCGACAACAAGATAATCTAAAATTAATTTTGAAACATACACCAACATAAGACTTACTAATATCTCATTAGTATTGAAGTAAGTTTTTAATATTGCAGGTATTGATGCATATATCATCCCACCAATTGCGCCAGCTAATATTACTATTGGTAGAATATAGAAACCTTCTTGATCATAAAATAATAATGCAACTCCTCCAGAAACTATAGCCCCAAAAGTTAATTGACCTTCTGCTCCAATATTCCAATTGTTACTTTTAAAACAAAAAGATAAACCAATCGCTATTAAACAAAGTGGTGTAGCTTTTAATAGTAATTCGCTGAAACCATATTTATCTGCAATTGGAACAATAAAAAAAAATTTTAGAGCCTCAAATGGTTTAAAACCTAAAATATAAAATATTAAACCTCCCGCTATTAATGTGAGAAAAATAGCTAGGACAGGTGTAAAGAAAAATATAGCTTTTGAGGGTTGATCTCTTTTTACAATTTTAATCAATTTCCTCCTCCCATAAGTATCCCAAGTTTCTCAGAGGTAACCTCTTCAGCATTCATTATTTTTGATAATTTTCCTTTATGGATCACTGAAATTTTGTCACTTAATTTTAACAACTCATCAGTATCTGTTGATATTAATATTATTGATTTATTTTGTTCATTGATCTTAATTAATGTTTCATGAATATAATTTATAGCTCCAACGTCTAAGCCCCATGTAGGATTAAAACAAATTAATAAATCTGGAGATGTTATTAATTCTCTTCCAATAATTAATTTTTGTAAATTTCCTCCAGATAGAAATTGGCTTTTTAAATTTATATTGTCAGTGTTTACATTAAAGTCAGAAATTATTTTTTTTGAATGCTCTTTAATTTTGTTTTCATTTATTAATCCATTATTAAAAAAATTTGAGGATTTAAAATTGTTTAGGGCAACATTTTCAAAAATTGCCATTTGTGGAATAGCAGCTTGTTCAAGCCTATCTTCTGGAGAAAAAGCCATCAAATATTCTCTTCTCTCTTGAGGATTTAAATCTCCAATATAATTTTTATTAAATTTTATAGAATTCTTATTAGATATAATTTCACCACTTAATACTTGAAATAATTCACTTTGGCCATTTCCTGATATTCCGGCGATACCTAAACACTCCCCTCTATTTACAGAAAAATTAATATCAACTAAATTCGTCTCGAAAGGATCTTCACTTGTAAAATTAAGATTTGTTATATTAATTAATTGTTCTGACGAATTATTTTCCTTTTTTTTCTTAATTGTTTTTAAATTCTGACCTACCATTTTGTTAGCAAGAGACTCCATATTTTCATTCTTGATTTGGCTTACGGAGACTAATTTTCCTCTTCTCATTACAGCAACCTCGTCACAAAGTTGCATAACTTCCTTTAGTTTATGGGTTATATAAATAATTAAAATTCCTTCTTCTGAAAATTTTTTTAATGATAAGAATAATTCACTGGTTTCTTGCTCTGTTAATACCGACGTGGGTTCATCCATAATCAAAACTTTTGGGCTTCTAATTAGGCATCTTATTATTTCTACTTTTTGTTTTTGACCAGCTGATAAATTGAGAACAGGAACATCAAGATCAATTGAAAAATTATATTTTTTCATAATTGTATCTATTTTTTCTCTTAAATTTTCTCTTTGCTCATCAGAGTCTATTATTAAGTTTTCAAATACAGATAAAGTTTCAAAAAGATTAAAATGCTGGAATACCATACCAATATCATTTTTTTTTGCGTCTGATGGTGAATTAAGTTTTAGAATATTTTTATTTAAATAAATTTTACCCTCATCAGGAATGATTACACCTGAAAGAATTTTAACAAGTGTAGATTTTCCAGCACCATTTTCTCCAAGGAGAGCATAAATTTTACCACTATTAAACTCAAGTGAAACATTGTTGTTAGCAACACACCCAGGATATATTTTAGTTACATTTGAAATTTTAAGTTTTGTATTCATTAATTAATTTAATGGTATAGAATTTCTATCCTTATTTTTCTGATATTGATTTGATAAAGCTAAATATTTTTTTTTAATTTCATCTAATAGGTTTAAAATTTTTTCTTTTTCTGAAGGAGGTAAATTGTCTATAAGTAAATTTATGTTTTGACTTTTCCAATACGAATTTTCTTTATTATATTTTCCATCACTAATATTAAAAACTTGTTTTAGTATATTCAGGTCATGAGGGATATTGAAATCATTATCTGTTGCTGAGTATGGAAACAAAAAATAAAAATTATCAAATCCAGAAAAGGTGATTGCGCTTAAACACATACTGCAGGGTTCATGCGAACTTAAAAACATACAGTCTTTTTCATTGGGCCTTACGTTTGTATCTAATTCATAAAATTTTTTAAGTGTATGCATCTCTCCATGCCACAAAGGATTTTCTATTTCATTATTTGTTTCGGCAATTACAAGTGATAAATCATCCTTTTTAATTATTGCAGCCCCAAATATTTTACTACCTCTAGCAACTCCTTTTACAGTAAGGGGCAAAACTTTCTCTAAAAATATATTTAGTATCTTTTCTAGGGCTTTTTTATTCATATGCTTGAACCATCAAATAATGAACACAATTGTTACTATAATTAATCTTAAATGTAATAAGAAATAAATTATTTATACAACTTAAAAGTTAATAATTTATTAAACAAAAAAATGTTAATTTAAACTTATGTTAAAATTTAAATCAGCAATAAGCCTTTTAATTATAATAATTTTTTTTTCAGGGTGTCAAACTGTAAAAGAAAAAACAGATGCAATTGTTGAAAAAGAAAATGAAAAATTAAGTAAATTTCTTGGAAAATCTGCTAGTGAACTTCAAATGGAGCTTGGAAAACCAGACGAAGATTTTAAAAATGCTAAAGGTAATTTTGAGCTAGTTTATAACAGTAAAAAATACCTAGTTCCTTGTGAACGAAGGTTTGAGATTAATTCAGAAAACGTAGTTGTGGGTTTTGTATCTAACGGATGTTTTTAAATTTGATGCTAAAAATAAATCTGCTCATTATAGGTTTTTTAGCGACACAAAACGAACTTGTATAAATTGATCAGTTTTTAAGAATTACTGATACCTGTGGGGACTTCTCCCCACAAGCAAGGTTTAAGACTTATTTAATCTCAATAAGCTTCTTTTTTTTATGTTCTGGAATTATTCTTTCACAAGATATAGTTAAAAGACCATCTTTAAGCTCAGCACCATTAACTTTTACATCATCAGCTATAGTGAATGATCTTGCAAATTGTCTTTGAGAAATACCTTTATGAATAATTTCTCCATTAACATCACTCTCCTCAGACTTATTAACTTGTTTTGTTCTTACGGTTAATAAATTATCCTCGAACTCAACCTCAACGTCTTTTTTGCTAAAGCCAGCCAATGCTACTTCAATTGCATAGTTGTCTTTACCTGTCTTTCGGATGTTGTAAGGTGGATAATTTGATTGCATCGTCAAATTGCCATTTCCCAACATATTTTCGAATTGGTCAAACATATCATCAAAACCAATTGAAAAAGGTCTAAGTGAGTTAAATATAGACAGATCCTTACTTGTCATAATATCCTCCTTTGTTAAGCAAGTTTCTTTATGTAAGCCCCATTAGGCGACTTACTGGATTTATATGGGAATTAATTTGTTTTTTTCAAGATTTAAAATGTACTAAATTTTTTTAGAAATCTTTAATGCAAATGCATAGTCAATAGCAATTTCTTCTATTGCCCCATCTCTTCCAGATTTTCCACCATGACCAGCATTCATTTCAGTTTTTAAAAGAAGTAAATTATTATCTGTTTTATAGTCTCTGAGTTTTGCTGTGAACTTTGCAGGTTCATCAAATAAAACTCTATTATCACTTAAACTTGTTGTAATAAAAATATGTGGATAATCCATTTTTTTAATATTGTTGTAGGGCGCATATGAAAAAATATAATCGAAATGTTCTTTATTCTCTTTTGCATTTCCAAATTCGTCAAATTCTCCCACAGTTAAAGGTAAAGAATGATCAAGATTTGTTGTTAAAGAATCCACAAAAGGAACAGCCATTATAATTCCTAAAAATAATTCAGGAGATTGATTGACTACAGCTCCCATTAATAATCCTCCAGCTGATCCACCCATTCCAATAATATTTCCTTTTGATGTATAATTCTTTTCAATCAAATATTTTGCTGCGTAAATATAATCTTCAAAAGTATTTTTTTTGTTTGTTAATTTTCCCTCTTTCCACCACTTCATCCCTTTTTCCATACCACCTCTAATGTGAGCTGTAGCCCAAATTATATCTCTATTGATAAGACTTAATCTTGTAGAGGAAAAACTTGGGGACATAGAATTTCCATAAGACCCATATCCATACAGTAAAACATTTGCGGACCCATTAATTTTTGTTTTTTTGTGTCTAGTAATTGTTAATGGAACCATTCTTCCGTCATGAGATTTAAACTCAACTCTCTCAACAATATAGTCATCTTTATTATGACCAGATGGGATCTCTTGTTCTTTAATAAGTTCCTTAGATTTTGTTGCTAAATTATATTTAAATACTCTAGAAGGAGTTTTAGGTGATGAGTATCCTAAATGAACTTCATCAGTATTTCTATCTTTTTGAGTTAAGCTTACTCCTGGAACATAAACAGTTTCATCGGAAAAAATTAATTCTTCTTCTATATTTGTAGAAATATTTTTGACAAATAATTTATCTAGTGCATTTGATGTTTCACCACGAATAATCCAATTTTTAAGAAATGTTAATCCACCAATTAAAACTTCATCTTTTGCTGGAATATATGTTTTCCAATTTTGATTTTCTAAATTGTCACAAATATCAATTTTAAAGTCTTCAGCATTTTTATTTGTGTGATTATAAAATTTACTATCCCATGAATTAACAGAATAAAGAACACCTCTTTCTCTTTTAATAATAAGTTTTGGAGAAGGATTTAATTCATCTGATTTAAAGTAATATTGCTCTGAAGTATTATGGTCAGAAGTGTTTATAAAAAAATATTTTTCATCTGAGCTTTTTCCAATTCCTACTGTGAAAGCCTCGCTTTTCTCCTCAAATATTAATTCATCTTTGCCCTCAAAATCACCTATTCTGTGCCTGTATATTGTTCTTGCTCTATGATTTTCATCAAGTTTAGAATAAAAAATGTATTTATCATCCAAACTAAATGTTATTCCCCCCGATGTTTCTGCAATTTCTTTTGAAATAATTTTGTTTGTTTTTATCTCTCTTAAATAAATTGTATAATATTCAGATCCTTTAAGATCTAAAGAGTATCCTAGATATTTATCATTGTTACTTACTTCTAAATCTGCAACTCCAAAATATTCAGTTTTAAGTTTTTCTTTTTCTTTATCTCCATTCCATATTTCCTCAATATTTTCGGAACCAATTTTTTTTCTAAGTTTTATGGAATAATTTCCTTTTGTTGTAGTTTTTGTCCAATACTCATAGGTGTGATCTTTATAGGGCAAAGACTCATCATCTAATTTGATTCTTGCTTTAATCTCATCAAATAATTTTTTTTGGATATCTTTTGTATCTTTTAAATGATGCTCTGAGTAAGCATTTTCATCCTCTAAATATTTTTTCACTTCCGGATCTAACTTGCTTTTATCTCTGAGAACTTCCAAAATATTATCTTGATGAATCCAGCTGTAATTGTCCTCCCAATCAATATTGTGACAAGTTTTTATCTCTAGTTTTTTTTTAAGTTGTGGTACTTTCATCTAATAAGGAAATATATGAATATTATTATTTATCTAGTTGTAATTTTAGTCATCTTATATTTTTTATTAAGATGGTGGTCAAATATTTCTCCAAAAAAAATGTCCAAAGGAGTAAGACTGGTAACAATTTTATTGTTGGGTTTATTAGCAGTTTTGTTTGCTATTGGTGGAAAATTTCTACTCACATTACCATTAACTCTTGCAAGTCTTGCTTTAGTTAAACTTAAAGGTTTATCATTGATTCAATTGCTTTCTCTTTATAGGCTTATTCAAACTTTAAGAAATTCTGGAAGATTTTCTTTTAATCAATATCAAAATAATAAAACTTCATCATTATCATTATCTGAAGCATATAAAATTTTAAATTTAGATATTGATAAAAAACCTACTAAGGAAATAGTGAATAAAGCTTACCAAAAAATTCAAAAAAAAATTCACCCTGATATTTCTCCGGAAACTTCAAGATTGTCAGCTATTGTTAACGAAGCTAAAGAAATAGTTCTTAAAGATATTTCTTAGTTAATTATTTTTAATACTTTTTCGTAAATCCTATTTGGATTAATTTTATCTTTACCAAGTGTGTTGTGAGAAACTGTTATTTCTCCGTCAGGAATTATTGGGTACATATTTGAACTATAATTTCCATACATTAATGGGGTATCAGCCATAAGAGTAATTGTTTTAATGCCAAGTGCTGATGAAAGATGGCTAAAACTACTATCATTACAAATTGATATTGAGCAATTTTTTATTATTGGTAAACATTCGTTTAAAGATAAATGATCTAAATTTTCACATTGAAAACCTATTTCAGAATTTTTTATTTCATTTAAAATTTCTTGCTCTTCTTTTTTTGTTCCTGTAGCTAAAAAAAATCTACACTTTCTTTCTTTTGCAATTTTTCTCATAACTTCTATAAATGTTTTTGCAGGTATTCTTTTTGTCGGTCCAGATCCACCAATTCCTAGAAGAATGTTTAGATCATCTTTTAAAATATTATACTCTTTTTCTATACTTTTTACTCTATCAATATCTATTCCAATTGATGGATCAGAATTTACATTGATATCTAATTTACTTAAAATTAAATTACGAGAGGCTTTAATCATATCTTGACCTTTTTTTTGAAACAGAGGGAATTGATAAATTTCTTTAATAAAAGCTAATCTAGCTATTATATTATATCTTAAAGAAGAATTAAAAATAAACACTTTTTGAAAATTGTATTTTTTTAATTCTTTAGCAAGCCTTATAGTACCTTCAAAACCATTGTGCTTTAAATTTTTAATTTTGTTATTTCTCTCTAAAATAATTATTTTGTCTATGTATTTTGTTTGTTTCAAATATTGTTCAGATTTCGAATTTTCTTGTACCAATAAACTTACAGGAGTTTTAAATTTTTTTGAAATTGCCTCAATAAACGGTAAAAAAATAATAGTATCACCTATTCCCATTCTATTTTGAATTGCTAGTATTTTCATAATAAATTAATAAACTTTACTAATTAATATTTTTATATAAATTTTTATTATGAGTAAAATTAAAGGCATTTTTGCGGCCTCAATGTCGATCTTAAATGATAATTTGACGCTTGATATTAAAAAAACCATTCTGCACGCAGAAATGGTTATAGATAATGGATGTCACGGAGCAGCTATTTTTGGAAGTACAGGGCAGGCTCAACTTATACCTGTCTCTGAAAAAATTAATTTGTTAAATCATCTGACTTCAAGCAAACACAAAGAAAAGTATATTATTGGTACTGGTTTAAATTCTTTAGGTGAAACAATTAGTTTAATGAGAGTTTCTAAATCTTTAGGTTTTAATAGGTTCTTAATTATGCCGCCTGCTTATTATAAGTATGGAGATAAAGAAGTAATAGAATTTTATAGCAAAATAGTAGAAGTAATTTCAGATTGTGAAATAGTACTATATAATTTTGAAAAACTCTGTGGTTATAAGTTTAGTATTGAATGTATTGAAGAGTTAGTAAAAAAATATCCAAAAAATATTATTGGTGTAAAAGATAGTTCTTACAATCTTTTTGAGAACTTAAAAATTGATAATTTTTCAGTTTTACCTGGATCAGAATCTAAATTATTTAAAGGACTTAAATTAGGCTGTTCGGGAATTATCACAGCTACATGTAATGCCACTTCTTCATTAGCAAGAAAAGTATATGATGATTTTAATAATGGACAAGATCAGACGGTAAACCAAAATCTTTGTGATGTAAGAGCTGAATTTGAAAAATATAATTTGATTTCAAGTTTACATACATACTTTAGTAAAAAAGAAATATATTATAAAAACCTTTTACCACCACTTAGCATATTAAATGCTAAAGATGAATCGGATTTAATTAATAATTTAGACAAATTAAATTTTTCATTAAAAAATACTAAGGCGGCTTAAATGCAATTAGCTAGATTTTTAAATAATGTTTTTAAAAAAGATGGATTTATATTAGTTGACGCTAATTCAAAAAGTTACATCATTGGAAATCCAAAAAGTGAAAACCCAATAAAAGTTAAAATTTTCAATAAAAATCTTCATTATAAGTTGCTATTTCATCCTGATTTATATTTTGGTGAAGCATATACAGATGGTGAAATAACTATCGAAAATGGCACACTAACTGATTTTTTGGATCTTTCCTTAATGAATTTTGGAAGAGGAGACTTAAATTTTTTTAGCTATTTGATTAATAGATTAAGAGGTTCTTATAGATATTTAACTAATTTTAATTTTATAAAAAAATCTAAGATGAATGTTTCGCATCATTATGATATTTCAGATGACCTTTATGACTTATTTTTAGATCCTAAAAGACAATATTCATGCGCATATTTTAAAAATGAAACAGATACATTGGAAACTGCTCAAAATAATAAAATTCAACATATAATAAAAAAACTTAATATAAAACCAAATCAAAAAGTTTTAGATATCGGATGTGGATGGGGTTCTCTAGCAATTGATATTGCAAAAAGCGCAAACTGCGAAGTGACAGGTATCACACTTTCAGAAAATCAATTTAATTACTGCAAGAAAAGAGCAAAAGAACTTAATTTAGAAAATCAATTAAACTTTAAGTTAATGGATTATAGAGAGCTCAATGAAAAATTTGATAGAATAGTTAGTGTTGGGATGTTTGAACATGTAGGAAGAAAATTTTATAGAAAATTTTTTTCACAAGTTGAAAAACTTTTGAAAGATGATGGAGTATCATTAATTCATACAATAGGATCAGTAAATCCACCAAGAGATCCACATCCATGGATCACTAAGTATATTTTTCCTGGAGGCTATACTCCAAGTTTAAGTGAGGTAACAACACCTATTGAAAAAGCAGGCTTAATTGTTTCAGATATTGAGGTTTTAAGACTTCATTACTCACATACACTAAGACATTGGAAAGAAAATTGCATTCGAAATAAAGACAAAATAATTCAAATGTTCGATGAAAGATTTTTTAGGATGTGGGAATTTTATCTTGCTGGTTGTGAGATGGCATTTAAATGGGGTGATCAAGTTGTATATCAATTTCAATTAACAAAGAATTATTCTTCTACACCTGTTACAAGAGACTATATTTATCAATAAATAATTGGTAGAAACTAACTCCCTTAAAATGAAAAAAAAGAAAAAAAAATTAAAAAAAAGTATTTCTAAAAATCAAAGAAAAATTAAAAAAAGAGTTAAGAAAATAAACAAAAAGTCAAATAAATTTACGATTAAAAATAAATCTGTAAAAAAAATTTATAATAGAGGAAAACAAAAAAATAAAAAACAAAAAAAATCAAAAAAACCAAAACAATCAAAAAAAATTTCAAAAAAATCTAAATCTATTGTATCAAAAAAATCAGATTTTCTTTTAAAAGTAGTTAACTTTCAAAATTCTTTTAATCCTGAATTTAAGTTTAGATTAAATTTTGGTTTTGAAAAATATATCCAAGCATTTTTTGATAAAATAGCAGACACAATTTCACAATATAAAATTCTAAAAAAAGATGAAGCAAGAAGGTTAAAATTAGAAAAACAAGAAAAAGAAAGATTAGAAAAGATTGAAGCTGCAAAAGAAAAGCAAAAAGAGGCTGAATTAAAAGTTAAATTAAAAGAACAAGCTTTAAAAGATGAAATTAGATTAGAAAAACAAAGAACAAAAGAAATAAAATTATTCTTAAGAAAAGAACAAGCTCTGTTAAGAATTGAACAAGCAGAAAAACAAAAACAATTTTTACAACAATTAAAATTAGATAAGCAAATTGAAAAATTCAGAGTTAGAGAAGTTAAAGAATTAGAGAAATTGGAAAAAATTTCCTTAAGAGAAAAGAGAGAAGATTATGCTGGTTTACAACAAAGAATAGAAAAATTAAAAGAAAAATATCGAATTATAAGAGATCAAAAAATTAGAGAAAGAGTAGAGGCTTTAGGAGTTAAAATTCAAGGAGATGAAGATAGAGAAACACTGTTACAAAGAGAAAAAGAATATACTTTAGCTAGACAGAAAATTGAGTTTGCTCTCGAAAGTTTTTACAGAAGTGCTAGCAGTTTAGTATTCCAATTAAACAAAAGACATATAACAAGACATATGTCTATCTTTAGATGCATAGACAGAAGATTTGAAACAGGAGAAATATTTGTTAAATGGGATGAAGCCTTAGATGATGAATGGCTTTTATTAATTTATATAAAAAATAATTCACCAGATGAAGGAATAGTTATTGAAGACAAAACCAATCCAGAAAAAAATATTTCTCATGAGTTTAAAAATAATGAAATATTTAAGGCCTCAGATATCATGGTTGATGCTCTTACGCAGTTAATCGCAAGAAAAAGAGCCAAAAATATCAATTAAATTATCCTAGATAATTAAGTATCATTAAGAATGTTACTTTCTTCAACATTAATGATTATTTTGTATCTAATATTAAAATATGTTCTCGCCTGGATAAGGTATTTTAACAGTCTCGACTCTAGATTAGGCCAATCTACATGGAGATGGAGTTATGATTACCCAGTAGTTGGTGAAAGAGATATTTCAGATTTAGATGATAAAATTTTTGTTAGACTGAGGAGGAAAAGAAATAGAGTTATAACTCTTATGTATTCAATATTACTAATTATGTTTTTATTATCTATGTCTTTACTGAGTGAATTTTTAATATTTTTTTTAACCTAGTTTTTTGAGTTGTTTTTTATTTTTTAAATATAAAAAAAAAGCAATAATTTCGTATCCATATTTAAAGATTGAGAAAATTATTGGTAGTTTAAAAAATTTATATAAAAATTTATATTTTGGAATTTTTTTCCAAACGTGAAGAAATGCTTCCGCGCCTTCAATAATTTTACCATTCTCTTTAACATGCAATCTTCTTAATAATTCTTTGTCATTTCTAGATGTTTCTTTTTCAGCATTTGAATTATTTGTAATATCTATCCAGTCAATATCTTTAATATTTTCTTTTTTATATAAGTTAATTTCTGATCTACAGATTTTACAAGAATTATTAAAAAATACTTTCATTTAGCAATAATTAACCTTTAGTAATAAATTGTACATGCGTAAAATCATCAGTTGAAAATTATCAACAAACCACTATTTAAGATGAATGAGTAATTTCTTTACTAAATCTGATTTAACAAGACAAGATGCAGATAAAGTAGTATCTGATACACTAAATAATTGTGATGATGGTGAACTTTATTTAGAGGAGTCAAAATCAGAGTCAATTGTCTTAGATGATAATAAAATAAAAAGCTCAAATTATAGTTCTGATTTAGGATTTGGCTTCAGAGCTATCTCAAACGAGGTTGTTGCTTATTCATATTCTAATGAAATATCAAAAGATTCATTAAAAAATTCCTCAGAAAATATTAAATCAACTCTTAAATCAATTAAAGGCACATATAATCATGAAATTCCAAAATCTAATAAAAAATTTTATGAGGATATTAATCCAATTGAACAAAAATCTTTAGAATCGAAATTAAAAGTTTTAAATAAAGTAAATGATTTTTTAAGAAAAAAAGATGGATCAGTAAAACAAGTGACTGCTAGTTTTGCTGGTGAGCAAAAATCAATTGAAATTATTCGATCAGGTGGAGAAGCACTCACCGATGTACGTCCATTAATTAGATTTAATGTCTCTGTAATGTTGGAAAAAAATGGAAGAAAAGAAACGGGAGTATATGGAATTGGTGGTAGACAATCTTATGACGATTATCTAAAAAATGATAATTGGAAAAATGTTTGTGAAGAGGCTTTTAGAATTGCATCAGTAAATTTAGAGAGCAAACCAGCACCTGCTGGTGAGATGAAAGTGGTCTTAGGACCTGGTTGGCCTGCTATATTAATTCATGAAGCAATTGGTCATGGTCTAGAAGGAGATTTTAATAGAAAAAAAACATCAGCATTTCATGATCTTATTGGAGAAAAAGTTGCAAGTAAGGGAGTAACAATTGTTGATGATGGTACGATAGATAATAGAAGAGGCAGTTTAACTATTGATGATGAGGGAACGCCAACTGAGCGAACAGTTTTAATTGAAAATGGTATTCTCAAAAATTTTATGCAAGACAGACATAATGCAAGATTAATGAATACAAGATCTACCGGATCTGGAAGAAGAGAAAATTATAGACATATTGTTTTGCCAAGAATGAGAAACACAATGATGTTAAGTGGCAATCAAACTCAAGATGAAATGATCAAATCTGTTGATAAAGGAATTTTTGCAGTAAGTTTTGGAGGTGGCCAGGTAGATATTACTTCTGGAAAATTTGTATTTAATTGTACTGAAGCTTACGAAATTAATAATGGTAAAATTGGATATCCAATTAAAGGTGCAACACTTATTGGTGATGGACCATCAATACTTAAAGAAGTATCGATGGTAGGAAATGATATGATGTTAGACCCAGGCATAGGAACTTGTGGAAAAGCAGGACAAGGAGTTCCTGTGGGAGTCGCTCAACCTTCAATTTTGATCGATAAAATGACGGTTGGTGGTACAAAACTTTAATTATGGTTAAGGATCAAGAATTTCTAAAATCTAAAGCTTCATATTGTTTAGATTTGGCAAAAAAAATGGGAGCAACTGATGCAAGTGTTACAGTTGGTCACTCAATTTCAGAAACAGTTAATTTTAGAAATAAATCCCTAGAAGCCTCAGATAGATCAGATGGACTGGCATTAAGTATAGAAACTTATTTAGGTAAAAGAAGATCATCAATTTCATCATCAAATTTACTAGATGAAAATATTAAAACTTTAATTGAAAAGTGCTTTGAAACTACAAAAATTACACCAGAGGATGAATTTAATTCTTTGCCTGATAAAAATTTATTAGCCAAACAAATTAGTAGTCTTAATTTGTATGATGAAACAAGATTTGAAAACGACAAAAAGATAAAATATTTAAAAGATTTAGAGGAATCTGCTTCATCAAATAATCAAATCATAAATACTGAGTCTAGTTTTACTGAAAATAAATCAAATTTTATATTAGCTAATAGTGACGGTTTTTGTGACGGTTATAAAACATCTTCATTTGCTACTTCTTGTGTAACAGTTGCAAAAGATGAAAATAGCATGGAAAGAGACTATGAATTTTCTAGCAAACGTCATTTGTCTGATATCAAGCAAGCAGCAGATCTTGGAAATAAAGCTGCCAAGCAAACTATTAGAAAATTGAGCCCTAAAAAAATTGGAAGTGAGAAGATTAACATAATTTTTGATAAAAGAATTTCAAAGGGAATGTTAAGTGTTTTTGCAAGTGCAATATCTGCCTCTGCAATTGCAAGAGGCACTTCATTTTTGAAGGACAAAATTGATCAACAAGTTTTTGCCAATTCTATAAATGTAATTGATAAACCAGATATAATTAAAGGAATGGGTTCTCAAAATTTTGATTCAGAGGGCGTAAACTCTAATACATTACAACTTATAGAGAATGGAATACTTAAAAATTATTTTGTGGATACTTACAATGGAAAAAAATTAAATTTACAATCAAATGGAAGAAGTGGTGGAACTACTAATTTATATTTTGAAAATGGAAATATACGTTACGAAGATCTTCTAAAAAAAAATTCAAAAAGTCTTTATATTACTGAAACTATTGGTCATGGATCTAATCTTGTAACGGGAGATTATTCAGTAGGTGCTACTGGTTTTTTAGTTGAAGAAGGGGAATTTAAATATCCTGTTAATGAAATAACAATAGCTGGCAATTTTAAGGATATGTTTAAAAATATAACTTTAGCTAATGATTTAGAATTCGAATATTCAGTCAATTCACCAACTATGATGATAGAAGGTATGACTGTTGCTGGAAAATGAGCAGTTATTGTGTAATTGGTTCTGGAATATCAGGAGCGACAATAGCTAATCTTTTAAGCAAAAAAAATTCTGTGCATATTTATGACAAAGCTCGAGGTCCAGGTGGCAGATCTTCCTTTAAAAGATTAAACAAGTCAAAAGGATTTGACCACGGGGCTCAATATATTTCTCCAAAATCAATACAATTTAAGAAATTTATTACAAATTTACGTAAGAAAAAAATTCTAAAAAAATGGAGTGGCAAACATATTTTTTTAAACAAATTAAAAAAAGAAAATAAAAATCATATTAAAATAATTGGTTGCAAAGGTAATAATGATATCAGTAAACATTTGATAAAGAATATAAAATGTAACTTTCAAAGTGAGTTAAAGAAGATTAAATTTATAAATAATAAATGGAAATTAGATTTTAAGAATAACCAAATAAAATATTATGATAAATTAATATTAACTTGTCCATTCCCACAATTAAAAAAATTATCAAAAAAACTCATAGAAGATCCATTCATCAAACAAAAAATTAAAATGGATGCAAATATTACAGTCATGATTGAAATTAAAAAAACAAAAAAAAACATATCAAGTTATTTATTTAATGATAAAATTTTAGGATGGGCCGCTAAAGAAAATAGTAAAAAAAGATTTAAAAGTAATAACGATCTATGGACTTTACAAAGCACAAACTTATGGGGAAACAAAAAAATAAGCAAAAATAGAGAAAATAAAGAAAAAAACTCAAAGATTTTGATTGATCGATTTTTTAAACTTACTGGAATTAAAAAAACAAAAATATTAACCTCATTAAATCATGGTTGGAAATATTCATCAAATTCTAGGCCCTTTAAAATCAAAAGTTATTGGAATACTAAATTAAATTTAGGTGTGTGTGCAGATTGGTTTGTAGGTCCTAGAGTAGAGGCCGGATGGATAAGTGCAAATGATCTTTATAAAAAAATAAATAAATAATTTTATTCAAGATTTTTTAAACGATATTCCCAATTTCCCATTCTTTTATATGTAACTTTGACAATAACTGATGTTTTTTTATCAAGCCAAATATCAAAATTTAATTTTTTATCTTCAGGAAGAGATGTATCTTTAGATGTAAGTTTGAAATGATCTGTTTCGTATTGATTGCCATTAATTGAAATATTTTTCTTACCAATAAAAGTAACTATTTGTTCTTTTATACTTCCAGAAATAGGACTTATTTGGCTTTCTGCTTGTAAAATTCTATGACTCCACCAATTTCCAATAATATTTTTTACAGAAGCTTCACCTGAGTATGAAGACCCTTTGATGTGAAATTTCTTGTTATTTTTATCCAGTTTTAAGTTTACAAACTTTTCTTTCTTATTTTGAAGTGTCTTTGATTGAAAAGATATTAAATTATCTTTTAAATAAATTTCTTCTCCATATCCCTCTACTTTAAATATTGTTGCAGATAGTAATTTTATCTCAAATTTATATTGATTTTTTACTATCGTTTTTTCATCATATCTTTTAAAATAATAATTGTTATATCCAATTACTTCATCATTTCTCAAGATCTCCATTTCTATTTTGTCAAATTTGTTATAATGACCTATATGAGCCAAAGAAATTGATGAGAAAAATACAACAAGTAAAACAATTGTTAACTTTTTCATTTGCTGGTTACAATATTAGAATTTTTCATTAATAGATATAGCTTATTATAATTATGTTTTTAAAAATTAAAAAAATTCCAAAAGTAAAATGGAGCTCAGAAAAACCATTTAATTTTAAACCAAGGTTTTCTACATTTTTTTTCTTATGTTTCGGTTTGTCTTTATTTGGATTAGGTGAAGGATTATTAATTGTTTCATTTACAGGAGCCTCTCCCTGGAGTGTTTTAGCCCAAGGTATTTCCTTAAATATTAATTTAAGTATTGGAACTATTACATTATTAATAAGTATTGCTGTTTTAATTTTGTGGATCCCTCTCGGCCAAAAACCAGGAATGGGTACAATATTTAATGCTTTGATAATTGCAATTATGATTGATCTTTGTATCAAATATGTTCCAACACCATCAAATTATATTCATCAATTATTTTTAGCTGTAATTTCTGTAATCATGGTTGGAATAGGTGGGGGTATTTACTTAGTATCAAATTTAGGAGCCGGTCCTAGAGATGGGCTTATGATAGGATTACAAAAAGTAACAAATTTTCCTATAGCTGTAGTAAGAGCAACATTAGAAATTTCAGTTGTTAGCATTGGATGGTATTTAGGAGGAACAGTTGGGATTGGAACTTTATTATTTGCATTTGGCATAGGTCCATGCATTGCGTTAGGTCTTTATTTGGTTGATAAAACTTTTGATTAGGCTGCAGCTTTAGCTTTTTCGCTTTTTTTTCTTTCGTGTGGATCAAGAATTGCTTTTCTTAATCTACAAGATTCTGGAGTTATCTCTAAAGCTTCATCTGTATTAAGCATACTTAATTGTTCAGCAATTGACATTTTTCTTACAGGTGTAAGTACAACATTTTCATCTGTGCCCTGAGTTCTCATATTTGTAAGTTTCTTACCCTTCATTACATTAATGATCATGTCACCTGGTTTTGGTGAAAGACCAACAATCATTCCAGGATAAACTGAGTCATTATGCGTAACAAACATTTCACCTCTTGCCTGTAAGTTAAAGATTGCGAACGCAACAGCTTTTCCTTGTTCCATCGAGATTAAAGCTCCATTTCTTCTACCTTCCATTTCTCCTTCAAAAGGACCATAGCTATGGAATATTCTGTTGATCACTCCGTTTCCTTTTGTAAGTGTAAGAAATCTACTTGTGTATCCCATTAGGCCTCTAGTAGGTGCATGAAAAATTAATCTTTTTTTGTTAGTTCCAGTATCTTTTAATTCTATTAGTTTACCTTTTCTTCTGTTCATTGATTCAATTACTTTTGATGAATGTTCTTCATCAAGGTCCATAGTAATTTCTTCAATTGGCTCTAATTTATTTCCATTCTCATCAGTTTTGTACAAAACCTTTGGAGGACTAACCGTCATTTCAAAACCTTCTCTTCTCATTTGAGTTAAAAGAATTTCTAACATTAGCTCACCTCTACCACTTACGACAAAAGAGTCTTTCCCCTCGTTTTCTGAAAATGTAATTCCAACATTGTTTTGTGCTTCTTTAATTAATCTATCTCTTATTTGGGTGCTAGTTAATTTTTTACCTTCAGTTCCAGCTAAAGGTGAAGTATTTACAGTAATAGTAATTGACATTGTAGGAGGATCTATCGGGGTAGCATGGATTGGTTCATTAACCTCTAGGTCACATATGGTATCAGCAACATTTGCTTTTTCTAGTCCAGCAACAATTACAATATCCCCAGCTTCACCAACATTTATTGGAACTTTTTTAGTTCCCTCATATCTAAAAATTTTTGTTAATTTTCCTTCGTCAACTTTATCACCATTTAAATTTATTGCTTTTATTGATTGATTAGCTTTTGCAGTGCCTTGTCTAATTCTTCCAACTAAACTTCTTCCTAAAAAACTATCTGCATAAAGTAGTGTTGACAACATTGCAAAAGGTTTAGTTTTATCAAGTTCAGCAGGTTTTACATGATCAACAATTAAATTTAACAAAGGATTTAAATTTTCTCTTGGACCATCAACTTCATAATCCGCCCAACCCGATCTTCCGCTTGCATATAAAACTGGAAAGTCTAATTGTTCTTCATTTGCATCTAAGCTAACAAATAAATCAAATGTTTCATCTAAAACTTCATTAGCTCTTTGATCGGTTTTATCTAATTTATTAATAACAACAATTGGCTTTAATCCTTGTTTAAGAGCTTTGGATAAAACAAATTTTGTTTGAGGCATAACACCTTCTGCAGAGTCAATTAATAACAAGGCTCCATCTGCCATACTTAATACTCTTTCAACTTCAGCAGCAAAATCTCTGTGGCCTGGAGTATCGATTATGTTTATTCTTGAATTGTTCCAATTAATTGATGCAGGTTTAGCTAAAATTGTAATTCCTCTTTCTTTTTCAAGTTCACCTGAATCCATTAATCTTTCATCAACAACTTCATTATCTCTAAATGAACCACTTTGTTTCATTAAATTATCAATTAGAGTAGTTTTGCCATGATCAACATGGGCTATGATTGTGATGTTTCTGATATTATTGCTCATAAATTCTGGCTCTTATACATATTTAAAAGAATATTAAAACTCAAAAAAATTCATAACTGGCTTGAATAATTTTCAAAATTCAGGATTAATTTGTCTTTTTTTGCTTATCTTTTTTAAGTTTTCTTTTTTCTTTAAAACTCAATTTAGGTTTTTTTTTAACACTAGAGTCTTTAAATGATTTACCACTATATCTTTTTGACATGATTAAAATTCACACAAAAAAAAGGCCATCTTGAGATGGCCTTTTTAGAATAAATTTAAGAAAATGAGGAATTACATACCCATTCCACCCATTCCTCCCATGCCACCCATACCACCAGGCATACCACCAGGCATTCCACCAGCAGCATCTTTTTCCTCTGGTTTGTCAGCGATCATTGCTTCTGTTGTTACTAATAATCCAGCAATTGAAGCAGCATCTTGTAAAGCAGTTCTCACAACTTTAACAGGGTCTATGATACCTTTTGCAAACATATCGCAATATTCTTCACTTTGAGCATCGTATCCATGAGTTTTTTTCTTTTGCTCCAACAATTTTCCAACTACAACTGAACCATCTACACCAGCATTTTTAGTAATTTGTCTAATTGGAGATTCTAATGCTTTTCTGACTAGATCAACACCTGCTTTTTGATCATCACCTTTGGCTTTAACTTTATCAAGTTCTTGAGCAGCATATAAAAGTGCACAACCACCACCAGTTACAATACCCTCTTCAACAGCAGCTCTAGTTGCGTTTAAAGCATCTTCAACTCTGTCTTTTCTTTCTTTAACTTCAACTTCAGTTGCACCACCTACTTTAATTACTGCAACTCCACCAGCTAATTTAGCAAGTCTCTCTTGAAGTTTTTCTCTGTCATAATCAGAAGTAGTTTCCTCAACTTGTTGCTTGATAGATGCGCATCTAGCTTCGATATCAGATTTTTTACCACTACCGTTTACGATAGTACTATTATCTTTATCCACTTTTACTTTTTTACAAGATCCAAGATCATCGATTTTAACATTTTCGAGTTTAATACCCAAGTCTTCAGAAATAACCTGACCACCTGTTAAAATTGCAATATCTTCAAGCATAGCTTTTCTTCTATCTCCAAATCCTGGAGCTTTGACTGCTACAACTTTTAATCCACCTCTAAGTTTGTTCACAACTAAAGTTGCTAAAGCTTCACCCTCAACATCTTCAGAAATAATCATCAATGGTCTACCAGCTTGTACAACAGCTTCTAAAAGTGGGACCATTGGCTGTAAATTAGTTAATTTCTTTTCATGCAACAAAATAAAAGGATTATCTAATTCTGTAGTCATCTTATCACTATTAGTGATAAAATATGGTGATAGATATCCTCTATCAAACTGCATACCTTCAACTACATCTAATTCTGTTTCTATACCTTTGTTTTCTTCAACAGTAATAACTCCCTCGTTTCCAACTTTTTGCATTGCTTTTGCAATCATCGTTCCAATTTCTTTGTCTCCATTTGCAGAAATTGTTCCTACTTGTGCAATTTCATCACTGTCTTTTACTTTTTTTGCAGATGCAACAAGGCTTTCTTTTACTGTTTCTACAGCTGCATCGATTCCTCTTTTTACATCCATTGGATTCATGCCAGCTGTTACATACTTCACACCTTCTTTAACAATTGCTTGCGCAAGTATAGTTGCAGTAGTAGTTCCATCACCAGCTTCATCGTTAGTTTTGCTAGCAACTTCTTTAACCATTTGTGCACCCATATTTTCAAATTTATCTTCAAGGTCTATTTCTTTAGCTACAGACACACCATCTTTAGTAATTCTAGGTGCACCATAAGATTTATCCATTACGACATTTCTTCCTTTTGGTCCTAAAGTTACTTTAACAGTGTCAGCTAGGATATTTACACCTCTTATCATTGCTGCTCTTGCTTCAGCATCAAATTTAACAACTTTTGCCATTATTTTTCTCCTTTAAATTAAATTACTTACCAGAAATACCCATAATGTCTGACTCTTTCATTATGCTGTACTCTTTACCATTAATCTTGACTTCAGTTCCTGACCATTTGCCAAATAAAACCTTATCACCAACTTTAACATCCATTGGAATTATCTTTCCATCTTCTGTTTTTGCTCCACCACCTACAGCAACCACCTTACCTTCTTGAGGTTTTTCTTGAGCTGTGTCAGGGATAATTATTCCTCCAGCAGTTTTTTCACTGCTGTCTAATACTTCGATTAAAACTCTGTCATGTAACGGTTTAAACTTCATAAATTCTCCTTTATAAATCTTTATAAATATGAGCCTCATATAGATATTTCACCGCCTATTTCAAGATCAGAAAGACCTATGGATATTAATAATGCTAGTAAATTCGGGATTTTATGGTTTATACCTTAAAATATGACCAAAAATTTAGATTCTAATGGCTTACAATCAATTGCTGATAATTATGATCTTTTTTATATAGACTTATGGGGTGTTGTTCATAATGGGGTTAATCTTCATGAAAAAGCAATAGCTGTTTTAAATGAGCTTTTAACAAAAAAGAAAATGTTCGTGCTTTTAACAAATGCCCCAAGACCAAATAAAACTGTACAAAATTTTTTAGAAAAGATGGGCATGGACAAAGTACTCAGAGATCACGTATTTACCTCAGGAGAAGCAGCATTGAATTATTTGAAAAAATCTTACTTATCTAAAAAGTTTTATCACATAGGTCCACCGAGAGATTTTGATTTATTTTATTTATTTGAGAAAAATAAGTGCGAAGTTATTAGCGATAGTGAATATTTATTATGCACTGGGTTATTTGATGATCATGATAAGGATTTAGAATTTTATAAAGATTTACTTGAAAAACATATTACTAAAAAAATGATTTGCACAAATCCAGATTTAATCGTTGATCGTGGTGAAGTTAGAGAGTTGTGTGCAGGTTCTGTCGCAATGGTTTTTGAAAAAATGGGTGGAGAAGTAGTATATTTTGGAAAACCACATCCAGAGGTTTATAATCAGTCAATTGATAATAAAAATAAAAAAATATTAGCAATTGGTGATAATTTAAATACTGATATCAGAGGCGCAAATCTTTTAAATTATGATTCTTTATTAATTAGTAATGGAATACATAGAAATGAAATAAAAAATAATGGTATCCAAGAAGTTTCAAAAGAGTATGAAGCTATAGTTAATTTTATTCAATCAGATTTAAAATGGTAAAACATTATACAAATTTTAATATTAAAAAATTACACAGAGGATCAATTATTTTAATAGGTAATTTTGATGGTTTACATTTAGGACATCAAAAATTATTTAAATTAGCTCAGTCATATAAGAAAAAATATAATTTAATGATTGGTGTTATTAACTTTGATCCAATGCCAAAAATGTTTTTTAATAAAAAGTTAAAAAATTTTCGGCTTTCTAATATCGATCAAAAAATTAAGTTACTTAGTACTTTAAAAGTAGATTTTGTTATTACAAAAAAATTTGATAAAAAATTTTCAAAAATTAAAGCTGTTAACTTTATTTCTCAAATTTTAAATAAAAAATTAAGTTCTAAATTTATTTTTGTAAGCAATAATTTTAGATTTGGAAATAAAAGAGATGGAAATGTTAATTTATTAAAAAAATATGAACAATTGTTCAATTATAAAGTTGTTAAACCTGAACCATTAATTAAAAGTAAAAAAATTGTATCATCATCTTTAATAAGAAATCTTTTAGAAAAAGGTCTATTAGACAAAGCTAACAATCTTTTAAAAAGAAACTGGACGATTCAAGGAGTAGTTAAAAAGGGGAGACAAGTAGGAAAAAAAATTGGTTTTCCAACTTGCAACATAGATATCGATGATTATGTCTTGGCAAAACCGGGAGTTTATGCTGTCAAGGTTTTGAGAAAAAATAGTGACAAATATCTAAAAGGAATTGCTAATCTTGGATACAGACCAACATTTAACCAAAAAAAAATATTATTAGAAGTACATTTATTTAATTTTTCTGGAAATCTTTATAATAAACTTTTATCAGTAGAGTTTTTAAAGTTTATAAGAAAAGAAAAAAAATTTAATAATGTTAATCAATTAAGAGCACAAATTAAAAAAGATTTAAATATTGCAAAAAAGACTAAATGAATAAATCACAAATAAATCTACCAAAAACAGCTTTTTCCATGAAAGCTAACCTGCCTATTAGAGAACCAGAAATCCTTGAATATTGGAAAAAAATAAATCTTTACGATCAATTAAGAAATGAAAGTAAAGGAAGAGAAAAATTTGTCCTACATGATGGTCCTCCTTATGCAAATGGAAATATTCACATGGGAACAGCTCTGAATAAAATTCTTAAAGATATAATCGTAAAATTTCATCAAATGGATGGAAAAGACTCTATTTATGTTCCGGGTTGGGATTGTCATGGCTTGCCTATTGAATGGAAAATTGAGGAACAATATAAAAAAAATAAAAAAAATAAAAATGAGGTTCCAATAGTTGAATTTAGAAAAGAATGTAGAACCTTTGCTGAGAAGTGGATTGAAGTTCATAAAATTCAATTTAAAAGATTAGGCGTTGTTGGGGACTGGGAAAATTATTACTCAACGATGAGCTTTGATGCAGAGGCACAAATAGTAAGAGAGCTTGGCAAATTTTTAAAAGAGGGAAGTCTATATAGAGGTTTTAAACCAGTCTTGTGGTCAACAGTTGAGAAGACTGCTCTTGCAGATGCAGAGGTCGAATATCAAGATCATAAATCAGATACAATTTACGCATCTTTTAAAGTTAAATCATCAAACTTAGAAAATTTAGTGGGAAGTGAGATAGTTATTTGGACCACAACTCCATGGACAATACCAGCAAATAAAGCCCTAGCATTTAATGAAACTCTTGATTATGTCATATTAGAAATTAATGATGAAGGTGATTTTAAAAATAGAAAAATCGTAATCGCAGATGCTTTACTTGAGTCAGTTGTTAAAGAGTGTCAATTAAAAAATTATAAAAAAATCCATACATTTAAAGGTAAAGAATTCATCAATACTATTTGTAGTCATCCATTTTTAAATCTAGGTTATGATTATGATATCCCGATGCTCGAAGCTAGATTCGTAACAACTGAGCAAGGAACTGGAATTGTTCACTGTGCACCAAGCCATGGACCTGATGATTTTAACTTATGCTTGAACAACAATATTAAAGCTATCGAAACTGTTGATGGAGATGGAAAATATACAAACAATGTCAAATTGTTTGAAGGAATTCATATTTTTAAAGCAAATACTATTGTAATTGAAAAGCTCAAAAAACAAAAAAATTTATTATTTAATGGTGAACTGGTTCACTCATATCCACATTCATGGAGATCTAAAGCTCCACTTGTTCACAGAGCTACACCGCAGTGGTTTATTTCAATGGAAAGTCATAAATTAAGAGACAAAGCATTAAAAGCTATTGATGAAACTACTTTTTATCCAAAAAAAGGTAAAGAAAGATTAAAATCAATGATTGAAACAAGACCAGATTGGTGTGTTTCAAGACAAAGAGTTTGGGGGGTACCTCTTCCAATTTTTGTTAACAAAAAAACAAAAGAAATTTTAGTTGATGACGAGGTTATTGAAAATATTTCTTCCATTTATGAAAAAGAAGGATCAGATTGTTGGTTTTCCGATGATCCTCAAAGATTTTTAGGAAACAAATATAAAGCTGAAGATTATGAAAAATTAAGTGATATTGTTGAAGTTTGGTTTGATAGTGGCTCAACGCATTCTTTTGTCTTGGAAAAAAGAGAGGACTTAAAGTGGCCAGCATCAATGTATTTAGAAGGTTCAGATCAGCATAGAGGCTGGTTTCATTCATCATTATTAGAGTCTTGTGGAACAAGAGATAGAGCTCCGTTTGAGTCTATTTTATCTCATGGTTTTGTCGTAGACGGTAAAGGTTTAAAAATGTCTAAATCTTTAGGAAATGTAATAGCACCTGAAGATATTTTGAAAAAGTATGGTGCTGATATTTTGAGAATTTGGGTAGCATCATCTAATTATGCTGAAGATTTAAGAATAGATTATTCTATTTTGGATCAACATGCAGAATCCTATAGAAAAATTAGAAATACTTTCAGATATTTACTTGGAAATATAAACGACAATTATGAAAATATAAATTTAGATAAAATCGATATTACTAATCTACCTGAATTAGAGCAATTAATGTTGCATAAAATTTATTTTCTTGATGAAAAGTTTCATAAATGTTTTAAAAATTATGATTTTCATAATTTATATAAAGAACTTCTAAATTTTTGTACCGTTGATTTATCTGCCTTTTACTTCGATATAAGAAAAGATAGTCTTTATTGCGATCCAACAGATTCGCAAAAAAGAAAATCAACAATTATATTACTTAATATAATTTTAAATTCTCTATTAAAGTGGTTTGCTCCAATTTTATCTTTTACTACTGAAGAAATTTTTAAATTACTTTTTAAAGAAAAAAAAAGTGTTCATCTTGAAAAATTTTTAAATTTTCCTACTAAATTTAAGAACGAAAAACTTAATGAAAAATGGATTGAGTTAATTAAAATTCGAAATGTTTGTAATATAAGTATTGAAGAGAAAAGAGCTAGCAAAGCTATTGGATCAAGCTTAGAGGCAGATTTAAAAATACAAATAAATCAAAAATTAAAGAATTTTACACAAAATACTGATTTTGCGGAACTTTGTATTACTTCTAAAGCTGAAGTAACTTATAAAAACGATATCGAGACAACAGCAACCGCCAGTAAAGCAAAAGGATCGAAGTGTTCGATTTGTTGGAAGATTAAACAAACAGCTTGCACCAGAGCAAATTGTGCTGTGAATAACGAATGATAATAAAAAACTTAGGAAAAAATTTTTTAATTAATTTATTATTAGTTTTTTCAATTTTTTTAATTGATAGACTTTCTAAAATTTATGTAATTCACCTCAATGAACAACATTTAGGACTACAGATTTTTTCCTCTAAATTTTTGGATATTCATCTAACTTGGAATGAAGGTATAGCATTTGGACTTCTTTCTTTTGATCAAAACAATTTATATAATTATTTAACTGTATTTATATTACTGGTAGTTTTAATTATATTATTTTTAGCAGTGAAAAGTAGTGGTCTAAAAAGATTTTCCTTACTAATAATTTTAAGCGGAGCCTTAGGGAATCTTTTTGATCGTTTTTATTATAAAGCTGTTCCTGACTTTATTGATTTCCATGTGGGAAATTTTCATTGGTTTATTTTTAATGTATCAGATATATTTATTACACTTGGAGTAACTGGTATGATTTTTTTAGAATTATTTTCTAGAAATGAAAAAATATGATTAACAAATTTAAAATATTTACATTTATACTAACAATATGCTTAATAAATGTTAGTTGCGGTAGTGTTAAAAAAGCTTTTGATCCAGAAAGAAAAAACAGCTCAGAAGAGTTTTTGATAGAAAAAAAATCACCTCTATCTATGCCTCCAAACATGGAAGATCTTCCTGTTCCACAAAACAAAAACTTTAATGATAAACAGGAGAGAAATGATGTAGAAATTTTACTAAATCAAATAGAAGATAGTAGTCAAAATAATAATGAATCAATTGATTCAGATACTGAAAAATCCATAATAGAAAAAATAAAAAAAAATTAATGCTATCTAAAAATATTAATTTTAAAAATTTTAAATTTAAAAAAAAAAATAGAAAAATATCAAAAATACTAAAACTAATTTTAAAAGAGAATAATCAAGTAATTCAATCTTTAAAAAAAACTTATAAAGACAAATACGACTCAAAAAATTATAGTATTTTTAAAAAAAAACTGGACTTCAGAATAATAGGAATGGGTGGTTCAACTCTTGGAACACAAGCAATTTACAACTTTTTAAATAAAAAAATTAAAAAAAAATTTTGTTTTATTGACAACCTCCAAATAAAACAGATTAAAAATTCAAGTGTAAATTATAATAATTTGGTCATATCAAAGTCGGGAAATACAATTGAAACAATTGTAAATTCAAATATTTTGATAAAAAAAAAGGATAAGAATTTATTTTTAACAGAAAATAAAGATAGTTATCTGAGAAAATTAGCTCAAAAATTAAATTCTGAAATAGTAGATCACAACAATTATATTGGTGGAAGATATTCAGTTTTATCAGAGGTTGGAATGTTGCCAGCTGAATTAATGGGTTTAAATCCAAAAAATTTTAGACAATTAAATAATCTAATTAAAAACAAAGGATTTATGAAGGCGTTGATCGATAATGTATCTGCAACATTATTTTTTTTAAAAAAAAAAAAATATAATTCAATAATTTTAAATTATGACGAGGCGTCAAATGATTTATTCAAATGGTATCAACAACTAATTGCAGAAAGTTTAGGAAAAAAACAAAAAGGTTTTTTACCAATCGTTTCATCCATGCCTAAAGATAATCATAGTGTTATGCAGCTATATTTAGATGGATTAAATAATAATTTTTTTACTTTCTTTTTTGTGAAGGAAAAAAAATTAATTAAAATTAAAAATGATAAAATTTTATTAGAGCAAAATTATCTTAAAAATAAAAGCGTAAATCAAATTATGTATGCTCAAAAAAAAGCGACTGAAAATGTTTTTAGAAATAAAAAAATTCCATTTAGAAGTTTCGAAATTTATAAAAAAGACGAAAAGACTTTAGGAGAACTTTTTTGTTTTTTTGTTCTTGAAACTATTCTTTTGGGTAGATATTTAAAATTAAATCCATTTAATCAACCAGCTGTTGAATTAATTAAAAAAGAGACAAAAAAAATTTTAAACTAAGCATATGAACCAAAAATTATTTTTGATATTCCATATTTTTTTTCTTCAATTAATTTAAATTCTTTCGGAAAAATATCTTCTTGTTTTTTATGTCTATGAATAATAATTATACCGTCAGGTTTAAGAATCTGATCATTTAATATTGTGATAATTAGGTTAATAAATTTATTTTCTTTATATGGCGGGTCCAAGAAAATAATATCATATTTTTTCTTAGTAATTTTTTTGTTTATGTTACTTAAAATATCCTCCTCAATTACTGAATAATTTTTAATCGACTTTAAATTTGCTAAATTTTTTTTAAGGATAGGTAAAATCGTATTGTAATTCTCAACAAATGTTACATATTTAGCTCCTCTAGACAAACATTCGATACCAAATGATCCTGTCCCAGAAAAGAGGTCAAGTATTTCTGAACAACCTAGGTCTATAGAGAATTTATTGGAATGTTTTATTATATTAAAAATAGACTCTTTGGTTAGATCTTTTAAAGGTCTTGTCTTGAAATCAAGTGGTTGATCTATTTTCTTACCTTTGAATATACCTGATATAATCCTCATTATTCTTTATTAATTACTTTAGAAGCTATATCTTTTCTATAAAATCCTTTCTCCCATCTAAGCCTACTTAAATTTTTATGTATCTCTTCTCTTGCTTTGGAAAAACTTTCTGATAAAGACACAAAATTTAATACACGGCCTCCAGTCGCGATAATCTCATTTTCACTTTTTGAAGTTCCAGCATGAAATAAAAAATTTTTTCGATCTAGTTTTAATTTATCAAAATTTTGAATTTTTACATTTTTTTCATATTTTTCTGGATATCCATTAGAACACAAAACTACACATACACTTTTTTTATTCTGCCATGTGAGATTTAAATCGTTAAGATTTTGATTATTACATGAAATAAATAAGTCAATTATATCAGTTTTTAATAGTGGAAGGATTGTCTGACATTCTGGATCACCCATTCTAACATTATATTCAATTAGATAAGGTTCATTTTTTATAATCATTAATCCGGCATATAAGAAGCCTCTATATTTTGTTTTTAATTTATTAAGTCCCGCTAGAGTGGGTTCTATAATTTTATTTAATATCTTTTCTTCCAAGGTTTTATTAATTAATCTGGATGGGGAATAAGCACCCATACCACCAGTATTATTTCCAAGATCTCCTTCTCCAACTCTTTTGTGATCTTGAGCTGTTCCAAAGTTTTTAATTGTTTTTCCATCAGTTATAATAAAATAGCTCATTTCTTCACCATCCAGAAATTCTTCAACCAAAACATTTTTTGCTTTTCCAAATTTACCTTCAAATATTTCTTTTACTGATTGAAGAGCTTCTTTTTTATTTTTACAAATATATACACCTTTTCCTGCAGCTAAATTATCTGCTTTAATAACTATAGGGTATTTACTATTTTCTAAATATTTTTTTGTATCTTTCATATTTTGAAAAACCCCAAAAGCTGCAGTTGGTATGTTGTATTCTTGACAAAGATTTTTTGTAAAAATCTTTGATCCTTCAAGCTGAGACGCTTTCTTATTTGGTCCAAAGACTTGTATATTAAATTTTTCTAGATAATCTACAATACCATTTACTAATGGTTCTTCAGGTCCAACCACTACTAAATCAATTTTTTTTTCATTCAAAAAATTATAAATCTTTTCAAAATTATTAATGTCTATTGAAATATTTTCTGCTAATTCAGACGTTCCAGCATTTCCTGGTATACAATATAATTTTCTAATTTTATTGGATTTCAAAATTGAGATAGCTATTGCATGTTCTCTGCCTCCACTACCAAGAATTGCAATTTTCATATATTAACTTATATATCTTATTAATGAAAAATAAATTAGCTAAACTTGAATATTTACCTAATAACTTCAAAATAATTGAAGATGGTGATCATGTTATTTGTGCTATTTCTGGTAAAAAAGTTTCATTAGAAAATTTGAATTATTGGAATGTTGAAAAGCAAGAGGCATATTTTTCATATGTGGAAGCCTCAACAAAAAGGGAAAAGTTAAGCAAATAAACTAATCTTTCCACCTATCATGCGTCCAAATCCATTGATCTATATTCTTGAGTATCATTTTTTCAAGTATTTTGTTTAACGACAACGTTATTTCAAAAACACTTTTTGATTTTTCAATTTTAATTGGTTTAGATACATACATCTTAAAAAAAATTTTATCTTTTCTCTCAATATAAATTGGAACAACATCACAATTATATTTTTTTATTAATTGTGCTGGTATTGTAGTAGTTGCAGCTAAGTTTTTAAAAAAAGGAGTTTTTACACCTTCCCTCACTCTTTGATCTATCATTATAGCTATCGATGAACCTTTCAAAAGATTTTTTATAATTTCACGCGTGCCTGCTCGTCCTTTTTTAATTTGTTTTTTACAGATATCTCTTTTTCTAATTTTTTCCATTATATTATTTAAGTATGGATTATTTAAGGGTCTATATACTGCAGCACAATCAATTCCTGATTTTTCAATTTGCATTGCCATTAATTCAAAATTATTAAAATGACCAGATATAAAAACCACTTTTTGATTATTTTTTTTTATATTCTGAAGATGTTCAAACCCTTCTATTGAAATAAATTTATTTAATTTATCATTTTTAAAGTTTTTTAAATGTATATATTCTCCAAATATACGACCATAATTTCCAAGAATATTTGTTGATATTTTTTTATGATCATAACTTTCACTAATCTTAGCTTTTTGAAGATTTTTTTTTATTGATAATTTAGATCTAAAAAAAGGTCCTAAAAATTTGCCAATAAAATATCCTAAATTTGAGGAGCGTTCATATCCTATAATTTCAAATAAATAAAATAAAATTCTAACTATTATAAATTGTATTATGTGATTTATTTTTTTCATCAAATATTGTTTAAAAGTTCTTTAAATTCATTTAATTTCTTAATTCTTAATCTAACTTTTAAATGACTAATTTTTATTCTTTGTTTTTTAGTCAATCTTAAATAATCTTTTTCTGTTGTAATAATATTTAAATTATTTTTTTTTGCATTATTTCTCAAATTCTTAATTTCTTTTGTTGAAAAGTGATAATGGTCAGGAAAAATAATTTTTTTTTTAATCTTAAATTTATATTTTAATAATGTTTTTTCAAATTCGTGAGGGTTTCCTATGCCACAAAACATTAAATATTTTCTATTCTTATTTAGATCTATTAAATTTTTAGGTTCGTAAAACCCTTCAAAGATTTTAATATTTCTATTTACCTCTTTTAATTTTTTTTTAAGTTTATTATTACTTTTTTCTCCATTCAAAATTGCAATATCACAGTATTTCATTTCATCTATACTTTCACGTAAAGGACCTGCTGGTAACAAGTGAGCATTTCCCAGTCCCTCAGACGAATTAAAACAAACTATTTTTAAATCATATTTAATATTTTTTTGCTGAAGTCCATCATCCATTACTGCCAAAGAAAATTTTTTTTTCTGCGCTGATTGTAAAGCTTTCAATCTGCTTTTATGACAAATGACTTTGCCCTTACTACTTAAGAGTTTTATTTCATCTTTTTGATTTTTATAATTTTTTTTAATAAATACTGTTTTGTATTTTTTTTTTAATAATTTATATATCTCTATTGATAAAGCAGTTTTACCTGTTCCACCAATATAAATATTTCCTACACAAATAATTTTAATTTTAAAATCATTCTGTTTAGAAAACTTTTTATAATAATTAATAATATACGTGATCAAAGAAAATGGATAAAGTAAAATTGTTAAAAAATTACTGTTTTGCCAAAAGCTCGGTTTAATTAATTTCATGTTAAGTATTTATTAATATATAAAATATTCTTATTTAAAATTTTATCTCCGTTTAAAAAAATTTTTTTTGTTTTTTTAATTGACATTTTTCTTTTGATTTTTCTTAAAATAATTTTTCTCATTTTTGTTATATCTGATGTAGTAAATGAGATCTTGTTCCTGTTTAGATATGAATAAATTTCCTTAAAATTGTCTATATTTGAGCCAGTAATAATATGATTTCTCAACCTAGCAGCCTCTAGAGGATTTTGACCCCCATGTTTTACGACGGAACCACCCATAAATGTAATGTTAGTTAAATTATAGAAATTAGGGGACTCTCCAAAAGCATCTACTATATAGATATCAGTATTTTCAGATAATTTATTTTTCGTTGAATGTCTTACCACATTTAAATTCATTTTTTTTAAATCTTCTATTATTTTTTCAGATCTATGAATATGTCTAGGTATAATTATAGTTATTAATTTTTTTTGATATTTTTTTAATTCTTTGTGTAATTTCGCAATTAAAATTTCTTCAGTTTCATGTGTGCTTGCAGCACACCATATTTTAAATTTTTTGAATTTATTTTTTAGTTTAGATTTATCTTTATAAAAAATTTTTTTCTCTCCATAGTATTTTAAATTACCTACCTTTTTTATATTTTTGGAACCTAGAATTTTAAGATATTTTTTGGTTTCAGAATTTTGAGGTAATGCAAGGGTAATTTTATTAAAAATATCACTTGAAAAATTTTTAATAATTTTCCATCTATTAAAACTTTTTTTTGTTATTCTTGCATTTAAAATAATTATTGGAATTTTCTTTTCTTTTAAATTTTTAAACATGTTTGGCCATATTTCAGACTCAACAAATACAGCTACTTTAGGTTGCCAAAAATTAATAAATTTCCTAGTTATGTTGTTTTCATCTAGAGGATAATATACATGAATTGTTTTTTTAAATTTTAACTTTTTGAATATATCTGCTGAACTTTTTGTTGAAGTTGTTAAAATTATTTTTTTTATTTTATTATTCTTTTCAATTTTCTTTATAATTGGGATTATACTCATTAATTCCCCAACACTTGCAGCATGAAACCACAAAGAATTAAAAGAATTTTTTTTTTGATAATAAATGCAGAGTTTTTCTTTTAAACTCCTTTTATCTTCTTTACCATTTAATATTCTAAAAAAAAATATTATAGGCGAAATAATAATTATTAATTTTGTTAGAATACCGTAAATGAAATACATTAATTTTGGTTTATTTGCTTTTCATAAAAACTTTTATAAACATTAGACTTCGCTAACAATTCCTCATGTTTACCCGAATCCTTAATTTCTCCCTTATCAACTACATATATTTTGTCTGAATTTAAGATTGTAGATAACCGATGAGCTATTACTATAGTAGTTTTATTTGCAGTTAATTCATTTAAAGCTTTTTGTATTTTTTCCTCTGTTTCTGAATCTAAGGAAGAAGTAGCTTCGTCTAGTAGAATTATTTTACTTTTTTTCAAAAAAGCCCTAGCAATTGATAATCTTTGTTTTTCACCCCCTGATAACTTTACTCCATTTTCACCAATCATTGTTTCGAACCCTTTTTCTAAATTATCTATAAAATCTTCACACATGGCTAATTTTGATGCCTCAAAAATTTCTTTATCGGTGGCTTCTGGTCTTGCATATTTAATGTTATTAAAAACAGTGTCGTCAAACAAAGTTGTGTTTTGATCTACAATTGACATTTCCTTCCTTAGTGAAGCTAAGCTTATCTTTCCAATATCCTGATTATCTATCTCAATTTTTCCTGAATTTGGCATGTATATTCTAGGTATCATATTTAATAAAGTTGATTTTCCTGAACCACTGTGACCAACCAAAGCAGTCATTTTACCTCCTGTAAATTTGAGAGATATGTTTTTAAGAACTCTGTTTTCTAAATTTGACTTGTACGTGAAGTTAATTTGATGAAAAACTATATTTCCTTCATTTAAAATTAATTTTTTACTGCTTTCATTTAGTTTAATTTCATTTTGAAGATCAATTATTGGAATTATTCTTTTAGCGGCAGCTAAACCCTGACCAATTGCTACATTTACTTTTGTCAGAGTTTTTACTGGTTGGTAAGCTAACATCATTGCAGCTAAAAATGAGAAAAAGTTATTTATACCTAACTCATTTCTAAAAATTAAAATTCCAGAGTAAAAAATTAAAACAGCTATCATTATACCTGTTAAAATCTCCATAATTGGAGTTGATCTTATATACACAGCAGCAATTTTGGCAGATTTTTCCTTAAGGCCATCCACGAAAATTTCTGATCTTTTTTTCTCAAAGTCCTCTCTTTGAAAAATTTTTATTATTTTATGATTTTTAAATAGATCAATTAAATATCTGTTAAGATCTCCTGATTTTTCTTGAGCTTGAGTTGAAACTTTTCCCATTCTTTTACCTAAGACTTTTGCGGTGACTGAAGCTAAAGGAATCATGATTATTGCAATCAAAGATAATTTCCAATTTTGATAAAACATTACTATAAGCAAGCCTATCAATGTAAGTCCATCTTTGAATATGCTTAAAAATGCATCAGATAACATCCTAGTAATTTGATTAACATCGAAATTTAAATTAGAGATATAATTACCTGAATGTTTATTTTCTATTATTTCTGAGTCAGCTTTTATAAATGATTTAAGCATGTCAATTTGAATCATTTTTTTTACTTCTTCACCTATATTAATCATTAACAATTTTGCAAAATAAAGAGAAATACCCTTAGTGCTAAAAGCAATTATTATAGCAATTGGAATAAGAAATATTAAAGTTTGATCTTTATTAATAAATATTTTTTCAATAGCTGGATCTAATAGCCATGCAGTTGCTGAAGTGCT
>CABZXO010000008.1 GCA_902529645.1 uncultured Pelagibacteraceae bacterium | reverse complement strand
AATAAAAGAATTATACCTGCTTTAAAAAAAACAAAATTAAAAATACTAAAAATATTGAATAAAAAAAATATTTTTTTTGAACTAAAAATTTTAAAATCAAACAAAAACACCATATACTATATCTGCACTCCACCTAAAACACATTATAAATTGATAAATTTTTTATTAGAAAAAAAAACCAATATAATTGTTGAAAAGCCTGCCCTAATAAACAAAAAACAATTTTCCGTTATAAATAAAAAATTATCCAAATATAAAAATCAATTTTTTCTTGAAAATATAATGTATTTCTATTCTAGAGCTTTTAAAAAATTGAAAATTTTTTGGTATAAAAATAATAATAAAATCAAAAAAGTAGAAATTAATTTTATAATACCTGGATTCTCTAAAATTGGTTTTAGGAAAAATAATAAAGATAAATTCTTAATTCTTCATGATATTGGGATATATCCAATATCATTAATTAATTATCTAAATATTAATCCAACACACATTAAGAGCATTAAGAAAAAAATAATTAATAGAGAATTAAAAATATTAAATATTATAATCAAATCTCAAAAAATAAATTTTATTATTAACATTGGAGAAAGTAAAAATTATCAAAATAATATTATATTTACAAATGCAAATGGAACAAAAATAATTTTTGACAAAATATTTAGTGGTATCAAAATTAAAAAAAAAATTATTAGCATTATTAAAGAAAAAAAAAACAAAATTTCTTATGTCAATGATCATGATTGTTTTAAAGCTTTTTTAACAATGAATATTGAAAAAATGAAAAGTATGAAAAATGACAACTTAAATTTAATTAAAAAAAATATTTATTTATTTGATAAAATTAAGTTAAAAATTAATTCTAATTAGCTTAAATGCTTCACAAAAATTTTTACTATTTTGACTCCCCCTAAAAGTTGCCAACCCTTTAATAGCTTGAATATTTCTTGCTTTGTTATTTTTAATTTGTGATGAGTACTTCATCAATGCTTTTTCTTTAAATTTGTATTGTTTAGTTATGTCAATAAATACATCGGGTACAAAATTTGGTTCAATGTAATTTGCATTCCAATGTGTTTCAGATAACGTTTCATATGAAAGTATCATTTTAATTTTACTATTTTTTTTAGGTCTTGTGCATACCATGCATGCTTCGAACACTAATTTGTGGTCTATATGTCTATCTGGAAAAGGTATAAAAACTAAATCTGGATCAACTAATTTAATAACATTTTCTATACTTTTGTTAAATCTAGAAACTGGTTCTTCATTAAATTGAGTTGCAATTTTTTTAAGAAAAAAAATTTTTTTTACACCAAGAATTTTACATGCTTTTCTACATTCTTTCTCAGTCTTTTCATATTCTTTCTGCGTATATAATGGAGGTAGATGACCTCCCACAACTAACAAATTAATGTTTTTGTTTAGATCTTTTAATTTTTTAATTGTTCCTCCAACACCCAAAGTTTCATCATCTGGATGTGGAGCAATAACTAGAACTTTTTTGAATGTTTTTAACATAATAATTTAATTTAACTTAAATTTAGGTAAAGGGACAATTATTTTTATATTTTTATCTATTTTATTTATTTTTTTTCTAATATCCTTTGCAAAATTCCATGCAAAAATGATAATAAATTTTGGTTTGAATTTCTTAATAAAATTTGTACCAATTATTTTATTTCCATAAATTGGCAAAAATTTATTTTGTTTAAGCAGATTATCTTCAAAAATACATTTCAATTTATTTTTTGGTATATTTAGTAGTTTTAAAAATAAAATTATTTTAGTTGGTGATCCATAACCATATAATATTTCTTTTGAAGAAACTTTTAAAATTTTATCCCTTGCATCTTTCATTAAATTCTTAATTTTTTTTTCCCAGGTGTTTATGAAAATTTTATTATATAGATTTGTCCTCTCTTCTTTTTTTAAAAATTTATTAACCTTATTGGTAATTTTTTTTTTGAAGTCTTTTTTACAAAGTATTCTTAGTGAGCCACCTTGAATGTTTACAATATTTATATCAATTATAGAAAATCCAATTTTATTTAAGAATTTTATTAATGGATTAGCATGGTGATAGTCGAGATGTTCATGGTAAATTGTATCAAAATAGTTATTTTTAATTACTTCATTGAAGTAACCAATTTCAAAACAAAAATATCCATTTTTTTTTAATATTTCGAAAATATTTTCAAATATATTTTCAATATCATCAACATGTGCCAGAGTATTATGACTTGTCACAAAATCAACTTTACCATATTTTCTAGTAATTTTTTCTGCAACCTTTTTATTAAAAAAACTATTTATAGATTTGATGCCTCTTAATTTTGCAACTTGACAAGGTTTTTTTGCTGGATCAACTCCTAATACTCTCATTTTTTTTTTCTTAAAATTTTCTAAGCATGTTCCATCATTTGATCCAATATCAACTACAATATTATCTTTTAGCAAATTTGTTTTTTTTATCACATAATTCGAATACTTCTTTAAATGTGAAACCATACTAGGTCCCGTACCGCTTAAATATGTGTAATTTTTTGCATACAGAATTTGTGGATCAACAGAGTAGCTTAATTGAAAGTGATTACAATTTTTACAGTTATTTAATATTAGTGGATATTTTTTTACTCTAAGACTTTGCCTTTTATTTTTAAGCAGATTATTTCCAAGTGGTATTTTACCAAAATCTATAACTTTCTGTATTTTCTTAGATTTACAGAGTCTGCATCGGTTAATTTTTTTTCCGTGCATCTTTAATCATCTTTATAACATTTTTTTTAGTAATAAAATGAACTCTTGTAGTATCATTTTCATAAGTTTTTTTATCTCTTGGATTTTTGCTTGATACTATTAGTGTTGTATTTTTTGGAAAATATGTTGCGTGTATTTCATTGGGAGGCGTAAAAATAAGTTCATGTTTTTTTATCTTAAGATAGTTTGTTTTATTGGAATTTAATCTCTTATAAAAATAATCTATTTCTCCATCTAAAACGTACATTATATGGTAATCTTTTTTATGAATATGATTTGATCGAATTGTATTTTTTTTACAATTAATTATTGATACATTCTTACAAGGTATGTCACAAATAGATAAAATGGAGCCCCTTATATCTTTATCTCTAAGCACAGTTTTAATTTTGAAACTATTTTTTTTTTTAAGTATATTTTTCATGCAAAAATGCTAGTAAACCATAAATTTTAAAATGGCAACATTTATATCTAATTTATTGAGATTAAAAAGTTTTCAAAGAAAAACAATCTTATTTTTTTTTGATAGTTTTCTCTGTCTGGCATCTTTCTTTCTTGCTTATTATTTAAGAATTGATTCATTTTTTATAAACGAAACAACAAATCAAGTTATATCTTTTATAATTTTATATTTGAGTTTTATAGTTTTAAGTTTTTCATTTTCATTTTATCAGCCGCTATCAAGATATTATGATTTAATGAATATCTCAAAAATTATTTTAATTTTTATTTTATACATGATTTTAGTAACGTTTATTTTTAATTATTTTAAATTTCATGGAATACCAAGATCTATCGGTATTCTCCATCCATTAACATTTTTAATATTATTTATTTCATCAAGGGTGATGGTGGTATTTATCATAAGTAAATATTTTCAAATTCAAAAACAAAAAAATGCTTTGGTATTTTGTTATTTTAAAAATGCTGAATTTTTAAAAAATTCTTTAAAATCATATAATATTCTATTTTTTATAGTTAATGATAAAGAGCACGATGCTCGCATGATTGGCAATACTTCATTAAAATCTTTATATAGTTTGAATAAATCTAATTTTGATAAAAGAATAGATACTGTTTTTATAGAACAACCACTTAATTCTAAGAAAAATAGAGATAAATTATTAAAACATCTAACCAATAAGAAAAAAGTAGATATTAAAATTATTCCAAAACCGGAAAACTTCTTAGATTATCAATTTAAGGAAGACGTGAAAAATATTAAAATTTTTAATAAAAAAATAGAATATTCTTCATCTAGATTAGAAAAGAGACTTGCTGATAGAACAATAATGATAACTGGAGCAGGTGGATCTATTGGTAGCGAATTAATCAAGGAAATAGTAAAACTAAACCCAAAGAAGGTATTACTAATAGAGAATTCAGAATATAATTTATATAAATTGCTTGAAGATTTATCACTTCTCAAATCTGAAATAAAATATGACACTGAAATTATTTATTATTTAGTATCTGTAACAAATTTCAGTAAAATTGATCAAATTTGCAGAAGACACAAACCAGAATATATATTTCATTGTGCTGCATTTAAACATGTGCCTTTAGTTGAAAATAATATAGTTGAGGCATTAGAAAATAATTATAAATCAACTTTAAACCTATGTAAAATTGCAATGAAATATCATGTTGCAAAATTAATTTTAATTTCATCTGATAAAGCTGTAAGACCATCAAGTATTATGGGATCAACAAAACGAATGTCTGAGTTAGCTATTAAATATTACGCAAATATTTCAAAAAAGAAAAATAATAAAACCTCATTTTCTGCAGTCAGGTTTGCCAACGTACTAAACTCATCAGGTTCAGTAGTGCCTTTGTTTGCTAAGCAAATTCAAGCAGGTGGTCCAATAACTATAACTGATAAAAAAGTTGAAAGGTATTTTATGACAATTAGTGATGCTGTAAAATTAGTTTTAGAAACTACACTTATTTCTAAAAATGGAGAAATTATGCTATTGAAAATGGGTAAACAAATAAAGATTTTAGAAATAGCAAACAAACTGGCAAATTTTTATGGAAAAAGTATTAGAGATAGTAATAATCAAAATGGTGAAATTGATATTGTTGAAATTGGTTTAAGACCAGGTGAGAAAATTAGAGAAGAACTTTATTATGATAAAGTAATAAAGAAAACATCAAATAAAGATATTCTTTGCGTTGATAATTTAATTTTTAATTCAGAAAAATTTGAAAAATTGAATGATTTAATTAATTATAATATTAAAATAAATAACATTAAAAAACTCAGAGATATCTTGTTAAATCAAAATAATATGCTCTAGTTAATATTTTTTTCTTAATTTTTTTGGAAAAAAAATAATAATTAACGAAAGTATAAAGGAAATTATTATCTCAACAGCGTATAATTGCATGTAGTTTAGTTTGGAAATTTCTTTATTATATTTGGGCAAGTAATCTTTAATATTTTTGATTAAATTTTCATATTCATAAAAATAATTTAATTCATCGATATCTATATCATTCATATATTTTTTTTTAACATAATATGCAAACAAAGTTTTTTTTTTATTAAATAAATCATAGTCTACAAAATTGACATTATTTGATAGCAAGTAACCTATTATTTCACTACCTTGCATTTCCTCTATACCAGCTAATTTTATTTTTTCATTAATAAACAATTCAGTTTCTTTTCCATCAATTCCATCAATGCCATTTTCCTTGTCTAATAAAATTAATAAACTTTTTTTCATATCATTTAGAGAGTAGATTTTTAAAAAATTATTAATTTTTTTTTCTACTGAATTTTTTTTGTCATTTAAATTCAAATTTAATACTCTTTGTATATTTTTCACGGATCTATTATGTAGGCTGAGTAGATAATTTTCTGCTTCCTCTAAATTATTCCATCCCACGTGGAGCTTTTTATTTCTGTAGGTAACATTTCTTGTATCAAAATTAAAAGATTGACCAATTTTGTTGTATTGACTTTTAAAATCCATATCTTTTATATCATTATGGTTAAATTCGTATAAAAGCGCAAAATAAACACTGTGCAACTCTTTTAAGTCTTCAAAGGGAAAAGTGTTTTCAGGTCTATAGCTTAATGAATTTGTTTCTTCATATTTTAATTTGCTTAATATAGAGTCAAATTCAAAGCTTTTTGAATTACCATCTGACCAAATATAATCATATTTATAATCAAAAATTACTGAAAATTTTTTATCTAATTTATCTTTAAATATAGTTTGGTTGGATAAAACAAAAAAAATATAAAATATTAAATTTAAAATAACAAATATTTTAAACCTTTTTTTAAAAATATTGAGAATAGTAGTATAATTAATTAAAGACATTATTTGAAATTAATATAATTAAATAGTTTATAATGCAAAAAAAAAGTATTTATTTAGTTACAGGAGGATGTGGTTTCATAGGTTCAAATTTTATTGAAATGCTCCTTAAAAAAGGCATCTTTGTTATTAACTTAGATTCTTATTCATACGCTGCGAATAAAAAAATAAACAAAAAATTTAATAAATTTAAAAATTATATTTTTTTTAAAGGAAATTATGGAAATATTAAAATCATAAAAAAAATTTTTAAGAAATATAAAATAACAAAAATTATTAATTTTGCTGCCGAAACTCATGTTGATAATTCTATAAATGGACCAATCAAGTTTATAAAGAACAACATTCTTGATTTCTCATTATTCTTGAACGAGTGCTTAAAATATTATCTAACAAATAAAAAAAAAATTAAAAATTTTAAATTTTTACATGTAAGTACTGATGAAGTTTATGGATCGTTAAGAATAAAAGAAAAGTCCTTTTCAGAAAAAGATAAATATTTTCCAAATAGCCCTTATTCTTCAAGTAAAGCAAGCTCGGATTTAATTGCTAGATCCTGGTTTAAGACTTATGGATTTCCCATACTAATTTCAAATTGTTCGAACAATTATGGTAAATATCAAAATTATGAAAAATTAATTCCTTTAACCATCATGAAAGCCATGAATAAAAAAAAAATTCCTGTTTATGGTTCCGGGAGAAATGTGAGAGATTGGCTTCATGTTGAAGATCATTGTTCAGCATTATATTTATTGTCAAATTTAGGTGTACCAGGCGAACAATATAATATTGGTGGAGGCACGGAGGTTCCAAATATTAAAATTGTAAAAATGATTTGTAGTTATTTAGATAATCTCTATCCATTAAAAGGTAAAAAATATTCTACTTTCATAAATTTTGTAAAAGATAGACCAGGTCATGATTTTAGATATTCAGTAAATTACAATAAAATAAAAAAAAAATTTAATTGGAAACCAAAGGTAAATTTTAAAAATGGTTTGAAACAGACTGTTAAATGGTATGCAAATAAAATTAAAAATGGTAATTTACAATGAATATTTGTGTAATAGGCGCTAACGGCCAATTAGGTAGGCATATATTTGAAAAATTTAAAAAAAATAATAATTTTTTTTTTTTTTCATCGAGTTTAAAAAAAAAACAATTTTTAAGCGGCAACTTAACTAATACAAAAATTTTATTAAAAAAAGTTAAAAAAATAAAACCAAAAATTATTATTAATTGTTCAGCTTATACTCAAGTTGATTTAGCTGAATTACATAAAAAAAAGGCAAAATTAATTAATTCAGATAGTTTAAAAATTTTGTCTAATTATTGTTTTAAGAATAATATATTTTTAATTCATTTTTCAACCGACTATGTTTATTCCGGAATTGGAACAGTGCCTTGGAAAGAAACTTTTAAATGTCATCCAGTAAATTTCTATGGATATTCAAAATATCTAGGTGAAAAAAATATAATTAATTCAAAGTGTAAATTTATTATCCTGAGACTTTCCTGGTTATATGGCCCATTCGGAAATAGTAATTTTGTATTAAAGATTATAAAAAATTTGAAAATAAATAAAAAACTAAATATCGTAAAAGATCAAATTGGATCACCTACCAGTACTAATTTAGTAATACAAATTTTAAAAAAAATCCTAATAAAAATTAATAAAAATGAAATGATTTCAGGTATATTCAATTTATGTCCAAAAGATTTTATAAGCCGTTCTGAATTAAGTTATTTTATTTTAAAAAATTATTTTAAAAAAAATGATTATAAAAATATGAAAATAAATGAAATAAGAACCAAAGATTTAAAATTAATGGTAAGAAGACCTTTAAATAGCAAGATGAATATAAATAAGATTTCCAATTACTTAAATATTGAAATAAAAAGTTGGAAATTTTATTTAAAAAAATATTTGTTGAGTATTAAGTAAAAATGAAAAATAGAAAAGGTATATTATTAGCAGGTGGAAGTGGATCAAGACTACACCCTGTAACAAAAATTGTTTCAAAACAGATTTTGCCACTTTATGATAAACCAATGATTTATTATTCTATTTCAATCTTAATGATGGCTGGAATTAGAGAAATATTGATCATATCTACACCTAGAGATATTAATTTTTTTGAAAATTTATTTGGAGATGGATCTAGTTTTGGAATAACTTTAAATTATGCCATTCAAGAAGAACCAAAAGGTATTGCCCAAGCATTGATTATCGCAGAAAAATTTGTTGGAAGTTCTTCTATGGCATTAATGCTTGGGGATAATTTTTTTTATGGAAATAATTTAGAGGAAATTTTAATTTCCAGTAGTAAAAAAAATATTTCTACAATTTTTGCTTATGAAGTAAAAGACCCAACTAGATATGGAATTATTTCATGTAACAAAAATGGAGTACCAAATAAGATTTCTGAAAAACCAAAAAAGCCAGAATCAAATTTTGCTGTAACCGGTTTATATTTTTTTGAAAATCAAGCTATCAAAGTTGCAAAATCTTTAAACCCATCAAATAGAGGTGAATTGGAAATTACTGATGTAAATAAGTATTTTCTTAAAAAAAAAAAATTAAATGTTCAATATTTATCTAGGGGGTTTGCATGGTTAGATACAGGTACATTTGAATCTTTTTTTGAAGCATCTCAATTAATACGTACAATTGAAAATAGGCAAGGTATTAAGATAGGATGTTTAGAAGAAATTTCACTAAACAAAGGCTGGATAAGTAAATCTAAAATTAAATTAATCATAAAGAGTTTGGGTAAATCAACATATGTTGATTATTTAAAAAAAATTGTAAGCAAATAATGAAGATTTTAGAAAACGGACCAAAAGGAGTAAAACTTTTAAAGCCTAAAGTTTTTAAAGATAATCGTGGTTACTTCTACGAATCTTTAAATATAAAAGATTTATGCAAAATATTGAAAAAAAAAATAACTATAAAACAATCAAATGTCTCTTTTTCAAAAAAAAATGTATTTAGGGGATTTCATTTTCAGACAGATCCATTTGCTCAAGATAAATTTGTAAGAGTTTTGAGTGGTAAGATTTTAGATATATTAGTTCTAATTGATAAAAAATCTAAATATTATCTAAAATGTTTTTATTATGAGCTATCTGATAATAACAAAAAAATGCTCTATGTACCAAGTAATTTTGCACATGGATTCTTAGTTCTGTCAAAATATGCAACTATAGAATATTTTGTGACAAATTATTATTCAAAAAAACATGAAAGAAACATAAATATTTTTGATAAAAGATTAAATATAGATAAAAAAATTATTAGTAAAAAATTGGTAATGTCTAGTAAGGATATGACAAGCAATTTTTTATGAGATCTGAGTACTTAAAAAAATATCTTTTTACATTTTTTTCAATTAATATTTCTCTTATTCCTTTATTTTTAATTACGGGGCCATTTTTATCTGATTTAAGTCTAACACTTTGTTCACTAATTTATTTAATTTATATTTTATTTACTAAGCAATTAAAGGTTTTTAGAAATTATTTATTTATATATTTTTTTGTATTTTATTTAATAATTATTTTATCTTCCCTTTTGTCTGAAAATATAATTTTTTCCCTTCACTCCTCATTGCCTTACATTAGATATGGATTATTTATTGTTTGTGTTTGGCATACAGCAAAAGAAGATAAAAATTTATTTAATAAAGTTTTTGTTATTTTAACTATTATATATCTTTTACTAATATTTGATGGTTATTTACAATTTTTCACAGGCACTAATATATTCAATTACGAAAAGGTAGGAGTTAGAGTTTCAAGTTTTTTTGCAGATGAACTCATTTTAGGTAGCTATGTTGCCAGATTTTTTCCAATTTATGTTGGATTATATCTTTTTCAAAAAAAAAATAAGCAATTATCTTTTTTAGAAAAAATTTTGTCTCTGATCTTTTTTGTTTTAATTTCAATATTAATTATCATTTCAGGTGAACGAACAGCATTTGCTTTATTTATTATTACAATTTTTTTTATGTTTTGTTTCCTTTTAGGCTTAAGAAAAACAAAAATATATGTTTTAAGTCTATTTATACTTAGCACTATAATTTTTAATTTTTTAAATCAAAATAATTTTCAAAGATTAATAATTGAAACGAAGGAACAAATATTCGTTAATGAAAAAATTTTATTTTTTGGTGAAAGAAGACATGAATACGCAAATGTTTCCTTAAATATTTTTAAAGACAATATTGTTTTAGGATCTGGGCCAAGAACTTATAGAATTAATAGTAAGGACGACAGATATAAAATCTCAGATCTTTCATGGAATACTCATCCTCATAATTTATATTTTCAGTTACTTGCTGAGACTGGTCTTTTAGGTACAATACTTGTCTTTTTTGCATTTATGTATTTTATTTTTTTATTATTAAAAACTATTAATAATAATTTAAATTATTTTAAAAAAACAAATTTCAATCCAAATGTAAATATTTGTTTTGTTATAGCAATAATTATAAATATCTTTCCATTAATCCCGTCGGGAAATTTTTTTAATAATTGGATTAGTATTATATATTTTTATCCTATCTCATTGTTTTATGCGCTCAATAAAACTCAAAATATTGTTAAAGGCGATTAATTGATGTTGTTGTATAAATATTAGTATTAAATATTTTAGTTTACTTAATAATTTTTTTTTTGTATAAGCCCCTCTGCCTGGTGATTATTGCGAAAGTGTAATACCCGATCCCATTCCGAACTCGGAAGTCAAGCCTTTCTGCGCCGATGGTACTTTGTCTTAAGACATGGAAGAGTAGGACATTGCCAGGCTATTTTAGCTCTATGAAAAATTATATTATAGTTACTGGTGGAGCTGGATTTGTTGGATCTAATCTTATCGAGCTACTTTTAAAAAAAACCTCAAAAAAAATAATTAGCCTAGATAATTATTCAAGCGGGACAAAAAAAAATCACATTAAAAACAAAAGAATAAAATACTTAAATGCTGATACCTCTAAAATAAATAAAACATTATTTAATTATAAAAAAAAAATTCATTCAGTCTTTCATTTTGGTGAATTTGCAAGAATATTTCAAAGTTTTAAAAAATTTGAACACTGTTTTGAATCAAATGTTATCGGGTCTAATGCTGTTTTTAAATTTTGTTTAGAAAATAAAATAAAGTTAATTTATTCCGCAACGTCAGCAAGTTTTGGAAACAATGGAAATGACAAAAATTTATCTCCATATGCATTTACTAAATCTAAAAACTTAGAATTGTTAGAAAATTTAAAAAAATGGTTTAAATTTAAATTTGAGGTAATTTATTTCTATAACGTTTATGGACCTAAACAAATTAAAAAAGGGCATATGGCAACAGTAATAGGAATATTTGAGGATTTATATATGAAAAAAAAATCGCTTACTGTTGTAAGACCAGGTACACAAACAAGAAGATTTACCCATATAAAAGATACAGTTAAAGTTTGTTATGAAGCATGGAAAAAAGGTAAATGTGCTCATTACAGCATTTCAAACAAGAAGTCTTATTCAATATTGCAAGTTGCAAAAATGTTCAAATCTGACATAATTTATTTAAAACCTAGGCAAGGTGAGAGGTATGCTTCGGCATTAACAAAAATTTCCCAAAATAATCGAATAATTCAAAGATTTGGAAAAATAAATTTGAAAGATTACGTAAGTTCGTTTATTAAGTTTGAAAAAATTTAAATATGAAAATTAAAAGCTCACTAAAATCGATAAAAAAAAGAGACTTAAACTCTAAGCTTGTGAGGAGAAGAGGTAGAGTATACGTGATTAATAAAACAAACCCTAAGTTCAAAGCAAGACAAAAATAATTTTTATGGATAATGAAAACCATAAAAATACTTGGAATAACTTTACAAAGTTCGTTTTGTGGGGAACTGTCGCAGTAATCTCAGTTTTAGTTTTAATGGCAATATTTCTTTTATAGTAATTTAATCTATTTTATTATGAACTTAGCTTCAATTTTAGAAAATCGAGATATTGAAAAACGAATAGCAATTACCCCAGAAATTGCAAAAAAATATATTAGTTTAGGATTTAATTTAACTTTACCAAATAATTATGGAACTTACTTAGGTTTTACTGACGAAGAATATAAAAATTTTGGAGTTAATTTTTCAAATAATGAGGAAGAAATAATTAAAAATTCTGAGATTGTTATTCAATTAGGATTACCTGTTGAGGAAAAATTATCATTTTTTAAGGAAAATCAAACTTTAATTGGCTCATTAAACTCTTTTGTAAATAAAGAAAAATTAGAGAATTTAAAGTCAAAGAAAATAAATTGTTTTTCCATGGAGTTGTTGCCAAGAATTACAAGAGCGCAATCAATGGACATTTTATCATCACAAGCTAACCTTGCTGGTTACAAAGCGGTGGTAGAAGCTTTCCAAGTTTATGAAAGAGCAATTCCGATGATGATGACTGCTGCAGGAACAATTCCTGCGGCAAAAGTATTAGTAGTTGGAGCTGGAGTTGCAGGATTGCAAGCTATCGCAACTGCTAAAAGAATGGGAGCTGTAGTATTTGCAACAGATGTAAGAATGGCCTCAAAAGAACAAGTTGAGAGTTTAGGAGGAAAATTTCTTACAGTTGAAGGATCTGAGAATTTAGAAACCGAAGGTGGTTATGCAAAAGAGGCTTCAGATGAATTTAAAAAGAAACAAGAAGAACTGATTTCAGAAACATTAAAAAAAATTGATATAATAATATGCACTGCTTTAATCCCAGGTAAAGAAGCTCCAAAGATAATTAAAGAGGAAATGTTTAAAAATTTACAACCAGGTTCAGTCATTTATGACTTAGCAGCAGTTCAAGGAGGAAATACTGTATTTACTGAGGTTGATAAAATTGTTGAAAAAAATGGTGTTAAAATTTTAGGTGAGGCAAATATATTAAACAAATTACCTGTATCAGCTTCTAATTTATATGCTAAAAATGTATTTAATTTTATCTCTAATTTATATGATAAAGAAAATAAGAAATTAAATATTAATTTAGAAGATGAAATAATAGATAAAACACTTATCAAGTAGAATTATGGAAATAGACCCTTTTATATTCAGACTAAGTATATTTATATTATCAATATTTGTTGGCTACTATGTTGTGTGGAGTGTAACACCTTCTTTACATACTCCTTTAATGTCAGTTACGAATGCAATTTCTTCAGTAATCATAGTAGGTGCAATAATTGCAGCTTTGTCTGGAAGTGACGGAGTAGTTTTTTCATCATCAAGTATTTATGGATTTTTAGCAATTATTTTAGCAGCTGTTAATATTTTCGGTGGATTTTTAGTCACCCAAAGAATGTTAGCAATGTATAAAAAAAAGAAAAAGGATAAATAATTAATGTCTGCAAATCTATCTGCAATTTTATATTTAGTATCTGGAGTATTATTTATTTTAGCTTTAAGAGGTTTGTCATCTCCTGAAACTTCAAGACAAGGAAATTTGTTTGGAATAATTGGAATGGTTATTGCCGTAACAGTTACATTTTTGTCAGTTGGTAATTTTAGTTCTGGATTTGTCTATGTTTTAATATTTTTAGCTATTGGAGGGAGTCTTGGAGCATTTATAGCGTATCGTATACCAATGACTGCAATGCCAGAATTAGTTGCAGGCTTTCATAGTTTAGTAGGTTTAGCAGCTGTATTTGTTGCAATCTCTGCATTTATTAATCCATCTGCATTTAATCTTGGAACACCTGGAAATATTAAACTTGCAAGTTTAATTGAAATGGCAATTGGAGCAGCAGTTGGTGCAATCACTTTTTCTGGATCTGTCATAGCATTCTTAAAATTACAAGGAATAATGTCAGGTGCACCAATAACTTTTAAAGGCCAACATTTACTAAATGCATTGTTGTTAATTTTGATTGTAATTTTAACTATTTATCTTTGTTTAACACAATCATCTAATTTATTTTGGATATTAATTGCAATTTCTTTTTTGATTGGATTTTTAATTATTATTCCAATTGGTGGTGCAGATATGCCAGTTGTAATTTCAATGTTAAATTCTTATTCAGGTTGGGCCGCAGCTGGAATTGGATTTACTTTGGAAAACACAGCCTTAATTATTACAGGAGCATTGGTTGGATCATCTGGAGCAATACTTTCATATATAATGTGTAAAGGAATGAATAGATCATTCTTTAATGTTATTTTAGGTGGTTTTGGAGCTACAGATCAAACTTCTGGAAATCAAAACAAGGAACAAAGACCAGTAAAAAGCGGTAATGCAGATGATGCAGCTTTTTTAATGAAAAATGCATCTTCAGTTATAATTGTTCCAGGGTACGGAATGGCAGTGGCACAAGCACAGCATGCCTTAAGAGAAATGGTCGATACATTAAAGAAGAACGATATCAAAGTATCATATGCTATTCATCCGGTTGCGGGACGTATGCCTGGTCATATGAATGTTTTGTTGGCTGAAGCAAATGTTCCATATGATGAAGTGTTTGAATTGGAGGAAATAAATAATGATTTTGCAAATGCAGATGTTGCATTTGTGATCGGAGCAAATGATGTTACTAATCCTGTAGCAAAAACAGATCCCCAAAGTCCAATTTATGGAATGCCAGTTCTAGACGTGGAAAAATGTAAATCTGTGTTATTTGTCAAAAGAAGTTTATCTCCCGGATATGCAGGAATTGATAATGATTTATTTTATAAAGAAAACACTTTAATGCTTTTTGCAGATGCAAAAAAAATGACAGAGGATATTACAAAGAATTTGTAGATCTTATGAATATAAAGATTTTTTGTGATATTGCAGACCTTTCTTTAATTAAAAAGTTTAATAAAAAAAAAGTTGTTAAAGGATTCACTACTAATCCAAGTCTAATGAGAAAAGCTGGCGCAAAAGACTATAAGTCATACTCTAAACAAATACTTAAGATTTGCAAAAACAAACCAATTTCTTTTGAAGTATTTGCTGATGATCAAAAATCTATGGTTGAACAAGGAAAAAAAATAAATACCTGGGGTAAAAATATATATGTTAAAGTTCCAGTGGTTAACTCAAAAAACAAGTTTACAGGAAATGTAATTAGAGAGCTTAATAATAAAAATATTAAGTTGAATATTACTGCAGTATACACAGCTAAACAAACTGCAAAAATACTTAAAGTAATAAATAAAAAAACAAAAGTGATAATATCAATTTTTGCTGGAAGAGCAGGAGATACTGGAAAAGATCCAATTCCTGAATTTGTCAAAAGTATAAAATTAGCAAAAAATTATAAAAATGTAGAAATCTTATGGGCTAGTGTGAGAGAACCGTATAATTATTTGCAAGCTAAACAATTAGGTTGCCATATAATAACCATTCCTCCAGCTGTAATTCAGAAAATAGAAAAATTTGGAAAATCATTTAATCAATTAACTATAGAAACAGTCAAGGCATTTCTAGTTGATAGTAAAAAATCTAAATTTCAAATATAATTAAATTGGTTGCGGGGGACGGATTTGAACCGCCGACCTTCAGGTTATGAGCCTGACGAGCTACCAGACTGCTCCACCCCGCGGTATTTTTAAATTCTATTTTTGAGTTTATTTAATTTCTTAACTCTTTTAATATTTTCTTGAAGAATTCTTTTTTTCTTTTCTGATGGCTTTTCATAAGTATTTTTTAATTTAATAACTTTAAAGAAACCATCTCTTTGTAGTTTTCTTTTTAAAACTCTCAAAGCTTGTTCTACATTGTTGTCTTTAACTTCTATTTTAATAACTACCTCCAAAAAAAATGGTTAATTAACACTTTTATAAATTTATGTCTATTTATTTTATTCATTACAGAGTTGCTTGATTAGCTTTGTTTTGTTTCTCTTTTTCTTTTTTTTCCCTTTTAATTCGCCTTTCAGCTTTTTCAATGGCTTCGACCAAATCTTTTTGAGTAAATAAATTTAATGCAACGGGATCTTTTGGATTTAAATTATTGTAGTTCCAATAACTTTTGTTTCTAATAAGTGTTACAGAATTTTTGGTAATACCCACTAATTTTGCAATTTGAGAGTCCTTTAATATGCTGTGTTGTTTAATTAACCATAACGCAGAATCTGGTTTATCTTGTCTTTTTGAAAGTGGGATATATTTTTTTATTTTTTTTTCATTATTTGAAATTTCAATATCGTTACTTTTTATCTGTAATGGTCTATTTTCATCTTTAGATGACTGCTCAATTTCTTCCTTAGATAACTGACCTGATATAATTGGGTTATAAGCTTTTATACCTTTAGCTACTTCACCATCTGCAATTCCTTGAATTTCAACTTCATGTAATTTACAAAAATCAGCAATTTGTTTGAATGTTAAAGTTGTATTTTCTACTAACCATACAGCAGTAGCCATAGGCATTAAGGGTGCATTTGACATTTAATTTTTTTTTTCTGATTTAAAGTTTTGAAATTTTTTATTAAACTTACTAATTCTACCTTTATCCATTAACTTTTGTTTTCCACCTGTCCAAGCTGCATGTGATTTAGGATCAATTTCTAATTTCAATGTATCTCCTTCAGTGCCCCAAGTCGATTTAGTTTGAAATTGAGTACCATCAGTCATTTCTACTTTTATATTATGGTAGTTAGGATGAATGTCTTTTTTCATATCGAGACTTATAACAAAAGAAATTTAGAACACAATTAAAAGTTCTTTAAATTTTCAAGCATTTTATTGTTAATTGCCCCACTTGATGCTCTAATATCTATCTTATTTGGATTGAATTTGTATAGATCGTTGACTATTCCGCCGGCCTCTTCAACTAGCAAAGCTCCTGTGGCAACATCCCAAATGTTTATTTTATTATGAAAAAAACCGTCCAATCTACCTGATGCCACATATGCCAAGTCTAACGCAGCGCATCCACTATATCTCATATTAAGATTGCTTAATTTGACACCTTCATGATTACTAGAAAAAAGGCACTCATCTATATCATTTTTATTTGAAACTCTTAATCTTTGATTATTTAAATATGCACCTTTATTTTTCTCTGCATAAAACATCTCATCCTTTATTGGATCGAAAATTAAACCGCTAACTATTTCTTTTTTAGTCTCAAGAGCTACACAAATTGCAAAATGAGGAATACCGTGTAGAAAATTTGTCGTACCATCTATTGGATCGATAATCCAAATGTTATCTTTATCATTGTTTTCAATAAAACCGACTTCTTCTGATAAAAAAGAATAATTTTTTTTTGTTTTAGAAAGTTCTTCAATTAGAATTTTTTCAACATGTCTGTCAGTTTTTGTAACAAAATCTCGGGGTCCTTTTTTAGTCACTTGTAACTTTTCAACTTCTCCAAAATCTCTTATCACAAACTTTGAGGCCTTTTCTGCTGCTTTAATCATAATATTTAAATTTGAAGATATAGAGATCATTTTTAGATTTTTTTAATGTATTCTAAATTTCTAGTATCAAGTACGATTTCATCACCTGCTTCAATAAACGGAGGAACTTGAATATTTAAACCATTATCAAGAGTTGCTGGTTTGTAAGATGATGAAACAGTTTGACCTTTAAGAGCTGCATCAGTTGTTTCAATTTTACAATTTATTTGGTTAGGTAATTCAATTGTTAGTGGGTTTTCATTATAAAAACTTACAGAAACTTTTAAATTTTCAGTTAAAAGTTTTCCCTTATCACCTACAGTTTCTTTTTTTATTTCTATTTGTTCAAATGTTTTTGGGTCCATAAAAAAATAATTAGTTTCATCACTATATAGATAATTGAAAGTATTTTCCTCCAACGATGCTTTTTCTACTGTTTCACTTGATCTAAATCTTTCATTTAGCTTAGTATTTTTGTTTAAGCTTTTCATTTCAACTTGAGCAAATGCACCACCTTTTCCTGGTTTTACGTGTTGAGTTTTCAAAACTTGCCATAAGTCATTTTTATATTCTAAAAGCATTCCAACTCTTATTTCTCCAGCATTAATTTTCATTTTAATTTTTCTAAAGCTTGTAACGGTTTATATTTTTTATTTTTCCAAATGTAGCCTGAAATAGCTAAAAAATTAGCATTATTCAATAATAGATTTTTATAATTATCAGCATTTATTCCACCAATGGCTACTATTGGAGTTTTTGTAAATTTTTTAACTTTATTTAAAATATTTATAGAAGCTGCATGCTTAGTTTTTTTAGTTTTAGATTGATTAAAAGCACCAAAGGCAATGTAATCAGCTTTAGCTTTAATTGCTTTTTTTGCTAAATCAATAGAATTATGACAAGTAATTCCTATAATTTTTTTACCGAGTATTTTTTTTGCATTCTTAATATTCATATCTTTTTGACCTAGGTGGCAGCCGTCTGCATCTAATTTTAAGGCAAGTAAAGGGTCATCATTAATAATAAATTTTACTTTATTTTTTTTACAAATATTTTTAATTTTTTCTCCTATTATTACTTTTTTATTCTGAGAGTAATTTTTAAGTCTTAGTTGAAAAAAACTTACTTTCCCAGATTTTAAAATCAAATTAAGATTAATGTAGAAAGAATTATGTATTTTATTAGGAGAAATAAGATAAATAAATTTTTTTTTATTTATTTTCAAGTTCGTTTGACCATTTTCCTTGAGCAGCTAAAGTACACATTTTAGCTCTATGATTAAAAGTAGTTTGAGTTGATTCTATATTTTTAATATCTTTTGACCAAACTTTCAAAGCACTTTGTTGAAGAGCTCTTCCATATGAATAGGTCATTATGAAATTTGTATTATTATTTTTATTAATTGAATTTAAATTTTCTGTAGCTTCAATTTCAGATTGTCCTCCAGATAAAAAAGCTATTCCAGGAACTTCATTGGGTACAGAATTTTTAAGGCATTCTAGGGTTTTTATAGAAACTTCTTCACTAGAAATTTTATTTTCCGATAGACTTCCAGGTAAAATCATATTTGGTTTTAATATTATTCCAGAGAGATCAACTTTGTGTAAAATTAGTTCATCAAAACATGCTTTAATTACCTCTGATGTTTTATTTAAACAAACTTCAGCAGAATGGTTTCCGTCCATCAATACCTCAGGTTCTACTATTGGAACCATTCCACTTTCTTGAACTAATGCAGAGTACCTAGCAAGTGCATGAGCATTACTATTAATTGCAAGTTTTGTTGGATATTTTTCACTTATAGAATATACACCTCTCCACTTTGTAAATCTTGCCCCAAGATCGTAGTATTTTTTTAATCTATCTCTAAGACCATCTAACCCTTCTGTAATTTTTTCATCTGGAGAATTGGCTAATTTTTTTGCTCCTGTGTCAACTTTAATTCCAGGCACTGCTCCTGAGTTAGAAATTAAATCAGGTATTGATTTCCCTGTGCTTGAGATTTGATTTATGGTCTCATCATAAAGAATAACACCACCTATATAATTCCTTATTCCCTCTGATGAAAAAAGTATTTCTCTAAAGGAAAGTCTATTTTCTGGGGTTGATTTTACATTTATGGCTTCAAGTCTTTTGGTCATAGTTCCATTACTTTCATCTGCCGCAAGGATACCTTTGCCTTGAGAAATTATTTTAAGTGCAATTTTATTTAGTTCTGTCATTTAAGCTTAATGCCTTTATACCAGGGAGGTTTTTACCTTCAAGATATTCTAAAAAAGCTCCACCTGCAGTTGAAACAAAATTAAACTCATCAACAGCTTTTAAATTATTTAATAAAGAAACTGTGTCTCCACCACCAGCAACTGAAAAAATTTTGTTTTCTTTATTATTTTCAGTTATTTTTTTTGCTATTTGAATACTTCCATAAGCAAAATTTGGATTTTCAAAATATCCTGCGGGTCCATTCCAAAGTATAGTTTTACTATCATCAATAATATTTGTTATTTTTTCTATAGTTTTTGGACCTATGTCTAATATCATTTCATCAGATAATATTTTACTCAATTCTTTCTTTTGAGGAGATCCATTTAAATCTTTAGATACAATCACATCTTCTGGATAGATTATTTTACATTTTTCTTTTTTTGAAAGAGAGATGATTTCTTCAACTATTTTACCGCAATTTTTTTCTTTAATAGATTTACCAATATTATTTCCAAAATATTCTATGAAATTATTACCCATACCCCCAACAATTATAATATTATCAAATTTAGGAATTAAATTTTTAATAACATTAATCTTAGTCGAAATTTTAGACCCACCAATTATACAAGTAATCGGTCTGGTAATTTCAGAAGTTATCTTATTAAGTGCATTCACTTCTAAGTCTAGCTGCAGCCCAGAAAACGAGGGTAAGAATTTTGGAATTTTACCAATTGAGGCATGAGCTCTATGCGAACAAGAAAAAGCGTCATTTACATATATATCCCCAAGCCTCGATAGATGTTCTGCAAACTTATTATCATTTTGCTCTTCCTCAGAATAAAATCTAATATTTTCTAAAATAAAAATATCCTCATTATATTCATTGAAGAAATCTTTACTTTTTATTTCTTTAATATTTTCAGTAATAAGTTTTATTTTTTTTTTTAATTTATTTTGCAATTCTGTACAAATTGGCTCCAGAGAAAGCTCTCTATCTGTTTTACCTTTTGGTCTTCCAACATGAGATAAAATTATAATTTTAGCTTTTTTATTTATTAAAAAATTTAATGTAGGAAGAATTTTATCGATTCTTGTTGTGTCTGTTATTTTTCCTCTATTTATAGGAACATTTAAATCTAGTCTTAATAATATTTTTTTATTGTTTAGATTTTTTTCATTTATAATACTTCTCATTAAGAGATTTTATGCAAAGTTTCAGCGATATCACACATTCGATTAGAAAAGCCCCATTCATTATCATACCAGGCTGATATTTTACCCATATTACTTCCAACCACATTTGTTAAGGAGGCATCTACTATTGCAGAAGCAGGATGATGATTAAAGTCTATAGATACCAATTTTTCATGAGTAATTTCTAAAATATTTTTTAATTTATTTTTTGATGCTTCTTCAAAGGCATTATTAATTTTTTTTATACTAATATCTTTTTTTGTACAAAAAACTAATTCAACAAGAGAAACATTAGGAGTAGGTACTCTCATCGCAACACCTTCTAATTTTCCTTTGAGGTTTGGTATTATTTCTCCTATTGCTTTCGAAGCCCCTGTTGAGGTAGGAACTATTGATTGACTCGCTGATCTTGCTCTTCTTGGATCTTTGTGTGAATTATCTAAAATTCTCTGATCGCTAGTAAACGCATGAATAGTAGTCATAAAACCTTTTTCAACTTCAAATTTTTCATCAAGAACACTGGTTATTGGTGCTAGACAATTAGTTGTGCACGAAGCTGCAGATATTATTTTATCCTCTTTAGTAATTATATTTTCATTAACACCAAATACTATTGTTTTATCAGCATTTTTACATGGAGCAGAAACAATCACTTTTTTTGCACCATTTTCTAAATGATCAAGAAGTTTTTCTTTTGAATTAAATTTTCCAGTACATTCAAAAACATAATCAACATCATATTTTTTCCAATTAATATCTTCAATTTTTGTTTTTTGAGAAAAAGTAATTTTATTTTTATTAATTATTAAATGATTTGGATCATAATCTAAATCAGCATTTAATTTTCCATGTATAGAATCATATTTGATTAATTTAGATGTGGTTTCTGAATTTGACCTGTTGTTTATATGATTAATTTTTAAATTTTTATTATTACTTTCTACAATTGATCTAACAACCATACGACCAATCCGTCCCATTCCATTAATTCCAATTTTAATTGTCATTTTATTTATTTAATAATTTTTTAGTGATATTTTTAATATTTGTACTCTCCAGTCCAAAATATTTATAAATATCTTTATATGGTGCACTTTTTCCGAATTCGTCAATTCCAAAAGCAATACCGTTATCACCTACATATTTTTTCCAACAATCGCTTGATCCAGCTTCAATAGATATTTTAAATTTTGTTTCTTCTAAAATTTTATTTTTATAAGATTTTAATTGTAATTCAAAAAGTTCCATACAAGGCATTGATATCACTTTGGAATATATTTTATCTTTGGCTAATTTATGGCTAACCTCTAACGCTAGATTAACTTCAGATCCACTCGCTAATATTGTTAGATTAATTTTTTTATTTGTTCTTAAAATCTCATAAGCACCTAATGAAGAAAAGTTTTTATTTGGGTATTTTTTTCTTACTGGATTTAAATTTTGTCTTGTTAAAGATAGAACACTAGGTGTTTTTGAGCTTTTTAATGCATGTTCCCAACACTCTATAGTTTCAATTCTGTCTGCAGGTCTGAATACATTCAGGTTAGGTATAGCACGTAAGCCCGAAAGTTGTTCTACAGGTTGATGAGTGGGGCCATCTTCTCCTAGACCAATAGAATCATGAGTCATTACATAAATCACTCTTTTTTTCATTAATGCTGATAATCTAATTGAAGGTTTGCAATAATCAGAAAATATTAAAAAAGTACCACCATAAGGAATTAAATTGCTATGAAGTGCAATACCATTCATAATACCACTCATTGCATGTTCCCTCACACCGTAGTGAATGTAGTCTCCAGTAAAATCTCCAGGTTTAATTATCTTATGGTTTTTGGTTTTAGTATTGTTTGATCCAGCTAAATCAGCAGAGCCACCAATTAAATTATTGTTTTGTTTTGTTAATGCGCTCAATGTCATTTCTGAACATTTTCTAGTAGCTAAACTTTTTGGTTCCTTTATTGCATTCTCTTTTTCTTTCTGAAGCGTCGTGGTAAAATTATTTTTTAAAGTTTGATTAAATTTTATTTTTTTTCTTTTTAATATTTTGTTCCATTTTTTTTCTAAAATTTCACCTTTATGGCCGATTTTTCTCCAATCTTTTAAAATTTTATTTGGAATATCAAAAGGTTTATTTTTCCAATTTAAGGCTTTTCTTACAAGCTTGATTTCATCTGCTCCCAATGGACTTCCATGGGATGATGCTTTTCCTGATTTATTTGGTGAACCATATCCAATTTTTGTTTTACAAGAAATTACAGTTGGCTTTTTAGCTTTCTGAACTTTTGTTAGTGCTTTAAAAATTTCTTTTTCATTATGACCATTGATAGAAATATAATCCCAACCATATCCTTCAAATCTTTTTTTAAAATTATCTGAAACTGCAAGATTTGTTGGACCATCAATTGAAATTGAATTGTTGTCAAATAACATAACTAAATTTTTAAGTTTCAAATGTCCTGCAAAACTCATAGCCTCATGACTTATTCCTTCCATTAAGCATCCATCTCCAGCTAAAACATAAGTTTTGTGATTAATTAAATCTTTACCTAATTTTTTTTTTAAAATTTCTTCCGCTACAGCAAAACCAACTGCATTAGATATACCTTGTCCAAGAGGACCTGTTGTTGTTTCAATACCTGTTTTCGGATGATATTCAGGATGTCCAGCACAAATAGAATGTAGCTGCCTAAATGTTTTAATATTATTAATTGATATGCTTTTATACCCCGTAAGGTAAAGCAAAGAATATAGAAGCATAGAACCATGACCAGCAGACAAAACAAATCTATCTCTATTTAGCCAATCTGGATTCTTTGGATTAAATCTTAAAAAATTTTTAAATAACACTGTTGCAACATCTGCCATACCCATAGGCATTCCTGGGTGGCCTGAATTTGCCTTTTGAACAGCATCAATTGATAAAAATCTGATGCAATTGGCTAAATCGTTGTGTTGTTTGCTCAAAATTATCCTGACTAGACTAAGAAGAATCTATTTAATAATATAAACATATATATATGAATTCTATAGACGAAAAAGAAAAAAAATTAAACATTGCATTAGAAGAATTAAAAAATTTAGATTTATCAAATCCTGAATTACAAAAAAATATTGAAAATTTAAGTACAAAGCAAAATCAATTAGAAATTGAAAAAACACAAATCGAAGAAAAATATAAAACTTTGCTTGAGGAACATGAAAATCTTTCAAAAAAACTTGAGGATTTAAAAAGCAAAGAAAAGTTCGAAGAAAGAAAACAAATTGAATTTTCTGAAAAAATTGACGAACTTAATCAAGAAACAGACACACTTTTGGATGAAATAGATAAATGGCAAATGTAAGTATAAAATTTAATAATAAAGAGTTTTTGCTCGCTTGTGAGGATGGACAAGAGGAGCACTTAGAAGAATTGTTAATTCAGATTAATAAAAAGTTTAATCATTTAAAAAATGATTTAGGAAATCTAGGTGAAAATAAACTTTTATTAATTACAGCTGTAAAAATAATGGATGAATATTACGAAACTAAGAAAAAAGTAGACCAAAAAAAAGATGAATTAAATGATCTATCAAACAAATTTAAAGAACTAAAATCTCTAATTTACGATTACAGGGATTCAAAAGAATCTGAAATTGATAGACTAAATCTTGACCATGAAAATTTAAAACAAGAAATTGACGATAATCAAAAAAAATACGAAAATTTAATTGACGAAGCCGCTGATCAAATATCAAATTTTGTAAAAAAAGCAAAATTAGAAAACATATCAAAGTAGGTCTGTGAGTAAATCCAAGCTAAGAAGTAAAATTTTAAACCTTAGAAAAAAAAACTCTTATAAAAAACTTAGTCTCTATCCTTACGGAGTTTATAGATTTTTAAAAAAAAATAAAATTAATTTCAAAAATGTAGGAGGGTATTATCCTTGTAATCATGAGATTGATGACTTAGATATGCTTAATTTTTTAAGAAACAAAAGAGCGAATATTTCCTTACCAGTAATTAGAGAAAATAACCAAATGGATTTTTATGAATGGACAAATCAAGATCCTTTAAAAATTAATAAGTATGGGATTGCCGAGCCAACTTTAGGAAAGAAAATTTACCCAGATGTAATATTTGTTCCTTTAGTAGCTTATGATGGTGATTTGAACAGATTAGGCTATGGTGGAGGATTTTATGACCGTTATTTAGAAAAAATATCTAAAATTAAAAAAATTTTTAAAATTGGATTAGGATTTTCATACCAGGAAATAAAAAAAATACCTATCAACAAGCATGATAAGAAACTTGATTTAATAATAACCGAAAAAAAAATTATACAATGAGAATTTTATTTTTAGGAGATGTCGTTGGAATTTCAGGATGTTCTAAGTTAACAAGTAATTTATTAAATGAAATTGATAAAAACAAAATCGATTTTGTAATAGTGAACGGTGAAAATGCAGCAGTTCAAGGTGTGGGGTTAACTAAAGAAATATGTAAGGATTTTTTTAATTGTGGAGTTGATGTTATCACAACTGGCAATCATGTTTGGGATCAAAAAGAAATTATGGAATTTATTGATAAAGAAGAAAGATTATTAAGACCTAAAAATTTATTTGAACCTGCACCAGGAAAAGGTTTTCAGATTTATAAAACAAAGAATGATACTAAAATTGGAGTTCTTAATTTGATGGGCAATGTTTTTATGAAAAAGTGTGAAGATGTTTTTGAAGCTTCTCAAAAATTTTTAAAAGATAATGAAATAAAAAAGGATTTTGATTTACTTGTGGTTGATTTCCATGGTGAAATTACTAGCGAAAAAAATGCTATAGGACATCTATTTGATGGAAAGGCAACTCTCGTGGTTGGAACCCATACTCATATTCCAACAAACGATGCCAGAATACTTAATAATGGCACTGGATATCAAACCGATGCAGGTATGTGCGGGGATTATGATTCAGTGATTGGAATGAATAAAGAAAATTCCTTGAATAGATTTTTAAAAAAGAATTCAGTGAAACACTTTCCCGCTACTGGAGATGCTACTTTGTGTGGTGTTATTGTAGATTGTGATATAAAAACAGGTTTAGCAATAGACATCAAAAGCTATGTATACGGAGATCAACTAAAAAATATTTAAAGATCATGGCAGGACATTCACATTGGGCAGGAATAAAACATAAAAAAGGTAAGGCTGATAAGCAAAGATCAAAAATATTTTCAAAATTATCTAAAGAGATTACTGTTGCAGCAAAACTTGGTGACAAAGATCCAGCAATGAACCCTAGACTAAGATCTGCAGTACAGGCTGCTAGATCTGCAAATATGCCTAAAGATAATATTGAAAGAGCAATAGATAAATCTTCAGCAGCTACAGGAGCAAATTTTGAAAATTTAAGATACGAGGGGTTTGGACCAGAAAAGATTGCCGTTATAGTTGAAACTTTAACAGATAACAAAAATAGGACCGCATCAAATATTAGAACTATATTTCAAAAGAGTGGAGGCAGTTTAGGAACCCAAGGTTCAGCATCTCATAATTTTCAACAATCGGGTATAATTAAAATTGATAAAAAAGAGATATCTGATGAAAAAATTTTAGATTTAGCGATAGAGTCAGGTGCTGATGAATGTTTCTCTTATGAGGACTATCATGAGGTCCAGTGTCAAATGAGCGAAATATATAATGTAAAAAAAAAACTTGAGAAAATTATTGTGAATTTTATTTCAACAGAAATTGAATGGGTCCCATTAAATAGTGTTGAAGTAAATAAAGATAATAAAGAAAGTATTGTAGGCTTTTTAGAAACTCTTGAGGAAGATGATGATGTTCAGAACGTTTATTCTAACGTTAATTTAGGTGGTATTTAATGATGATTATTGGAATTGATCCAGGCATCTCAGGATCAATATGTTTTTTTCAGGACGGTATAATAAAAGATGTAATTGAAATGCCAACGATGACAGATGGCAAGAAGAATAAGCGACAAGTAAATGGTGCTCAAATATTTAATGAAATTAGTGAAAGGATATACAAACTTGATAAAAAAAATATAAAGGTCGTAATTGAACAAGTTTCTGCAATGCCTGGACAAGGCGTTACTAGTATGTTCAATTTTGGTCAATCTTTTGGTATATTAAAGGGGATATGCAGCGCAATGTATTTACCTGTTTATTATGTTAGGCCTGCTAAGTGGAAAAAATACTTTAACCTTATAAATTCAGAAAAAGATGCGAGCAGAACAAGAGCTATTGAAATTTTTCCATATTTTTCATCACAATTGTCAAAAAAGAAAGATAATAATAAGGCAGATGCAATACTAATAGCCTGTTTTTTCTACGAAACTTATCAAAAAGAGGAATAATCAATTCAAATTAAAAGACAAAATCATGACACATTTACGTGTGATGAGTAATAATGGAAGCAGATATAGCAGCAAATGCAGTTGAATTAGGTACAAACACTGATTTTTCTTTATTTAGTTTATTTTTTAGAGCTGACATAATTGTTAAGTCTGTAATGATTACATTAATTTTATGCTCTGTATATTCTTGGGCTGTAATTTTTGAAAAGTTTCGTTTATTTAAAAAAATAACTAAAACCTCAGAAGAATTCGAAGAAAAGTTTTGGAACTCTAAATCTGCTGAAACTTTTTATAATAATTTACCTAATAAACTTGAAGATCCAATGTCACTTGTGTTTCAAGATGCAATGGAAAGTTTGCTTAAGAAAAAATCAAGAACCAACATTAGTGAGAGAATGAGTGCATCACTTGAGGCTGGTATCGAAAAACAAATGACAAAAATTGAAAAAGGATTTACTTTTTTGGCAACTGTAGGTTCAACAGCTCCCTTCATTGGATTGTTTGGAACTGTTTGGGGAATAATGAATTCTTTTCAATCAATTGCTATATCAAGAAATACAAGTCTTGCTATAGTAGCACCAGGAATTGCAGAAGCTTTATTCGCAACTGCACTTGGTCTATTAGCTGCAATTCCAGCAGTAGTTGCTTACAATAAATTTAATAACGACGCTAAAAAATACTCTGAAAAATTAGAAAACTTCTCTAAAAGATTTTTAACTATCATCTAACTAATGGCTTTTAAATTTAATCGCTCATCAAAAGAACCTATGAGTGAAATAAATGTTACTCCATTTGTTGATGTTATGTTGGTATTATTAATCATATTTATGGTAACAGCACCATTGTTAACGGTAGGTGTTCAAGTTGATTTACCAGAAAGTTCTGCAGACTCTTTACCTGAAGAAACAGAACCTTTAACACTGTCAATTAACGCAAAAGGTGAAATATTCATTCAAGAGGCAAAAGTTGAATACGACAATATTATTGCAAAAGTGTTAGCAGTTTCAAAAAATAGAACAGATACCAGAATTTATGTTAGGGGCGACAAAACCATAAACTATGGAAGAGTTTTAGAAATTATGGGATTACTATCCGGATCTGGTTTTACAAAAGTAGCATTGATTTCAGAACCTTACAAACAAAGGTAACCAAAGTGAATAGAGGTTTAATTATTTCTTCTGTTTTACACGCAGTTCTAATTTTTATTACAGCTATGAGTTTACCTTTATTATCAAAGAAACCATATGATATTCCGCCAATTGTATCAGTTGAGTTAATTCAAATAGCAGAAAAAACTAATATTCCATTCGCTCCGAAGGCAAAAAAAATAATTGAGAAAGTAAAAGAGAAAGAAAAAAAACTTGTTTCAGAACAAGCTCCACCAAAAAAAGTTGAAAAAACTAAAACAAAAACAGTGTTATCACCTGATCAAAAAAATAAAAAAATAAAGAACGAAACACCTGAAGCAATTCCACTTCCAGATAAAACTTTGAAAAAGATAGAAACAAAAGAGGAAAAAAAACAAAATCCTGAAAAAGTAGATGATGAAGTTAGGCAGGTATCAGAATTTGAAAAGAAAGATTTGTTTGATCCAAATAATATTGCAGCTTTAATTGATAAATCAAAAGAAGAGAGTGCAGAAGTTTTAAAAACTAAAGATGAAATTACTCAAGATCAAGAAAGAAATGTAGAAAATGCAGGTCTTACATTAAGTGAAGAGGATGCACTGAAAGCACAAATATTTGGATGTTGGAGTATACCATTGGGATTACCTTATAATGAAAATTTATTGGTAAGAATAAAATTAAAATTAAAACCTGATGGAACAGTATCAAAAACTGAAATATTGGATCATGCACGAATGAATAAACCAGGCCAGGGATTTTATAAGGTTTTAGCAGAAAGTGCTTTGAGAGCCGTAAAGTTATGCCAACCGTTAAGAGTACCAACTACTGGATATGAAAGATGGAAAGAATTACAATTAAATTTTGATGCAAGAGAGATGTTAGAAGGGTAATATATATCCATGACAAAAAAAATTTTAATTTTATTATTTATATTAATACCATTTAATGCAAATGCTTTAATAGAGGTTGATATAACTCGTGGGAATTTAAATCCACTACCATTAGCTGTTTCACCTTTGTCAATTGATGAATTGTCCAGAAAAGGCTTTGAAAAAATACTTAAAAAAGAAAATATTGGTTCAGAAATATCAAATATTGTTGAGAATAATTTGAGAACCTCTGGACTTTTTAACCCTCTAGATAAAAAGGCTTTTTTACAAGCTCCTGATATTGCAAATTTAAAACCAAGATTTGAAGATTGGAATTTAATTAAAGCTCAAGCACTTATTACCGGGAAAGTAAATTATGTTGACGATAAGTTAAGAGTCGAGTTTCGATTATGGGATGTTTTAGCTGCAAAAGAAATGATGGCTTTAGCATTTACCACAGTCCCTAGCAATTGGAGAAGAGTAGGTCATATTATTTCTGATAAAGTTTATGAAAGGCTGACGGGGGAAAAAGGTTATTTTGATACAAGGATAATATATGTCTCAGAAGAAGGACCAAAAACACTAAGAATAAAAAAATTAGCAATAATGGATCAAGATGGTGCCAACAACAAATTTTTGACATTAGGGAATGAATTAGTTTTAACACCTCGTTTTAATCCAACGAGCCAAATGGTAACTTATTTGTCTTATTTTAAAAATATGCCTAGAGTTTATTTGTTAGACATTGAAACTGGAACACAAGAGGTTGTTGGAGATTTCCCTGGAATGACATTTGCACCACGTTTTTCTCCTGATGGTAAAAAAATAATTATGAGTTTTGCTAAAGATGGAAAGTCAGATATTTACACTATGGATTTAGAGAATAGAATAGTTGAAAAAATTACAAACCATCCCTCAATCGACACCTCACCATCTTATTCTCCGGATGGAAAGTATATTACATTTAATTCTGATAGAAGTGGATATCAACAAATTTATGTAATGAAAAATGATGGAACTGATGTAAAAAGAATTTCTTTTGGTAACGGTTTATATGGAACACCTGTATGGTCTCCTAGAGGAGATTTAATAGCATTTACAAAATTACATAAAGGTAAATTTTATATAGGTGTAATGAGAACAGATGGCAGCGGTGAAAGGTTGTTAACTGAAAACTATTATCAAGAGGCCCCATCTTGGTCTCCAAATGGAAGGGTATTAATATTTTATAGAGAGACAAAAACTGATTCTAAAGGAGAAGGCTTTTCCGCTAAATTATGGTCAATAGATTTAACGGGTTATAATGAACGCCAAATAAAGACACCAACAGATGCCTCTGACCCATCATGGTCATCATTATTAAGCAATTAAGAGATTAATTTTTGTAAATTTCTTGATTTTTAGACTTGAAACCTCTATTTAGTTGTGAAAAAGTTAGTATATTGAAATTAGCAGCAAGGAGCAATTTAATGACATTAAACAAAATTTTAAGAAACACACTTTTGGTATTAACAGCTTGTTTAGTTCTATCTGCATGTGCAACTAAAAAAGAAGTGGCTACGGAAATAAAAGGTCAAATGCAGGGTGATGTTTACACAGGAACAGACACAGTTGAATATTTAGCTGATGGTGTTCCAGACAGAGTTTTCTTTGCAACAAATGAGTCTATATTAACAACTGCATCAAGAGAAACTTTAAGAGCTCAAGCAGCTTGGTTAAGAAAGAATCCAAACATAAATGTAGTTCTTGAAGGTCATGCTGACGAAAGAGGAACAAGAGAATACAACTTAGCTCTTGGTGAAAGAAGAGCAAATGCAGCTAAAGACTATTTAATGACTTACGGAATATCTTCTGACAGGATTACTGTATTAAGTTATGGTAAGGAGAGACCAGTTGACTCTGGTTCAAACCCATTAGCTTGGTCAAAAAACAGAAGATCAGTAACTGTTAAAGCAAATTAATTATTTAAAATTTAAGACCCTAAAACCTTTATTGGATTTAGGGTCTTTTTTTTGCCATTTTTATAATCATAAATCTAATTTAAATGATGCTCATATTTAAATTAGTAATTTTAAAATTATTTTTAATCTTAAATTTGGTTTTTATTAATATTTCTTTTGCAGATAACCATAATATTTATGAAATATTAGAATTAATAAAAAATGATCTTAAAACTCTTGAAAGAGCAGTTTATTCTGGATCTATAGAAGTGAAAGCAAGTACTAATGATAGTTCGGTTTCAAACTTGGACCAAAACTCAGAAGATGTTTTAACTAGACATTTATTAAAATTGTCAGAAGTTGAGGATCAGTTTAGAGAACTCACTAATAAATTTGAAGAAATAAATTTTAAGTTGGATAAATTATCTACCCGTGTTTCAAAAATTCAAGCAGATAACCAAATAAGATTTCAAGATATAGAGACAAACATTAGTTCTGGAAATATAAGTAGCGTAGAAAATCAACTAAGTTCAAAACCAAAGACAGATGAACAAAAAGTTTTACCTGGTAGTTCACAGCCCCAAGATTTAGGAACAATTTCATATAAAGATACAGAGACAAACGAAACTTCACAACAAATTCAATCTGTAGATACTACAGCTTCAATTGTAACAGAAACTTTTCAGTCTGAAGAAAAAATACTTCCTCAAGATTTAAATCCAGTGGAGCAATATGAATTTGCAACAAGTTTTTTAAAAGTTGGAGACTACAGTACAGCGGAAAGAGCTTTTAGAGAATTTGTTCTATCTAACCCTGATCATGAGTTAGCGGGTAGTGCACAATACTGGTATGCAGAAACATTCAGAATTAGACAATTATATACTGATGCAGCTTCTGCCTATTTAGAGGGTTACCAAAAATATCCTAAAGGAAAAAAAGCTCCTATTAATCTATTAAAACTTGGAGTATCAATGGTTCAAATTGGTGAAAAAGACCAAGGATGTAAAATGATAAATGGTGTAGAATTACAATATCCTAATGCAAATCAGTCTGTAATACAAAAAGCAAAATATGAGTCCAAAAAATTTGAATGCATCAAAAAAGACTCATAAGTTTTTATTAAATCAATTAAAAGATAAACAAACTTCTAAAATTTATAAAAAATTTCAAAAAAATCTTAAATTAAACGAGAATTTTATAGTTGCAGTTTCTGGTGGGCCAGACAGTTTAGCTTTATGTTTTTTATCAAAAATTTATTCGATCAAAAAACATCTAAAAGTAAAATATTTGCATGTTGATCATAAACTTAGAAATAACTCAACAAAAGAGGCAAAATTTGTAAAATCGCTTCTAAAAAAACTCTGTACTAATCTTGAAATTTTAACCTGGATTGGAAAAAAACCAAAAAGCAACATTCAATCTATTGCAAGAAATAAAAGATATGCACTCATGATCAACAAGGCAAAAAAATTAAAAATAAATAATATTTTATTAGGTCATCAAAGGGATGATTTAATAGAGAATTTTTTTATAAGAATTTTGAGAGGCAGCGGTTTAAATGGCATTGTATCATTTGATCAAAAAACTAATCTACAAAATATTAATTTGATTAGACCTTTGTTAAAATTTTCTAAACAAAATTTAGAATATATTTCAAAAAAAGTTTTTAATAATTATGTTGAAGATCCCTCGAATAAAAATGATCAATTTAGAAGAGTAAAAGTTAGAAATTTTATAAAAAACTTAGAGTTAGAGGGACTGGATAATGATAAATTTAATCTAACTATAAAAAATTTAAGATTTGCTAATGACTCAATTAAATACTTTGTGGAAAAAAATTTGAAAGACAATTCAACAATTTCAAATATTAATAATTTTATTATTTTGAATAAAAATTTTTTTCTTCAGCCAGAAGAGGTGGTTTTTAGGTCTCTCACAGAAGTGTTAAAAGGTGTAGGTAAAAAATATTATCCAGTGAGAGGAAAAAAAATTGATAACTTAATTTATCTGATTAAAAATGATACCTCTTTTAAGACCACTTTAGGAAATTGTGTAATAAAGAAGGTAAATAACTCAATTATAGTATCAAAAGAGCGTTAAAGTTGATGAAATAACTGTTATTTTGTCACTTGTTAATTTAATAATAACTCTTATTTTAAACTTATGAATTTAAAAAATCTTGCAATGTGGGGAATAATAGTTTTCTTAACCATAGGTCTTTATAACATGTTTAAAAATCCACAGTCTAATGTTAGAGGTGGAAATCAAATAATATTTTCAGATTTTTTAAATTCAGTAGCGGACGGTGAAGTTCTAAAAGTTGAGATTCAGGGAAATAACATCAAAGGTACTTATTCGAATGGAAACTCTTTTTCAACTTATGCTCCTAATGATCCAAATCTTATAGAAAAATTATCAGAGAAAGGTGTGAGTATTTCAGCATCACCTTTAGATGAAAAAATGCCTTCATTGTTTGGCGTCCTTCTTTCATGGTTCCCTATGTTATTACTGATTGCAGTTTGGATTTTCTTCATGAGACAAATGCAGGGTGGCAAAGGTGGAGCAATGGGATTTGGAAAATCAAAAGCTAAAATGATGAATGAATTAAAAGGAAAGGTTACTTTTAATGATGTTGCTGGTGTAGAGGAAGCTAAAGAAGAAGTAGAAGAAATGGTGGAATTCTTAAAAGATCCTAAAAAATTTAGTAGATTGGGTGGTAAAATTCCAAGAGGAGCTTTACTTGTTGGTCCTCCAGGAACTGGTAAAACTTTATTAGCAAGGGCAATTGCAGGTGAAGCAGGTGTTCCGTTTTTCACTATTTCAGGTTCTGACTTTGTTGAGATGTTCGTTGGAGTAGGAGCATCTAGAGTAAGAGACATGTTTGAACAAGGTAAAAAAAATTCTCCATGTATTATTTTTATAGATGAGATAGATGCTGTTGGAAGAAGTAGAGGGGCAGGTCTAGGAGGTGGAAATGATGAGAGAGAACAAACTTTAAACCAGTTATTAGTTGAAATGGATGGTTTTGATACAAATGAAGGTGTCATAATTATAGCTGCAACAAACAGACCAGATGTGCTCGATCCAGCTTTATTAAGACCAGGAAGGTTTGATAGACAGGTAGTGGTTTCAAACCCAGATATTATTGGAAGAGAAAAAATTTTAAAAGTTCATGTAAAAAAAATAAAAATGGCGCCAGACGTTAATTTAAGAACAATTGCAAGAGGTACGCCAGGATTTTCAGGAGCTGATCTTGCAAATATAGTTAACGAAGCAGCTTTGTTAGCAGCGAGAAAAAATAAGAGGATAGTCACATTACTAGAATTTGAGGAAGCAAAAGATAAAGTTATGATGGGTGCTGAAAGACGTTCAATGGTCATGACAGAAGATGAGAAAAAACTAACTGCATACCATGAAGGTGGACATGCTCTAGTGTCATTTAATATGCCAAGTTATGATCCTATTCATAAAGCTACTATTATACCAAGGGGCAGAGCTCTTGGAATGGTAATGAACTTACCTGAAAGAGACAAACACGGTTACTCAATAAAATATCTTAAAGCGAGACTAGCTGTTTGTTTTGGAGGAAGAGTGGCTGAAGAATTAATTTTTGGAAAAGATAATATATCTACAGGAGCAGGTGGAGGAAATGGTTCTGATATTAACCAGGCTACACAGTTAGCAAGAGCAATGGTAACAAAATATGGAATGAGTGAAGAAATGGGTCCAGTTGAATATGGGGAAAACCAAGAAGAAGTGTTTTTAGGAAGATCAGTTACTCAAACTCAATCGGTATCAGAGGAAGTTGCTCAGAAAATTGATAAAGAAATAAGAAAACTTGTAGATGAAGGATATAATAAAGCTAAGGAAATTTTAACAGAAAAAATAGATGATCTACATAAAATTGCAAAAGCTTTAATAACTTATGAGACTTTAACTGGTGAAGAAATAGAGAATATAATTAATAAAAATTTATATCCAAAAGATAAAATTTTAGATAATCCAGAGTCAAAAGATGATCAAGATTCAGCTTTGGGCGCCATGGGTTTGAAACCAAAAATTGTTCATTAACTAATAATGCCAAGATATTACACAAGAGCGTGTAATTTCTACTTCGGCAAACAATCAAAAATTTTAGTAAAGAAAAAACAATCTATCTCTTTACATCAGATTAAAGAAATATCTTTTGACCATGTTGAGATAATTACAAGAAAAAAAATTAGAAAAATTTCAATAAATAAAATTAGAAATTTACCAAAAAAACTAAAAACAAAAATAAATTCAGATTTAAAAAAAATTAGGTCAAAAAAATCAAATTTTTCAAATTTAAATTTTAAAAAAATTCCAAATATATTGGGTGTTTTAAATCTAACTCCTGATAGTTTTTCTGATGGAGGAAAATTTAACAAAAAAAATAAAGGCGTCAGTCATGCTATCAATTTATATAAAACTGGTGCTTCGTTAGTAGATGTTGGTGGAGAGTCTACAAGACCAGGATCAAAGGAAGTAAATAAAAATCGAGAATGGTATAGAATCAATAAGACATTAAAATTAATTGTAAAAAAAATACCAATATCTTTGGACACAAGAAAATCTGCAATTATGGAAAATGGTATTAGAATGGGGGTTAAACTTATTAATGATGTTTCGGGATTGAGCCATGATCCTGAAACAATAAATGTTTTAAAAAAGTATAAAATTCCATTTGTAATACAGCATTCAGTTGGGATACCAGAAAATATGCAAAAGAATCCAATATATAAAAATGAATTATTAGATATATATGATTATTTTGAAGATAAGATTAAGTTAATAAGGTCTAAAGGTATTAAACACAATAATATAATTTTAGATCCTGGAATTGGATTTGGAAAAAATTTGAAACATAATATGAATCTTATAAGAGGTGTTTCTATTTTTCATTCATTAGGTTTTCCTATACTAGTAGGTAATTCAAGAAAAAGATTTATTAAAGATATATCAAAAAAGAATGATAGCGAAACAAGGATCGGTGGAACTATTGCTTCATCAATTTATTTAATGATGCAGGGAGTTCAGATTTTAAGAATTCATGATGTTAATGAAGTTATGCAAGGTATTAAAGTTTTTAATCAGATAATCAAAAATTAATGGCAAAAAAATATTTTGGAACAGATGGAATAAGAGGTGCAGTTAACAGTAAATATATAAATGGAGATATGTTCTTTAAATTTGGACTTGCTAGTGGAACATACTTTAAATCTCAAAAAAAAAGAAAACAAACAGCAATAATTGCAAAAGATACGAGATTGTCTGGATATACACTTGAACCAGCTCTTGTCTCGGGTTTGGCTTCAGCTGGTATGCATGTTTATACCCTAGGACCCTTACCAACTAATGCGTTGGCTATGTTAACAAAAGGGATGAAGGCGAATATGGGTATAATGATTACCGCTTCTCATAATCCATATTTTGACAATGGTTTAAAATTGTTTGGTCCTGATGGAATGAAATTATCAGATAAAATAGAAAAAAAAATTGAAAGTCTCATTGATAAGAAAATCTCAAAAAATCTCTCGCATTCTGAAAAATTAGGAAGAGTTAAAAGATTAGAAACAGGCACCGAAAATTATATTAAAATTTTAAAAAAAAATTTCACAAAAGAGTTCAATTTAAGAGGACTAAGAATAGTAATCGACTGTGCAAACGGCGCTGGTTATAAGGCAGGTCCTGAATTATTGAAATCATTAGGAGCTAAAGTGATAGCAATAGGTGTCAAACCAAATGGTTTAAATATTAATAAAAAATGTGGATCAACTTTTCCAAGAAACATTAGATCTGCTGTAAAAAAATATAAAGCACATATCGGAATATCTTTAGATGGAGATGCTGACAGAATTATAATGTGTGATGAGAAAAGCAATATAATAGATGGAGATCAAATTCTAGCTGCTTTAGCAACAAGATGGAAAAACAAAAAAATGTTAAAAGGGGGAGTTGTTGGAACATTAATGTCAAATTATGGTTTAGAAAAATATTTTAAATCTAAAGGAATAAAATTTTTGAGGGCAAATGTTGGAGATAGATATGTTAAAGAAAAAATGAAAAAATATAATTTTAATTTAGGTGGTGAACAATCGGGACATATTATTTTAGGTAAATTTGCAACTACAGGAGATGGTTTGTTAGTAGCTTTAGAGGCTCTTTTTGCTTTAAGAAAAGGAAAAAAGGCAAGTGAATTTTTTAAACAATTTAAGAAGACACCTCAACTTTTAGAAAATATCGAGGTAAAAGATAAAAATATTATTAACAAACCAGAGATAAAAAAAATTATAAAAAATGCAGATAAATTAATTAAAGGAAATGGAAGAATTTTAGTAAGAAAATCAGGTACAGAGTCTAAAATAAGAGTAATGGGAGAAAGTGAAAACAAAGCTCTTTTATATAAATGTGTGAGCATGATTACGAAAAAAATTAAATAAATTGAAACCTAATTCCAAAATTTTAATTATTGCAGGATCTGACTCATCTGGTGGAGCAGGTATTCAAGCTGATATAAAAACTATCACTGCTCTTGGTTCTTATGCAATGACAGCAATAACTGCAGTTACATCACAAAATACCACAGGTGTAAAATCAATTGTTGGGATAAATCCAAAAGAAATTTTTAATCAAATTATTTATAGTTGTAAAGATATAAGACCAGATGCAATAAAAATTGGTATGCTGCATTCTTCAGAGGTTATTAGAATGGTACTTAAAGCTTTGGATGTAATTAAAGTTAAAAAAATTGTATTAGACCCAGTAATGGTTGCTAAAGGAGGGGCTAAACTGATAGATAGCAAAGCTATTCAATTTTTAAAATTAAAACTAATTAAAAAAGTATCACTTATTACTCCCAATATTCCTGAGGCAGAAATTTTAACTAAAACAAAAATTATAACAAAAGAAGATATGATTTTTGCTGCTAATAAACTTTTAGGTTTAGGAGCTAAAAATGTACTTATAAAAGGTGGTCATTTAAAACATAAAAATGTATTAGATATTTTAATAAACACAAAAGATCTAAAGATCTTCAAAAGTGAGCGTCACAAAACTAAGAATACTCATGGTACAGGTTGTACTTTATCTAGCTCAGTTACAACTTTTTTATCATGTGGAAAAACAGTAAAGAAATCTTGTGAGCTTGGAATTAAGTATGTAAATTGTGCAATAAAATCAAACCCTAAATATGGAAAAGGTAATGGCCCAATTAACCATCTCACTTCCTTAAAAGTAAACAGAAAATTTAAATAATGAAAAATATAGTCGTTGTTGGATCTCAATGGGGTGACGAAGGTAAAGGAAAAATTGTTGATTGGTTATCTGAACAGGCTGATGTAGTAATAAGATTTCAAGGAGGCCATAATGCTGGTCATACTTTAGTGATTGAAGGTGTTACTTATAAATTGAGATTATTGCCATCTGGAATAGTTAGAAAAGGCAAAATATCAATTATTGGCAACGGAGTTGTCGTGGATCCATGGGCTTTATTAGAGGAAATAGAAGAAATAAAATCTAAAGGTGTAGAAGTAGATGTAAATAATTTTATTATTTCGGAGTCCGCAAATTTAATTTTGCCTTTTCATAGAGAAATGGATGAGATTAGAGAGGATGCAGCAGGAAAAAGCAAAATAGGAACTACAAGACGTGGAATTGGACCAGCATATGAAGATAAAGTTGGAAGGAGATCTATAAGAGTTATGGATCTAAGATCTGAAAAAAATTTAGATCAAAGACTCGACTCTGTACTAGCTCATCATAATGCAATTAGAAAAGGCTTAGGAAAAAAAATTTTTGAAAAAGATCAGCTTAAATCTGATTTGCTTAAAATAGCACCTAAAATATTAGAATTTTCTCAGCCAGTTTGGCTAAAGATTGATCAATTTAAAAAACAAAAAAAGAGAATTTTATTCGAAGGAGCTCAAGGTATTTTACTTGATGTAGATCATGGAACTTATCCTTTTGTAACTTCATCTAATACTGTTGCCTCAAGCGCAGCTACAGGAACTGGTTGTGGCCCTAATTCGATTAATTACGTTCTTGGAATCACAAAAGCTTACACAACAAGAGTTGGGGAAGGTCCTTTTCCTACAGAGTTAACAGATGATGTTGGTGAACTTTTAGGAACACGTGGAAAAGAATTTGGAACCGTTACAAGTAGAAAAAGAAGATGCGGATGGTTTGATGGTGTTTTGGTAAGGCAAACTATTAAAGTCTCAGGTATTAATGGTATTGCTTTAACAAAATTAGATGTACTCGATGAATTAGATGAAATTAAAATGTGTATTGCTTATGAGCGTGATGGTAAAAGATTAGATTATTTACCTGCTGCTGTAGAAGATCAAATAAAAATAAAACCAATTTATGAAACTTTTCCAGGTTGGAAAGTTTCTACAAATGGAGTTAAAAATCTGGACTCATTACCTGAAAATGCAAAAAAGTATATTTTTGCTGTTGAGGATTTTATTGGAGCAAAAGTATCAAGTATCTCAACTAGTCCAGAAAGAGATGATACTATTTTAATTGAAAATCCTTTTGAAGTTTAGTTTGCGGGTAAAAGATTTTTTGATTTAGCTAATAGAAGCATGTGCTTTTGTAGTTTTTCAAATGCTTTATTTTCTATTTGTCTAACTCTTTCTCTGCTAATTTTATATTTTTTACTTAAATCTTCCAGTGTAGTTGGGTCGTCATTTAGTCTTCTTGAGTATAAAATTTCTCTTTCTCTATCGTTTAGAACTTTAATAGAGTCCTTTAATAAATCTTTTCTTTGTTCCATTTCCTCGTGGTGAGCAAATTTTAAGTCATGATCAAGCTCTTTATCAACCAACCAGTCTTGCCATTCATCGCCATCTTCCCCAACTTGAGCATTTAGTGAGAACTCCTTCCCAGAAAGTCTTCTATTCATTGAAACGACTTCTTCTTTACTTACATCGAGCTTATTAGCTATATGATCAACGTGTTCATCTCTTAAGTCACCTTCAGTTTCTGGAGAAATTTGATTTTTAATTTTCTTTAGATTAAAAAATAATTTTTTTTGAGCAGTAGTAGTTCCAATTTTGACAAGACTCCAAGATCTTAAAATATATTCTTGAATAGAAGCTTTAATCCACCACATTGCATAAGTTGCCAATCTAAAACCTTTCTCTGGTTCAAATTTCTTAACAGCTTGCATAAGACCTACATTTCCCTCTGAAATCATTTCATTAACAGGCAAACCATATCCTTTATAACCCATAGCAATCTTTGCAACTAATCTTAAGTGACTAGTGACTAGTTTTTCTGCAGCTTTAATATTACCAGTCGTTTTCCAATTCTTTGCTAGCATATATTCCTCTTCTGCAGCTAACATCGGAAATTTTTTAATCTGCTCTAAATATGCAGTTAGTCCACCTTCATTAGAAAGGGTTGGCAAATTGTTGCTCATTGTTGTGCTCATAGCAGTGTTTATTTAATTAATTATAACTAATTTTCAATAATTTATTATTCAGTGTTTCTAAGCATTTTTAGAATATTATTTAGATCTTGTGGCAAAAGTGAGGAAAAAACCATCTCTTTCTTAGTACGTGGATGTATAAATCCTAAAGTTTTTGCATGCAGGAATTGTCTATTTAATTTAGTAATTGAATTTTGGATATCAAAATCAATATTTTTTAATTTTTTATATTTTTTTTTATATTTGTCATCTCCAACTAGACTATTGCCTTTAAAGTTCATATGAACTCTTATCTGATGTGTTCTTCCTGTTTCTAATTTACATTCAACTAAACTTAAAGTTGGTGTTTTTTGATTTTCAAAAATTTCAAGTGTTTTATAATTTGTTATAGCTTTCTTACCTTTAGAACTACTAACTTCCATTAGTTGTCTATTTTTTGAACTACGAGTTATAAATGTTTCAATTCTTCCTGAGGAGGGCCTTAATTTTCCCCATATTAAAAGTTGGTACCCTCTTATAATTGTATGATTACTAAATTGTTTTGATAAATTTTCATGAGTTTCATTGTTTTTTGCAATTACCACTAAACCAGATGTGTTTTTATCAATTCTATGAACAATACCAGGTCTTAACTCGTCACCTATATTTGATAAAGAATTCTTATCATAATACATCAATGCATTAACAATTGTTTTATCATAATTTCCAGCCCCTGGATGCATGATTATTCCGGCAGGTTTATTAATTACTAATAGATCATCATCTTCAAATATTATTTCTAATTTAAACTTGTAAGGTTTAAGGGATGCTATTTCAGGCTCTGGAATCTTAAGATTTATAGTATCACCAATTGAGACTTTTTTTGATGGACTTTTAATTATTTCATTATTTAACGTTAACTTTTCTTTTAAAATTAAATTTTTAATTCTAGTTCTACTAATTAATTCCTCTCTTTTGTTAATTAAAACATCAACCCTTAAATTCTTCTCATCCTCTTTGACTATAAAATTAATGTTTTTTTCCATAAAATATAATATTAATACTATATGCGCTTGTAGCTCAACTGGATAGAGCGCCTGACTTCGGATCAGGAGGTTCTGGGTTCGACTCCTAGCAGGCGCACCAGTTTATTCACCTATATTTATTAAAGTTCCTTTGTCTCTTGCTTTGTCGAAAGAGTAATAAAATACAAATATAGACAAAATTAAATAAAACACGTTCAGATAGATTGCATTAACGATATTTTCATAATTTACCATTCCATTGACCAAGATATTTCTAGTCTCTTCAAAAATATAAACTAATGGAAGTGCGAAAGCGATTGATTGGAAGATTCCTGGCAGTGTTTCAACTGGATAGTAAATACAGCCAAAAGGTGCTAATAAAAACATGGTAGACCATGCTATATTCTCAAAAGATGGTCCAAATCTCAACAATCCTGCTGAAACAAATAGACCAAGTGTTATTCCGAATAAATATAGACTCAAGAAAAGAAATGCTAAAGGAAGACCAAGTTTTAGCAAAGATATACCAAACAAAGGAGAGGTTAATATTATAGCTGGGATCAAACCAATTAATGCTCTTATTAAAGCAGTAAAAACTAAAGAAACTATTATCTCACTAATTTTCATCGGTGCAATAAACAGATTAGTAAAATTTCTGCTCCAAATTTCCTCCAAAAATAACATATTAAAGCCAATACTAGTTCTAAATAAAAAATCATAAAGAATTGCACATGAAAGAATGACTCCTACTGCACCACTGTAATAAGAGCTATGAGCTGCAAAAAAATTAGAAATAAACCCCCAAAGAGTAATTTGAATTGAAGGCCAATAAATTAAATCTAATATTCTTGGAAATGATCTGGTTATTAAATAAAAGTGTCTTAAAAAAAGACCATAAATTCTAATTAAATTCATTTTTATTTTCTCGCAATTTCTAAAAAAACTTCCTCTAAATTTCTTCTTCCATATTTTGTTATTAAATCTTCAGGTGTTCCTCTATCCACTATTAAACCATCTTTCATCATTAAAACAGAACTACATAATCTTTTTACTTCTTCCATATTATGAGAGGCAAGCAAAACAGATATTTTTCTTTCCTTTTTGTAATCTTCTAAAAATGATCTTACAAAATCACCAGTTTCAGGATCTAATGAAGCAGTGGGTTCATCCAACAAAAGCACAGTTGGATCATTTATTAAAGCTTTAGCAAGACTTACCCTATTTTTTTGTCCAGAAGAAAGTTCTCCAGTAATTTTATTTAAAAGATCATTTAATCTAAGTTTATTTGCAATGTGGTCTATTCGGTCATTTAAATTTTTAATATTATATAATTTTCCATAAACAATTAAATTTTGTTTAACTTTAAGTTTTTTAGGCAATTCAATATAGGGTGAAATAAAATTCATTTTATGAAGAAGAGAAATTTTATTTTTTTCTATATTCTCTCCGTTGATTAAAACCTCACCACTACTTGGTTTTAATAATCCTAAAATCATTCCAATAGTTGTGGTTTTTCCACATCCGTTAGGTCCTAAAAGACCAACCATTTCATTTTCATTAATTTTAAAATTTATATTATCCACTGCTTTTTTATCTTTATATTTTTTTGATAAATTGATTACTTCAATAGAATTTGACATTAATATTTAGAGGCTCTTTTTAATCTATCGTTAATTGTTTTACCAAGACCTTTGTTTGGTATTGTTTCAACTGCAATCTTTTTAAAACCATCGTTTTTAATTTTTCTTAAAGTTGAATATAAATTCTTTGCAGCCTCATCTATATTTTTTACTTTGGATAAATAATAATAGTTTTTTAATTTTGATTTTCTTTTTTTTATTAATAAATAGGCCTCGTTTTTTTTTGGTTTTTTAACGTTGACTCTTAAAGGTATCCCGGGCGAGTAATGTAACGGAAATAAACCAGGTGATAATTTTTTTTTTGAATTTGTACTAATTAATAATTTTTTTTTTAAAATATTTTCAATTTTTTTAGCATCTAGGCCACCATATCTTAAAAGTGAGGGTTTTTTTAAAAGATTTAATATTGTGGACTCAACTCCAATTTTACTTTTTCCTCCGTTCAAAATATATTTTATTTTTGAACCAAATTCTTCTTTTACATCAGATGGTTTAACTGAACTTAATCTTGAAGATATATTTGCGCTTGGCGCAGCTACTGGATAATCTAAATTTTTTAATAAATTTCTGAATAATTTATGTTTAGGAAATCTCACAGCAATACTTTTTTTATTATTAGTAACAAATTTTGATATTTTTGATTTATTTTTTAATTTCAAAACATAAGTAATTGGACCTGGAGAAAATTTTTTGTAAAGTTTTAAAAAATTATCATTTATATCACAGTCCTCTTTAAGTCCTTGAATATCATAATAATGTACAATCAGCGGATTGTTAAATGGTCTTTTTTTAAGACCAAATATTTTCTTAACTGCACTATTCGAGTAAGCATTTGCAGCTAATCCATAAACAGTTTCTGTTGGTACCGCAACACAATGATTATTATCTAAATATTTTTTTGCTTTTTTGATATTTGATTGAATAAATTTCATGTATTAATAATTATTATTATATGAAAGATAAAATATTACCACTTGATTATGATCAGTGCTCAGTTGAGGAGCTTACAGAAAAAGCAAATAAGATTATAGAATCTTTAGAAAAAGAAAACGATTTAAACAATTCAGCTGACAGTTATCAAGAACTTCTAAAATTAAATAAGATTATTGAAAAGAAATTTCATAAAAATTTTAAATTCATTGGCGAAGAGACAAATAAAAAGATTAAAGAGATAACTAAAAAATGAAAAAACACCTAAATAAAATAGCCAAGGATACAAATATATTTCTTAAAAAATATTTTAATTCACAGAAATATTCTCACCTAATGTCACCCATGAAGTATGGTTTATTTCCAGGTGGAAAAAAAATAAGATCTAAAATCTTAATCGACTTAGGTTCATTATTTTCAATAGATTATAGAACATTGATAATAGTTGGGTCGGCCGTTGAATGTATTCATGCTTATTCACTTATTCATGACGATCTACCCTGTATGGATGATGATGATATAAGAAGAGGAAAACCTTCAACTCACATTAAATTTGGTGAGTCTACAGCAGTTCTAGCAGGAAATTCATTACTGACTTTAGCTTTTGAAATTTTATCAAGTCCTAAATTGAAATTAAATGAAAAGGTTAAAATCAACCTAATAAAAAAATTATCAGAATGCTCAGGTCATTTAGGAATAGCTGGTGGACAATATTTAGATTTAAGTTATGAGAGAAAAAAAATATCAAGGAATAAAATATTAGAAATGGAAATAAAAAAAACTGGAATGTTATTTAGTTTTTGTTGTGCAGCTCCAGCAATAATTAAGAAAAAAACAATTCAAGAAATCAAATTTTTTGAAAATATTGGATCAAAAATTGGTCTTTTATTTCAAATAGCTGATGATTTAATTGATCTGAAAAGTAATTCTAAGGAAGCTGGAAAAAAAACAGGAAAAGATCAAAAAAAAGGTAAGGCAACACTTATAAATTTAATAGGCTATGATGACTCACTTAAGTATTGTGATAAGATAATAAAAGATATTAATAAGAACTTAAGAAAATATGGTTCAAGATCTAAAAAAATAAATGAGACATTAGGCTATATATTGAATAGAAAAAAATGAAAAAAAATTATCAATTTCTAAATAATATTAACTTTCCATCTGATTTAAGAAAAGTGTCTGAAGATAATTTACAAAAAGTCGCAGATGAGGTTAGAGAGGAAATGATAAGTGCTGTTTCAGAAACTGGAGGTCATCTTGGTGCTGGGTTGGGAGTAGTTGAATTAACAGTTGCACTTCATTATGTTTTTGATACACCAAATGATAAATTAATATGGGATGTTGGCCATCAATCTTACCCACACAAAATTTTAACCGGAAGAAAAGATAAAATTAGAACTTTACGGCAAGGCGATGGTTTATCAGGATTTACAAAAAGATCTGAAAGCGAGTATGACCCATTTGGAGCAGCCCATAGTTCAACATCTATTTCATCTGCATTAGGAATTGCAGAGGCAAATAAATTAGAAAATAAATCTTCAAATGTAATAGCTGTTATAGGTGATGGAGCAATTAGTGCAGGTATGGCATATGAAGCCATGAATAATGCTGGGGCATCTAAAACAAAAATAATTGTTATTTTAAATGATAACGACATGTCAATTGCAAAACCAGTTGGAGCGATGAGAACTTACTTGGCAAAATTATTTACTGGTAAAATATATTTCAGTCTTAGAGAAACCTTAAAGTTAATAACATCTGCATTTTCAAAAAGATTTAGTGCTAAAGCAGGAAAAGCAGAGGATTTTTTCCGTTCTGCTGTTACTGGAGGCACATTGTTTAGTTCTCTTGGTTTTTATTATGCAGGTCCTATAGATGGTCATGATTTATCAAGCCTAGTTCCAATTTTAAAAAATGCAAAAGAATCAAGATATGAGGGTCCTATAATGATTCATATCAAAACTCAAAAAGGAAAAGGCTATTCTTATGCAGAAAAAGCAAATGATAATTATCATGGAGTGTCAAAATTTAATGTTAAGACTGGCGAACAAATAAAGAGTAAATCAAACCTTCCAGCTTATACAAAAGTATTTGCAAACACGTTGGTTAAACATGCCAAAAAAGATAGCAAAATTATTGGAATAACAGCAGCGATGCCAGGAGGGACAGGTATGGATATTTTTGGAAAGGAGTTTCCAAATAGAATGTTTGATGTAGGAATAGCAGAACAACATGCTGTAACTTTTGCAGCTGGTCTAGCAACTGAGGGATACAAACCATATGCTGCAATTTATTCTACATTTTTACAGAGAGCATATGACCAGGTTGTCCACGATGTTGCCATCCAAAGTTTACCAGTTAGATTTGCGATAGATAGAGCAGGATTAGTTGGTGCTGATGGACCAACACATGCTGGTTCATTTGATATAACTTACTTATCAACTTTGCCTAACTTTGTAGTAATGGCAGCAAGTGATGAAGCTGAACTAGTTAAAATGATTAATACTTCAGTAGATATAAATGACAGACCTTCTGCAATTAGATATCCAAGAGGAACTGGAGTTGGTGTTGATCTTCCATCAATAGACGAAAAAATTGAAATTGGTAAAGGGAGAGTCGTTCAAAAAGGTACACAAGTTTGTGTTTTAAACCTTGGTACTCGACTTGAAGAGTGTAAGTTAGCTGTAGAAGAATTAAAAGCAAAAGGAGTTTCAACAACTTTGATAGATGCCAGATTTGCTAAGCCTTTAGATGAAGAACTTATACTAAAATCTGCTAAGGAGCATGAGCTAATGATAACTGTTGAAGAAGGATCAATAGGTGGTTTCGGTTCTCATGTTAAAAATTTGCTAGCTGATAAAGGAGTATTTGATAAAGGTCTAAAATTTAGATCCATGACTTTACCAGATCAATTTATTGAACAAGATGATCCAAAAAAAATGTATGATAAAGCTGGATTAAATAGTTCTCAAATTTCTAAGAGAATTGCTGACATTTTGTTCCAAAAGGGGACAATAAGAGTTGTGAAAAATTAATTTAAGCTAACTACACTGGGCTTTATTCATTAAGTAGTGGTCAAGTAAAATACAGTTCATCATAGCTTCACCAATCGGTACAGCTCTAATTCCTACACAAGGATCATGTCTACCTTTAACAGATATTGAAGTATTTTTCCCAAATTTATTTATAGTTTTTCTACTAGTTAAAATTGACGATGTTGGTTTGACAGCAAATGATGCAATAATCTCTTGGCCCGTAGAAATTCCACCAAGAATTCCACCCGCTTTATTTGAATTGAATTTTAATTTTTTTCCTTTTAAAGAAATTTCATCTGAATTTTGTTCTCCACTTAATTGCGCTGAGTTCATTCCTGCACCAATATTTACGCCTTTGACTGCATTAATACTCATTAGACCTGAAGCTATGTCAGTATCCAATTTTGAGTAAATTGGAGCACCCAAACCAACTGGTATACCTCTTGCTCTTATTTCAATCACTGCTCCACATGAGGATCCTGATTTTCTTATACCAAGTAAATATTTTTCCCATAATTTAATCATAGATTTATCTGGACAAAAAAATGGATTTTTTGAAATTATTTTATCGTTCCACTGATTTGTATCACATCCAAGAATTCCTAGCTGAGTTACTGCACCAATTACTTTAAATTTTTTACCTAATTTTTTTTGAAGTACAACTTTTGCTATTGCACCAGCAGCTACTCGTGCTGCAGTTTCTCTAGCAGAAGATCTGCCACCACCTCTATAGTCTCTAATTCCATACTTTTTAAAATAAGTAAAATCTGCATGACCTGGTCTGAATTTATCTTTAATATTACTATAATCTTTGGATCTCATATCTTTATTGTAGATTATGAGAGAAATAGGTGTTCCTGTAGTTTTACCCTCAAATACTCCTGACAATATTTGAACTTTATCATCCTCTTTTCGCTGAGTTGTAAATTTAGATTGTCCTGGCTTTCTTTTGTCTAATTCTATTTGAATATCTTGCTCTTTAAGATTTATGTTTGGAGGGCAACCATCAACAATACAACCAATTGCAGGCCCATGAGACTCTCCCCAAGTTGTAAAACGAAATAGCTTTCCAAAAGTATTAAATGACATTATTTATATTATATAGATTATTTTGTTTAAATTATGAATCAAAAAAACTCTTTAGGTCTTAATAGTTGCTTTCTTGATATAGATGATCCAATTCAATTATTTCATGAATGGATGGAGGAAGCAAAGAAAACTGAGCCAAATGATCCAAACGCTGTTGCTTTGGCCACGTCAAATAAAAAAAATATTCCTTCAGTTAGAATGGTTTTACTTAAAGATTTCAACAAAGATGGATTTGTATTTTATACAAATTTAAATAGTCAAAAGGGAAATGAATTAAAAGAAAATCCATATGCTGCGATGTGTTTCCATTGGAAAAGTCTCCTAAGACAAATAAGAATTTATGGAAAGGTGTCATTAGTTTCTGATCGGGTTGCAGATGAATATTATTCATCTAGAGCGTATGAAAGTCGAATAGGAGCATGGGCTTCTAAGCAAAGTGAGGAATTAAATTCGCGAGAACAATTGTTAAAATCTATACAAGATTACAAAAAAAAATATAGCAACAAATTAGATGTACCAAGACCAAGTCACTGGTCTGGATGGGTTTTATCTCCAAATAGTATTGAATTTTGGTTAGATGGTGACAACAGAATCCACGAGAGATTAAAATACAATAAAGATAAATCTGGGAAGTGGATAAAGTCTTTATTAAGCCCTTAAAAATTTCTTGATAAACTAAACGATGTTAATCTTTTAAGAATATTTTTTTCTTCAGAGTCTTTAAATACACTTAGAGAATTTGAGGATAAATTTATATAGTGCTGTGCTTTTTGATAGCATTCCTGAATTATTTTATACTTATTTATAAGAGTAATAATTTCATTAAAGTCATCTTTTGTTCTTAACTCTTTTTTAAATTTGTTTGATAAAATTTTCTTTTCATCATTTCCTAATTTTTGAAAAAGTAAAATTATTGGTAAGGTAATTTTTCCTTCAAAAAAATCTTGACCAAGTTTTTTACCAAACAGTTTAAGCTCAGCATTATAGTCTAGTGTGTCGTCTGCTATTTGAAAAGTTAATCCCAAGTTTTTTCCATAAAATTCTAAAGCATCTTTTTCTTTATTTTCTGCATCAGATAAAATTGCACCAACTTTAGTTGCTGCTGCAAATAACTCAGCAGTTTTAGCTGAGATTATTTTTAAATATGTTTCTTCTAGCATATCAACTTCACCTTTGTGTTGAAGTTGTAGAACTTCTCCTTGAGCAATTTTAGATGATGTAGATGATAATAATTTTAAAACTTCTAGGTTTCCGTCTTCTACCATCATTTCAAAGCATCTACTCAATAGATAATCTCCAATTAAAACTGACGAATGATTATCCCAAACTTTGTTTAAAGTTTCTTTTCCTCTTCTAACAGTACCTTCATCAATTACATCATCATGCATCAATGTTGCGCTGTGAATTAATTCAACACACGCAGCTAAATTTATATCTCTAGAGCCTTTAGAGTAACCGCATAATTTTGCACTACCCAAAGTTAACAAAGCTCTTAGTCTTTTTCCTCCAGTTTCTATATGATAGTCTGTCATTTTTTGAACCAGCTGTACGTCACTGGATAATTTTGATTTTATTTTTTCTTCGGTTAAAACCAGTTTTTGTTCAACCGAGTCTTTAAGCTGAAAATATGAATCATTTATTTGATTTTTAAGCTGTACAACTGTTCCCATAAGATTTTTAAATTAGTATAATTTGTTTATATATATTACTTAACAATTGACGCACCAGTTTCTTCAATTATAAGTAGTCTTTATATTCAATAAATAATTCTATAAGACTTACCTATGTTCACTTTTTTTAAAAAGAAAAAAATTGTTGCTCACTTAAAATTAAGTGGGGTAATTGGTAATGCAGGAAAATTTAAACAAGGTATTGATTTTGCAGGTCAAGAAGAACTAATTAAAAAGGCTTTTTCTTTGAAAAAAGCGGCATGTGTTGCTATATCAATTAATTCTCCAGGAGGATCACCAGTTCAATCTCATTTAATCTACAGCTTTATTAGACGACAAGCAAAAAAACACAAAAAAAAAGTTATTGTATTCGCTGAAGACGTAGCAGCTTCTGGGGGCTATTTGATTTCTTGTGCTGGGGACGAAATTTATGCAAATTCAAGTTCAATAATTGGATCCATAGGAGTGATATATTCTTCTTTTGGATTTACAGAGTTGATAAAAAAAATTGGGGTTGAAAGAAGAGTTCATACTGCTGGCAAAAACAAAAGCACACTTGATCCATTTTTAGAAGAAAAAAACGAGGATATTGAAAGATTAAAAAATATTCAATTGGATCTTCATAAAGACTTTATAGATGTTGTTGAAAAAAGTAGAGGATCAAAATTAAACAAATCTGATGTAGAACTTTTTTCAGGTGAGTTTTGGTCAGGCAGTAAAGCAAAAAATTTAGGATTGATTGACGGAATAGGTAACGCACATGAAATATTAAAAGATAAATTTGGTGAGGATGTAATTATTAAAAAATTTGAAAAATCAAAAGGATGGTTAAGTCAAAAACTTTCTTCATCTAGCAATCAAGTAGATCAAATAGCAAGTATTTTAGATGAGAGATCAATTTGGCAAAGATATGGTTTCTAAAGTAAAAAAAGAAAAAAAAAAAATTCAAACATTCCAAGATACAATTTTAAATCTTCAGAAATTTTGGAGTAAAAAGGGATGCATTATTCTTCAGCCTTATGATATGGAGGTTGGTGCAGGAACTTTTCATCCAGCTACTACCCTAAGATCACTAGGAACTAAACCATGGAAAGCGGCATACGTACAACCATCAAGAAGACCCACAGATGGAAGGTATGGAGATAATCCAAACAGGTTACAACACTATTATCAATTTCAAGTTTTAATCAAACCTTCTCCTGAAAATATAAAAAAACTTTATTTAAATAGTTTGTCTACTATAGGAATAGATCATAATGATCATGATATAAGGTTTGTTGAAGATGATTGGGAAAGTCCAACATTAGGTGCCGCAGGATTAGGATGGGAAGTATGGTGTGATGGAATGGAAATTACTCAATTCACCTATTTTCAACAAATGGCTGGATTTGATTGTAAACCTGTATCAGTTGAAATTACTTATGGATTAGAAAGAATTTGTATGTTCACTCAAAAAGAAAAAAATGTTTATGATTTATTGTGGAATGATGAAGGTGTAAAATATCATAAAGTTTTTCATCAAGCCGAAAAAGAATTTTCAGCATACAATTTTGAACATGCGAATGTAAAAACACTTTTGAAAATGTTTGAAATGCATGAGTCTGAGGCAAAAGATTTGGTAGAAAAAAAAATTTCATTACCAGCATATGATCAATGTTTAAAAGCCAGTCATGTGTTTAATATTCTAGATGCAAGAGGCGCAATCAGTGTTGCACAAAGAGCTGGTTATATTGCTAGAATAAGAGATATTACAAAATCTGCAGCTGGCGTTTGGTTAGATAGTCAAACATAATGTCAGAGTTTTTTTTAGAATTATTTAGTGAAGAAATACCTTCAAATCTTCAGCAAAATTTAAGGGAAGACTTACTTAAAAGTTTTAATGATTTATTTTTAGAAAAATCAATTTTATTTAAAAAAAACTCGTCATATTCAACACCAAACAGACTTGTTGTATTATTTGAAGGTGTTCAAAAAAATGTTGTGCTAAAATCTGGGGAGATTAAAGGTCCAAATATTAAGTCACCAGAGGTAGCACTCGAGGGGTTCGTTAGGTCAAATAAAATCTTAAAAAAGGATCTTTACCAAAAGAAAACAGACAAAGGAGAATTTTATTTTTTCAAGACAAAATCAAAAAAATTGCACACACATGAATTATTAGAGGAATTTATACCAATATTATTAAATAAAATTCAATGGAAAAAATCAATGTATTGGGGAACTTTTGACCTAAATTGGGGTAGACCTTTAAAGTCAATTCTAGCTGTATTTGATAAAAAAAAGTTAAATTTTAATTTTCATCACCTAACATCTTCTAACTCAACTTTTATTGATAAAGAATTTGAGGAAAATAAAAAGTCTTTCTTAGATTTTAAAAATTATAAAAGTTTTTTTAAAAAAATTGACATTATCGTTGATCATAATGAAAGAAAAAAATTTATAGAAAAAAAATTTAACAATATATTAAAAAATAAAAATACTAAGATCCAACATAATCCTAGATTACTTAATGAAGTTGTAGACTTAACAGATCAACCAAATATCCTTCATTGTGAATTTGATAAAAAATTTTTAAATATTCCAAAAGAAATATTAATTATTACCATGCAATACCATCAAAAATATTTTCCTATATTTGATAATAAAGAAAATATTACTAATGAGTTTTTAGTGGTTGCAAACAAAAAAGACAAAAAGGGATTAATTAAATTGGGAAATGAAAGAGTAGTTGAAGCAAGATTAAGTGACGCAGAATTTTTTTGGAAAAAAGATAAATCTCAAAATATGGTCAAAAAAGTTACAGAATTAAAATCAATGAATTATTTTAAAGGATTAGGAAGTTATTTTGATAAAGCTCAAAGAATGAGAAAATTGGGTGGAATGATATCTGATGAACTTTTAATAAGTAAAGAAAAAGTAGAATTATCGGCATCAATTTGTAAAGTTGATTTATTATCAGAGTTAGTGGGTGAATTCCCAGAACTACAAGGTGTGATGGGAGGTTATTTTGCTATTGCACAAGGTTTTGATAAAGATTTGGCTTTGGCCATAAGTGAGCAATATTTACCTACAGGTTCAGGCTCAAGAGTGCCAAAAAAACCATTTAGCATAGCTCTTTCTTTAGCTGATAAGATAGATACTTTAGTTGGTTTTTTTGGTTTAAATCAAAAGCCAACAAGTTCTAAAGATCCATATGCTCTAAGAAGATTAGCATTAGGTGTAATAAGAATAATAGTTGAAAATAAAAAAGATTTTAAAATAAAAGATTTAATTAATTATTCTTCAAGCCTGTATTTAGATCAAGGTTTTAAAATTGATAATCAATCTTTACAAAATGAGTTGTCAGATTTTTTAATGGATAGATTAAAATACCACATGAAGGAAGAAAATATTAGAAATGATATAGTTCAAGCATCAACTAGTTCTTTTAACTTAGATCAATCCGTTATTATTTTTAATAAAGCTAAACATTTAAATAAAATTATTAACAAACCAGATGGTTTAGATATTATTGCAAGCTATAAAAGAGCATCAAACATTTTAGAAGGTGAATTAAAAAATAACAAAATAGAATTATCAAACACAACTGACCCTGGTATTTTTAAAACTGAGTTAGAAAAAAACCTGTTTAAAAAAATTAGTGAATTAAGAAAATATTTTTCAGGCATTAATAAAGATGAAAATTATGATCAAACATTGGACAAATTAGCTAGAGTTAAAAGAGAGGTTTTTGACTTTTTTGATAATGTAATTGTGAACGAGGATGATCCAGTCGTAAAGAAGAATAGGCTGGAACTAATCCAAATGATGTGTAAAACGTTTAACAATTATGTTAATTTTTCTTTAATCGACTTCCATTGATGAAAAAACTTATATTAAACTTTAATTCTAAGGATAGTAAAAAAATTAAAAATCCTAAAAACTTTTTAGGAGGAAAAGGTTCCAATCTATCTGAAATGGGAAGAATGGGTCTTCCAGTGCCTCCTGGTTTTACAATATCTACAAAAGTTTGTGAAATTTTTTATAAGGGTAGAAAAAAATTAAATAAAAATTTAATTTCTCAAATTAAAAAAGAATTAAAATTAATCGAAAAAGATGTTTCTAAGATATTTGGCGATTTAAAAAATCCACTTTTGTTGTCTGTTCGGTCTGGTGCACGAGTATCAATGCCAGGTATGATGGATACTATTTTAAATCTGGGTCTGAACGATAAAACAGTCAAAGCTTTAGCAATTAAAACTTCAAATGGAAGATTTGCTAAAGACAGCTATAGAAGATTCATTCAAATGTATGGTAATGTTGTAATGGGTGTAGAAGGTTATCATTTTGAGGAATTAATTGAAAATTATAAACTTACGAAAGGTGTTTTGTTAGATACAGATTTAGATGAAAGTGATTGGGATGGATTAATTGAAGATTTTAAAAGAATAGTAAGAGAAAAGGCAAAAAAAGATTTTCCTCAAGATGTTCATGAACAATTGCTGGGAGCAATAAGCGCAGTATTTTTGTCGTGGGAAAGTAATAGAGCAAAAGTTTATAGAAAACTAAATCAAATCCCAGCCGAGTGGGGAACTGCAGTAAATGTTCAATCAATGGTTTTTGGAAATATGGGTGATAATTGTGCAACAGGAGTTGTGTTTACAAGAAATCCATCAGATGGATCAAATGAAATATATGGTGAGTATTTAATCAATGCACAAGGCGAAGATGTTGTGGCGGGCACAAGGACTCCTCAATACATAACAAAAAAAGCTAGGATAGATGCTAAAGCAAAAGAATTATCAATGCAAGAATCTATGCCTAAAGTTTTTAAAGAACTTCAAAAAATTTTAAAAAAATTGGAGATGTATTACAAAGATATGCAAGACGTAGAGTTTACAGTTGAAAATAGTAAACTATGGATGCTTCAAACAAGATCAGGAAAAAGAACAGCAAAATCAGCAGTGAAGATTGCAGTTGATATGGTTAAAGAAAAATTAATTTCTAAAAAGGAAGCTGTATTAAGAATTGATCCAAATTCTTTAGACACACTTTTGCATCCTACTTTGGATGAAAAAAGTTCAATTAATGTAATTGCTAATGGATTGCCAGCATCACCTGGTGCAGCCAGCGGTAAAGTTGTATTTACATCAGAAGAGGCTGAAAGATTAACTGCAATGATGCAAGACACAATTTTGGTCAGAGTAGAGACTTCTCCAGAAGATATACAAGGAATGCATGCCGCTAAAGGAATTTTGACTGCTAGAGGAGGAATGACAAGTCATGCAGCTGTTGTTGCAAGAGGTATGGGTAGGCCATGTGTATCAGGATCAAGTGAAATTGATATAAACTATGAAAATAAATCTTTTAAAACTTCTTCAATGGAGATTAAAGAAGGAGAGGTAATCACTATAGATGGCTCAACTGGAAGAATAATTGCTGGAAGTGTTTCAACTGTGAAGCCTGAAATATCTGGTGATTTTTCCAAGTTAATGTCTTGGGCAGATAGCTTTAGGAAATTAAAAGTAAGAACAAATTCTGAGACTCCAAAAGATACCAAAACAGCAAAAGATTTTGGTGCAGAGGGTATTGGATTATGCAGAACTGAACATATGTTTTTTGATGAAGAACGAATTTTATCTGTAAGAGAAATGATATTATCTAAAACAAAAGAGGACAGAGCAATAGCATTACAAAAACTGTTACCACATCAAAGAAAAGATTTTGTAGATATTTTTAAAATCATGAGTGGATTACCAGTCACAGTTAGATTGTTGGACCCACCATTACATGAATTTTTACCGCGCACAGAAAAGGAGATAAATGAGATTGCTAATATAGTTAATCTCTCAGTTAAAGAAATTGAGTCAAGAATTCAAGAGTTACATGAGCAAAATCCTATGTTAGGTCATAGAGGCTGTCGTCTTGGAATATCTTTTCCTGAAATTTATGAAATGCAATGTAAAGCAATATTTGAAGCTTTAGCAAACCTTAAAAAAAGTAAAATTAAATCTGCATTTCCTGAAATAATGATACCTTTGGTATCTACAGAGGCTGAGATAAAAATAATGAAAGATTTAGTAATTAGAACTGCTAGTCAAGTTCAGCAAGAACATAAATTGAAAATAGAATTTTTAGTTGGAACGATGATTGAATTACCTAGAGCTGCTATAAAAGCAAAGGAGATTGCTAAGCATGCAGAATTCTTTAGTTTTGGAACAAATGATTTAACTCAAACTACTTTTGGTATAAGTAGAGATGATAGTGGCAAATTTTTAAATGATTATTTGGAAAACAAAATATTTTCTGTTGATCCTTTCGTTTCAATAGATGAAGGAGTTTCAGATTTAGTGGAAATAGCAGTAGAAAAAGGTCGAAAACAAAACAAAAATCTTAAATTAGGCATTTGTGGAGAGCATGGAGGAGATCCTCATAGTATATCTTTTTGCTCTAAAGCAGGATTGAATTATGTTTCTTGCTCGCCCTACAGAGTTCCAGTTGCAAGGTTAGCTGCTGCTCAAGCCGAACTTAAAAAAAAATAAATTAATAAGGGGGGTGTTCTGTTGCCAAGTGTCCTTAACCTAGTTTGATAACAGTCAATTATTTTTAAAAAATTATACAAATCGAGTCGCCAAGGGTTTTAGGATTTGTTAATCTTGGATCATGAAAAATAAAGGCTTCACCCTAATTGAACTTCTAGTCGTCGTAGCAATCATAGGTATCTTAGCAGCAGTAGGGGTAGTTGCTTATAGTGGGTATACAGAACATGCAAAAATTTCAGCTACTAAATCTAATCATTCGACTATAACGAAAATGGTGGGAGCAAAGTCAGCTCTATGTAGTGTTGGAGAACCAATAACATATAAAGATATAAACGGTAACGATAAGTCTGTAAATTGTCCATTAAATATAGACTCATTTATAAATTATATGAACCAAACAGTTTATGGGATGAACTGGACTAGCCCTTTTTATGGAGGCAATCCACCTTATGGATCTTGGTGCAAACTCAACGTTACTAACTGCAATCCTCCTGGTTACATGACAGCTTGTCCGTCTCATTCACAACAAGGAGGTTATTTATCTATTTTTAAGTTAAATGCTAACACAATAAAAATTTGCTCAAATCTTGGAAATAGTTCTGGTCAAACAAAATATATTGAAAATACAATTTCATATGAATAAAAAAGGCTTCACTCTTATAGAACTCTTAGTTGTCGTAGCAATCATTGGTATATTAGCTGCTGTAGGGGTAGTTGCATATAGTGGGTATACGAGTGGCGCTAAAAAGGCAGCAACTAAGTCTCAACACAAAACTGTTGTAAAGTTTATGCAATCAGAAATAATGAAATGTTCACTTGGAGAAACCAATTTGACATTAAAAAATTCCCAAGGATCTAGTGTTTCTATTTCCTGCAATAAATCTTCTGTTAACACAATAACTTTAGGAAGCAGATTTGTTAGTCATTTTAGAGGCGACGGTTTTAAGAATCCATTTAACAATCCAGATAATAATGGTTCACTACAAGCAACTACGGGCAACAGTCCAGTTCTTGGACAAACAAGAATTGTTAATGCTGGTGGGAATAAAATTCAAATAGTAACAAAATTTGATGGTAGTAATGGACAGTGGTCAGGAAATCAAAACGAGGTATTGATCACAGAAATTTTAGATGAAAGATAAAGGATTTCTGGATTAGCTGTTGGTGGTGTAATCTTATTTATTTTATTTTTGATACGTGGATTGATTATCTTCGGACTAGATGATTTGTTTAATGGTGCTATAGTTGATTTTTTAAGACCATATTTTAGATAATTGTTACAGACGCAAATGCGAGTATAACGGTCGAAATTTAATTAATCGCTATTCCAAGTAAATAAATCAGCATCAAAAGGTATGTTTCTAAATTTAAGAAGGATTTTGTATTTTTCTAATCTTTCCTCTTTCTTAAATTTATTTAAGTAGTTGAGTATTTGATCATAAGTTAAATCTTTTAAGTATTTCTTTTTGACATCGACATACTCTTCATAATCCATACCACATATAGAAAATTGTTTTTTAGGATCTATATGTTCAGCATAACTTATCCCATCTTCACTTTCGCTTAGTACATCATAAAAATGAGCGATTTGATTATCTTTTTCAAAGAGAATATCTCTCCTGAAATCAAATAGTTCTAGTTGTTGCATAATTTGGAGTTATTAAAGTTTTGAAAAATTAACTTTAACAATTTTATAAATACTAAATAATAATGGCAAAATTTTGTATATTTGTTATTATCAATTTAGTCTTGATTTAGAAAAAACTCTACTTGCTAGGACTTTAAACAAAACGCTAAAGGAGGTATATGAAACTTAAAATACAATCTATAAAAGATTATTTTAAATCAAAAAAAGATAGAGGTTTGAAACCAATATTTTTTGAAAAAATAGGTGACCGAAAAACATCTAGGGACCAAATGAAGATTACTTTGATTAAAATATTAGAGTCTCAAGGATTTAAAATTAAAAATAAGAAGTAAAACTTATTTCCGTTGTTTTCTGACTTCATTGTAACTTCAATGTAAACTTCAATATAAATTCCTTTTGGAAAAAAACTGAGGACAACGGAAACCTTTGGTAAGGGGCGTTCTGTTGCCAGGTGCCCCGAACTTTGTTTCAATAATCCTTATATT
>CABZXO010000007.1 GCA_902529645.1 uncultured Pelagibacteraceae bacterium | reverse complement strand
AAAATAGTAAAATTTTTAGAAAGTCATAAATGAAAAAAATTGCAATAATTGGTGCTGGAATTTCTGGTTTGTATATTGCCAATTTATTCAAAGATCATAAGGATTATCAGGTTACGATTTATGAAAAAAGGAATTCAATAGAAATAGAAGAAGGCTATGGAATTCAGTTGTCGGTAAATAGCGTAAAGCTTTTAAATAAAATAGGCTTCGCTTCTCTCACTGAAGAAGAAAAATTTAATCCAAAAAAAATTGATTTTTATGAAATTAAAAATTCAAAAAAAATTTGTGATTTAGATATTTCAAAATTTAATGCTGAGGATTGTAAATACACAACATTGAAAAGATCAAAATTACTTCAATTTTTAAAAAAACAAATAAACGAAGATATAATTAAATATAACCACAGTATTGAAAAGATTGATTACGATAAAGACTCTATTAAATTAATATTTGATAATAATAAAATAACTTGTGATTACTTAATTATTTCAGACGGTGTGTTTTCTAAGGGGAAGTCATTAATTTCAAGCAATAAATCAAATCCAATTTACAATGATACGATTGCTATTAGGGGCAGTATATCGAGAGAAAATTTTCAAAATATAAATGAAGAAAATATTTCTTTGTTTTTAGGAACAAATTTTCATTATGTTGTTTATCCCACTAATAATGATAAAAATTTAAATTTTATCGGCATTTTAAAACATAAATTAAATTCAAATGAGCAAGAAAACCACAACCTTTTTACCGAGAGTTCTTTTATAAAAAATATTAAATTTAAATTATCTCAAAAAGTTTCTCAAAGTTTTTTGGAAAGTCTTAAAAATATTAAACTATTTCCAATATTTGTAAGTAAAAATTCATATAATCCTCCAAAAAATACGTTCCTTGTAGGAGATGCATTTTTTGCTTTTTCACCTTCATTTGCGCAGGGAGCTTCCCAATCAATTGAAGGAGCTAATGAATTATATGAATGCTTAATAAATAATAATAATTTTTATGATATCAGATTAAAGAGAGTAAAAATGATTAACAGCAGATCTAATTTCAATCAATTTGCCTTCCATTTATCAAATCCAATTATGATCGTGTTCAGAAATATTTTTTTAAAACTTTTAACTAATAATAAAAAATTTTTACAAAGTTATTTGGGTAAAATTTATAAAAGTTAATTTTTAGAAATTAATCTTTGTCTTAGATAATCAATAGGATAAGTTCGTCCATTTATATCACAGTGCCAAAAAGTCCATCCATTGCAACTTTCAGCTCCTAAAATAGTAGCCGCAACTTTGTGTATAGAACCCTCTGCTTGATTATGTTTTATGCTGCCATCGGCCATAATTCTGGCTGTTATTTTTTTCTTATTGTCAAAAATATTAGTTCCAGGTTTAATTATTCCAAGCTCAACTAATGAACCAAAAGGAATTCTAGGTTTTGATCTATTATTTTTTAGCGTATCCAACAAATCATCCTTAATAGGCTTTGTAGTTTTTATGCGTTGCTTAGCAGCGTTAAAATAATTTTTTTCTTTTTCTATTCCGAAATAATTTCTTCCTAGTTTTTTTGCTACGGTAGCTGTTGTTCCTGATCCTAAAAAAGGATCAAGAATTAGGTCATTTTTATTAGATGTAGCTAGTAAAATTCTATGTAAAAGTGCTTCTGGTTTTTGTGTGGAGTGAATTTTTTTTCCATCCTTTTTAAGTCTTTCAGATCCATTGCATATAGGAAGATCCCAATTAGATCTCATTTGCAAATCATCATTTAAACATTTTAAAGATTGATAATTGAATGTGTATTTCGATTTTTCACTTTTAGATGCCCATATTAAAGTTTCATGAGCGTTAGTAAAACGTGTCCCTCTAAAGTTTGGCATTGGATTATTTTTATTCCAAATAACATCGTTTAAAATCCAGAAACCTAAATTTTGGATTGCTGTGCCAACTCTAAAAATATTATGGTAGCTTCCTATAACCCAAATTGCTCCATCTTTTTTTAAAATTCTTTTGCATTCACTAAGCCATTCATATGTAAAATCATCATATTTTTTAAAATTTTTAAATTGATCCCACTTATCATTTACCGCACTAACCTTTGTTCTATCTGGTCTAGTTAATTCACTTTTTAATTGTAAGTTGTAAGGAGGATCTGCAAAAATTAAATCAAAAGTTTCACATGGAATTTTTTTTAATTCTTCGAGACTATCTCCATTTATTATTTTATTTTTGAAATCAGTTTTCATTTGTAAAAATTAATTAGACTCCAAATGGATTCTATGGTCAACCTGAGATTGAAAAATTTGGATTCGATTAGTGTCTCTTTATTAGAAGGTAACCAGATGTAGTATTAATTTATTTGAGATATTGGTGAAAAAGTTTTTCTATGATGTTTGGTAATACCTAATTTTTTTAACGCTTTTAAGTGATGTTTTGTTCCGTATCCAAAGTTTTTATCCCAATCGTAACCTTTATTTTTTTTTGATAAGATGGTTATAAATTTATCTCTTGATACTTTTGCAATTATAGAGGCTGCCGAAATAGAAGGGACTTTTTTATCTCCTTTTATAACTGGTTTTAAATTATAATTTTTTAATTCTGGAGTTTTGTTTCCATCTATCAGAACAAGTGTTGGTTTTTTCTTAAGTTTTTTGATAGCTCTTTTCATAGCTAGCAAACTTGCTTGTAGTATATTCAATTTTTCTATCTCTTTTACAGAAGCTTTGCCTATAGACCAAGTAGAATTTTTTTTTATATAAGTACATAGATACTCTCTTTCTTTTTTACTTAATGATTTTGAATCTTTTAATAATTTAGGATTAATTGATTTTTTTAAAATTACTGCTGAAGCATAAACAGGCCCAATCAAACTTCCTCTGCCAACCTCATCAACCCCAGCAATTACCTTCATCAAATTTTTAACTTTAGATCTTTAATTTTGTCTCTAATTTTCTTTAAATCTTCCCATGAGTGTTTTTTATTTTCTGGAAAACGGATTAAATAAGATGGATTAAAGGTTATCATTAAAGGGAAAGTTTTGTTTTTTAAAATTACTTCCTTCCAATGTCCTCTTTCAGTAGTTATTTTTTCACTTATTCCTGTTATAGCCTCCATTGCCGAACTACCCATCAAAACAATAATCTTTGGGTTTATAATAGATATATGCTGCCTCAAAAATACAGAGTATCTTTTAATTTCAGTTGAGGTTGGTTTTCTATCATCAGGTGGTCTAAAATTGATTGCATAACTAGTGTAAATATTTTGTCTCTTAATATTGATGGCCATAAGCATTTTGCTTAGAAGTTCGCCTACTTCTCCTCTAAATGGGACGCCCAATTTTTCCTCTTCAGCCCCAGGAGACTCTCCAATTAACATTAAAGGGCTATTTATATTTCCCTCACCTAAAATAATTTTGCTTGAATTTTCTTTCAATTTACAATTTTCAATTGAATTTATTTGATCTTTTAAATTTTTAAGTAATTCTTCTTTATTAATTTGCAGGGTGTCATTAGTCGTTTCTAAAATATTAAATCTATTTATTGGCTTATCAGTAAATATAAATTTTGGCTCAATTGTATTTATTAGTTCTTGCTTTAATTTGGTATTTTGATTTATCACTTTTTTAGTCATAGTATGGTTATATGTTCCTAAAATTTCTAAAATTAGTTCTATTAATATTCATATCTTATCAGACACCTTTGTATTCTAAAAGTGCTACTTTTAATGATTTCAACTCAAGAGATTTATCAAATTATTTTTCTGGAATTGTTGCATTTGAAAATCGAGATAATTCCGGGGCTTTAAAATTTTTTAACTTAACCAAAGAATTAATTAATAAACATGACAGTTATTTAAAAAGATATGTTAACTCTTTAGTTTTAGATAATAAAGTACCTCAAGCAATTAATGTATTAAATAACAACGCAAACAAATCTAACTCAAATTTTTATGACGCGTATATAATTTTAATAATTGACAGTTTAAAGAAAAATAACTTTAAAAAAGCTGATAAATATTTAACACAAAGTTTGAAATTTCAAGATCAAGATAGGATAAATCTTGTTATATTTGAAACTCTAAAAGAGTATATTTATACATTTAAAAATAAAAAAATATTAGATAACAAAAAAAATTTTGGAAACCTGTCTCTTATAGCTGAGACATTCCAAAGATGTTATATTGAAGATAAGAGAACTTCCTCATTTTTTCTTAATTTAATAAATAATCAACAAGGTGATTATTCAAGATACATTTTCTTTTATCTTAATTATTTAATTGATAACAACAAATTAAATGAAGCAAGATTAGTTGTTGAACAAATTGATTATATAAATTCAACTATTTTGCTTTCACAAAGTAAAAGTTGGGTAGAGAAAGAAAAATTCGATGATTTTGAAAAAATTTTTTCATGCAAAGATCATAATGACCTTGTCAGTGAGTTTTTATTTTTAATCTCTAATCTCTATTCTTCTCAGGATAATTTTGAAAAATCAAATTTTTATTTAAATTTGTCAAACTATTTAAATCCTAAGTTTCAATTTAATTTGTCATTGGTTGCAGAAAATTTTTATCTTAACAATGAATTTGATAAAGTACAAAGGATCTTAAAAAACTTTAAAAAAAAAGATGAATTTTATTATTGGTTTAGATTAAAAAAAGAAGCTCAAATAATAATTCAAGAGCAAGATTATGAAAATGGAATTAAATACATAGATTCTAAATTTAATAAAATTGAAAATCCAAATATAAAAATGATTTTTGATCTAGCAAATTTTTATAAGAATTCTAAAAATTATGAAAAGGCAATAGATCGTTATACAGAAATTATTTTAACACTGGATGACAATTCACTAATTAAATCAGATGTATTGTATCGTAGAGGCGGTAGCTATGAAAGAATGGGAAATTATGAAAAGTCAGATAAAGATTTATTGCATGCGCTTAAAATTGATCCTAGTGATGCATATATTTTGAATTATCTTGCTTACTCCTGGTTAGAGCGTGATTATAAAATTAATGAAGCAATGGATATGTTGAAAACAGCATATGATTTAAAAAGCAATGATCCATATATTATTGATTCAATTGGATGGGCACATTTTTTAATAAAGGATTATCTAGAAGCAGAAAAGTACTTAAAAAGAGCTGTAGAATTAATGCCAGATGACCCAATCGTGAATGATCATTATGGAGATATTTTATGGAAATTAAATCGAAAAATTCAAGCAAGATATTTTTGGAACAACGTATTAACTTTTGATGACACCGAAGACGATATGAGAGAAAAAATCAATATTAAAGTAATTGAGGGTCTTAAAAATTCCTAAATGAAAATAAATAAAATTAAATCTAATGCAAAATTAAATTTAGCACTAAATATCACTGGAAAAAAAAAGTTTTTACATAAAATTGAAAGTATAATTGGTTTCATAGATTTACATGATGTTATTTCAATAAATCAACATAATGGAAAAAAACACCATATTTCTTTTTATGGAAAGTTTTCTAAAAATATTGGAAAAAAAAATACTGTTCAAAAATTATTTCAAATACTAGATAAAGAAAATTTATTAAAAAATAAAAAATTTAAAGTTAAAATTAAAAAATTAATTCCTCAAGAAGCTGGGTTGGGTGGGGGATCGATGAATGCAGCTAGTGTGTTTAATTATCTGGTTAAAAAAAAAATTATTAATCTTAATTATCAAAAAACTCGAATTATCTGTGACTTGGTTGGTTCTGATGTTATTCTAGGTACTATTTCATCCAGTTGTGTGTTGTCATCAGGTGGTACAATTAAAAAGATTTATAATACTCCAAAATATTACTCTACTTTAGTAAAGCCTGATTTTGGATGCTCAACTAAAAAAATATACTCAGCTGTTCGAAAGTATACAAAATCAAAATATAACAAACCTGAAAAAAACATGTTTGGAGTAAAATATTTGATTGATCAACAAAATGCCCTAGAAACAATAGCACTCAAAAAATATCCAAAACTTAAAAAAATAAAGTTGTTCTTAGAAAGTATAAATAATCCATTATTTGTAAGAATGACTGGTTCAGGATCAACAATTGTTGCCTATTATAATTCATTAAAGAGTTGTAAAATGGCAAAAGCTAAATTTAAAAGAAAATATAAAAATTATTGGTGTGTTACAGCAAAAACTATATGAATTTTATATTTTTATGTTATAGGAAGCTAGTATTGGGGCGTAGCCAAGCGGTAAGGCACGGGTTTTTGGTACCTGCATCCTAGGTTCGAATCCTAGCGCCCCAGCCATTTATGAAAAATTTTTTAGATAAATTTTTTTCCCGATCAAAAAATCTTGATTATATTAGTCAAAATTTAAAAAAAATTACTTTAACAACACCAGCCAATAAAATTTTTGAAGCAATTAATGATTTTTCAGAGAAAAGTGAAATCAGATATGTGGGCGGGTGTGTAAGAAAAGTGATAAAAAAAGAAAACGTTGATGATATTGACCTGGCAACAAATTTAACTCCCCCAGAAGTTTGTGAGGCTCTTAAAAACAAACAAATAAGTTATTACGAAACAGGAATTGAACACGGAACTATAACCGCAATAATTGACGAATATAAATATGAAATTACATCTTTAAGGAAAGATGTCTCAACTGATGGAAGGCATGCTGAAGTAGAATTCTCTTTAGATTGGAAGGAAGATGCCTCCAGAAGGGATTTTACTATCAATTCAATTTATGCAGATGGTGATGGTAATTTATTTGATCCGTTTAACGGTAAAAAAGATTTGGAGGAGGGTTATATTAATTTTATTGGTAATGCGGAAAAAAGAATTCAAGAGGATTATTTACGTATTTTAAGATATTTAAGATTTTATTTAAATTACTCAAATCATAAGCACCAGTCAGAAATAATAAAAAATATAAAAAAAAATATTGATGGAATTTCAAATATATCATCTGCAAGATTAATCGATGAGCTAAAAAAAATAACTAGTTCAAATGGATTTTTAAAACTCTTTAAAGATAAAGAAAGTTTAGAACTCATAGAAATAATTTTTCCTCAATTAAAGAATATTAAAAATTTTAAAAAACAAAATTCTTATGCTACAGAGAATTTTTTAAAAATTGATTTTATATTCTTAATTGCGCTTTTAGTGATTGATGGGACTGATAACGCTGATTATTTTCTTTACAAATTTAAAATATCAAACAAAGATAAGAAAAGACTAAAATTGATAGATCTTTTTTATAGAGAAAAAGTAACTCTAAACAACTTAACAGAGAAAAATTTGAATAAATTTTTTTATTTTAATGGGCGACAAGCTGTAATGGATATAATTAATTTTAAAATTTTTACCTCAAACAAAGTAGAGAAAAAACTAATCAAATTATTAGATACTTATAAACAGAAAGTAATTCCAACTTTGCCAGTAGGTGCTGGTTTACTAATGTCTAAATTTCAAATTCCTGAGGGTAAAACTTTAGGTAATAAATTAAAAAAAATTGAAGAAATCTGGGTTGAAAATGGATTTCATATTTCAGATAAGCAAGTACAACAAATAGTTAAAAGTTAAATATATTTAACGTCTTTAATTTCAAAATTTTTTACACCAGAAGGTGTATTTATTTCAACTAAATCACTTTTATTTTTTCCAATCAAACCTTTGCCGATTGGTGATTGAAAGAAAATTAGTTTTTGTTTTAAATCTGCCTCATCTCTTCCAACAATTTTATAATTAATTTTTTCACCAGTATCTAAATCTTCTAAATAAACTGTAGATCCAAAAATTACTTTTCCTTCATTGTTTAGTTTTGTAACATCAATAACATTTGCTCTTGCAATAATATCGTTAATTTCTGTAATTCTTCCTTCGTTATGAGATTGTTCTTCCTTAGCTGCATGATATTCAGCATTTTCTTTAAGGTCTCCATGGGATCTCGCTTCAGCAATTGCAGCTACTATCTCAGGTCTTTTTTTTTCTTTTAATAAAACTAATTCTTCTTTTAGTTTATTTAATCCGTTTAATGTAATTGGCTCTTTATCCATTTTTTTATTTCCATTTTGCAATCGGAGGTAATGACATCAAAATTCCTTCAACATTACCACCAGTTTGTAGTCCAAATTTTGTTCCTCTATCATAGAGCAAATTAAATTCTGCGTATCGACCTCTTTTAATATACTGAAACTCTTTATCTTTTAAAGTCCATTTCCTTTTTATTTTTTTTTTAATTATTTCATTAAATAGCATTTGAAATGTAACACCAACATCTCTTACAAACTTAAAGTCATTTTCAAAATTATCATTTTTATAATCAAAAAAAATACCACCTATACCTCTTGCTTCTTTTCTGTGAGGTAGATAAAAATATTCATCACACCACTTTTTATATTTTTTATAATAATTTTTATTATGTCTATCGCACATTGCTTTTAATATTTTATGAAAGTTTTTCTTCTCTTTTTCATCTTTTATTGCTGGGGTTACATCCATACCTCCACCAAACCAATTCTTTGTTGTACAAATAAATCTGGTATTAAAATGCATTGCAGGAATATGGGGATTTTGCATATGCATAACTATTGATATTCCTGATGCCCAAAATCTAGGATCTTTACTTGCGCCTGGTATATTCTTTTGAAATTGCTTAGGAAATTTTCCATAAACTTTTGAAAAATTTACTCCTACTTTTTCAAAAATTTTTCCATTTTTAAGAATTCTATATTCACCACCTCCCTCATCTTTTTTATTGCTTCTTCTCCAGGAAGTTGACTCAAAATTTAGTTTATTTTTTTCAATTTTTAAAATGTCGTCGCATATTGCATTTTGTAATAGCTTAAACCAATTACTTGCTAAGTCTTTTTTAATTGAAATATCCATTTTATATTAATTCTATCTGACGCAAACTTTCTGCCAAAACAATGGCAACAGACGATGCAATATTAAGAGATCTTACTTGGTTATTCATTGGTATTTTTAAACGATTTTTAATTATTTTATGAACCTTTTCAGGTACTCCAGCACTTTCTCTTCCAAACAAAATAGTATCATCAGGCTTAAATTTAAATTTAGTATAATTTATTGAACCTTTAGTTGTCATTAATATTACCCTCTGTTTCTTCTTTGCCTCAAAAAAATTTTCAGAACTTTGATAAAAAGCTATTTGACTATAGTCCATATAGTCCATAACCACTCTTTTAAAGCGTTTGTCTGATAATAGAAAGCCACATGGTTCTATTATTTCTAGTTTAGCACCTAAACAGGCACAAGTTCTAATGATTGCAGCTGTATTCTGAGGTATATCAGGCTCATACAAAGCTATTTTAGGTCCTAAAATTGTTGAATTATGTGTCATTCTTTCAGTAGTAAAATAATTATTTTATATTATATGAATTCGTATATTAACTGTTTTAAATCAAAAAGAGATTATACAAAAGCTACTAAAAGTGTCTGAAAAAAAAACAAAAAGAAGAGATTTTTTATTTACAGCTACTACAGCTGTAGGAGCTGTTGGTGCCGCTGCAGTAGTTTGGCCAATGATTGATCAAATGAATCCAGATGCTTCAGTCAAGGCATTAGCTAGTACAGAAGTAGATATAAGTTCACTAACACCTGGAAATACTTTAACTGTTTTGTGGAGAGGTAAGCCAGTTTTTATTAGAAGAAGAACCCAAGAGGAAATTGATGAGGCAAGATCTGTAAAAATGGAAGATTTAATTCATCCTGAGAAAGATGAAGATAGAGCAAAAAATCCAGAGTGGCTTGTTATGTTGGGTGTTTGCACACATTTAGGATGTGTGCCCTTAAATGATAAAGGAGATTACAATGGATGGTTCTGTCCATGTCATGGATCTCATTATGATACATCTGGAAGAATAAGAAAAGGACCAGCACCTTGGAATATGGAAATTCCCAAATATGAATTTGTAAATGCAAATACAATTAAAATTGGATAAAGAAGCAAATGAGTGATCACGATTACAGACCAAAATCAAAAGTAGGGCAATGGTTTAATGACCGACTACCATTATTAACTCTTGCAAATCATTTAACAGATTATCCAACTCCAAAAAATTTAAACTACTGGTGGACATTTGGTGGGATTTTAACATTTTGCTTAATCACACAAATTGTAACAGGATTAACCCTTGCAATGCATTATATTGCTCATGCTGATATGGCTTTTGAAAGTGTTGAGCATATTATGCGTGATGTTAACTATGGTTGGTTAATTAGATATATTCATGCAAATGGTGCATCAATGTTTTTTCTGGCGGTGTATATTCATATATTTAGATCTTTATTTTATGGTTCTTACAAATCTCCAAGAGAAATAATATGGATTTTAGGAATAATAATTTATCTTTTAATGATGGCCGCAGCCTTTATGGGTTATGTGTTGCCATGGGGTCAAATGAGTTTTTGGGGAGCAACAGTTATAACAAATTTGTTTAGTGCTATTCCTCTAGTAGGAGAGGGAATAGTTACTTGGTTATGGGGTGGCTATTCAGTTGACAACCCTACGTTAACTAGATTTTTTACTTTGCATTATTTAATTCCATTTTTAATTTTAGGATTAGTTGTTTTGCATATATGGGCTTTACATGTTCCTGGTAATAACAATCCTGTTGGGATAGATATTAAAAAACCCTCAAAGGACACAGTTCCATTCCATCCTTATATTGTAATTAAAGATGGTTTTGCTTTATTAATGTTCATGATTGTTTTTGCTTTCTTTGTATTTTATGCACCAAATATACTAGGACATGCAGACAACTATATTGAGGCAAACCCAATGGTGACACCTGCGCACATCGTTCCTGAATGGTATCTGCTACCTTTTTATGCAATATTAAGATCAGTTCCTGACAAATTGCTGGGGGTAGTAGCAATGTTATCTGCAATATTAATCTTAGCAGTTTTACCTTGGTTAGATACCTCAAAAATAAGATCAGCAGTATTTAGACCTTTATATAAACAATTTTACTGGATACTAGTTGCAGATGTTTTGATACTTGGTTACGTGGGTGCAATGCCAGCTGAGGGACTTTACTTGTTGATAGCACGAGTTGCTACTGCATATTACTTTTTACATTTTTTAGTTATTCTTCCTGTTTTAGGGTTCAAAGAAAAAACTTTACCAGTCCCTCTAAGTATTACTGAACCTATTCTCGGTGGTTCGCCAAATTTAGCTGCCGCTAGAAATAACGAAAGTAAAATAGAATAAGGTGAATAGTTTATTTAAATTATTTTCAATAATAATCATAATTATTACTTCAAATTCGTATTCTTTTTCTGCTGAAAAAGTAGAATATTTAAAAACTGATTGGAGTTTTAAGGGTTTATTTGGAAAATTTGATAGATCCTCTCTTCAAAGAGGTTATCAAGTTTATACTGAAGTATGTGCCTCATGTCACTCGATGAAGTATTTAAGTTATAGAAATTTAGTAGAAAAAGGTGGGCCAGAATTTTCTGAAGCTCAAGCTAAAGCTATAGCAGCCTCATTTGATGTAACAGATGGTCCAAATTCTGATGGTGATATGTTTACAAGGCCTGGAAAATTATCTGATAAATTTGTAATGCCATATGAAAATGTAAAAGCTGCTCAAGCTGCAAATGGTGGTGCGTATCCTCCCGACATGTCTGTTTTAGTAAAAGCAAGAGGTGGTGGTGTTGACTATATATATTCCTTATTACAGGGATATGAAGAACCTCCTAGTAATATATCTTTGGATGATGGAGTTTATTACAATAAATATATGTATGGTAATAAAATTAGAATGGCTGCTCCTTTGACAGATGGTTTAGTAGAATATGGTGATGGAACAAATGCAACGGTAGAACAGATGTCAAAAGATGTAACGACTTTTTTAATGTGGTCTGCTGAACCTCATTTAGAAGCCCGACATCAGATGGGCTTCAAAGCAATTGTTTATTTAATTATCCTTACTGTTTTAGTTTACTTTAGTATGAAGAAAATCTGGTCACGTATTGAATCTGAAGTTTAATACATCTCCATCTTTAACAATATATTCTTTACCCTCTAATCTCATTTTTCCGTTAGCTTTGGAATTTAGCCATCCATCATTAGCCACGAAATCTTGATAAGATATTGTTTCAGCTCTAATAAAACCTTTCTCAAAATCTGTGTGAATTTCTCCAGCAGCTCTAGGTGCGGTACAATTTTTTTGTATAGTCCAAGCCCTTGTTTCTTCAGGTCCAGAGGTAAAATATGTATCGAGCTCTAATATTTTATAGCCCTTTTGAATTAACATACTAAGACCTGTATCTTTTAAACCAATCATATCCATGTAATTTTTTTTTTCATTTTCTACTAATTCATTTATTTGGTTTTCTATATCTGCAGAAATAATTAGAGTGTTGTCTTTTCCATATTTTTCGATAAAATTTTGAGTGTACTTGTTTCCACCTTGGATACTTTGCTCATCAACATTACAAACAAAAATCTTAGGTTTTATAGATAAAAGTCCACTTTGATTAAGTTTTTTTTTATCAAATTGAGATTTTAGTATTGATATATCTTTGTCATTATTAATACAGTCTAATGCAATTTCTAAAATCTTAAGCTGATCTGCGTCCACATTTTTCTTATTATTTTTCTCAAGTCTTTTTTGAATAGACTCCACGTCAGCTAACATCATCTCAGTTTCAATAATCTCAAGATCTCTTATAGGGTCAACGTTTGGGTTAACATTTTGGATATCGTCAGAGTCAAAGCATCTAATCATATGAATAACTGCATCAACTTCTCTAATGTGTGATAGAAATTTATTACCTAATCCTTCACCTTTAGACGCCCCTTTTACAAGACCTGCTATATCTACAAATGAAATGGTTGTATTTATCGTTTTTTTTGATTTTGAAACTTCTGATAATTTATTTAATCTTTCATCTGGAACAGGTACTACTCCGACGTTAGGATCTATCGTGCAAAATGGAAAATTTGCAGCTTGTGCTTTGCTTGAGTTTGTAAGAGCATTGAAAAGGGTAGATTTACCCACATTAGGCAAACCAACTATTCCACATTTAAAACTCATTATTTGTTATTTACAGTGCTAGAGAATAAATCTAATTTTTTTTCGATGAGTATTGAAATAAAATCTGTGATATTGTTTGTAATTTTTTCCAATCGAAGCATTTCATCCTCATCAAAATTTTGAAGAACAAAATCACTTACTTCCATTTTATCTTTTGGTTTACCAATTCCTATTCGTACTCTTGAATAATCTTTACCGATAAATTTATCTATTGATGCAACACCATTGTGTCCCGCATCAGATCCACCAAACTTAGCTTTTATTTTACCGAACTCTACATCTAAATCATCATGAAAAACAATTACATTCTCTGAATCTATTTTAAAATATTCAATCAATTCTCTGATACACATTCCAGAATTATTCATAAATGTTAAAGGTTTAATTGCATAAACTTTTTGTTCGCCAACATTTCCAGTAGTTAGAAGTCCTTTAAATTTTGGTTTTTGTTTCGAAAGTCCAAATTTTTTATTGACTGCATCTATAATTTTGAAACCAATATTGTGTCTATTGTTTTCGCTGTCAGGGGTTGGATTGCCTAATCCTACAAGTAGAAGCATAAAATATTAATAATGGTGAATAAAATTCAATTTTAATTAACTTATTTTTTTTCTTCAGTAGGTTTTTTATCTTCACCTTCTTTTTTATCACCCTCAGCTGCTGGTTTGTCTCCACCTTCAGCTGCTGCCGCTTCTGCTCCTTCAGCACCTTCTCCCTCAGCCGCCTCAGCTTCTGCAGGTTTTTCAGGTTCTTTCATAACTGTCGGAGCTGCTAGAGTTGCAATTACGAAATCTCTTCCTTGAATAGTAGGAGTAACGTCACTTTCAAGATTTATAGAAGAAATCTTAAAACTCTCTCCGATATCAACTCCTTCAAGATCTATCACAAGATTTTCAGGAATTTTCTCGCTTGGACATTTTAACTCAACTTTTCTTCGTACAATGTTTAAAACTCCACCTCTTTTCAAACCAGGAGATTTTTCGTGATTTAAAAATTTTACTGGAACTTCAATTCTAACTTTTATTCCTGAAACTATTCTTAGAAAATCTACATGAATTGGTTCATCAGAAATAATGTCATATTTTATTTCTTTTGGCAGAACTTTTTGAGGTTTACCATCAACATTTAAAGTTATGATGCTTGATAAAAAGTTTTCTTTTTCAACTAGTAACTTGAGTATTTTTTTAGATACAGAAATTTTCTCGTTTTGAGCCTCTCCGCCATAAATTATAGCAGGCACATTACCGTTATCCATTAATGAATTTAATTCACCTTTAGTTTTGGTATTTCTGATGTTGGCGTCTAATGAATTCATAAAAACAAAGGTTTTTAGCTCAAGTTCCTTAATAACTCAAGGTATTTATTTAAATAAATCTGATACTGAAGTTGAATTAGATATTCTTTTAATTGCCTCTCCCATAAGCCCTGAAATTGACAGAACCTCAATGTTTTTAACACCTTTAGTTCTGCTCATATTATCGATTGTATCAGTTATCACTAAATTTTTAATCAGAGAATTTTTAATTTTTTTTACAGCTTCGCCGCTGAGTACACCATGAGTTATATAAACATAAACTTCTTTAGCACCTCTATCTTTAAGAGCTTTAGCTGAATTTACTATTGTTCCGCCAGAGTCGATTATATCATCAACAAGTATACAAGTTTTACCTTTTACATCTCCTATCACATTCATGACTTGAGATTGACCTGGCTTTGGTCTTCTTTTATCTACAATTGCTAATCCAACATTTAAAAGTTTACCTAGTGCTCTTGCTCGTTCAGTTCCACCTACATCTGGTGCAACACAAATTAGATTTTTACTTTTTATCTTTTTTTTCACATGTCTTGCAAATATTGGCGTTGCAAACAAGTTATCCACTGGAATATCAAAAAATCCTTGAATTTGTCCTGCATGCAAATCAACAGTAACAACCCTGTCTGCTCCTGCTTTAGTAATTAGATTCGATACAAGTTTTGCTGATATTGATGTTCTTGGTGCAACCTTTCTATCTTGTCTTGCATATCCAAAATATGGAATAACTGCAGTTATATTTTTTGCAGAAGATCTTTTTAGTGCATCGATACACAACAATAGTTCCATCAAATTGTCATTAGCAGGCGAAGATACAGATTGAATTAAAAAAATACTATTTCCTCTAATATTTTCGTTAATTTCCACGTAGATTTCCCCATCAGAAAAATTTCTAATGCTAGAATTTACTAATTTAGTTTTTAGAAATTTAGCAATATTCTTACTTAATGGTTTGTTGCTATTTCCGGATAATAATTTCATTAAAAAAGCCTAATTAAGCATAATTATTGAAATATTTCTACCATAATCATCATGATTTAGTTTTAACGCTCTCCTCGCACTAAAAAAATTATTATTAATATTAAATGTATCAATATTTAAAGAATCAATATTTTTTATTTTATTCTTTAAAAGACATGATTTTACATAATTAGGTAAATCAAAATAGAGCTTTTTGTACTTAATTTTAAAAAATTTATTATTTTTTTTATCCTTTTTAATAAATTTTCTTTTAAAATCTTCTTTGACTTCATAATTTTTAGCCGAGATAGCAGGCCCGATAGCTGCAGTAATATTTTTAGGATTAGATCCTTTTTTGATCATAAAGTGTATTACCTTGCTAATTATATCCTTGTATGCACCTTTCCACCCAGCATGAATTGCTGCAATTAATTTTGTTTTTTCATCACAGATTAAAATCGGCACACAGTCAGCAGTTAAAACGCCAATTGGTAAGTTTTTTTGGTTTGTAATTATTGCGTCTGCTTTTGGTTTTGATTTAAAAATATTTTTTTTGTTAATATAAACAAATTTATTACTATGTATTTGATGAAGTAAAAAAATACTTTTAGCGGTGTTGTTTATTTTTTTTTTGACTATTTGTAAATTTTTTTTAACATCTGATGGCTTGTCTTTAGAACCAGGACCGCAGTTTAAACTCTTATAAATTTTTTTTGATTTACCACCAGTTTTATTAAAAAAACTATGTTTAATTATTTTAATTTTCGAGAGTTTTTTTGATTTTATCAATTTTGAAAACCTGTTCTAAAATTATTTTTCTTATTTTTTATAAGCATGACTTTGAATAATTCACCCATTTGCTTTTCATCTATTAAACGTCTTACCCGATAAAATAAATCTGCTTTTTTTGAAAATGCTATATTTTTGCTGATTATTTCTGCTCTTTGAAGAATACCCATACTTGTTAAAAATTTTTTTTGATTTGTAAAAATTGAATTAATTTCTTTAAACTGATTTATAAATTTCTCAAAAGAATGAAAGTTTATATTGTAAGTAATATCAGAGTCTCCAATATTTTCTAAAATGTCAGAATATTTGTGATTATTTACTGCCTGAAGAGTTTCATGCATTTTGCTGTCTGCATAACCATAATCAATAACTAACATTCCTCCATCATTTTTTTCTATTAAATCGCAAATTGTTCTTAAATATTTAAATGTATCTGGTGAATATTCTATAACATTCTGATTTTCAGATATTTCAAAATTTAGATGTTTTTCAATTTTTTCTATATCAATTTTTTCCTCTTTAAACTCAGCTTTTTTTGGATCATTCAAATCCACGAATCTTTCAAACCAACCATCTTTTTTTTTAAAAAATTGTTTGATTGGTATGGCATCAAAGAATTCATTAGCTACAAAAATTGTTGGGTTAGAGTTTATTTTTTCAATGTCTGTTAACCATGAAAATCTTTTAGAATTTAAATTTTTTTTTTGTTCATTTATTAAAAAATCACTTTTTTCATGAATTATAAAACTGCAGGCATTGTAACACTCGGGAAAATTTATAAGTGTCTCATCTATGACTTTCATCATCTCGCCATTTCCAGCTCCCAGTTCTAGTAAATTAAATTGTTTTGGAGAGCCTAAACTTTTCCAAAAAGTAATTGTCCAAATTGCAATTATCTCTGAAAATAATCTTGTAATATTTGGAGCAGTAATAAAGTCTCCGTCCTTACCAAAAGGATTCTTTTTCATATAAAAACCTTTATTCTTATCGTAAAGAGCTAAATTTATAAATTGATCTAATGGTAAATTATTTTTTTTAGCGAGCTTCATATTTTAAATAAAATAAGATTACCCCTGATAGTATAAATATTAAACTTACTACTTGCCCCATCGTTAAGTTTAAAAATATATAACCTAATTGTTCATCTGGTACTCTATAAAATTCAACAATAAATCTGAAGATTGAGTAAATTATTAAAAATAATCCTGAAATTACACCAGGTTTGTTTGAAAATTTATTTCTAAAATAAATTAATAACAAAAAAAGAAATAAACCTTCTAATAATGCTTCGTATAATTGTGAGGGATGTCTAGGAAGATTATCCACCTGAATAAATGTTACTGCCCAGGGTACCTTAGTTATAGTTCCATATAACTCAGAATTTATAAAGTTTGCTATTCGTCCAAAAAATAACCCAACTGGAGCTACTAAAGCGACAATATCCATATATAAAAATGGATTTTGATTATTTTTTTGAGCAAAAAATAAAGAGGCAAAAATAACTCCAATTAAACCTCCATGGAAGGACATTCCACCTTGCCAAATTTTAAATATGTCTAATGGATTATTTATATAAAAACTTAAATTATAAATAAAAATATAACCAAGTCTTCCTCCTAAAATTATTCCTATAATTAAATAAGTTAAATAATCATCAAATTTATTTTTAACTTCTATGTCTTGGATAAATAACTTTTTAGCGAGTATCCAGCCTAATATAATTCCAAATATATAAGCTAATGAATACCACCTGATTTCTAAAGAAAATATTTCTAATGCTACTGGGTCAAAATTATTAATGAACATTTTTAATAATACTTATAATGTATATCTTAAATATGAAAAATTCTAAATTTATAATTGATAAGTTTGCTAAATTAATAGAGCAGGGACTAGTGTCTTCAAAAGATTTAACTACAGAACTATTCAATATTTTTAAATCTAAAAGAGATGAATTTGTTTTTAAAATGAAACTCACAAGTAAAGACGAGTTTGAAGTACTCTCAAAACGAGTTGAGAATCTTGAAAATAAAATAATTAGACTTGAGAAAAAAAAAAATAAAAAAGTTAAAAAGGTAAGAAAACCTTAACTCTCAAACCAGCCATTTTTGATTTTTCTAACATTATATTCCCTCCATGAGATTTGATAATGTCTGATGAAATTGATAAACCAAGACCAACACTTGATTTAGAGTCTGCTCGACCCTTATCTATTTTGTAGAAAGGTTTAAATACATTTTCATACTCATTTTTTGGTATTCCAGGACCATCATCATCGATAATAATGAATAAGTTTGTATTTTTTTTACTTAAGCTAATTTCAACTTTATTCGCATATTTCAGTGAATTATCAATTAGATTATTTAAACATCTATTAATTAAATTTTTCCTACCACTAAAGTAAATTCTTGGTGTTAAGTTTTGCGAAATATTTTCATTATTATATTTTTCAATAACTTCTGAAATTAATTCAGATAGATTAAACATTTCATCCTTTTCAACATATGATGAACTGGTAAATTGTAAATATTCATTTAACATTTTCTCCATTTCATTAATATCATCAGTTAATTTATTAACAGTTTCTTTATCTTTTATAAAAGCTAATTGTAGTTTCATTCTTGTTAAAGGCGTCCTTAAATCGTGACTTATTCCAGATAACATTTCTGTTCTTTGATTTATGTGTCTTTCAATTCTCTTTCTCATTTTATCAAATTCATGTCCTGCTTGTCTTATTTCAAGTGCTCCAGAAGGTTTGAACTCTTCAATATTTTCTCCTTTACCAAACCTTTCAGCCGCACGAGCAAGGTTAGTGATTGGTCTAGTTTGATTTTTTAAAAATATTAGAGAGATGATCACCATTATAATTGCAGGTACTGTGATCCAAAGAGCAAATATTCTTGCTGAAGAGCTTGCAACTCTATCTTTAGGTATTAAAAATTTAAAATAACCTTCTTCGTATTTAATTCTTAAATCGATTAATTCTTTATAACTTGTTGTATCAAACCAATACTTTTCTAATCCAAATTTAGATTTAAGCTCTCTTCTTAAAGTTCTATCTATAGGACTAAACCATCTTTCATTCTCTGAATTTTGTAATTTTTCATTATCAGTGAATTCAATATTTAAATCTAAAAACATGGAAAAAAGATCTAACAACTCTTGTTTATTTGCTTGCTCAGTCCCATAAGCTTCAATGAATGTACTAATTTCATTTACTAAAGTTCTTGTCATACCTTTATTTGTTTTGATCCACAGGCTGTCAAAAAAAACAATTGTAATTACTAATTGTAAAACTAGAACTGGAATAGCAACTATAAGAAGTGCTCTATAAAATAATCTTTTTGGTAATATTTTTTTTAAGAAATCACTCAATCCAGAGAACATATCCCATACCTCTTATTGTCTGTAAAAATTTTGGATTTTTTGGATCAATTTCAATTTTTTTCCTAAGTCGAGTAATAATAACATCTATTGATCTTTCTTTATCTAAATTAATAAATTGACCAATATCATCTCTTGAAAAAGTTTTACCAGGGTTATTGATCATTTTTTCTAAAATTATTTTTTCAGTTGTGTTAATCTTAAATTCCTTATTATTTTTAAATATTAAAAGTTTATTTAAATCAATTTTGATATTTTCAAATTTAATTACTCTTTTCTGATCTGTTTTGGTAGTTTTGTTTAATATATTTTTTATTCTTAAAATTAATTCTCTTGGTTCAAATGGTTTTGGCAAATAATCATCAGCACCAATCTCTAAACCCTCAACTCTTTCATTTGCTTCGCCTTTAGCTGTCAGAAGTATCACTGGTGTATCCAGTTTTTTTTTATTTTCTTTTAAAAATTCAAGTCCGCTTTTACCAGGCATCATTATATCTAAAATTAGTAGATCAAACTTTATTATTTTTATTTTTTCTAATGCATTTTCTGCATTTTCTGCAGTTGTAACCAAGAATTTATTTTCATTTAAATATTTTTTTACCAGAGATCTAATTCCATCATCATCATCAACCACAAGTATATGTGCAATAAAGTTATCCATTTATTATTTTACTTATTACATTATCAAAATTTATAACTTCTTCAGAACTTGAATTTAATAAAGCATTATAAATTCTCTTTTTTTGTAAATTAAAAATTTCATTAAAAATTTTTTTGCCTTTCTCATTGAGATAAATATGCTTTACTCTTGTATCTTGATCATCTTTTTTAAAAATAATGATTTCAAGCTTAATTAAGTCCTTGAGAACTCTGTTTAGGCTTTGTTTTGTTACTTTTAATCTTTTAAGTAGTTCAGAAATCGAAATCCCTTCATACATTGACAATAAATGTATAACTTTGTGGTGAGCTAAACCAATAGAATATCTATCTAATATTTTTTTGGAATCAGAAAATGTTTCCCTATAGCTCACAAATAGTTTTTCTATTAGTTCTTTAAGCTGGTCATCTTTTAAATATAAAAGTTCTTTCATATTAGGTAAGTTATATTGACATATTAAAGATACAAAGATATTTTTTAGTTATAAAATAAAAAAATTTTCACACATGATACCTTACGACAAGAGATCTGGAAAAATTTGGTACAATAACGAATTAGTTGATTGGGCAGATGTTAAACTACATGTTTTGAGCCATGGTATGCACTATGCTAGTTGTGTATTTGAAGGTGAAAGGGTTTATGATGGTTCAATTTTTAAATTAGAAGAACACACAGCCAGATTTTTTTATTCTGCTAAAAGAATGGGTTTTGAAATTCCATTCACCGAGGAGGAAATAAATATTGCATCAAATAAAATTGTTGCAACACAAAAAGTAGAAAATGGTTATGTGAGACCTGTAGCTTGGAGAGGTAGCGAGATGATGGCTATTTCAGCTCAACAAACTAAAATTCATGTTGCAATAGCAACTTGGGAGTGGGGATCATATTTTGACCCTAAACTTAAAGTCGAAGGAATAAGATTAAATATTTCAAATTGGAGAAGACCAGCACCTAATACAATACCATGGGATACAAAGGCATCTGGTCTTTATATGATTTGTACTCTTTCAAAACATGAAGCTGAAAAGCAAGGGTATACAGACTCTTTAATGTTAGATCATGAGGGAAATATTGCTGAGGCAACTGGAGCAAATATTTTTTTTAAAGATAAAAATGGAGAAATTCATACTCCAATACCAGATTCCTTTTTAGATGGTATAACGAGGAGAACTGTTATTGGAATAGCAAAATCAAAAAATATAAAAGTTCATGAAAGAAAAATTAGTCCAACTGAACTACCAAATTTTGTTGGATGTTTTTTAACTGGAACTGCGGCAGAAGTAACTCCCGTGTCATGTATTGTAGAAAATCAATTCAAAGTTTGTGATACCATCATTGATTTAAATGAAAGCTATCAAAAGTTAGTCAGAAAGAAAAAAGCAGCTTAATCTTTACTGTCCTCAGACATTGCGTGATCAATCCCTTTTCGCATATAATCGTACGCAGTGAAAAGAGTTAAAGCAGCTGATAACCATAAAAAAATTATACCAATTGTTTGTGCGTTATAATCTTGAAAGTTAATTATCTTATTTCCTGTATCTCCAGATAATAAGAGAGCTATAGCCACCATTTGTAAAACTGTTTTAAGTTTTGCAAGATTTGAAACTGGAAGTTTTATTTTACCTTTAGCTAAAAATTCTCTTAAACCTGAAATTAAAATTTCTCTTGTAAGTATTATAATTGCTGCAATTACCTCATAATTTCTAATAGTTCCATCCATTACTAATAATATTAATGCTGTAGCAACAATAATTTTATCAGCTATAGGATCTAGTAATTCTCCTAACTTTGACTCTACTCCAAACATTCTAGCCAACATACCATCCAAAAAGTCTGTAAATGATGCAACAATAAACAATATTAAAGCAGTAAGGTCACCATAAAATCCTGGAAGATAAAAAGCTAAAACAAAAAAAGGAACAATTATAATTCGCCCTATTGTTAATATATTTGGAATTTTTTTTAACATAATTATTCGTGAAAAAAATTATAAATCTTTCTTGCTACTTTTTCTTCAACACCCTCTACAGATTTAATTTCATCTAAGCTAGCTGACTCTACCGATCTTGCAGATCCAAAGTGGTTTAATAAAGCCCTTTTTCTTATAGCTCCAATACCGTCTATTTGGTCTAATAAAGATTTACTAATACCTTTTTTCCTTTTTGCTCTATGGGCACTTATGGCAAATCTATGTGACTCATCCCTTATTCTTTGAAGAAAAAATAGGGTTGGGTCGTTTTTGGTAAATTTATATTCTTTACCGTTATGAAAAAAGGTTTCATTTCCACTGTTTCTAAACTTACCTTTTGCTATTGCGATAATGGGAATATCGTGAAGACCTAATTCATTAAGACTTTCTCTGGCAACTGAATACTGACCTTTACCTCCATCGACAAGCACTAAATCAGGAAAAGTAAGATAATTATCTTTTTCCTGAACAGCTCTTTTAAACCTTCTATTTAATACTTCTTTCATCATTCCATAATCATCTTGTTCATTTTTTTTATGTTTAATATTAAATTTCCTATACCTTTTCTTAATAAATCCTTCATCACCATAAGCTATTAGTGCTCCAACACTATTTGTGCCTTGGATATGACTGTTATCATAAACTTCAATTAAATTTATATTAATTTCCAAATTAAATTTTTGAGCCACTGCATCGAACAATTCTTTGTTATTCTGACTTTCATAAAGTTTTCTATTAAGACTGTCTTTTGCATTTTTAATTGCTTGGTTAATAACTTTTAGTTTTGACCCTTGCTTTGCAACTGAAATATTAATTTGTTTGCCTTCTTTTTGAGTGAGTGTTTTTTCAATTAAGGCCTTTTCTTTTATTTCTTCCGAAAGAATAACTGACGATGGAACACTTTTATTTTCATAAAACTGAGAAACAAACGAATTTAGAATTTCACTGAATTTTTCATCTGGATCATGTTTTGGGAAAAAAGCTTGGTTACCCCAATTTTGTTTTGATCTATAAAAAAAAACTTGAATACAGGTTTTGCCAGACTCTTTATATCCAGCAATAACATCAGCTTCAACCAAGTTTGCTTCATTAATTCTTTGAGAGGATTGAATTATATTTAATGCTTTTATTCTATCTCTTAATATTACAGCTTTCTCAAAATCAAGATCTTCACTTGCTTTTTCCATTTGATTGGAAAGATTTTTTTGAATTTTCCTAGATTTACCTGAAACAAATTCAATAGCATCGTTTACTGTTTGATTATATTCCTCTTTTTTTACGTAACCTACACATGGTCCAGAACATCTTTTTATTTGATACAAAATACATGGTCTTTCTCTATTTTTAAAAACAGTGTCATCACAAACTCTTAAATGAAAAATCTTTTGGATCATTTTGATCGTCCAATTAGCAGAACCAGCAGAAGCAAAAGGTCCAAAGTAAAAACCTTCTTTTGTTTTTTTACCTCTATGTCTTTTTATTTGGGGCCACTTATCTTTATTGCCAATAAATATGAATGGAAATGATTTATCATCACGAAGCAGGATATTGAATTTTGGCTTATGCTTTTTGATTAAATTTGCTTCTAAAAGTAGTGCTTCACTCTCGTTTGATGTTGTTGTTATCTCTAGCTTTCTTGTTTGAGATAACATTCGTTCAGTTCTTATTATATGATTTTTTTCAGCAACATAACTCTTTAATCTGTTAGGTAGATTTTTAGCCTTACCCACATAAAGAATTTCATTTTTCTCATTAAGCATCCTGTAAACTCCAGGAAGTTTAGGCACTAAAGATAACTCTTTTTTAATTACTTCTTTTCCTATTTCAGAACTTATCATTGCTTCTCTTTTTGGTAATTTGGATACCAACTGATGAACACTGTTTTAAGATTTCTAATTTTTCAATTTTTAACATTATTTTAGCAATTCTTTTGTCTTTAAATAGTTCATCAAAAACCGCTTCTGCTAAGGTTTCTAAAAAATTATAATGTTTCTTTTTTACAAGTTTAGTAATTAATTTTACAATTGTTCCATAATTTACAATAGATTTTATATCTTTATCGCTAGAAGGTTTTTTATCCTCATAATCTATTTCAAGACTAAATTTTACTTTTTGTGATTTTTCTTTTTCAGAATCGTAATAACCGAGTTTTAAATCTAAAATTAGTTCGTTAATTAGTATTTTTTTCTCATAATTAAATAAAGTTTTATTTTTATCTATTTTGACAATTTTTAAATTATTTTTTTTCATTATTTAATTCCAAAAATAGTAAGGTTCCAACATGCATTCCCATCCTCAATACGAACGTAGCAACCAAAAAATGACATAATTTTAAATGCAAAAAAACCACCAATCAAAATTATCGCTGCTGCAAGAAAAGGATTAATTTTTTTCATCTTTAAATCCTAGATTCTATAAAATTAATAATTTTTGGGTGGTAATATTTAAAACAGGGATATGAAACCATATAATGACCAGCTGCTTTTTTTTTCATTTCTTTCTTCAATTTTTTTTCAAGAGCTATAAATTTTTTTTCACTTGTAAGTTTTTCTTTACCTTCTGGCCATGCTTCTTCCCATCCACCTATCATCTTTTCTTTAATTTTGCATTTCACACCATTAACTTCAATATCTTTTCCTGTATGACCAGGGGTGTCAATCCATTGAATACCAGGAATATTTCCTAAATCTTTCTTCATCCATTCACTATTGCTACGCCAATCACCCTCCCCATCTACAGGACTGTGAAAAACTAATGCATCTATTCTTTCAAAACTTTTAATCTCGTCTATTACCATTTTTCTTAAAGGTGTATTAGGTCTTCTATCCCAACAATTAGGCATAAAAGAAATCGTGGCATTAAAATCTTTTGGGTGTAAACCTTTATGCCTAAGAGTATCAATACCTCCACATGATAAACCTGACATAAAAATTTGATCTCTTGGAGTTCCTTTGGAAACTAGTTTATCAATAAGATCTTTATTTACCTTTACCCTCTTTGGAATTGCCCATTCAGCTATTACACAGTCATACCAAGGCTTGTGCCAAGCCCCTTTAAATTTCCATCCACATTTATATCCATCATCTCCTCCTGCTTTATGGAGATTACCATTAAGCATTAAAACTAGTTCTTTACCTTTAATTTTAGTTCCTGATATTTGACCTAATTGTTTAGGAAGAAAATCTTTACACTCTCCCCATTTCTTTTCAACTTTCCACCCTCCTTTATTAAAAATCATTATGATTTTATTTTCTGGATTTGGAATATCAGTTCCTTGTATGACAGTGACTTTTTTTCCGTCACTATAAATAAATGCATCCCCTTTGATATCTCCAGATTTGCATTCTCTAGCTTCTGCCAAAGAAATTAATGTAAATAATATTGAAATTGTAAGTATTAATCTCCTCATTCTTTGCCCATTACATCTGGTGTTTGCCAATTTAGATTTTGACCACTATCAATAGCTAAAACTTGACCAGTAATAGATATATTTTTTATAAAAAAGTCAACAGCATTACATATTTGTTCAACATCCACCTGTCTTTTTAAAGGAGTTGCTAAGTATTGTTTTCTAAAATGTTTTTCAGATTGTCTTTGATTTTTAATAGTAGGACCAGGTGCTATACCGTTTACTCTAATCTTTGGAGCCAAACTCATAGCACTAGTTTTAGTTAAAGTATAAAGTCCAGTTTTACTAATTGTGTAAGAAAAAAAATATGGAGTAAGTTTAAATACTCTCTGATCAATAATATTAATTATATTGTTATTTTTGCCTTTAACATTTTTTGCAAATTCTTTTGATAATAATGCAGGTGTTCTTAAATTTGTTCTTAAATGTTGCCCCCAACTATCTGTTGTAAAGTTTTCTAATTTATCATTTTCAAATAAAGAAGCGTTATTAATTAAACAATCAAAATATTTAAGTTTTGATTTTGCGTATTTTACAATTTTATTTAAATCATTTTCTTTACTCAAATCACCTTTAACTAAGAAAACTTTTGTTCCTTTCTTAGATAGTTCTTTTTTTAATTTTTCTGCTTTTAATTTTGATTTATTATAATGGATTAAGATTTCTTTATTCGCGCCTGATAATTTTCTTGCTATAGCAGCACCCATTCGGGTTGCTCCACCAGTAATAATTATTTTCCGTGCTTCCATTTTTTATCTCTTTTTTTTGTAACTTTAGTGCCTGGCATACCCATAGTTGATCTTCCTTTAGGATAAAGCTTATTTTTTACATCATACTGCCTTATTTTTGGATTCAATGTAATTTCTAATTCTGTGCTTTCTAATTTTCTTATTTCATCTCTTATTTTAGCGGCCTCTTCAAATTCTAAATTAGATGCCGCCTCTTTCATCTTTTTATCTAAGCCTTTGAGATGTTTTTTAAGATTTCCACCAATATTTGATCCTTCGCTTATTTTGACGTAGTCTTTCTCGTAAACACTTTCTAGAATATCGCTAATATCTTTTTTTACTGACTTAGCATCTATTTTATGTTTCTTATTATAAGCTAATTGAATTTTTCTTCTTCTATCAGTTTCTGCAACTGCTTTTTTTATACTTTTTGTCTCTTTGTCAGCATACAAAATGACTTTCCCATCAACGTTTCGTGCTGCTCTTCCTATTGTTTGAATTAAAGATGTTTCAGATCTCAAAAAACCCTCTTTGTCAGCATCTAAAATTCCAACCAACGCACATTCAGGAATATCTAATCCTTCTCTTAATAAGTTAATTCCAACTAAAACATCAAATACACCCATTCTTAAATCTCTCATGATTTCAATTCTTTCTAACGTATCAATATCTGAGTGCAGGTATCTTACCTTTATACCGTTCTCGTGAAGATATTCAGTTAAATCTTCAGCCATTTTTTTAGTTAGAGTCGTTACTAATACCCTATGATTATTTTCTATAACTCGTTTACATTCATGCATTAAATCATCAACTTGATTTTTTGCAGGTCTTATTTCTACAGGGGGATCAATTAATCCTGTTGGTCTAATAACTTGATCAATGAATTTTCCTTTAGTTTGTTCTAATTCCCATGGACCTGGAGTCGCTGAAACAAAAACAGTTTGAGTTCTCATTAAATCCCATTCTTCAAATTTTAATGGTCTATTATCCATACAAGAAGGAAGTCTAAATCCATATTCTGCTAAAGTACTTTTTCTTGATCTATCTCCTTTGTACATCCCATTGAGCTGAGGAACTGTAACGTGGCACTCATCAACAAATATTAAAGTATTATCAGGAAAATATTCAAATAAAGTAGGAGGGGGCTCACCTGGTTTTCTTCCTGACAAAAATCTTGAGTAGTTTTCAATTCCTGCACATGAACCTGTTGCTTCAATCATTTCGAGATCAAATTTCGTTCTTTCTTCTAATCTTTGGGCCTCTAATAATTTATTTTCAGCACGGTGTTTTTTCAAAGTAACTTCTAATTCTCTTTTAATATTGATTACTGCTTGTTCAATTGTTGGTTTTGGAGTGATATAATGACTGTTGGCATAAACTTTTATTAAACTTAATTCTCTTACTTTATCACCAGTTAACGGATCGAACTCTTCTATCTGTTCAAGTTTATCTCCAAATAAACACAATCTCCACGCCCTGTCTTCTAAGTGCGATGGAAAAATTTCTAAGTATTCTCCTCTTGCTCTAAATGTTCCTCTATAAAAATTTTGATCATTACGTTTATATTGAAGTGCAACTAAAGACTTAATTATCTCTTCTCTGTTATATTCGTAATTTTTCTGAAGTGTTAAAGTCATTTTACTATATGCTTCAACTGACCCAAGACCATAAATACAAGAAACGCTCGCAACAATTAACACATCATCTCTTTCCAAAAGAGATCTTGTTGCTGAGTGCCTCATCCGATCAATCTGTTCATTTATAGAGGCTTCTTTTTCTATATATGTATCTGATCTTGGTACATAAGCCTCAGGAGTGTAATAGTCGTAGTAAGAAACAAAATACTCAACTGCATTATCTGGAAAAAAAGTTTTCATTTCCCCATAAAGTTGAGCAGCAAGTGTTTTGTTTGGAGCCAATATTAAAGCAGGTCTGTTAGTAGCTTCAATAATTTTAGCCATAGTAAACGTTTTTCCTGATCCTGTAACACCAAGTAAAACTTGGTTAAATTGTTCTTTGTTTGCGCCATTAACTAATTTTTTAATTGCTTCAGGCTGATCACCTGCAGGTTTAAAATCAGACTTAATTTTGAATTTTTTTCCACCCTCAAGTTTCCCACCTATTTTTGGATTTTTACTCTGGATATCTGTAATTAAATCTTGATAAGTATTTTCCATATATTAAACAACGTAGTAGAATTTATTTTTATTTCAATGAGCATAATATCAGACAGTTTAAAAAAGATTAAACCATCACCCACTATTGCTGTAACTCAAAAAGCAAGAGAATTAAAAGCTGCTGGAAAAGATGTTATCGGTCTTGGTGCAGGGGAACCAGATTTTGATACTCCAGATAATATTAAAGAAGCTGCAATCAAAGCCATCAATGAAGGTGACACCAAATACACAGCAGTTGATGGAACACCAGCACTAAAAAAAGCAATTGTAGAAAAATTTAAAAAAGAAAATAATTTAGATTACACCACTGATCAAATTACAGTTGGCGCAGGGGGAAAGCACGTTATCTATAATGCTATGATGGCAACGCTTAACAGTGGGGATGAGGTAATAATTCCAGCTCCTTATTGGGTGTCTTATCCTGATATAGTTCTATTAGCTGGTGGAAAACCGGTTATAATGGAATGTGGTGAAAAACAGGGCTTTAAAATAAATCCTAAAGATTTAGAAAAATTTATTACTCCAAAAACAAAATGGATTATTTTAAACTCACCATCTAATCCAACTGGAGCTTGTTATTCTGAAAAAGATATAAAAGCAATTGCTGATGTTTTAGAAAAACATAATCATGTTTACATTTTAAGTGATGATATTTATGAACACGTAACGTATGAAGGTTTTAAATTTTTTACTATTGCTCAAATAGAAAGCTTAAAAGACAGAGTTCTTACAATGAATGGCGTAAGTAAAGCTTATTCAATGACAGGTTGGAGGATAGGGTATGCAGCTGGTCCAAAAGATATTGTTAAAGCTATTGCAAAAATCCAATCACAATCAACAACAAATCCCTCTTCTATCAGTCAAGCAGCATCAGTTGAAGCATTGAGTGGAACTCAAGATTTTATTAAAAAAAGAGCTGATTCATTTCAAGAAAGAAGAGATTTTGTAGTAAAATCATTAAATGATATTGATGGCATCAATTGTTTAAATCCAGATGGTGCCTTTTATGTTTTCCCTAGTTGCAAAGGTTTAATAGGAAAAAAAGATCCTAATGGAAAAGAAATTAAATCTGACACCGATTTTGTTCAATCTCTTTTAGAAAATAGTGGTATTGCGGTTGTTCAAGGTTCTGCATTCGGCTTAGAGGGATTTTTCAGAATTTCATATGCAACTTCAATGGAAAATCTAAAAAAAGCTTTAGAAAAAATTTCCTCTTTTTGTAAAAGTTTAAGTTAATGAAAACAGCCATAGTATTTGGTTCCACTGGATTAATTGGTAGCCATTTAGTTAATCAATTAATTCAAGACAATTATTACACTAAAATTAAGATTTTCGTTCGCTCTCAAACTTCAATTAATAATGAAAAAGTTGAGGTTATAAATATTGATTTTAATAATTTAGGAAATCATAAAAATGAAATTACAGGAGAGGATTGTTTTTTTTGTATTGGTACCACAAAGCAAAATTCTCCTAATAAAAATGATTACCAAAAAGTGGAGTTAGATATTCCAAAGGAAATTGCACAAATTGCAAAAGCTAATTCAGTTAAGTCATTTATTTTTATTTCTTCAATTTATGCTAATCCAAAAAGTTCAAGTAAATATGTGAAATTTAAAGGTTTAGTTGAAGAAGAATTAAAAAGATTAAACTTCTCTAAATTAGGAATATTAAGACCTTCTTTTTTAATGGGGAAAAGAAAAGAGAACAGAGTAGGTGAAAAAATAGGTATTTTAACTTTTAGTGTATTTTCGCCTTTATTACTTGGCCCGTTTAAAAAAATGAGACCAATCAGTTCAGAAATAGTTGCAAAAGCAATGATCAAAATTGCTAAAGAAAATTTCCAAAAAATGATTTTTGAGTCCGATGAAATATTAAAATTATAATTAAACCAAGCCCAATCTCACAACAGATTTTGCATTCTCTGCCATACAATCTTTTGCAGCTTTAAATTTAAACCCTAATAACTCTTCAGCATAAGAGGGGTCGGTTTGCATTAAAATTCCAAGATCAGGTATCATCATTTTAGCACTTGAGTCTATATAACTTATCAACTTTACCATAAAATTTGGAAGCTCTTTTCTTGGAAGCTTTTTTGCATAAGCAGGCATTGCTTCAGCCATTAATTGGGATAATTCGACTAATTTTTTAACTTCTTTTCCAACAATTAACCTTCTACCTCCAACTTTATCATTTCCAATACAAGCAACATGTGCTTTTGCAATATCTTTTACGTCAGAAATTAAAACTGCAAATTTAGGTGCTCCAGGAAATTTACCAGCCATGAATTGTCTAACATATTCAATTGAAGTACCGCCTTTTTTATCTAGAGCATCACCAAAGACTCCACCAGGACAAATTGTTGTTAATTTATTTTTTAAACCTTTGCTTTCCATCAATTCCCAAGCAACTCTCTCAGCTTTAGTTTTTGATAAAAAATAATCATTTACCCCCTCTACCCAATTTTCATCAGTCCAGTCTTGTTCTCCAAATGTATAAGGATTAGTTCTGTTAGGTTTTCTAAACATAGCAACAATAGATGAAGTTTTAACGATTTGATCTACCCCAGCATTTATCCCTGCATTTATTACCCTTAAAGTACCATCTACTGCAGGAGGTAATAAGCTTTCTCTATTATTTGAAACTTTTATTGGAAAAGGAGATGCAATATGAAATATATATTTACATCCTTTAGCTGCATCATTCCATCCATCATCTTTAACAAGATCTAATTTAATAAAAGATAATTTATCTATAGGAGCGTATTTACTAATAGTATCTTTGGTTTGTTCAATTAAAGTTTCATTTCTTACAGTTCCTAAGACCTCGTAACCAGAATTTAATAATTCAATTGTTGTATGTTTTGCTATCCAACCGCTAATTCCAGTTAGCAATATTTTTTCTGACATTTAATTGTGAGAGAGATGTTTTTCTGCTTCAAGAGCTGCCATACATCCCATACCCGCAGCTGTAACTGCTTGTCTAAAAATTTTGTCTTTTACATCTCCAGCTGCGAAAACTCCAGGTACATTGGTTTCAGTTGAATCTGCTTTTGTGATTAGGTACCCTTCTTTATCCATTTCCAGTTGATCTTTAAATAGCTGGGTTGCTGGATCATGACCAATAGCAATAAATACACCATCAAGTTTTAATTCTTGTGTTTCATTTGTTTTGACATTTTTAATTTTAATTCCCTTAACATTTTTAGGATCTTTATCACCCAATACATCTTCAACTACAGAGTCCCAAATAATTTCAATTTTTTTATTTTCCATTAATTTTTTTTGAAGCATTTTTTCAGCTCTTAAACTATCTCGTCTGTGAATTAATTTTACTTTGGATGCAAATTTTGTAAGAAACATTGCTTCTTCAACAGCTGCATTGCCACCTCCAACTACTGCAACTTCTTTATTTTTAAAAAAGAAACCATCACATGTTGCGCAAGCAGAGACGCCAAATCCTCTAAATTCTTGTTCTGAGTCTAAATTTAACCATCTTGCCTGAGCACCTGTAGAAATTATTATACTTTCAGCAGAATATTTTTGACCACTATCTCCAGTTGCTTCAAATGGAGAAGTTTTTAAATTAACATTACTAATGTGATCCTCTATCATTTCTGTACCAACGGCTTTAGCTTGTTCTTTCATTTGATCCATTAACCAAGGACCCTGTATAACCTCTGCAAATCCTGGAAAGTTTTCAACATCTGTTGTGGTTGTTAATTGACCACCTGGTTCAGATCCATGAACTAGAATTGGATTTAGCATTGCACGAGCCGCATAAACTGCAGCTGTGTATCCGGCAGGACCGGATCCAATTATTAACACTTTTGTGTGTTTAGTTGGATTTTGACTCATATGAAAGCTATATAGTGATTAATGACTAAATTAAAAGGTATTTTATTAACTCAAGGCATGCATGGAATGATTAGTCAAGTTGAGGGATTGGCTAAAGCTCTAGAAATTGAATTTACACACCACAAGGTTGAACTAAATAATTTTTGGAATTTATTGCCACCAAAATTTACTCCTGTTTCACAAAATGTTTATAAAAAAATAGATCATTTGGATTTTGATATAATTATATCTTGTGGAAGAAAGAGTGTAATTCCATCAATTCATTTAAAAAGTATTTCAAATAAAAAGGTGTTTAACATCCATATCCAAGATCCAAAAGTAGATTTAAATCATTTTGATTTTGTAATAGCTCCTGAACACGATAGAGTAAAAGGTTCAAATGTAATTTCCACCAAAGGTGCCATACATTATCTTACGACTAACGAAATCGAAGACAACAAGCATTATTTAAAATCATTTATAAAAAAAGATGATAGAAAAATTTGGTCTTTAATTTTGGGAGGGCCAACCAAGTATTATGATTATTCAACAAAAAATATGAAACATATTTTTTCAATTTTCTATAAATTGTTAAAGAAACATAACTTTCAACTTGTTGTAATTCCATCAATGAGAACACCATCGTATACGATTCACTATGCTAAAGAATTTTTTGGAGAAAATCACACTATTATAATGGATGTTGATAAAAAAGCTTATTTATCAGCACTTGGTTTATCTGAAAATATTGTGGTTACTTGCGACTCTAGCTCAATGATATCGGAAGCGGCTTTGACTGGTAAACCAATTTATGTAGCAAATATTTTACCGAAAAGAAATGATAAGAGATTCCAAAATTTTAGAAATTTATTTAGAGAATTAAATATTACAAGAAATTTAGGAGAAGAAATAGAAAATTGGAACTATGAAAAACTTGATGAAACGAATAGAGTTGCAAAAATATTAAAAAGTAAAATTCAAAGTTAATGTCATTTTTAAATTCAATTAAAAATAATTCAAAACAATACAATTTCCCTTTTGATCATTGGGAATATAGCAATGCTTTGTCAGAGGGAGCAATTGATGAAATAGTTAAAGCTGATATTCCTGATGTCAGTAAACACAATCTTAATTACGATGGAACAAGAGCAATAGATGGTGGAGCTGCAGAATTTAGAGAAGGAATAGCTTCAGGTGGACAAGCAATAAAATTTAGATGTTTTATTAACAAGGAAAACTCATCTCAATTTCCAAATTTAGTTAAATTTATAAATGAACTTCAATCTAAAGAAACATATGAAGCAATTTCAAAAATGATAAATAAAGATTTATCAAATTCTTATGTAAGAGTTGAAGTTATATGTGATCGAGAGGGTTTTTGGCTTAAACCTCATTGCGATATAAAAGAAAAACTTATGTCAGGTTTGATATTTGTTAATAAAACAAATGAATCAGAGGACTTAGGAACAGATTTTTATAATGAAAAATTAGAGAAGGTTAAGACACTCCCTTATAAACATAACTATGGTTATATGTTTACCAGTGGACCAAATACTTGGCATGGAATGGAAAAGAAAAAAATAGTTAAAGAGAGACGATGTATTCAAGTAAACTATGTTACTTTTCAGACTGATTGGAAAGTAAAATAATTTTATTTTTCCCAATCAAATCTGGGAAATGAGTCGAAAACTTTAAATATTCCCTCTGACCACTGGTTACAAACTCGGGAATAAGTTTCGTCAGAAAGATTTAAACATTCAAGTGAAGCTAATCTTTCAGCATCTTTTTTGTGTACAGCAAAATCTATTGGTGGGCCTACTGTTAAATCACTTTTTAAAGTTGAGTCCATCGAAATTAATGCGCAACGTGATGCGTCCCCAATAGATACGTTTGGTTTGATTACCCTATCTAATATTGGCTTACCATATTTTACTTCTCCAATTACAAGATAAGGTTTGCTGTCGGCAGGTCTTATATAGTTTCCTTGAGGATATATTAAATATAATTCGTGTTGCTGACCTTTGATTTGTCCTCCAACTATAAATGTTGAACCAAGTAAGACATTATCTGTATTAATTCCATGAGGTGAGGAGTGCTCAATATTAAGTGAACCAATATAGGAAGCTATTTGTTCGAAATCAGAGCATGTGTTTAAGTTCATTATCCCATTTGAGTTTTTTAAATCTTTTTCAATTGATTTATAAACTGCTTGTGAAGTCCCTAAATTTCCTGAAGTTACTATTACAATAGTTCTGTCACCAACATCATGGGTCATCATTTTTGAATATATATTTACATTATCTAGACCTGCATTAGTTCTTGAGTCTGAAGCAAAAACAAGACCTTCATTAGTTTTAATACCTATACAATATGTCATAGATGTAATTGATATTTAAAAATAAACATTTTTACAAACTATTTTTAGCATAACTGTCATTCATTCTTCGCATTTGTCTATTTTGTATATTTATTAAAATATTAAATATTATGGTTACTCAATTTTGGAAAAATTACGACTCAAAGTCATCTTATGATGGTTATATATCTGATGATAGCAAAATTAGAAAACATGCTAAAATTATTTCTGGTATTTTAGAGAGGAATGGAAAGAAAAAACTACAAGAAATTGAAAAAAATTGCCAAAGCACAATTAGCGCAAGAGGAATTAATTTCAGAGTCTACGCAGCTAACAATAGAGCTGAAGAAAAAAAATGGCCTTTAGATATAATTCCCAGAATAATTCCTAAACGTGTATGGAACAAAATTTCAAAAGGATTGGCACAAAGAGTAAAAGCACTTAATTTATTTATCGATGATGTCTACAATAAAAAAAAAATTTTTAAGGATAATGTAGTTCCGAAGGAATTAGTTTTTAATTCACCATATTATATCAAAGAATGTGATGGTTTTTCTCCAAAGTATAAAGCTTGGTCAAACATTTCTGGAATTGATCTTATTAGAAATATAAATGGTGAATACTTGGTTTTGGAAGATAATTTGAGAGTTCCATCAGGTGTATCTTATATGCTAGAAAATCGGATGGTTATGAGGGATGTTTTTCCAGAGTTATTTACGAGATATAAAGTTTCCTCAATACATCAATACGCAAATAAATTGTACCACTGCATGGAGGAATGCATACCTAAAAGAACTGAAAATCCTCACATGGTAGTACTTACTCCTGGCATTTATAATTCAGCTTATTTTGAACATTCTTTTTTAGCTGAACAAATGGGAATAGCTCTCGTTGAAGGCAAAGATTTGTTCGTGGAAAATGATGTTGTATACATGAAAACTGTTAAAGGTAAACTTAAAGTAGATTGTATATATAGAAGATTGGATGACAACTTTTTAGATCCCAAAGTATTCTACAAAGAGTCACTTATTGGAGTTCCTGGACTTTTTAAGTGTTGGAAAAAAGGAAACGTAGGAATAGTAAACGGGATTGGAACAGGTATAGCAGATGACAAAGCTATTTACTCTTATGTAAATAAAATGATTGTTTATTATCTAGGCGAGCAACCTAAAATAAATCAAGTTGAAACCTTTTTGTGTCATGAGAAAAAAGATAGAGATTATGTTATTGAAAACATTTCAAAATTAGTTGTTAAACCAGCTAATGCGTCTGGAGGATATGGTATTTTAATTGGCACAAGAGCATCAAAAAAAGAAAAAGATGAAATGATTCAGAAAATAAAAAGTAAACCAAGAGAATTTATTGCTCAGCCTTTAGAAATTTTATCAACTCTTCCTACAATTACTGAAAGCAATATAGAGCCAAGACATGTTGATTTAAGACCTTTTGTGTTAAGTGGAAAATCTATTTACGTAACATCTGGTGGTTTAACAAGAGTTGCATTAAGGAAAGGGAGTACAATTGTAAATAGTTCACAAGGTGGAGGATCTAAAGATACAATGATAGTTGATGTTTAGAATTTACTAAATATCTTGCAGTGAATTAACCTCTAATCTTTTTGTCTTAAGAGATTTAATTGCCTCCAAACAGGCTTGAGCAGTAGACATATTAGTACAGTATGGGACTTTATTCTTTATTGTTGCTCTTCTTAAAGCTATAGCATCACTCAGTCGGTGTTCACTATTTCCACCTCCAGTATTTATTACTAACGCAATTTTTTTTGAGTCTAAAACATCGACTATATGAGGAGTTCCGCTACTAACTTTATTTATAATTTTACATTTCATTCCATGTTTTCGAATATATTCAGCAGTTCCTTTAGTTGCACATAATTTAAACTTAAGTTTAAGTAATTCTTTTGCTAAATCTATTCCTTCATCTTTATGACTATCTTTTAGAGATATAAAAGCTAAACCTTGTTTTGGTAATGAGTTAGCTGCTGCTATTTGACTTTTAGCAAAAGCCATTCCAAAATTTTTATCAAATCCCATAACCTCTCCTGTTGATTTCATTTCAGGTCCTAGTAATAAGTCACTGTTTGGAAATTTATTAAATGGAAATACAGCCTCTTTAACTGCATACATTCCTTTAGATTTATCTTTTAAATTAAACTTAGATAATTTTTCTCCAGCCATCACTCTTGATGCAATTTTAGCTAAGGGCAACCCTTTTGCTTTTGAAACAAAAGGAACTGTTCGACTTGCTCTAGGATTTACTTCAATCACATAAATTTCATCTTTTTTAATTGCAAACTGTATGTTCATGAAACCTTTAACATTTAATGCTATTGCTAATTTTTTCGTTTGATTTTCAATTTCTTTAAGAAGGTATGGTTTTATAGATACAGGGGGAAGGCTACATGCTGAGTCTCCTGAATGAATTCCAGCTTCCTCGATATGTTGCATAATACCTGCGACATGAACTTGTTTTCCATCTGATATTGCATCCACATCTACTTCCATTGCATGATCGATAAATTTATCAATTAAAATTGGATTTTCTTCTGCTGCCTTGAATGCCTCTTCAACAAATTTCTTAAGCTGATTTTTTTCATGAACAATTTCCATTGCTCTTCCACCTAAAACATACGAAGGTCTTACCATTAATGGCAATCCTATTTTATCTGCAATTTGTATTGCCTGTTTAAATGTCTTTGCAATTCCACTCTCTGCCTGCTTTAGTTTTAATTTATTTAATAAACTTCTAAATCGGTCTCTATCCTCTGCCAAATCGATGGAGGTATATTGCGTTCCTAAAATTGGAAGTTTGTTGTCATGTAAAAATTTAGCAAGTTTAATTGGAGTTTGGCCACCAAATTGAGCTATTACACCTATAAGATTTCCTTTTTCTTGTTCTTTTTTAATTATGTTAAAAACGAATTCTTCTTTTAAAGGTTCAAAGTATAATCTATCACTTGTATCATAGTCTGTTGAAACTGTTTCAGGATTACAATTAACCATTATAGTCTCAAAACCAGCATCTTTTAATGAAAAACTTGCCTGGCAACAACAATAATCAAACTCAATTCCTTGACCAATTCTATTTGGTCCTCCTCCAAGAATAATTATTTTTTTCTTATTGGATGGATCAGCTTCACATTCTGAGTTAATTGAAAAATTTCTTTGGTAAGTTGAGTACATATAAGGAGTGAAAGATTTGAATTCAGCTGCACAAGTATCTACTTTTTTATAAACTGGAAATATTTTAAGCGCCGATCTTTTTCTTCTGACAATTTCTTCAGATGTTTTAGTTAATTCCGAAAGTTTTTTGTCTGAAAATCCTATTGATTTTATTCTATTAAATTCTACAAAATTCCTAGGGAGTCCTTTAGTTTTTAACTGTTTTTCACAATCAACTATTTCCTTAATTTGTTCTAAAAACCAAGGATCAATTTTAGATAAATTATATATTCTATTTAAATCTATTTTTTTTCTAATTGCTTCAGCGACTAGTAATATCTTATTTGGAATAGTTTCTTTAAGTTTCTTTTCAATTTGTTTTTTATTTAAATCAAAAATTCTGTCTAAACCTGAAAAACCAGTTTCAAGAGATACAAGCGCCTTTTGTAAAGATTCTTTAAAGTTTCTTCCTATTGACATTGCTTCACCTACTGATTTCATAGAGGTTCCTAGGGTTGCAGGAGATGTAGAAAATTTTTCAAATGTAAATCTTGGAATTTTAGTTACAACATAATCTATACTTGGTTCAAATGATGCAGGTGTAACCTTAGTTATTTCATTTTTTAATTCATCCAGAGTGTAACCAACTGCTAATTTTGCAGCCACTTTTGCAATTGGAAATCCTGTAGCTTTAGATGCAAGTGCAGATGATCTGGATACACGCGGGTTCATTTCAATGACAACCATTCGACCGTTTTTTGGGTTGATAGCAAATTGAACATTTGATCCTCCAGTTTCAACTCCAATTTTTCTTAAACACGCAATAGAAGCATTTCTCATTACTTGGTATTCTTTATCTGTAAGAGTAAGAGCTGGTGCAATCGTTACAGAGTCACCAGTATGAATTCCCATTGGATCTATATTTTCAATTGAGCAAATAATGATGCAGTTATCTTTCTTATCTCTTATTACCTCCATCTCAAATTCTTTCCAACCTTCCAAACATTCCTCTACAAGCACTTGACTTACAGGAGACTCGTGTAATCCATTTTTAACTATCTTAAAATAATCTTTTTTAGTTTTAGCTATTCCCCCACCAAGTCCACCAAGTGTAAACGCAGGTCTTATGATTGCCGGTAATCCAATTTTTTTTAATACTTTTGATGCTTGATTATTGTTATTGACTATCTCAGATTTCGGCAAATCTAAACCAATATCAATCATATTTTTTCTAAATTTCTTTCTGTCCTCGGCATTAGAAATTGCTTTAGAATTTGCTCCGATCAATTCTATTTTGTATTTTTTTAAAATTCCTTTTTTCTCTGCTTCCATTGCAAGGTTAAGTGCAGTTTGCCCGCCCATTGTTGGTAGAATTGCATCTGGTTTTTCTTTTTTGAGAATTTTTTCTAATACATCTGGTGTAATTGGTTCAATATAAGTTTTATCTGCAACATCTGGATCAGTCATAATTGTTGCAGGATTTGAGTTTATTAAAACTACCTTATAACCCTCATCTTTAAGAGCTTTACAAGCTTGCGTTCCTGAATAATCAAATTCACATGCTTGTCCTATAATTATTGGACCAGCACCGACAACTAAAATTTTTTTAATATCTTTTCTTTTTGGCATTTTTTTTCATGTTGTTGATAAATTCTTGAAACAAATAAACACTATCTTGGGGTCCAGGATTAGATTCTGGATGATATTGAACTGAAAATATTGGTTTATTTTTAAGCTTTATTCCTTCAATAGTATTATCAAAAAGAGATTTATGAGTTATTTCAATTTTTTTTGGTAAAGTTTCTTCAACTACTACAAACCCGTGATTTTGACTAGTAATTTCAACTTTGTCATGTACTAAATTTTTAACAGGATGGTTTGCACCTCTATGTCCTAACTTCATTTTTTTTGTCTTGCCACCTAAAGCTAAAGCCAAAATCTGATGACCTAAACAAATACCAAATATAGGTAAATTATTTTTTATAAGTTCATTAATTATAGCAATTGAATACTTCCCTGTCGCAGCTGGGTCTCCTGGTCCGTTGGATAAAAAAATTCCATTTGGTTTCAGACTTAGTATTTCTTGTGCATTTGTTTTGCAAGAAACAACAGTAACCTTGCAGTTGAAGTCAGAGAAATATCTTAATATATTTTTTTTTATTCCATAATCAACTGCAACTACATGAAATAAATTTTTATTATTTTTTTTATATCCTCTATTTTTTTTCCAGGTTTGAAGACCTCTCCAAGTATAATTTTTCTTAGTTGAAACTACCTGTGCAAGATCTAAATTTTTTAATCCACTCCATTTAATTGTGTTATTAGTTAGTTTACTAATATTAAATTTTCCATTTTTTGAATAAGATATTGTTCCCTTAGGTGCCCCTTTATCTCTTATAAAGTTTGTTAGGCTTCTTGTATCCAAGCCAGTAATTCCAACAATTTTGTTTTTTTTAAGCCAAGCATCTAGATGTTGAAAAGACCTATAGTTTGAGGGGGTCGTTATTTCTGAGTTAATTATTACTCCTTTAGCCCATATTTTATCAGATTCATGATCTTCTTTATTGGTTCCAACATTTCCAATATGAGGAAATGTAAAGTTAATAATTTGACCAGCATACGAAGGATCAGAAATGATTTCTTGATACCCTGTTAAGGATGTATTAAAGCAAACTTCACCCGTAGCTTCTCCTTGGTATCCAATTCCAATTCCCTTAAATACTTTTTTATTTTCAAGAACTAAAATACCTGTAATGATTTGTGATTTTATTTTTGAGTTAGTTTTTTTTGCTTTTTTGATCAATTACAACTCATGAGTTAAAGGTTAATACAATAATTGCTTTATTATCGCAACAGAGATGTAATATAAAATTGTAAAAAAACAATTTTTCTTTTGAAGAATTTTTTCTTTCAAGTAGATTAAAAAATTATGTCATTAAAACAGACTATCGAAAACGAATATAAAAATGCTCTTAAATCTAAAGATAAAAATAAAATATCAACCTATAGGTTAATATTATCTTCAATTAAGGATTTAGACATTGTTAACAGATCAGGCCCTAATAAAAAGGAGACTGACGATGAAGATATTAAGAAACTTTTGAAAAAAATGGTTAAGCAGCGTGCCGAATCGATAGATATTTATAAAAAAAATAATAGAAACGACCTTTTAGAAGTTGAACAAAATGAATACAATATTTTAAAAAGTTTTTTACCAAAGCAGCTTAGTGAAGAAGAAACAAAGAAAATTTGTGGAGATGTTATTTCGAAAATTGGAGCAAGTTCATTAAAAGATATGGGAAAAGTTATGGGTGAACTCAAAAAAACTCATGCAGACGAAATTGATTTTTCAAAAGCAGGATCATTGATTAAAGAATTGTTAAGCAAATAATGAAATATCCAAAGGAGTATCTTGATGAAATTAAAAACAGGTTGAAAGTTTCAACAGTAGTATCAAAAACTGTTTCCTTAAAAAAAAGAGGTAAAGAATTTGTGGGTTTATCACCTTTCAAGAATGAAAAAACACCTTCATTTACAGTAAATGATGAAAAAGAATTTTATCACTGTTTTGCAACTTCTGAACACGGCAATATTTTTGATTTTGTAATGAAAACTCAAAATTTAAAGTTTGGTGAGGCCGTTAAATTTTTAGCGCAATTAGCAGGTATGCAACCTTATATGTTTTCAAAACAAGACGAAGAAAGAGAGAAAAAATGGAATGAGTATAAATCTATTTACAGTAATTATGTAGATTTTTATCACAATGAACTTTTGAAAAATGAAAATTATTCTATTGCTAGAGATTATTTAAAAAATAGATCGCTAGGTAAAGATGAAGTAAAAAAATTTAAAATAGGATACATAGAAAAAAATCCAAATTATTTTGAAAAATTAAAAAAAGACCATAATGAACAAACTTTAGTAGAAACTGGTTTATTCTATTTCGATGAGAAAAATAAAATTTATGTCGAAAGATTTAGAGGTCGATTAATATTTCCAATTAATAATATTTCAGGCCAACCAATAGCTTTAGGTGGTAGGATAATTGAAAATTTAGATTACTTAGCTAAATATATAAATTCACCTGAAACACATTTTTTTAAAAAAGGTTCAAATTTATATAATTTGGACCTAGCAAGAAAATTTTCTAATAAAATTGATCACATTTATCTAGTTGAAGGATACATGGATGTTGTGGGTCTCAGCAAAAAAGGAATTGATAATGCGGTAGCAAATCTTGGTACATCTTTAACTGACAAGCAAATTTCAACTTTAAACCAATTTTTTGATGATATCATAATTTGCTTTGATGGTGATGAAAGTGGATATAAAGCTGCTGTTAGAGCTGCTGAAAATTCAATTAAAGAACTGAAACCTGAAAAACAAATTTCATTTTTATTTCTGCCAGATAAAGAAGATCCAGATAGTTATGTGAATAAAAATGGTAAAGCTAATTTTATAGAATTTACAAAGAAAACCAAATTATCTATTCATCAATTTATTTTTGTTCATTATAAAAAACAAACTAAAAATAACCCATCATCGATGGCTATTTTTGAGAAAAAACTAAGAGGAATAGCAAACACAATTAAAGACGATTTTATAAAAAAATATGTTTTAGAATATTTTTTAGAAAAAATTGCTGAGTTAACCCCTCATTCCAACCAAAATAATAAAAGATTTTATTCAAAAAAAACAAAATCTTTAGAAAGTACAAAAAAATATTTTCAAGAGAGTCAGTCTTTGACTGGTGTTGAATTAAAAGAGTTTTCCTTATTATATTTGGTCATAAACAAATTAGATTTGTTGCAAGCAAATACTCACTTAATTGAAAATATTAAATTATTTACTGAGTTAAATAAAAAAATATTTGAGATGATTGTCAAAAAATTAAAATCTGACTCACAAATCAAAATTCAAGACCTCAATTTGGATGATCAATTAATAGAAAAAATAAACAAATTCGCACCAATCAAACATATTCTAAAAAATCAATCTGACGATGATCAAAAAATAATTGAATTATTAGAGGACATCTCTCGAGATTTAATGAATTATGATCTTGAGTTCAGAATCCAGGAATTAGAATCGAAGTTTTCGGTCGATATGAGTGAGTCAACCTTTGATGAGTTAAAAGAGCTTAAAAAAAAGCAGAATCTCAATTAAACTGGCTAATTTAGTAATAGATTTTTATGTAATTGACATTATATAAGACCTTTAAATTCAAATAATCGTGGAAAGAATTATAACAAAATCATTTGCTAGACTAATGGGTCGTGGAACTCATAGAGGATTTATTACTTATGAAGAATTAAGTAAATCCTTGGGAAAAAGAAATCTTTCTGATGAAAATTTAGCACAAGCATTTATTCATATATTAGATGATAAAATTACTTTAGTTGAGAAAAAATCTGATTTTAAAGTTTTAAGAAAAAAAGAAAACTCAAATAAAGAGGAAGGCAAAACAATTGAAAAAAGTGACGATCCTATCAGGATGTATCTGCGAGAAATGGGTGGTGTTGAATTATTATCAAGAGAAGGTGAAATTGCAATTGCAAAAAGAATAGAGGCTGGAAAAGATGTAATGTTAATTGCACTTTCTCAAAGTCCTATAACTGCTCAACAATTTTTTGAATGGAACGAGCAACTTCAAAAAGATGAAATTTTGGTTAGAGAAATTATTGATATAGATACGAATTATATGGAGGATGAGACTACCGGTCCTAGCGCAAAACAAAAAAATGCTGGAGAAGTAGATAAAGAAGATGGTCCAACAGATGATGAAGAATTTAATCCAACACTTGCTGCGATGGAGAGTGAAATAAAGCCAAAAGTTTTAAAAACAGTTAATACTCTTACTAAAGAATATACAAAATTAATTAAATATCAAAAAGAAAAATTAGAATGTGTTTTAAGTTCAAGTAATTTTTCGAACGCTAAAGAAAAAAGTTATGAAAAAATTGTAACTGATATACTAGAAAATATTAAATCACTTCAATTATCTCCATCAGTTTTAGAAGAGTTAGTCCAAAAACATTATGTAGAGAATAAGAAGATTGTATCTCTTGAGGGAAATCTTTTAAGACTTGCAATGGATCATAATATTCAAAGAAATGAGTTTATAAAGTTTTACGTTGGTAATGAAATTAATCCGAATTTAAAAAAATTTTTAGATACAAATACTGTTTGGAAGCAATTTTTTTCAAAGAATAAAGAGGAATTTAAAAATATAAGAGAAAGATTGGTTGAAATAAGTCGTAAATTAGGAATATCAGTTACTGATTTTAAAAAACTTGTTAGTCGGATTCAAAAAGGAGAAAAAGAGTCGAGAATTGCTAAAAAAGAGATGGTTGAAGCTAACTTGAGATTAGTCATTTCTATAGCAAAAAAATATACTAATCGAGGTCTTCAATTCTTAGATTTGATTCAAGAGGGAAATATTGGATTAATGAAAGCTGTAGATAAATTTGAATATAGAAGAGGCTACAAATTTTCAACTTATGCAACTTGGTGGATAAGACAAGCTATAACTAGATCAATAGCTGATCAAGCAAGAACAATTCGAATACCTGTTCATATGATTGAAACAATAAATAAAATTGTTCGAACTCAAAGGTTAATCCTAAGTGAATTTGGAAGAGAAGCAACTCCTGAAGAATTAGCTAAAAAACTTAGAATGCCACTGGATAAAGTAAGAAAAGTGTTGAAGATTTCTAAAGAACCTGTGTCGTTGGAAAAACCTGTTGGTGATGAGGAAGATAGTAGTTTGGGTGATTTTATAGAAGATACAAAAGCATTGGCTCCATTAGAACAAGCAATCAAATCTAATCTTGGAGAAGCTACAACAAAAATTTTGTCAACACTTACTCCAAGAGAAGAGAGAGTTCTAAGAATGAGATTTGGAGTTGGTATGAATACTGATCATACCTTAGAAGAAGTTGGACTACAGTTTTCTGTTACAAGAGAAAGAATAAGACAAATTGAAGCTAAAGCACTTAGAAAATTAAAACATCCAAGTAGATCAAAACAGTTAAAAAGTTTTTTAGAAAGTTGATACTGGGCCGTTAGCTCAATAGTAGAGTACTGCATTGACATTGCAGGGGTAGTTGGAGCGTAACCAACACGGCCCACCAATAATTATCTTTAATTGATAAGTTTACAAAAATGATGTAACAAATATTAAGTTTTGGGCCTGTAGCTCAGTTGGTTAGAGCAGTACACTCATAATGTATTGGTCCCAGGTTCGAGTCCTGGCGGGCCCACCATAAATTAATTTTTTGAAAAATCTTCTAAAGTTTTAAATAAGGCGTTTATATTTCCATCGTTAGAATTCAAAATTGATGCAAATTCCTCTTTTTGAGTTCTTGCCAAACTAAGTCCTTCAATTATAAGATCTCTAATCAAAGGATTATCAGGATTTTTTGTATAAACTCTCCAATCAATTTTTACTTCAGGTCTTTCTGATGTAGCAATTAGCAAACTATTAACTATTGTATAATTTTTATTTAAAACCTTTTTATCGAAAACTTCTATTTTTGGATTAGTATATTCTGATAATCTACTTGAAAAACTTTTTAAAAAATAATTCTCAAATAATTCAAAATATTGTTTTTTTTGTTCATCATTTAAATTTTTTCTTGCTGATCCTAATGAGTAAAATCCTACACCATTAATATCTACAGTTTCTTTAGCTATAGATTTTAATTCATTTATTTTATCCTCTTTGGAAATATTTTTTGAAAGAATTTGTGATGCTCGATTTACAGTTGATTGAACAAAAACGTCTGGGCTAATTGAATAAGCATACGTAATTAATAAATTATATAGTAAGCAAATTGAAAATATCTTTTTTATCCTCATAAATTATTTTGTAGATTACTTATTGTCTATTTCTTCCCAGTCTTGTTCTTCCGTATAAAGAACTTCAATATTTCCTCTTTGATTATTCTTAATTTTATTTTCTCTATCCTGCAAATATAAACTTTTAACTGAAGCATAAAAATCTATTGAATTTTTTTCTAGATTTTCAAATGACTCAATATTATTTGCTCTAAAATCAATTCCGCTTAAAGCCTTTGATGCAATATAAACGCTTTCACTTAGAAACTCATTATTTCCATGGACTGAAGCGTTGTACCAAGGATCTCCCCCAAGCACATTTGCGAACGAACCTGCGGTATCCCTAACTGTTGAAGGTCCTAAAACTGGGAGAACAATATAACAACCTGGTCCAATCCCCCATGCTCCCAAAGTTTGTCCGTAATCTTCTTTTTCATATTTAGGAAAACCCATTTTATTTGCAGCATCTATAGTACCCAAGAGTCCAATTGTGGTATTTACTGCTAATCTAGCAGTATTTATAATTGCAGTTTTTATATCACCCTGCAAAACATTGTTAGGTATTGTAATTAAATTAGATAAGTTTTTTACTGCATTACTAGTTCCTCTTTGAATTGGATCTGGAAGATTTCTATATCCTTCTGCAAGTGGTTTAATGATTGCTTTATCTAATCCTTGGTTAAAAGAAAATGTAGCTCTATTTAATTTCTCAAAACAATCTTTAATTTGTTTTTTTTCCTCATTTTTTTCTAATGATAGCTTACCGTCAGATCCAGCATTCGCATTAAATATTAATAAGAAAATCGAAATTGTTAATATTATAAGTTTTCTCAACATAATTAATTATATATTATATAGTTATAGTTTGTAAAATAACATTTAATTTTAAAAGTTGTCTATAAAGTGTTTATAAAAAGCCAAAATTTATCCCAAAATAGTATTTATACAACTCTTAATTATTCACCTAATTTTGACAAAAAAAAAAGAAAACCTAAAGAAATTAAATTTATAGTTTTTCATTATACTGGAATGAAAAAAGAAAAAGACTCAATTAATCGGTTAACAAGCTATACATCAAAAGTAAGTAGTCATTATTTTATTAAAAATAACGGAGAAATATTAACCTTAGTTCCAGATTTATACATTGCTTGGCACGCTGGGATTTCATATTGGAAAAATTATAAATCAATTAATAAATATTCTATCGGTGTTGAAATCAGTAACCCTGGGCATGATTATAAGTATAATGAATTTTCAAAAAAACAGGTAAGTTCAATTGTCAAGTTATCCAAATACTTAGTAAAAAAATATAATATTAAATCTAATTTTATATTAGGACATTCAGATATCGCTCCAAATAGAAAAAAAGACCCAGGAGAAAAGTTTCCCTGGAATTATCTATCGAGAAAAAAAATTGGCTTTTGGCATAATTTAAGTCAAAAAGAACTTTTTAAAGAAAGAAATCAAAATACAAATCAATTAGAAAAAAATATATTTATTAAAAATTTAAATAAGATTGGTTATGTAAAAAATTATAGTAAAATAAGAAATAATTATCTTAAACTTTTAACAATTGCTTTTCAAAGAAGATTTAGACAAGAAATAATAAATGGTGAAATTGATAAGGAGTGCTTAATAATTAGTAAAAATTTAGTTAAAAAATTTTAACTTTTTTACTTGCAAAATATAACTTAAGTTATAAATTTATAATGCCAGACAAATGACTTATCGCTTTAATGTATTTTAAAGAGGAAAGTCCGGGCTCTACAAGGACACAGTGCCAGGTAACACCTGGCAGGGGAAACCCTAGGGATAGTGCCACAGAAAATAAACCGCCATAACATGGCAAGGGTGAAAAGGTGTGGTAAGAGCGCACCGGTTCTATTGGTAACAATGAACGCTGGAAAACCCCACTGGGAGCAAGACTAAGTAGAGATGACATTGTTGAAAAACTAAAAGCCGTCCTTGGCTGGTCATCAGGGTTAGTTGCTTGAGCTTAAGAGTGATCTTAAGCCTAGACAAATGGTAAGTTTAAATGACAGAACCCGGCTTATAGTTTGTCTGGCACTCTCTATTTAAATAAAAATATAAGTTTCCTGGTTTGTTCTCATTCTCTAAACATTAATATCTATTTTCTCTCTTACTAAAACAATAATTGCACTAAAATATTAGGTATTGACGTCTAGTTGTAAAACCCATAATATCCCATAAATTCCCATTTATTAGGGAGTAAAGGAATTTATGTTTTATGTTTTTATCGACATACGAAAACAAATTAGACAAAAAAGGAAGAGTGTCTGTGCCTGCTAGTTTTAGGTCACACTTGTCAAATTTAGGTTATAATGGCGTTATTTGTTATCCATCTTTTAATAATTCTTCAATAGAAGCATGCTCTCAAGACAGAATTGAAAAAATTTCTTCAGCAATAGATTCTTTGAATCCCTTTGAGGAAAAAAGAGATTATTTTGCTACATCTATTTTAGCTGAAAGCATAAATTTGCAATTTGATAGCGAAGGAAGAATATCACTTTCTTCAAAATTATTAAAACATGCTAAAATTAAAAATAGCATGTTGTTTGTTGGGCAAGGTCAAACCTTTCAAATATGGGAACCAGTAGCATTTGAAAAATTTAAGGTAACAGCAAGAAAAAAATCAAATATTAACAGAGCTAATCTTAAATGGGAGCTTAAACAAAACAAACAATAGGGGATAAAAGATGACAATTAATTTTAAAGCACCAGAAATAAAAGAATTACAACCTAGACTATTAGTACTAGGAGTTGGAGGAGCAGGTGGCAATGCAATTAATGAAATGATTGAAAATAACCTACAAGGAGTTGAATTTATTGCTGTCAATACAGATGCTCAAGATTTAAAGTTAAGTAAAGCAAAAACAAGAATTCAAATTGGTTTAAATTTAACCAAAGGTTTAGGAGCTGGTGCAAAACTTGATATTGGACAAGCTGCAGCTGACGAGTCTTTAAATGAAATCGTGAATACTCTTCAAGGTGCAAATATGGTATTTATTGCTGCTGGTATGGGTGGTGGCACAGGCACTGGTGCTGCCCATGTAATTGCAAGAGCTGCTAAAGAATTAAATATCTTAACTGTAGGTGTTGTGACTCTTCCATTTTTATATGAAGGCCCCTCAAGAATGAGAAGAGCACAACAAGGATTGGAAGAGTTGAGAAAACATGTTGATACAATAATTGTTATTCCAAATCAAAACCTGTTCAAAATTGCCAACGAACAAACAACATTTGAAGAGTCATTTAACCTTTCAAATAACGTTTTAATGCATGGTGTTCAAAGTATAACTGATTTAATGGTTAGACCTGGTTTAATCAACTTAGATTTTGCTGACGTTGAAACAGTAATGGCAGCAATGGGCAAAGCTATGATGGGTACTGGAGAGGCTGAGGGAGAGGATAGAGCCTTAAAAGCAGCCGAGATGGCAATCAGTAATCCATTAATAGATGATTATACTTTAAAAGGTGCAAAAGGTTTATTAGTAAATATAACTGGAGGCAAAGATCTTAAACTTTTTGAAGTGGATGAAGCTGTAAATAAAGTAAGAGCAGAAGTTGATCCTGAAGCAGAATTAATTATTGGCGCAATCACTGATACTGAGCTTGACGGTAAGATGAGAGTTTCAATTGTTGCAACTTCATTAGATGGTCAGCAACCCGAGTCAAAATCAGTTGTAAACATGGTTCATCGAATTCAAAACCGTAATCCAGGTTACTCTGATTTTTCGAATATGGGATCATCTCAATCTTTTAATTTTTCAAGTACAACAGCATCAAATCCTATCACTAATGGTGCTAATGCCTTAAAACTGGAAAATGAGATTGTACAAGAGCAACACACTGAAAATTCTAATAATCAAATGATGAATGAGGAAGTTGTTCACAACACCAGCATGGAAAGTGAAACTATAGTTGAAGATAGCTATGTAAATGAAATAGAAAAATCTTTTACTCAAGAGGCTATGGAAACATCCCATGAGCAAACTCAGGATACAAATATCGAGGAAGAGACTTCTAATGACTTAAAGGAATTTGGTGTTGATTCTGACGCACCAGATCTATTTAGCTCTGAGCCTGAGAGTTCAAGTTCCGAAGATCTTTTATCTTCAAATGAAGATGAGGAGGATGATCTCGAGATACCTGCATTCTTAAGAAGACAAAAAAATTAATGGTCTTCCAAGAAATAAATGGACGCCACCATAGTACCGAAAGTGCAAAAGCATTATCCGGTACTGCTAAAAGAAATTATTAGCGTTATTTCCCCTCAACATGGTGGCACATTTATTGATTGTACCTTCGGTCAAGGTGGGTATTCCAAAAAAATTTTAGATTTTAAAAAAACAAATGTAATTGCTCTTGATAGAGATAAAGAGAGTGAAAAAATTGCTAATCAATTAAAAGAAAGCTTTGAAGATAGATTTATATTTAAAAATATTAAATTTAGTCAATTAAGTAATTTAAAACTCAAAAACGAAAACATAAGAGGAGTAATTTTTGATCTTGGTTATTCCTATACTCAAATTAAAGACCCACAAAAAGGACTATCATTTGAAGCAGATGGTAAATTAAATATGCAGCTGGGATTAAATAGTTATTCAGCAGAAGATGCCATTAATAAACTTGATGAAAAAGAATTAGAAAAAATTTTTAAATTTTTTGGTGATGAGAAAGAAGCAAAATATATTTCAAGAAATATTATAAAAGAGAGATCTAAAAGTAAAATTGATACAAAATTATTAGTAGAAATTGTTGACAAATCAAAAAAAAGGAAAAATTTTAAAGTTCATAATGCAACCAAGGTATTTCAGGCCCTTAGAATATTTGTAAACAAAGAGATAAGTGAATTAATTTATGGGCTTATTAATGCAACTAAAGTTTTAAAAAAAGGTGGTATTTTAGGTGTAGTTACATTTCACTCTTTAGAAGATAAAATAGTAAAATATTTTTTTAAAAGTCTTTCTGAAAATAAAAGTGTTTCACGATATAGCCCTGTTGTAAAACAAGTAGAAACATTATTTAATTTAATTCAAAAAAAACCAATAACTCCTTCAGTTGAAGAGTTAAATGAAAATCCACCATCTAGATCTGCTAAATTTAGATATGTAATAAAAAAGAGTGATTTTTACAATTTTGATACCGATATAGAGGAGCAATTCAGAAATTATATTGAAATTGAAAATTATGGAGACAAATTGTGAAAAAGTTTGCTTTAGCAGTAGTGATTTTTTTTTTAGTTCTATCAACTGCAATAATAAAAAATACCACCAAACAGATTGAAGATGAAATATTTACAGCAAAAGAGAATATAAGAGTTTTAAAATCTGAATTTGAAAATGTATTATTAGAGTATGATTATTTAAGTTCTTCAGAAAGATTACTTGAGTATCAGTTTAAGTATTTTGAGGATGATTTAATTCAAAAAAATATAAACGACATAAAAGTCTATAATATTTCAAATGATGTAAATAAAATTCAAAATTTTAAAATTATTAAAGAGTAATGGCTGATAATAAATCGAAATTAACTATAGAGGACTATAAAAGTGATTTTGCATTTAAGAAAAAAGAAAATGGACTAAATATTCAATTTAATCGTGTAGCTTTTATTTTCTTTGTTTTTTTTATTATATATTTAATTTACACAATACACCTCATTCACTTAGGTTCACGAAAGAGTAAATTAGAAAAAATCAATAATCTTCCTGGATCTAAAAATCAGCTTTATCGAGCGGACATCGTAGATATTAATGGAAATTATTTAGCTAAGACAGTTAAATCGATTGATATTGGTTTAAAAACTTCAGATATAATCAATGAAAAAAAATTACTTCTAAGTTTAAATATTATTTTTCCTGATAAAAATTTTGACGAAATTAAAAAAAAGATAAAAACTAAGAAATTTTTTTATTTAGAGAAAAAAATTTCAGAGGAAAATTATGAAAAAATTATGAAATTAGGGGATAAGTCTTTAATACCAGAAGAAAGGGTTTTAAGAATGTATCCGCAAAAAAATCTTTTTAGTCACGTTTTAGGTCAAATAGATGATGATAATAATGGTATTTCTGGATTAGAAAAATCGTTTAATGATGAACTTAGAAAATCTAAAGAGTCAATTAAACTTACATTAGATAAAGATATTCAATTTTTAATTAGAAAAGAATTAATCAAGTATCAGGAAATTTTTAAAAGTAAAGGTGCTGCTGCAATACTAATGAATGTCCATAATGGCAATATTTTATCATTAGTTTCATTGCCAGATTTCAATCCAAATGAGAGACAAAATATAACTGATGTAAATTATATTAATAGGGTAACTAAAGGAACATATGAGCTAGGCTCTGTTATAAAAGCATTTACTTTTGCTAGCGCCTTAAACGAAAAGGTAATTAAACCAGAGACTGAATTTTTGGATTTACCAAAATCAATTAAATGCGATAAATACAGAATAGGTGAGTACGACAATGAAATACCATCAGATTTAACTGCAGAGCAAATTTTAGTTAGATCTGGAAATATTGGATCAGTAAGAATTGCTCAAAAAGTTGGCTCAGAAAAATTTAAATTATTTTTAGAAAAGGTTGGTGTGTTAAGTGATATTGATTTTGATATAGATGAAGTTGCACCTCAAAAAAATTACGATTTTGGAAAATGCAGATTAGCTACAGCTTCATTTGGACATGGAATAGCTACTACAATTTTGCAATTAGCAAAAGGTTATTCTGTTTTGTCAAATGGAGGTTATGAAATTAAACCAACATTAATTTATAAAGAAAGCAACTTTAAGAAAAAAAAAGAAAGAATATTAATCAAAGGTATATCAGAACAAGTTGTTAGAGCTTTAAGAAAAATAGTAAATACTGACGAAGGGACCGCTAAATTTGCAGATGTTCAAAATTTTGAAATCGGTGGAAAAACCGGAACTGCTGATCAACCTAAGGGAGGAGCATATTCTGAGGCAAAAATAAATACTTTTGCTTCGATTTTTCCCACTTCAAATCCACAATTTGTTTTTGTTGTAATGTTAGATACTCCAAAAAAATCTAAAAATTATTATTATAAGTATAGACATCGAAAAGGAGGGTGGAAGGGTACACTTTATAACACTGCTGGCTGGACCTCAGTAGAGGTAGCCGGAAAAGTCATAGACAAAATTGGGCCTATTTTAGCCACAAAATATATAGAGGTTAATTAATTATGGTTTTAGGAAACTACTTTCATAACATAAATAAAAATTATAGAAAATTTTATTTTTCAGGAATTTCATTTGATACTAAGACTATTAAAAAAAATAATATTTTTTTTGCAATCAAAGGAAATATTATTGATGGTAATAAATTTATCTCTAAAGCAATTAAAAAAGGATCTAAAATTATTGTAACCGAGAGAAAAACAAATCAATTCAAAAATGGAATTTTATATATTCACACAAAGAATATAAGAAAATTATTAGCTGAAACAGCTTTTAAAATTTATAATAAGAAACCAAAAAATTTAATTGCAGTTACAGGTACAAATGGAAAATCGTCAGTTGCTGATTTTTACTATCAAATATTAAATTTAAATAATAAAGAGGCTGCTTCAATTGGCACATTAGGTGTTAAATCAAAAAGAATTAATTTGAATTTATCTAATACCACAATAGATCCAATTAAATTGGCTAAAATTTTGACTAAGTTAAAAACTCAAAAAATAGAAAATGTAATTATGGAAGCCTCAAGTCATGGTTTAAAACAAAATAGATTAGATGGTTTAAAGTTTAATTCGGGTATATTTACTAATTTATCCCAGGATCATCTTGATTATCATAAAAATTTAAAAAATTATTTAAAAGCTAAACTTTATTTATTTGAAAACCTAATTAAAAAAAGAGGCAATGTAATTACAGATCAACAAATACCAGAGTTTAAAAATATAAAAAAAATTACAATTTATAAGAAATTAAAATTGCATACACTAAATGATAAGAAAAATAATCTAGAGTTTTTATCTCATAACTTTAAAGGAGAGGGGCAAGTTCTCACAATTAAATTAAATAGTTCAATACAGGATCTAAATTTAAATTTAATAGGAAAAGTACAATTAAAAAACGTTTTAATGGCAATAATTGCAGCAAAATATAGCGGTGTTAGTTTAAATAAAATTTTAAATACAATTCCAAAATTGAAACCAGTTGATGGAAGATTTGAAAAAATAGGTAAAATAAAAAATCAATCAAAAGTAATTCTCGATTATGCTCATACCCCTGATGCTCTAAAAACGTGTCTTTTAAATCTTAGAGAACAATTTCCTAATAAAGCAATCACAGTGCTATTCGGTTGTGGTGGAAATAGAGATCAAAATAAAAGATCAAAAATGGGGAAAATAGCTAGTGATTTCGCAGATAGTATCATCCTTACAAATGATAACCCTAGATTTGAAAATCCTCAAAAAATAAGAAGAGATATAAAAAAAGGGATCAAAAAAAAAGGAATTATCGAAATTTCTGATAGAGCAATAGCAATAAAACAAGCTATTAATAATTTGAATTCAGGAGATATTTTGTTAGTAGCTGGAAAAGGGCATGAGAAAACGCAAGATATTGGAAATAAGAAAATTTTCATTTCTGATAGAAAAATAATTTTAAATGCTATTAAGAATAAAAATAATAATTTATCAAATAATTTAAAATTAAATGTAGTTAAAGAGGCAGTTAAAATAAAAAAATTATCTCCCTCAACATCTTTAAAAATGGCAAGAATTAATTCCCAAGAAGTTATTAAAAACGATATTTTTTTTGCTATTAGAGGAAAAAAAAACGATGGCAATAAATATGTTGCACAATCATTCAAGAGAAAAGCATCTTTAGCTGTAGTAAACAAAATCCAAAATAACTTAAATAAAAGTCGTCAGATTAAAGTAAAAAATACTTTAAAATTCTTAACAGATATTTCAAAAACTTTTAGAAAAAGTATTGATACGAATATTATAGCTATTACAGGTAGTTGTGGCAAAACTACACTTAAAGAATTACTGGGCAATGTATTAAATAAAATTTCAAAAGTAAGTATTTCTCCAAAATCTTATAACAATAAATTTGGAGTTCCTTTGAGTCTTTTTAATTTAAAACAAAATGATGAATTTGGAATTTTAGAAGTTGGAATGGATAAAAAAGGTGAAATTGATTATTTATCGAAAATAATAGAACCAGACGTTGGAGTAATAACAAATATAAATTATGCACATGCTAAAAATTTTAAAAATATTAAACAGATTGCTTTGGCAAAATCTGAAATTATTAAAAATATAAAACCTTATGGTTATATTGTATTGAATGCAGATGACAACTTTTTTCAATTGCATAAAAAAATTGCCAAAGAAAATAAAATTAAAGTAGTTTCTTTTGGAATAAAAAGTCAGAAAGCAGATATTAAATTAATTAATAAAAAGCACTTTGGAAAAAAATTTAGTATTAATATTAGATTAAATAATAAAAAAAAGTATTTCACATTATCAAACGATTACCAAAACAATATATATAATATACTATCTGCTTTAGCAGTTATTAGTATTTATAAAAATATATTTAAGCTTAATGAAAATATTTTTCTCAATTTCAAAATTCCAGAAGGAAGGGGAGACCATTCTGTAGTAAAAATTGATGATAAAAAAATTAATTTAATTGATCAAAGTTATAATTCAAATCCTCTATCATTAAAATCAGCGATAAAAAATTTTGACAAAATAAACTCAAAAAAATCAAATAAATATCTAATAATTGGTGACATGTTGGAGCTCGGTAGTCATTCTAAAAAGCTTCATCGATCTATTGCTCCAATAATTAATCAAACTAAGATAGATAAGGTATTTGTTAAAGGTAAAATGGCATCTATAATATTTGCAGATATTTTAAAAGCCAAAAAAGGAAAGATTTTACTAAATAATTCTCAAATTATTGAATTGATTAGAAAAGATTTAAATAATAATGATTATTTAATGCTTAAAGCCTCACTTGCGACAGGATTCAACGACATAGTAAAAGACCTGAAAGGATTGCATTAATGCTTTATCAATTTTTATTAAATTTTGTTGATACTTTTAGTTTTTTAAATGTATTTAAATATTTAACTTTTAGAACAGGTTTATCTTTTTTCACCTCATTAGTTATTGTGCTGATTATTGGAGGTCCTTTTATTAAATTTTTTTCAAAACAAAAAATTTTAAATCCAATACGGGACGATGGACCTGAAGATCATATAGTTAAAAAAATTGGTACACCAACAATGGGGGGTTTAATAATTTTATTCGGCTTATTGGTATCAGTAATATTTTGGGCAGATTTATCAAATATTAATATTTTATTTTGTGTCTACATTGCAATTACGTTTGGCTTGTTGGGAGCATATGATGACTTTAAGAAGATTAAATTTAGCAACTCATCAGGAATTTCTTCAAAGTTTAAAATAACCTCACAAATAATACTAGCAATTATCGGAGTGAGTTTATTTGTTTATTTAAATGATTATCAAGACTTAAATAATTTATATTTTCCATTCTTTAAAAATTTAATCATAAACCTTGGATGGTTTTTTATTCCATTTGCAATATTTGTAATTATAGGTTCGTCTAATGCTGTTAATCTTACGGATGGATTAGATGGTCTAGCAACAGTACCTGTAATATTAGTTGCAGCATGTTTTGCATTTATAAGTTATGTTACTGGAAATATCGTATTTTCAAATTATTTACAAATTCCTTACATCGAAGGGACAGGTGAAGTAGCAATTTTTTGTGGGGCAATTATTGGCTCTTGTCTTGGTTTCTTGTGGTTCAATGCGCCACCTGCTAAAATTTTTATGGGTGACACAGGCTCATTATCTCTTGGAGGATCTTTAGGTGCAGTAGGAATTATAACAAAGCATGAAATCGTTTTAGCTATTACTGGTGGACTTTTTGTACTTGAGGCAGTTTCAGTAATGGTTCAAGTAATTTCGTTTAAACTTACTGGAAAAAGAATTTTTAGAATGGCCCCGATTCACCATCATTTTGAGAAAAAAGGATGGCCAGAGTCTACAGTTGTAATTAGGTTCTGGATTATCTCTATTATCCTAGCAATGATTGGTTTAGCTACCTTAAAATTAAGATAATGAAAATATTAAATAATATTTTTTTAGGAAAAAAAATATTAATTTATGGTTTAGGACAGAGTGGTATTTCGTCTTATAAATTTTTGAAAAATAAGTCTGATGTATATTTGTTTGATGATAATCAAAAAAATAACTTAAAACTCAAAAAAAAAATAATTAAGTTAGAGCAAATTCAAAAAATAAATTTTGATAGAATTATTATTAGTCCTGGTATTGATATTTCAAATTGTAAATTATCGAAATTTTTAAAGAAAAATTTTCAAAAAATTCATACTGATTTTGACGTTTTGTATTCGTTTTATAACAATGAAAGTATTACAATTACAGGAACTAACGGTAAATCTACAACTGCAAAAATTTTACATAATGCTTTAATTGATCAAAAAAGAGACTCAAGGCTCATTGGAAATATTGGCAATCCAGTATTATCGGAAAAAAATATTACAAAAAAAACAATTTTTGTAATAGAGGCTTCTTCGTATCAGCTAAATTATAGTAGTTTATTTACATCAAAATACGCAGTCATTTTGAACATTACTCCAGATCATATTGAAAGACATAAAAGTTTAAAGAATTATGTAAATGCAAAATTTAAATTATTAAAATCTCAAAAAAAAGGATCTTTTGCATATGTAAAAAAAGAGGATGATTTAATAACAAAAAAATTGAACAAAAATAAATATAGTTCAAAAATCTACAGAGTACAGACCTCAAGTATAGACAAAAAGTTTAATAAAATTACTAATAAATATTTTATATCTGATGGTAATAAAGAAAATTTATCATTTATATTAAAAATTGCTCCAAGATTAAAACTTAATTATAAAAAATTAATTAAAACCATTAATAAATTCAAAGGCCTAGATTACAGACAACAAATTATATTTGATAAAAAAAATCTCACAATAATTAACGATTCTAAATCCACAAGCTTTGCTTCCTCGGAAAATATATTAAAAAAATTAAATGATGTATATTGGATCTTAGGAGGAATTCCCAAAAAAGGAGATAAATTTAAATTATCAAAAATAAAGTATAAAAATATCAAAGCATATATTTTCGGATCGCATCATAGAAAATTTATAAGAATTTTAAAAAATAGATTAAAAACCAAAAATTTTAAAAATTTACAAGAAACCCTTAAAGTTATTTTTTCAGAAATAAATATTCAACAATATAAAAAAAATATTATTTTTTTTAGTCCAGCTGGAGCTTCATTCGATAGTTTCAAAAATTTTGAAGACAGAGGGTATTATTTTAATAAAATAATTAAAAAGTATATAAATGCAAAGTCATAGTATTGTTTACAAATTTTACTATCAATGGTGGAAAAACATAGATAAATCTATTTTTTTACTTATAAGTTTATTATTTGTTATTGGATTATTTTTTTCTTTAGTTTCAACTTCTCTAATAGCCTCTGATAAGTTAGATACCAACAGTTATTTTTTCTTTTTTAAACATTTGATTTATGTGTTAATTGGAATATTTATTATTTTTATATTTTCCTCTTTAAATTCAAATCAATTATATAAATACTCTATTTTTCTTTTTTTTATTTCACTTATTTCTTTATTTTTGGTGCCATTTGTTGGTGTTGAAGTTAAAGGATCTAAAAGATGGATAGATTTATTTTTCTTACCAAGATTTCAGCCTATAGAAGTTTTAAAACCATTTTTGATAATAATTTTAGCAACAATTTTTTGTGATATTAGATCAAATATTTTATTTAAGTATTTGATATCTATTATTTTGATGTCTATTATTTCTTTACTTTTAATAGCTCAACCAGATATTGGCCAAACTTTATTAGTAGTATTTTGTTGGGCAGCTCTAATCTTCACATCAGGAATGAATATATATATTCTCTTAGCAATATTTATTACTGGCGCATCTTTGCTTGCTTATCTTATTATTTTTGTTCCTAAGTTTGATTATATTCAAGCACGTATTTTTTCATTTTTTAATAGAGAGATAGGTACTCATAATTTTCAATCAGATAAAGCAATAGAGTCAATTACAAGTGGAGGTTTTTTTGGAAAAGGCATAGGTGAAGGAGTTCTTAAAAATAGAGTTCCCGAAGCTCATACTGACTACATTATTTCAGTAATTTCCGAGGAGTTTGGTGTTGTTGCCATAATGTTAATATTATTATTGTTTTTGATCTTAATTTACATGGTTTTTAAAAAAATAAGTTTTGAGACAAATGATAAAGCTAAACTTATTTTAATTGGATCTATTAGTTTAATATTAATGCAGGCAACAATTCATGTCGGAGTCAATATAAGATTATTTCCAACTACTGGAATGACATTACCTTTTTTAAGTTATGGTGGTTCATCTATAATAAGTACATCAATATTAGCTGGGATAATTTTAAATTTAACAAAAAGAAAAATTACTTAATAAATGACAAAAAAAGTTTTAATTTCTACAGGAGGATCTGGAGGCCATGTGGTACCAGCCATTACAATTTATAATCATTTAAAAAATACATACGAAACTTTAATTTCTAGTGATTTAAGAGGTCTTTCATATTTAGATAAGAATTATAAAGCATTTATAATTAATACTCCAAAACTAAATAATTATTTTCTACTTCCTTTTTCATTTCTAAAAATACTTTTTCTAACTGTTAAATCTTTTTTTCTTTTAAAAAAAAATAATATTTCAATTTTAATTTCTACTGGTGGCTATATGTCCTTACCACTATGTTTAGCAGCGAAAATATTGGGCATTAATATTCTTTTAATTGAACCAAATATGGTTCTCGGAAGGGCAAATAAATTTTTTTTAAATTTTTCAAGAAAATTAATTTGCTATTCGAAGAATTTAATTAATTTACCATCTGGAATTAATCACAAATTAACTACTATTAAACCTTTGATAAGAAAAGAATATTATGAAACTAGCACGTATCAAAAAGATGATAATTTATTTACAATTGTAATCATAGGAGGTAGTCAGGGTGCAAAAATCTTTGATGAGCTTTTAAATAAATCTTTTGTGAGTATAGCAAAACAGGTTTCTATAAAAATATTTCATCAAACAAGTGAGAAAAATATTAATTTTTTAAAAAATTTTTATTTTCAAAATAATATTGAAAGTAGAGTTTTTAGTTTTGATCATAATCTTAATGACGTTTTAAAACAGGGAGATTTATGCATAACGAGAGCAGGTGCCTCAAGTTTAGCTGAACTATCTCTATTAAATATTCCATTTATAGCAATACCACTTCCGTCATCAAAGGATAATCATCAGTATGAAAACGCAAAATATTATGAGGATCAGAATTGTTGTTGGATAATTGATCAAAAAAATTTTGACGACCAAAAATTTGAGAAATTTTTATTAGAATTGACAAATAAAAGTCAGGATTACATGACAAAAAAAAATAATTTACAGAAATTAAATTATCAAAATACATGGAATAATGTTAATCAAAAAATATTAAAAATTATTAATGAAAATTAAATTAGCAAAAACAGAACTTATACATTTTGTAGGAATAGGTGGAATAGGTATGAGTGGCTTAGCACTTATAATGAAAGGTAAAGGTTTTAAAGTTCAAGGCAGCGATATTGCAAATAATAAAAATATTGAAAGATTAAAAAAAGAAAAAATAAAAGTTTTCGTCGGACATAAGAAACAAAATATAGAAGAGGGGACTATCCTAGTTGTATCTTCTGCTATTAAAAAAAATAACCCAGAGCTTCTTGCAGCCAAAAAAAAACAATTACCTATATATAAAAGAGGAGAAATGTTAGCCAACATTGTCTCTTTAACGAAAAATATTGTAGTTGTTGGTTCTCACGGTAAAACTACAACAACATCATTGATAGCTTCTATATTTCAAGAGACAAAAATTGATCCTACAATCATCAATGGTGGAGTAATAAATTCGATTAATAATTCCGCAAAGCTTGGAAAAAGTGATTGGTCTATATTAGAAGCTGACGAGTCTGATGGAAGTTTTGTTTACATACCCCCAACATACTCAATCATTACTAACATAGATCGAGAGCATATGGATTATTATGGCACTATGGATAAATTAAATAAATATTTTGAAAATTTTGTTAACAAAGTCCCATCATTTGGAAAATCATTTATTTGTTTAGATGATAAAAATAACAAAAATTTAATTAAAAATATCAAAAATAAAAATTTCTATACATATGGCGTGGATACTAAATCTAATTTTTGTATTAAAAATATAAAACAATTAAAAGAGTATTCTGAGTTTGACTTAAATATAAAATTACCTAATAAAAAAAATCAACTAATTAAAAAATTCAAAATTCCTTTATTAGGAATTCATAATATTAAAAATTCAGTAGCTGCAGCTGCATTAGCTTTAACTGTCGGTCTACCAATAATTAATATAAAAAAAGGACTTAAAAATTTTAAAGGGGTTCAAAGAAGATTTAATAAAATTTTCAATTTTAATAATGTAGATTTTTATGATGATTACGCCCATCATCCTACAGAAATCAAAGAAGTGCTAGATGGGGTAAAAAATGTTTATAAAGATTATGAAAAAATATGTATTTTCCAACCTCATAGAATATCTAGATTAAAAGATTTAAAAAAAGAATTTACTTATGCTTTTAAAAATGCAGATAAAGTTATCTTGTTTCCAATTTATACTGCTGGAGAAAAATTAAAGCTTGGATTTAGTTATATAAATTTTGCGAAGGAAATAATTAAAAATTCAAGAGTCCAGCTATTTTTAGTTGATAATAGATTTCAATTAGCAAAATTTATTAAAGTAAACATATTTGGAAAAAAAATTGTTATAGGAATGGGTGCGGGGACTATTTCAAGTTGGATGCGAGAATTACCTAAATTATTATAATGAAATTTGATTTAAAAGAGCTAATTCCAGAATTTAATAACAATTTAAAGTTAGATTATGATCTAAAAAAAAAAAATTGGTTTAACATAGGGGGTAAAACTAAAGCTTTCTATAAGGCAGGTGATTTAAAAGAATTAATTAAGTTTCTAAAAAAAATACAAGATAAAGAAAAAATATTTATATTAGGAGCTGGTTCAAATACACTTATATCCGATAACAAATTTGATGGAGTTGTAATAAAACTTTCTAAAAACTTTAATAATATTTCTTTACATTCTGAAAAAATCATAGTTGCTGGTAGTGCTGTTACAGATAAATCTTTATCTGAATTTGCAATGGAAAATAGTATAGGTGGTCTTGAATTTCTCTCTTGTATTCCTGGAACAATAGGTGGTGGCATTAAAATGAATGCAGGTTGTTTTCAAAGGGAGTTTAAAGATATTCTTATTTCGATTCAAGCAGTAAATAAATCAGGTCAAGTAATTACTATACCTGCTAAAGAGATAAATTTTAAATATAGAGATAGTGGATTATCTGAAGATCTTATTTTTTTGAGTGCATCCTTAAGAGGTTTTCAAAAAGATAAAAATATTATTAAGAATGAGATGAATTTACTTAAAGAAAAAAAAGAAAAAGCTCAACCAACTAAAATTAAAACTAGCGGTAGTACTTTTAAAAATCCAGTAGATCAAACAGAAAAAAAAGTTTGGCAACTCATTAAAGAGTCTGTTCCATTAGATAAATCGTTTGGAGATGCATCTATTTCGGAAAAACACTGTAATTTTTTTGTAAATAAAGGTAATGCTAAGTTTGAAGACATGAAAAAATTAATAAATTTTGTAACTGATAGTGTCTTTAAAAAAACAGGTATTAAATTAGAAACAGAAATAAAAATATTAGAATAAGTTGAAAAAAAAAGTACTCATACTATCAGGTGGGATATCTAAAGAGAGATTAATTAGTCTTGATACAGGAAATCAAGTTGCTAAAGAATTAAAAAAAAATGGATACAAAATTAAAATTTCCGAACCAAATAACAGGTTAGAAAAAAATATAAAAAATTTTAAACCAAGTGTAATCTTTAACGCACTTCACGGTCAATTTGGTGAAGATGGACATATTCAAAGTATTCTTGAAAAATTTAAAATTCCATACACTCACTCAGGGGTGATAGCCTCTTCAATTGCGATGGACAAAGAAATTTCTAAGAAAATATTTATTAAAAATAAATTAAATACACCAAAATTTTTTACATATTCTTACGATTTAAATAAATCTAATTTGATAAGAAAAATAAATAAAACATTTAAATTTCCAGTCGTAATTAAACCTTTGAACGAAGGATCTAGTGTTCATGTTTATATATGTAATAAAAAAAACATAATAAAAAACTTAAACTTAATTAAAAATTATAAGAAAGTAATGATCGAACAATTTATAGGTGGTAGAGAAATACAAGTTGCGATAATGGGCAATTATAAATTAGGTGCAATTGAACTTAAGCCAAAAAGAAAATTTTATGATTATGAAGCTAAATATAATAGCAAAGCAAAAACAGAACATATAATTCCGGTCAATCTACCCAAAAAAAAATTAAATGAAGTGATGAAAATGGCATATAAAGCTCACAAGGTAATAGGATGTGATGGTATCACAAGGTCAGATTTTAAATTTTTTGACGGAAAATTTTATTTATTAGAAATTAATACTCAACCAGGTATGACCAAGTTATCTCTTGTCCCAGAAATAGCAGCATATAAAGGAATTACTTTTTTAAAATTGATAGAATGGATGTTGAAAGATGCATCAAAGAAAAAGTAAAAAAATTTTAATTTATTTTTTTTTATTAATTACCGTTGGTTCAATTAATAATATCAATTTAGACAATTTAAAATTTTATGCAATCAAAGATATAAATATTCATGGATTGAATGAATATAATAATAAACTCTTAATTAAGAATATTAGAGATTTAAATTTAGATAGTATTTTTTTTTTAAATAGAAACAAAATTTCAAAAATTTTAGAAGAAAATGCCATGATTGAAAATTATAGAATTTTTAAAAATTATCCATCTACACTGGATATAAAAATTGAAAAAACTATTTTTTTAGCGAAAATAAATCATGAAAATAAAATTTATTATATTGGTTCAAATGGAAAGTTATCCTATCTAAATTCCTTAAATAAAGAATTGCCATATATTTTTGGAAAACCAGATATAAATGATTTTTTTGATTTTAAAAAAATTTTGGATGAGTCTGAAATTAAATATGAAAGAATTAAATCGTTATTTTTTTTTAAATCAAAAAGGTGGGATATTGAGTTAAAAGATAATACTATAATAAAATTATCTAAAAATTTTTCAAAAGAAACTTTAAATGATGTGTTTGTACTTATGGGAGATGAAAATTTTAAGAATACCAAAATAATTGATGCAAGAGTAAAAAATCAAATAATTTTAAATGACTAAAGAACTGGATATTGAGACATATTTAATTATTTCATCTTCTGGTTATGAAATAAATTTATTTAATCCTATAAATTTTAAAAGTTTATATGAAAAAAAATTTGAATTTGAAAACAAAGTCTATTCAGTAGATTTTAATATTTTAAATACTTTTTTAGAGGAAAATATTTTTAAAATTGAAAAATTAATTGGAAAATTTATAAAAAATATCACACTTATTTTAGAAAGTGACAAAATATTAAATGTAAATATAGGCATTACAAAAAAAAATTATGATGAAAACCTCAATTCAAAGTATTTTGAAAGTATGCTTGTTGAAATAAAAGATATTTTTAAGGAAAGATACCAAGATCAAAATATTATACATATTATAATTGATAGGTATTTAGTTGATGGAATTGATTATCAGTCTTTTAAAGATATTTTAAAAGGAGATCAAGTTTGTTTAGAGGTCCAATTAATAGCTATACCAAATACTTTATCTATTGAATTAGACAATGTACTAAAAAAATATCAAATTAAGATAATTAGAACTATGGATAAAAATTATATTAAAAATTTTTTTAAAGATGAAAAAATAAAATTTATTAATATGGCATTTCAAATTCAAAGTGGTTTAAATCCTCACGAGGTAAAAATAGTGCCAAAAAACAGAGTAAAAATCGGTTTTTTTGAGAAATTTTTTCAACTTTTTAGTTAGTTTTGTTTTTTCTTGTAACATTTGTTGTTTTTTAATCTCTTAAAATTCGAATTAGAACTCAAATGTGTCGTATTTAACTCAAAAAACAATTAAAAATAAAGTAGCATTTAACGGTATCGCTCTTCATAACGGACTTAATGTAAATGTATGCATAAAACCTGCAGAGCCAAATTTCGGAATAGTTTTTAAAAGAGTTGACTTAAAAGCTAACAATTTAGTTTATCCAAATTTTATGAATGTTACAAATACATCTTTAAATACAACAATTGAAAATGAATTTGGTGTAAAAGTTTCAACAATAGAACATTTAATGGGAGCATTATTTGGTTTAGGTATAGACAATGCATTAATTGAAATTGATAATGAAGAAGTACCAATCTTAGATGGGTCAGCAAAACAGTTTATAGAAAAAATTATTCAAGTAGGTGTTAAAACAAGTGACTCTCCAATAAAAATTATTAAAATTAATAAAGAGATCAGATTTACTGATGGAGAAAGATTTATAGTAATCAAACCTTCTACCTTAAGTTTAGATATAGATTTTGAATTAAAATATAAAAATACCGTTATTGGTAATCAAAGAAATAAAGTAAAGGTTTATGAAGATGACCTTTCAAATGTTTATAATTCAAGAACATACTGTTTATATGAGGATATCGAATTTATTAAAAAAAAAGGTCTAGCAAAAGGTGGCAGTTTAGACAACGCCATTGTTGTAAAAAATAAAGAGGTTTTGAATTCTGGTGGTTTAAGAAATAAGAAAGAATTTGTTAATCATAAAATATTAGACTGTATTGGTGATTTATATACTTCTGGTTATCGAATCATAGCAAGTATAACTTGTTCTCAAGGTGGTCATTATCTTACAAATCAACTTTTAAGAAGAGTATTTCAAAATGAAGAAAATTTCACTATTTTAGAAATAAAAGAAAAAAATCTACCTCACACTTTAATTAATAGAAAGATACTTAGATCTATAGCATAATTTTAAAGAAGTATTTTTCAAATATAAAATTTAAGAGTATAAACTTACATGTTTGTAAGAAATTTATTTTTTATTTTTTTTATCCTCATTTTTATTATCTCTTGTTCAAAAGAAACTATTGAAAAATCTATAATAACTGAAACAAATATAGAACTTCAAATGATGGAAGCCTATAAAGAAGGTTTAAAAGAGTTGAAAAGAGGTGACGCATTATTCGCTGCAAAGAAATTTAACGAAGCTGAAATTTTATTCCCACAATCTGATGTAGCTCCTAGAGCTGCTATAATGGCAGCCTATTCATACTATTCCCAAAATTATTATGCAGATTCAATAGCCGAATTGAATAGATTTTTAAGAGTTTATCCAAATTATAAAAATATTGCATATGCAGATTATTTGCTTGCTTTATGCTATTATGAGCAAATTGTTGATGAAAAAAAAGATTTAAACTCCATATCAAAATCTAAAGAGCTGTTTACAAAGGTAATTCAAAAATATCCAGATACTGATTTTGCATTAGATGCTGAGTTTAAATTAGATTTAATAAACGATATTTTAGCATCTAAAGAAATGTATGTAGGAAGATATTATTTTGATAGAAAAAAGTGGATTGCAGCAATTAATAGGTTCAAATTTGTAATAGATAATTATGATACTACAGTTTATGTTGAGGAGGCTTTACATAGATTGGTAGAAATTTATTTTATTCTTGGTTTAGAAAATGAAGCTAAAAAATATGCCTCTTTGTTGGGCTATAATTATCAATCATCTATGTGGTATGAAAATACTTACAGTGTTTTTAATGAAAATTACAAAAAAGATAAAATAAAAAAAGAAGACAGAACTATTATAAATAAATTTAAATCTCTATTTGAGTGAGATGAAAAAAAAAGAAATTCAGGAAAAATATTTAGAAAAAATTAAATTATTTAAAAAATTTAATTTTAATTATTATGAAAAAAGCAAACCAGTTATTGATGATCAGAAATATGATATCATCAAAAGAGAAATTTTAGAGTTAGAGAAGAAATACTCCTTTTTAAAATCGGAAAATTCTCCATCAAAAGTTGTTGGATTTAAACCATCTAAAAATTTCAAAAAAGCACCTCATAAAATTCCAATGCTTTCTTTATCAAATGCTTTCAGCAAGCAGGATCTTGAAAATTTTGAAAAAAAGATAAAAAATTTTATAGCAATGAGTCACAATATTGAATTAACTTATAGTGCTGAACCTAAAATTGATGGGATATCTGCATCTTTGACTTATGTTAATGGTAAATTTTGCAAAGGACTTTCAAGAGGAGATGGAAAAGAAGGAGAAGATATAACGGAAAATCTTGCAACTATAAATGATATTCCAAAAGTAATTTCATCAAAAGATTTCCCCAAAGAAATAGATATTAGAGGAGAGGTTTTTATTCAAAATAGTGATTTTAAAAATATGAGTGAAAAATTTGCTAACCCTAGAAATGCAGCATCGGGATCATTAAGACAAAAAAATCCAAATGAAACAAAAAAAATACCTTTAAAATTTATTGCATACACTTTTGGATACGAAAAGGGTTTAATAGTAGAAAATCAATCTGATTTTATTAAAAAATTAAGTGAATGGGGATTTAAAACAAACCCATTAAATAAATTAATTTCAGGAGTTAAAAATTTAATTAAAAATTATAATGAAATTGAAAAAAAAAGATCAAATTTGGATTTTGATATAGACGGAATAGTTTACAAAGTGAATGATTTTGCCGTGCAAAGAAGATTGGGTAATGTTGCTAATGCTCCAAGGTGGGCTGTTGCACACAAATTTTCATCCAACAAAGCAGTTTCTAAAATTTTAGATATAGAAATTCAGATAGGTAGGACAGGTGCATTAACACCAGTTGCAAAAATTCAACCAATTAATATTGGTGGAGTTATAGTTTCAAACGCAACATTACACAATGAAGATGAAATTAACCGAAAAGATATTAGAATAGGTGATACAGTAGTTATAGAAAGAGCTGGCGATGTAATACCTCATATACTTTCAGCAGATAAACAAAAAAGATCAAAAAATTCAAAAAAATTCATTTTCCCAAAAAATTGTCCATCATGTGGATCAGAAACAATTAAAGAGTTTAACAAAGTAACAAAAAAAGTTGATGCTGTAAGAAGATGCTCTAGTGAAGGTTATTATTGTAATAAAATATCAATTGAAAAATTAAAACATTTTGTTTCAAAAGAAGCATTTAATATAGATGGCTTTGGAAAAAAAATAGTTGAAAATTTTTGGAAATTAAAATTAATTAAATATCCTCAAGATATTTTTAATTTAAATTTTTCAAAAATTGAGAATTTAGATGGCTGGGGGAAACTTTCTGTTAAAAATTTAAAGTATTCAATCGATCAAAAAAAAAATATTTCTTTAGAAAGATTTATATTTTCTCTGGGAATAAGACATATAGGTTTAGAAAATGCAAAATTATTGTCTAAACATTTTGTATCGTTTTCAAAATTTAAAAATTTATCTAAACAAATTGATTATGATGATATGCTAAATATTGATGGAATTGGTGAAACACAAGTAAGTTCAATTAAAAGTTTTTTTTCAAATGAAGCTAATATAAAAGTTTTAAATGAATTGGAAAAAGTTTTGTTAATTAAAAATGCTATTCAAAATTCAGATGACGGTTTATTAAATAATAAGACTTTTTTAGTTACTGGGAAATTAAACGGAATTAGTAGGGCTGAAGTTAAATCTTTAATCGAAGAAAATTCTGGAAAAACAATTAGCAGTGTATCAAAAAAACTAAATTTCTTAATTATTGGTGAAAAACCAACTAAAAAAAAAATAGATTATGCCAAACAGTTAAATATAAAAATAATTGACCAAGGTGAGTTTTTGAAAATGCTAAATAAAAGTAGCTAGCCAGTTCCTCTCATTTGGATTTAAAAATTTTGATATCTTTGAATAAACTTCTAAATGATATTTAAACAGGTAGTTTTTCTCATCAATTGTTAATAAATCAAAATTTATTAAATCTTTCTCTATAGGTGCCATTGTTAAATTTTGAAATGTCAAATTTTTTTTTATTTTTTTAACATAAACTAAATTTTCAATCCTAATTCCATATTCATTGGTTTTATAATACCCAGGTTCATTACTTAAAATCATACCTTCTCTTATTTTCACTGTATTTATTTTTGTAATAGATTGAGGTCCTTCATGAACATTAAGAAAAAAACCCACACCGTGCCCTGTACCATGCGCATAATCTAGATTACTTTTATTTAAAAATTTTCTCGCTCTTTTGTCAATTTTTTTTCCTGTGTCATCTTTATTAATATCAGTCGTAGCGACAGCAATGTGGCCTTTTAATACTTTTGTGAAAATATTTTTGATACTATATTTCTGTTTTGAAAAACATATTGTTCTTGTGACATCAGTTGTTCCATATTTATATTGTCCACCTGAGTCACATAGGAAAATATCATTTCTATTAATAGTTCTGCATTTTTCTTTTTCTGCACGGTAATGCACAATAGCACCATTTTTGCCTGATCCTGCTATTGTGTCAAAACTAGGATAGAGAAAGTTTTTATTTAATTTTCTAAAATTTTCTAATTTCTTAGCTGCTTCTACTTCTGTAATTTTTTTTTTATTAATTTTTTTTATCCAAAATAAAAATTTCGTTAATGCAACTCCATCTAAGATATGAGCATTAATCATATTGTTAATCTCTGTTTTATTTTTAATTGCTTTTAAAAAATAAATTGGATCTTCTCTTTTTATAATATTAAATTTAGATTTAATTAAATTTTCATAAAATATTGAACAAGATTTATCATCTACAATAAAGTTTTTTCCCTTAAGATGTAGTATTTTACTTGGTAAAGTATTTACATCTAAAAATTCGTTTTCTTTTATAATTTTATTTTTTAATAATTGCTTACACTTTTTAAGACTACTTATAAGTAGTATTTTTTTTGATTTACTAACTATCAATCTTGAATTAGGAATTGGACTGTTGGGGCCATCTCCACCTCGTAAATTTAAAGTCCACGCCACGTTTTCTGGTGCACTGATAAAAATATGATCAGATTTATTTTTTTTTAAGTATTTGGTTATTTTATTTAATTTAGAATTTATACTTTCACCAACAATATTTTTATCTAAAGAAAAAAATGGGATAGAAGTATGTTCTTTCTGTTTTTTAATTTCATCAATTAGATTTTTTTCAACATATTTTATTTTATTATGTTTTAAAAAATAATTTTTAATTTGAGTATTGGTAAATAACTTTGGATCTACGCCAAGTGTAAGATTTTTAAATAAACTGCAATTTATTAATTTTTCAAATCCATAAATTTTAAAATTTTTTCCACTCTCAATTTTACTTTGAATTGTATATCTTCCATCAGTAAACAAATAATTTTTATTTTTAAGAATTATGGCCAAACCGGCAGATCCGCTAAAGTTTGAAATGACCTCTAGTCGATTTAATTTTGAATATTCTGTAAAATAATCGTCATTTTTTGGAATTACATAGCCATCAATTTTATATTTTTCAAATTTGTTTCTTAATATTTTAATATAATGTTTCATTTTATTCTTTTTTGATATCTTATCCATCCTGGACTTCTGGTACCTTCTTCAATTTCAAAATCTTGATTAAACTCAAAATCATCGTCATTATTTATTTCTTCTTCAAAAAATGAGTTTTTCTCTAAGTTTTTTTGCGGTAATTCATCTATAAATCTTGATGCCATACTGTCTATCCAATCTCCTTGATAAAATCTGTTCATTGAAAATGATATTATAGCTTTTTTCTTTGCCCTAGTAATTCCAACATAAGCTAAACGTCTCTCTTCTTCCAAGCCATTTTGACCTTTTTCTTCAATAGATTTTTGATGTGGAAACAATCCTTCCTCCCATCCTGGAAGAAAAACAACATCAAACTCTAATCCCTTAGCCGCATGCATAGTCATCATGCTAATCTTTTCTCCTTCCCATTCTTGATCTACTGAAGTTGCTAAAGATACATGTTCTAAAAAACTTTCTAAATTATCAAATTCTTTCATAGCACTTAATAATTCTTTGATGTTTTCCAATCTGTTCTCATTATCAATATCTTTTTTATTTTTTAACATTGCAGAGTATCCAGATTCATCCAAGACAATTTGTAGTAATTTTATATGATTTATTTTTTTTATTAATAAATCATTTTTCCACTTAGCTAATGAGTTAAGGAAAAAACTTAAACCAATTTTAGCTTTTGGTTTAATTAAATTTTGTTCAAGCATTTTAATTGACGCTTGCTTTAAATTTAAGTTATTTTCTTTTGCAAACTCATAAATATTTTTTAAAGTATTGTCGCCTATAGATCGTTTTGGATTATTTACAATTCTTTCAAAAGCAAGATCATCCTTTTCCTGGTAAATTAATCTCAGATATGCAATACAATCTTTGATTTCTGCTCTTTCATAAAATTTTGTTCCACCTAATATTCTATAAGGCATGCCAATTTTAAGAAAGCGTTCCTCAAACTCACGTGTTTGAAAAATAGCTCTCACAAGTATCGCAATATTATTATAGGAATATTTTTTTTTTATTTTTTTTTCTATTTCGTCTGAAATTCCAATTGCTTCATCTTTACCGTTTTTAAAACAGTTTAATTGAACTAAATCTCCTTCTTCTTTAGTAGTAATTAAGGTCTTACCAACTCTATTTTGATTCTTGGAAATAAGATTTGAAGCTACAGATAAAATATTTTGTGAAGATCTATAATTTTGTTCTAATCTAATTACTTTTGTATTTTCATAAACTTGATCAAATTCTAAAAAATTTTTTATCTCTGCACCTCTCCAGCTATAAATAGATTGATCGTCATCACCAACACAGCAAATATTTTTATTTTTTTCTGATAAAAGATTAAGCCATTTACTTTGTATAAAATTTGTATCTTGATATTCATCAACAAGTATATATTTAAAATTTTTTGAATAGATTTCTCTTATATCTGAATTGAATTCTAAAATTTTTACAGTGTGCAAGATAAGGTCTCCAAAGTCACAAGAATTAAGGTCAGTTAATTTTTGTTGATAAATTTTATATAGTGGAAGAATTGTTTTTTCATAAAGATCTTTTTTGTTTATTAGCACTTCGTTGGGATAAAATCCTTTATTTTTCCAGCGATCAATTATTGCTAATATAAATCTTGGTGACAACTGTTTGATATCAATATTTTCAGCTTTACAAATATTTTTGATAAGTCTGATTTGATCATCTGAATCCACAATTGTAAAATTAGAATTAAGATTTGCAGCAGATGCATGTTTTCTTAATAATTTTGCACAAATTGAGTGAAATGTACCAAGCCATGAAAGTCCAACTGCAGTAGAGCCAAGAATTTTGCTCACTCGATTTTGCATTTCTTTAGCAGCTTTATTAGTAAATGTGACAGCTAAGATTTGATTTGGAAATGCCTTTTTTTCTTTAATAATATTAGCTATTCTAGAAGTTAAAACTTTTGTTTTTCCAGATCCAGCTCCAGCTACAATTAAAAGGGGGCCATCTAGATGCAGAACAGCTTCTTTTTGGGCATGATTTAAATTTTTTAAATAATCTTTGTTTATCATTCAAAATAATACTTTATAAGCTTTCTTGATTGTTATGAGCAAAACAAATTTTTTTGTAAAATATTTAAAAACCATTAGTAATTTTATTAATAATCTTTTAGAAAAAAATTTAAACAAGTTAAATTCTAAAAATCTTAGCTTTTTAATTAA
>CABZXO010000006.1 GCA_902529645.1 uncultured Pelagibacteraceae bacterium | reverse complement strand
TTGTAACTTGTTTAGAAATTATTTCTTGATGTTGTGCTGGAATTTTTAAAAATACAGAGTTACCTCTTTTATACAATTTAAATTCCTCTAAGAAGATAGTTGAAATAGATGTAAGTGAGTGAGCAAATCTTAAGGCTGCACCAACTTGTTTACTAGAAAAAATTTCATTATTATTTAAAAATGTCAAATATTCTATTTTAGGGTTGTATTTAATGCTGCAGTACCTCCAATAACATGAAAGAGCTATTTGAATTCTTTCTTTATGTGAAAGTCTCAATAAAGGGGTATTTAATGTTTCTTGAAAAACTAATTCTGCCTTTTGAAAAGCACCAAGTCCCCAATCCATATGACTTAAAACACAAGCCAAATTAAGTAATTTTTCATTAAAATGTTCATTACCCTCAAATACAGGTTTGATAAATTCATGATATTTTTTGTAAGTTAATCCCAAATCACCTCTTTTCTTAGAAATATATTCTAATGATTTCTCAAAAACTTGAGAGTTATCAATATTTTTAAAGTAATCTTTTGCTAGAGATCCCTCTCTAATTCCGCTTATAGAACATATTATGTTTTTTGGATTTGTTACATTCATGATCTCATCTAATATTATAGCGCTGTATGGTAGATAAGGTGTTCTAGATTTAGATATATATTCAACTGTTTTTAGTTTTGCTTTATTGAAAGATGCAATTTTTTCTAAAAATGATGATATAGTTTCATAATTTACCGAATACTGATGAATTATGTGGACAGGGTGTTTATTTTGAAACAAATGAAGTTTAAATAAAGCTCTCCATGTTCCACCAACTAAATATAGTTTTTCAAATTTTTTTTTAGATAACCATTTCTCGTCTTTGAAAAGTTTTTTTATATATTTGGAAAGGTTTCTCTTTTTTACAATTGGATTATTTATTAATCTTAAAACACCTAAGGGTAAAGATGTTTTATTAGTGATCAAACCATTTTCAACTCGAGCTAGTTCTAAACTACCTCCACCAAGATCAGCAACTAACCCATCTACATTATCAAATCCAATTTTAACACCTTCTGCTGAACAAATTGCTTCTTCCTCACCACTTAAGATTTCTATTTTTTTCTTAAAAAGATTTTCTACATATTCAACAAATGGTTTTGCATCAGTTGCTTCTCTTAAAACAGCAGTTGCTATTATTTTTAAATTAACAATTTTAGAAACATTTAAAATCTCTGAAAATCTCTTCAATACTTTTTGAGCATAATCAACACCAGACTTATGAAGTTTTCTTGATTTATCTAAATTTTTACCAAGTTCACAAACAGCTTTTTCATTGAAAAATGGCACACGAGAAGAGCTAAAATCTTCATAAATTAGCATCCTAATAGAATTAGATCCTATATCAATAACTGCTAATTTAGCAGGTTTTAATTTTAAATTTTGTTTATTTTTAAAAACTTTAATTTCCACTTTTAATTAATCTTAAGTTTAATTTTTTCGGTTTCATTTTTAATTTAGCTTTACCTCTTCCAGATAAACTAGGATTATTCATAAAATAATCATGGGCTGAAAAAGAATCATTTTCACTATATTTTATTTTTTTATAATTTCCACTAGCATCGAGTTCCCAACTTTGTTTTTTATCTAAATAATTAGCTAACATAATTTGATCAAGAACTTGTTCATGGACTGTTTGGTTTTCAATTGGAACTAGAAGTTCAACTCTTCGATTTAAATTTCTTGGCATTAAATCTGCTGATGAAATAAAAACTTTTGCATCTCTACTAGGCATTGTTTTTCCATTTGAAAAACAATAAATTCTTGAGTGTTCCAAAAATCTTCCAATCATGCTTTTAACTATTATATTTTCAGATTTATCTTTAACTCCAGGTCTTAAACAACAAACACCTCTTACAAATAATAATATCTTTACTCCAGCATTTGAAGCTTCGTAAAATTTATCAATTATCACTGGATCTACTAAGGAATTCATTTTGGCCCATATTTCACCTTTTTTACCTTTTTTGACATTTGCTATCTCGTTAGCAATACATTTGTTCAAAGTTTCCCTAAGATTAATTGGTGATATAGATATTTTACTAAGATTTCGTGGTTTTGAATAACCAGTTACATAATTAAAAAATTTTTCTACATCAGTTGCTATTTTTTTATCAGAGCTAAATAAAGATAAGTCAGTATAAATTTTTGCATTAACTGGGTGATAATTACCAGTTCCCAGATGTATATAAGTTTGAATTTTTCCCTGCTCTTTTCTTAATATTAAAGATGATTTTGCATGTGTTTTATATTTTGCAAAACCATAAACTATTTGAATTCCTGCCTTTTCTAAACTTCTTGAAAGTTGAATGTTTGCTTCTTCATCAAATCTTGCTTTGATCTCTATTAAAGCGGTTACTGTCTTTCCATTTTCAGCTGCTGTTATTAAGGCTTTAACAATTGGAGAGTCTAACGTTGTTCTGTATAGAGTTTGTTTAATTGCTATAACTTTTTTATCATATGCAGCTTGATTTAAAAACTCAACGACAGCATCAAATGTTTCAAAAGGGTGATGAACTATTAAATCCTTTTTTTTTATAGTATCAAAAAAATTATTATTAAATTCCTTTAATCTCTCAACCTCTCTGGGATTAAAATTTTTAAATCTTAATTTAGAATTTTTAATTTTACAAACTTGGTCGATATCTTGAATTCCAACAATGCCTTCAATTTCATAGATGTATTCAGATTTTACGTTTAACTTATTGGTTATAAACTTAATTAAGTCATTATTACTATTTTTTAAAATTTCTAAACGTACGATGTCACCTGTTCTTCTTCTTTTTAAAGCCAATTCAAAAGATCTTACTAAATCTTCGGCCTCCTCTTGAATTTCTACATCACTATCTCTTATAACTCTAAATAACATTTTTTTATCTAAATCATGATCAGGAAATATTTCAGAAGCAAAAAAACTTATAACATCATCAATAATTAAAAATTTTTTAAAACTTTTATTTCCATCTATTTCAATAAATCTTGATAAAGCTTTTGGAATTACTATTATTGCATTTAAAACTCTTTTTTTATTTTTCTTATTTAATCTCATAACTAATGCTCTTCCTTGATTTGCAATAAATGGAAAGGGATGAGCTGGGTCTATTGCCGATGGTGTTAGCAGAGGGTAAATTTCTTCATTAAAAATTTTAAATAATCTTTTTTGATCCGATTTACTTAAATTTTCAGGTTTAACTATACTTATATTTGCTTTTTTTAATTGAAGAATTAAATCTCTATATATTTTATTTTGTTTATTAAGAAGATTATTTGTTTCCAAAATAACTTCACTCATTTGTTCATCAGGAGTAAGACCATCAGAGCTAAGAGAATCTACCTCTTGCTTGATTTGACTATATAAACCCGCGACACGTACCATAAAGAATTCATCTAAATTTGATCCAGCTATAGATAAAAATTTAATTCTTTCATAAAGTGGGTTTTCAATATTTTGGGCTTCTAGAAGAACTCTGTCGTTGAATTTGAGCCAAGACAATTCTCTATTTATGTATTTAGATCTAAGTATTTCTTTATCTTGTTTTTTTAATGCAGTCATATATTTAAACTTTATGCTCAAATTATACGTTATGCGTCATGCAAAATCTAGCTGGGACCATCCAAATCTTGAGGATCATGAAAGACCTTTAAGTAAGCGTGGCAAGAAAAATGCAAAAAAGATTTGTGAATTTTTTGTTAAAAAAAAATATAAGTTTGATTACATATTACTTTCATCATCAAAAAGAACAAAGAAAACGTTAAAAATTTTATTAAAAAAAATAGAAAAACCAAAAAAAATTATTTCTTCAAAAAAATTATACCTATCAAGTGAAGATAAAATTATAGATATAATAAAAAAAACACCTAAAAAATTTAAATCTGTGCTTTTAATTAACCACGAGCCTGCTGTTAGAAATCTAGTACGATCACTGACAAAAAATCATAACAACAATCATTTTAAGTTATTAAACTATAAATTTCCAACATCAGCTTTTGCAAAAATTTATTTTGATTTTAATGAATGGAATAAATTAGATGGAAGTGGTTTAATTAAGGAATTTATGAGACCTAAAGACCTTCAAGATTCTAATGAATAACCTGCTGATCTTACAGTTCTAATTAATGGTTTGGTTTTATCTATATTAATAGCTTGTCTTAACCTTCTAATATGTACATCGACTGTTCTAGACTCTACATAAATATTTTCACCCCAAACATTGTTTAATAGTTGTTCTCGTGAATATACTCTTTTTGGATTTTTGATAAAAAAATCTAATAATTTAAATTCTGTAGGACCTAAATTTATTTCAACATTATTTCTATAAACTCTTTTTGTTATTCTATCTATTTTTAGATCTGTAAACTCAACAACATCTGCAGATGATTGTGGTTTTGATCTTCTAAGTAGTGATTTAATTCTTGCATTAAGTTCTTTTTGACTAAATGGCTTTGTTACATAATCATCTGCACCTGTATCAAAAGCTCTTAATTTGTCCTCTTCCTCACCTTTTGCTGTCAACATTATTACAGGTATGTCGTTATACTTTTTGTCTTTTTTTAAATTCTTACATATTTCAACACCTGACAAATCTGGCAACATCCAATCCATTAATATTAAGTCAGGATGCTTATCTTTGATTTGTTTAAGTGCATCTTCACCATTTTCGGAATAGCTTACTTTGTGACCTTCTTTTTCAAGATTATATTTTAGCAGCGTTACTATTGAAGTTTCATCTTCAGCAATAAACACGTGAGCAGACATTTATTACTTTTCTCCTGTTACTATTGGCTCTGTTCCTTTTGGACGATCTCCTTCTAAATACTCTCCTGTAACTAAATAATATACCTGCTCTGCAACGTTTGTTGTGTGATCACCGATACGTTCAATATTTTTAGTAACAAATAATAAATGAGTACCATCATCTAGATTTTTTTCGTCTTCCTTCAAATATTTTATTACTTCTTGCATACATAAATTTGTTAAATCATCTATTTGTTCATCACCTTCCCAGACATTTATAGCCATAGCAGATGACCTATCTAAATATGCATCCAAAATAGATTTGAGTTGTTTTTGAACATTAGAAGAAACTCTTACCAAAGCTTCGGTCAAATTTTTTGGTAAATTTTCATTTAATAATAATGTTCTTTTTGAAATATTCTTTGCCAAATCACCTATTCGTTCTAAATCAGATGAAATTTTCAATGCGGTTACAGTTTCTCTTAAATCTATTGCCATTGGTTGTCTTAAAGCAATTAGATTTACCACCTGTTGCTCTATTAAAGTTTCAAACTTATCTATTTTTTCGTCATCTTTTATAACAGCTTCCGCATTATCACTATTTCTTGTGGTAATGGCTTGAATAGCCTTGCCTAATGACTCCTCGCAAAAACCACCCATTTTAATTATATTACTATTTAAATTTTTAAGTTCTTCCTCGTAAGACTTAACCGTGTGTGGTGCTTCAACCATTATCCAAACCTCCCTGTAATATAATCCTGAGTTCTTTTATTTTCAGGATTCTTAAATATTTTATCAGTAGAACCATGTTCTATCAATTCTCCCAAATGAAAAAAGCCTGTGTTTTGGGATACTCTTGCTGCTTGAGCCATTGAATGAGTAACTATTATAATAGTATGGTCTTTTTTTAACTCATCAATTAGTTCTTCTATTTGAGCTGTAGCAATAGGATCTAAAGCAGAACAAGGCTCGTCCATAAGAATAACTTCAGGTTTAACTGAAATAGCCCTTGCTATGCATAATCTTTGTTGTTGTCCACCAGACAAACCAGTTCCTGGTTCATGAAGTCTATCTTTGACCTCTTCCCATAACGCTGCTTTTTTTAAGCTATTTTCAACTATTTCATCCATTTCATTTTTTGATTGAGCCATGCCATGAATTGTTGGGCCATAAGAAATGTTTTCATAAATAGTTTTAGGAAAAGGATTTGGTTTTTGAAAAACCATACCAATTTTTTCTCTTAATCTAACTACATCACAACTCTTGTCATTGATATCAAAATCATTGATAATAATCTGACCTTTAACTCTGCATATATCAATCACATCATTCATTCTATTAAGACATCTTAAAAAAGTAGATTTACCACAACCTGAAGGACCAATTAGTGCTGTAACCTGATTTTCTTCAATATCTAAGTTTATATTGAATAGAGCTTGTTTCTTTCCATAGAAAACATCTACATTTTTTGAATTTATCTTTATCATCTTAACTCCATTTTTTTTCAAATTTATGTCTAATTATTTGTGCAAACAAATTCATTATGATTAAAAATCCCAATAGGACCATAATACAAGCAGAAACTTTCTCGACAAATCCTCTTTCAGCACTCTCTGCCCATATATAAATTTGTACAGGCAAACTTGCAGCTGGATCTAAAGGAGATCCTGGAATTGTATTTACAAAAGCTACCATACCAATCAATATCAAAGGTGCAGTTTCACCTAAAGCTTGAGCCAAGCCAATAATTGTACCTGATAAAGTTCCTGGCATAGATAATGGCACTGTATGATGCATTGTAGTTTGCATTTTACTAGCGCCCATTGCAAGTGCAGCCTCTCTTATACTTGGAGGAACTGCTTTTAAAGATGCTCTACAGGCAATAATTATTGTTGGCAATGTCATCAACGATAAAGTTATTCCACCAACTAGAGGTGTTGATCTAGGTAACTGAAATACAGCCAGCAAAATACCTAGTCCCAAAAGACCAAAAACAATTGATGGAACAGCTGCTAAGTTATTTATATTTACCTCAATAAAATCAGTAAATCTATTTTTTGGTGCAAATTCCTCTAAATAAATAGCTGCTAGCACTGCAACAGGAAATGCAATAACTAAACAAACTAAAATAGAAAAAATCGATCCCATAAATGAGCTTGCTATACCAGCTAATTCAGCCTCTCTTGAATCTGGGTATGTAAAAAAACTTAAATTGAATTTACTTTCAACTCTTCCCTGTTCTACAAGTTGATCAAAAATCTTTAATTGATAATCTGTAACTCTTCTTTGATCTTCGGGTAAATCCCTTGGATAATTGCCTTTAAATACTTGATCTAAATCATCTGAAGCAGTTAAGTAAACATCTTTTGTTTTTCCAATTAATGAAGGGTCATTTAAAAGCTCCCTTTTAATCTCTCTTTCAAAAAAGTAAGAGACCATTCTCTTCAGATCATTTTGTTGTTTTTCTGAGGCACTTTTATCTAAATTAAACATTGTTTGTAAAGCTAGATCAAAATAATCTGCATCCTCTAAGTCTTCTTTAGAAGGATTTTCGTCAAGGTACATGGTTTCAGCATCAAAGGTGACTGGTACAATCAACCAAGTTTTCTGAAACGCTGTATAGCCAGTAGAAAAGATTTTAAAAATAAAAATTGTTAAAAATAATAGAGCTAAAAAAATTGCGCTTTTCCCGTAAAATTGAAATCTTTTTTCGGCCCTATATCTAGAATTTAGGAGTTTTTCTTTATTTTTATTCATATTTTTCCCTATATTTTTTAACAACTCTTAATGCAAAAATATTTAAACTAAGTGTTACCAAAAACAATGTCATACCTAGTGCAAATGCTGCCTGGGTTTTAGGATCTCCAAAGGCCTGATCTCCAATTAATATTACGACAATTTGAGCAGTGATAGTTGAAGTAGATTCTAAAGGGTTAAATGTTAAGTTGGCTGCAAGGCCTGAAGCCATAACTACAATCATTGTTTCTCCAACAGCTCTGGAAACACCTAGCAAGATAGAACCAACAATTCCTGGTAATGCTGCTGGAAAAATAACTTTTTTTATTGTTTCTGATTTAGTAGCCCCCATTGCATAACTACCATCTCTTAAACTTTGAGGAACACTAGTAATTACGTCATCACTCAAACTAGATATAAACGGAATAATCATTATCCCCATTACACCCCCTGCAGCTAGAGCACTCTCTGCAGATACTTCTAATCCCATTGCCGTTCCTATATCTTTAAGGAATGGTCCAACTGTTAAAGCTGCAAAAAAACCATAAACTACAGTTGGTATGCCTGCTAAAATTTCAATTAAAGGTTTTGCATATTGTCTTACTTTGGTTGAAGCGTATTCAGCTAAATAAATTCCACTCATCAATCCAATTGGTATAGCAACACACATTGCAATTAATGCTATAAAAAATGTTCCGGCAAAAATTGGTACAGCCCCAAATGTATCAGAATACATTGATGGATCCAAAGGCTCAGAAGCATCTCTCACAAATGCTTTAGCTGGATACCAATGAGTTCCAAAAATAAAATCAAACAAGGGAATTACTTTAAAAAAATCGATAGTTTGAAATATTAATGAAAAAACAATTCCAATAGTTGTTAATATAGCTGCCAAAGAAGCTGTAAATAAAACAGCATTTAAAAATTTTTCAACCGGTTCTCTTGTTCTGTTGTTTGAAGAAATTCTTTTATAACCATAAACTATAGAAGCTATAATTATTGCCAAAATTAAAACAACTTTAGAGTTTTGGGCTATAGATCGAAGATTTAAATATTTTTCTGCAGATGTTTCAAGATAAGTAGTAATTTCTCCACTAAACTGACCACGAGATAATGATTTAGTTTTTTCATAAATTAGATTTAGTTCGTCATCAAGATATCCTTGATTGCTATAATCACTTAAAATTATTAACTTAACTATACTCGGCTCAAATATTGCCCATAAAGAATAAATAATAAAAGCGGGTATTGCGCACCATATTGCTAAATAATACCCATAAAATTGTGGAAGTGCTGTTAATCTAGTATTTGTTGCTTGAATTGAGTAGGCTTTTTTTCTTCCAAAATAGTAACTAGTAAAACCAAGAAGTACAATAAAGATGAATATAACTAAGTTCAAAGAATCTCCTAATGTTTTACTTTACACTTTCTTAAAAAAAAAGGGGTCTAAAAAGACCCCTTATCTTTATTTGTTAACCAGCTTTATTAGTCAGCCATTGCAACAAGATCTTTCGCATTAGTTCTAGTTGTCTTGTACAACTTTTTATCTAATGGTACTAAACCAATATCAGCCAAATAGCCATTTTTACCTATAGCTTTAGTTGTAGTGAACTCTTTTACAAATTCATGTAATCCAGGGATTACACCAACGTGAGCTTTTTTCACATAGAAAAATAATGGTCTTGCAACTGCATAACTGTAGTCTTGAATACTCGCAAGAGATGGTTGACCACCATCAATGCTAGCAGCTTGCAATTTGTCTTTAGCAGCTAAGAAATAACTAAATCCAAAGAAACCAAACATGTCTTTATCTTGTACTAATTTTTGAATGATTAAACTATCGTTTTCACCAACTTCAATAGCAGCACCATCTTCTCTATAAAGTTTTTGAGGTTTTTTGTATTTTTTATTTCCAGCCTCATAACCAGCTTTATAAAGAGCTTTAGCTTCTTTAGTCATACCTTTTTTCATTACCAAAGAATTCCAAGCATCTCTTGTTCCAGAAGTTCCTGGAGGGATCATTACAGAAATTTTCTGTTTAGGTAGACTTGGATCAATTTGGTCCCAAGTTTTATAAATATTTGGAACTAATTTACCATCAACAACTGTATGTGCAGCTAATGCTAAATATAATTGCTCTTTAGTAAAGTTAATTGGTTTTGCATCTTTACTATAAGCTAATGTAATACCGTCATTACCAATAACGATCTCAACGATTTCATTAACTCCATTTTTTTTACATAGAGCTTTTTCTTTATCTTTCATGGCTCTTGATGCATTTGTAATATCTGGATGTTGTTCACCAACACCAGCGCAGAATAGTTTAGCTCCTCCACCAGTACCAGTCGATTCGATTACAGGAGTTTTAAATCCTGAACCACCGAATCTTTCAGCAACAACAGTCGCGTAAGGGAATACTGTAGATGAACCAACTATTTTAATTTGATCTCTTGCTTGAGCAACTGTCGCAATTGTTAAAACAACAAGCGAAGCAATTATTATAGTTAGTTTTTTCATTATCTTTAATCCTTTCATTATTAATTAAAAGATTTCAGACTCGTATAAATTTATTGAATCTTTAATATTACAGAATTGTTACAGTTTTGTTAAAAAGGTAACTTTTTAGTTGTATTTCATTGAGATAATAATCTCATTTTTTTCGGTTTCCAAACCACCTTTGCATGAAACTGGATTAACATTATCCTTAAAAGCAAGTTCTGTTGTAGGCCTTAAAATAACTTCCAATTTCACGAGATTAACTAATTCCTCAAGAACACTTTGATCATAACGCCATTTGGGCCAACTACTTGGAGTTGAAAATATAGATGTTAAATAACTTGTTGCCATAGTAAATCTATAATTACTCATATTTTCATTTCTTAGTAAATGATCTCTGACAGAATTAAATATATTTCTACATCTAAATGAATCTGACATGTAGTTTTCTTTTTTTAAATTTTCGTTTACAGGAATTGAAATAATTAGATCTACTGAATTGTTTCGATATGAAGTGAGAACATCCATGTAAATATCTTCATATGGGACATCTTTATGTTTTTTAATTTCAGGATAAGTGCTTTTTAAATCTTCTTGTAATCTAAAAACACCAATATCGAATACAGTTAATTGTTGATTCCTTAGAATTGTAGATATATCCGATGATATACTTTTAGTAATCATCGACATAAAAACAAATAAGATAATTAAAATACTATGCAATACCTTAATCATATTAAAAATTTAATTAAAATAGGATACGAATCAACAAAAGATTTGTTAAATATTGATCGAATAAGAGTTAATTTTAAACAACTTTTTAAATTAATTATTTTGTTGGAAGATATATTTTAATTTCAGTACCTTCATTAAGTTTACTAAGAATCTCGTAATCACCTCTGTGTTGAGATATAATATGTTTCATGATAGCTAAACCTAAACCTGTGCCACCAACTTTTTTACTTTTTTCTGTATCTACTCTAAAAAATCTTTCAGTTATTCTTGGAATTAACTGTTGAGGTATTCCAATCCCTTCATCTTTAATACTAACGACAATATTTTTACCAATTAATTTACCTTCACTATTTTGACTTTTGACATATATATTTTTTCCACCTTGAGAATATTTAATTGAATTATCAATTAAATTTGAAAATACAGTTAACAATTTATCATTATCACCAAAAACTAAAGTTGGTTCAATAAGTTCAAGATGTAAATTAATTTTCTTTTTTTTAAGGATTAATTCAAAGTTACTTTTAATATTTTTAAAAATATCATTTAGATTAATGATTTTATTTGGTTTAATGTGTTCTTCAAGCTCAATTCTGCTTAATATCAATAAATCATTGATTAAGTTTTCCATTCTCAATACTTGATCAGACATGATAGACATAAATTTTTTTTGAGCCTCTTGGTCTTTTGAAGCTGGTCCAAGAATAGTCTCTAAAGAGCCTTTAATTGAAACTAAAGGTGTTCTTAATTCGTGACTCACATTAGCAACAAAATCAGTTTTTAATTTTTGTGCTTTTGTTATTTCTGTAAAATCTTTTAGAAACAATACAACTGAGTCTACTTCTGGAAACAAATGAGTAGGACCAGGAATAACATAAATTTTGTAAAGCTGATAAGATGGTAAATTAATTTCTACATTAACATTCTTTGTGGTTTGATCCTTGATAGCTTCATCAATTGTTTCTAATAATTTTGTATCTCTTATCACACTTGAAATATTTTTATCAATTAAGTTTTCACCAAAACGTTGTTTTGCACTTTTGTTAAGATATTTGATTAAGTTATATTTATCTAAAGCAAAAAATTGATCCTCTAATTCTTCAATAATTACTCTCTTTCCTAAATCATCTTTATTGGTCTTATTTACGACTGGAGCTGTATTTTCTGGCTTAATATTTTTTTTAAATAAAAAATATAATAAAATAATTATTACAACTATGAGTATCAACTCTGTCCAAAACATGGATATGTTTTAACAAATGTAATGAATATTGTCTTTAATAATTAGGTGAAATATTTTCAAAAAATATTTTTGCTGTTTCTTCCCATGAATATTTTTTTGCAAAATCAAGACAATCTTGGCGACTTACCTTCAAAGCTTTTAAAGCAGAAGCCTTCAAATCATAATCTAAAGTATCAATATTAGTTCCACCTAATATATCTTTAGGTCCTGGCACTGGATAAGCTGCAACTGGTGTACCACAATTTAATGATTCCAAAACAACAATACCAAATGTATCAGTTTTACTAGGAAAAACAAAAACGTCTGATGATGCAAAATGAGATGCTAATTCTCCATTAGTCTTTTCACCTAAAAAAATATCATTTGGAAATTTTTTTTTCAAATTGTTTAGGTCTGGACCTTTTCCAATAATAACTTTAGTACCCTCAAGATCGAGATCTAAAAATGCTTTAATATTTTTTTCAACTGCAATTCTACCAACATATATCCATATAGGTCTTTTGTAAGGTAAGTCTCTCTTAATGGGGTTTTTAAACGCGCCATGATTACCTCCCCTGGTCCATGTAACCATTTTATTGTTATCAACACCTAATGCAATTAGCTCTTCACGCATGGATTCTGTTGTCACTAAAATTCTTTCAGCTTTATTATGAAAATTGCATAAAAATTTTTCTGACCATTTAGCTGGAATGATAGGCATATAAAGTTTCATATATTTATCAAATCTTGTATGAAAACTTGTTGTAAACTTTAAACCTTTTATAATACAATGTCTTCTTGCCATAAAACCAAGAGGCCCTTCTGTTGCAATGTGTATTGCATCAGGTTTAATTGAATTGATTAAATTACTTACACGAGGCCAAACATTTAAAGATAATCTAATTTCATTATATTTGGGCATAGGTACAGTCAAAAATTGTTGAGGTGTAATATATTCAATAGTGTGACCTTGTGATTTAAGTATTTCACCTGTTTGATGGAGAGTTCTTACTACACCATTAACTTGCGGGTAATAAGCATCAGTAACTATTAATATTTTCATTTTTTAGGATGCTTTTTTGAGGGAAGTGAACTTGTCTTTATCAATATTTTCTAAAATATATTCTTTTCTTTTTTTATCCCAATAAATTATCTCAAAAGTTCCATCATATTTTTCTGTTAAGGCTGTACAAGACTCAACCCAATCACCACAATTTAAATAATTCACACCATCAAGGTTTAAATTTTCAGCGTGATGGATGTGACCACAAATTATTCCATCAAATTTTTTTCTTTTTGCATATTTTGAAAGTGTGTTTTCATATTCACCTATATATTTGACAGCATTTTTTACCTTATATTTTAAAAATTTTGCCAAAGACCAATAGTCTTTACCTCTCAACTTTCTAAAGAAATTTATAATAATATTAATTTTAAGTAATAATTCATATGCAATAGCTCCCAATTTAGATAGCCATTTTGCATGTTTCATCACTCCGTCCCAAGCATCACCATGAACAACTAAATATTTTTTTCCTAACTGTGTTTCATGAATAACTCTATTTACAATTTTAATATCACCTAAATGCATTGGGATAAATTTTCTAAACACCTCGTCATGATTACCAATAATGTAAAATACTTTTGTCCCGTGCCTTGCTTTTCTTAATATTTTTTGAATGACATCATTGTGCTCTTGAGGCCAATAGAAACTCTTTTGCATAGCCCAAACATCGATGATGTCTCCTACCAAATAAAGATTTTCAGATCTTGAATTTTTGAAAAATTCTAGAAGCTTGTTTGCTTGACAACCTTTAGTACCAAGATGCACATCAGATATGAATATACTCTTATATTTTAATAGTGGGCCCATCAAAAAACCTTTTTTGTAACACAACTGTAACTCGAATCATTTAAATCTTATCTCATTGAAATGTTAAGGATTTATTAAAATTTAATTACGAAAAAATTATGCATTATTGTTTAATTTATAATCTCAATTCCTCATCAGGTAAAAAAGTAAAATTAGTAAATAAAATTTATGAAAAATTAAAGATCAACAACACTGTTGATTTTTTCAAAACTAAATCTGAAGAAGAGGCAAAAAAAATATTTCTTGAATTTAAAAATAAAAATTATGATAGATTGATAGTTGCTGGTGGAGATGGATCGGTATCATTTGCTATCAATGAATTAATTAAAAATGACTTTGATTTTAATGAAAATTTTGCAATTGGGTATATACCGGCTGGGACTGCCAATTTACTTCAAGCAGAGTTATCAATAACCAAAAAAGTAAATGATGTTTGCAGTGTTTTAACATCAAATAATTATAAACAATCTAATCTTATAAAAATAAATCAAAATTATTTTTTTTTAATGGCTGGTATTGGTTGGGATGCTAAAATTGTTCATTCTATTGATACGCGTATAAAAAAAATACTAGGAAAGATAATTTTTGGTTTGAAGGGATTTCAACATTTTTTATTTATGAATAATAATAAACTTAATGTTTTCTTCGATGGTCAAAAACATCAGGCTGATTGGATATTGTCATCTAATACAAGGTATTATGCTGGTCATCATAAGATAAATAAGTCAGATATTTTTGATGATAGATTGGTAACTTACGTGTTCAAAGATTTAACAAGATTAAAACTAATATATTATATAATTTTAATTATTATTTATGGAGATTTATCGAAAAACAAATCTGTTATCACTACTTACTCAAAAAATATTCATATTGATGGTAATAATTTTGAAATTCCCGTTCAGATTGATGGGGACAATTTTGGATGTCATAAGCAGATTGATATTGAATTTTCAGATAAAAAAGTAAATTTTTTACTATAATTTTAAATAACATAATTTAACAAAAAATTATTTTACTTATATATTTAATTTAAATATGATTGTTTTTTAAATTTACTGTAGGGGGTTGTCATGAGTAAAAAACTCAAGAAAAATGAAAAAAGAAAAAAGAAATTTATCAAATCAATAGATAAACTTAAAAATAAGATAAGTTTAAAAGAAAAAAAATTATCTAAAATTAATATAAAAATTGCAAGTTTAGAAAAAAAAGCTGCTGAAAAAAGAGCAAAAAAAATAGCTAAGAAACAAGCTAGTGAAAGCTCAGCATCTGTAAATAATTAATATCTGAATTCGTCTTTCTCTCTTCTCAATTATGAAAAGAGAGAAAGTAGTTAATTAACAAAATTTAAAATAAATACGAGAAGAATAATTTATTATTTAACTATAAATTTTGTTAGCAAACTTTAGATAAGTTTAATTACAAAAATATTTATCTAATATTACAATTCAGTTAATTTACCATTGCCCCTAAAATGCTGTTGCTTTTGAATACAATAATTATTCTTAAATTATTCAACTATATTTAAAATAGCTTAATCCCAATCACCCCAATAACTATAAGCACAATCGATATAATTTTTTTAAGATTGATAGTTTCTTTTAAGAAGAAATAGCCAATAAATATTGAGAAAAAAATACTCGTTTCTCTTAGAGCTGCAACTAGAGGAATTGGAGCCTTTGTGAAACCCCAAACAACAATTACGTAAATAATAAAAGATATAGATCCTCCTGCCCAAAATATCATTTTTGCATATTTAAAAACCTTTGAAAAAATATTCTCATGTTTATTTAGTTTTAAAATGATAGGAAAAACTAAAGCACTAAATAAAAAGGAAAAACTAATATAGGAAATTGCTGATGTACTTACTCTTGCTCCGTATCCATCAATCAATGAATAAAGACCTATAAATGATCCAGTAAGCAGTGAGTATTTAATTATTTCAATTTGATTTTGATTTTTTGAACCAAATAATCCAAGAAACATTATTCCTACACAGATTAACAATATTGAAACTAGGGTAGGTATTTTAAATACTACACCAAGAAAAATTATGGAGATCAATGTAGCCAATAAAGGACCAAAGCCTCTGAATATTGGATAGACATTAGTGTAGTCACCTACCTTGTAAGAATTCAGCATATACCATTGATAACCTTGATGAGCTAATACGCTTGCAATTATATACGGTAGCGACTCTTTTCCAGGTAAAGGAAAATAAAAAATACAAATTAAAGCTAAAGGAATGTGGCCTAAAACAATAGCTAGAACTGCAATCGCTTTATCTGGATGATGTTTAACCATCGCATTCCAAATGGCATGCATAATAGTTGCTAATAGAATTACAAAAAAGACTGTGGTGTCCATTAATTATTTATTTTACTCTACCGTAAACGTCTTGGTATCTTACAATGTCAGTTTCTTTTAAAATTGGACCTACCTGAGCTTCAACAATCTTAACTGCTTTCTTACCTGAATTTTGAACTCTATGAATAGCTTCTAATGGAATAAATATATGTTCTCCAGGTTTTTTAACAATTATATCTTTATTAAGAGTTATTTTAGCATTTCCTTGTGTGATCAACCAATGTTCAGCTCGATGATGGTGTTTTTGTAAACTTAGAATGCCTTTTGGTTTTACATATAACTCTTTAATTAAAAACTCTTTTCCTTCAAATAAATTCGTGTATCTACCCCATGGACGGTAATACACATTTTTTTTCTTAATATATTTGTTTTTATTTTTGTCATACATCTTCAAAATTTCTTTCCAACTACCAAGATCTGACCAAGGAATATCTAATTTAATAGCATTAATTTGTTTGGTTTTTTCTAAAATTGCATAATCAAATGATTTGGCTGTCGCTTTTATAAATGAAGCTTTGTTCAGATAATATGTATTAGCTTTATATTTTGCTTTGCTAACTGCATTTACACAATTTCTATAAGATTTAGGCTGATATTTTTTAAAGTTATTAATAATAGAATCTTTTCTAAGGTAAAACATTCCAGAATTCCAATAGCCTTTATTCTTTATAATTTGTTTGGCTTTAGCTTCTTTTGGTTTTTCAATAAATCTGGTTACCTTATTAATATTTCCTTTAATTTTTTTAGATAAAAAATAACCATAATCACTAGTTGGAGATTTAGGTTTAATTCCAAAAACAAATATATTTTCTTCATTTAGATTTGATTTATTTTTGTTTATTGCCTTATTAAAAATACTAATCTTTTCAATTAAATGATCTGCTGTAAAAAACATTAAAGGTTGATTGTCAGGTATATCTTTAATTAAAGCTGTACTTAATATAGCTGGCGCTGTGTTTCTTTTTGCAGGCTCTACAACTATTTTATATTTGCTTATTTTGTTTTTTTTTAAATGCTGTTTTACTTTATTTAAGTATTTCTTATTGGTACTAATAATTGGAGAGTCGTAAATTGATGCTTTTGTTCTCTCAAGTGTTTTTCCAAGCAAAGTCCAACTACCAAAATCAATAAACTGTTTTGCTTGATGATTTTTAGAATTTGGCCAAAGTCGAGTTCCAGCACCTCCACATAAAATGACTGGACGAATTTTCATTAAATCTCTGAATAATCCTTAACTTCTTTTTTCTTACCTGGATGAGTTGGTGCTCCTAAATATGCAGGTCCAACTGTTTGTGCATATTTCCATAAAGTACCTGAACCAAAATCTGATTTTCTAGCTTTCCATTTTCTTTTTCTTGCGGCCATTTCTTTTTTAGAAAGTCTTACATTTATAGTTCCTTTTTTGGCATCGATATCAATGATATCTCCTGTACGTAAAAGGCCTATAGGACCCCCTAGAGCGGCCTCAGGGCCTACGTGACCGACACAAAAACCTCTTGTGGCTCCAGAGAACCTACCGTCTGTAATAAGGGCTACTTTCTCCCCTTTTCCTTGTCCGTAGATTGCGCTTGTTGTAGATAACATTTCTCTCATACCTGGACCTCCAACAGGTCCTTCGTATCTAATTATAATTACATCACCATCGTTATACTTTTTGCTTTGAACAGCTTTCATTGCACTTTCCTCATTTTCAAAGCATCTTGCTTTACCGGTAAATTGTAATTTTTTAAGTCCTGCAACTTTAACAATTGCACCTTCAGGTGCTAAGTTTCCTTTTAATCCAACAACACCACCTGTTGGTGATAATGGATTTTTATAAGATCTCATTACTTTTTGTTTTGGATTAAATTTAATTCCTTTTAAATTTTCCTTCATAGTTTTTCCTGTAACGGTCATGCAGTCACCATGAATATATCCACCTTCATATAAAGTTTTTAATAACATTGGAACACCACCTGCTAACCACATATCTTTTGCAACATATTTTCCACCTGGTTTTAAATCTGCAAGATAAGGTGTTCTTTTAAAAATTTTTGCAACATCCATTAAATCAAATTTAATTCCTGCTTCATTTGCAATAGCAGGTAAATGTAATCCTGCATTAGTGGATCCACCTGTTGCAGCAACTACTGTTGCAGCATTTTCTAAAGCTTTTCTAGTTACAATGTCTCTTGGTTTAATTCCTTTTTTCAAAAGGTTCATAACAGTTTTACCACTAGCTTTTGCGTATTTATCTCTTTCTTCATATGGAGCTGGTGTTCCTGCTGAATAAGGAAGTGCTAATCCAATTGCTTCAGATACACATGCCATAGTATTTGCAGTAAATTGACCTCCACAAGCACCTGCACTTGGACAAGCAACTAATTCTAATTTTCTAAGTTCTGCAGAAGACATTTGACCTGTTGAATGTTTTCCAACCGCCTCAAATACATCTACAACTGTTACGTCTTTTCCTTTATATTTGCCTGGTAGGATTGATCCACCATATATAAAAACACTCGGTACATTCAGTCTAACCATAGACATCATTAGACCTGGTAAGGATTTATCACATCCTGCGATACCAACTAAAGCATCATAACAATGACCTCTAACTGTAAGTTCAGCTGAGTCAGCTATTACTTCTCTAGATATCAATGATGACTTCATTCCTTCATGACCCATTGCGATACCGTCTGTTACAGTAATTGTACAAAATTCTCTCGGAGTTCCGCCATTTGCTCTAACTCCTTTTTTAACTGATTGAGCCTGTCTCATTAGCGCAATGTTACAAGGTGCTGCCTCATTCCATGTGGAAACTACGCCAACAAAGGGTTTTCCTACATCTTTCTCGGTTTCCCCCATAGCATAATAAAACGATCTATGTGGAGCTCTATCTGCACCTAATGATGTATGTCTACTTGGAAGTTTCTTTTTATTGAATTTAGCCATTATATACCCTTTATTGTTACTGATATTTTCTCAATATCATTCTTTAAATTATTATAATTATTTTTTTCTTGTTCAACAATCTCTTTTGGGGCTCGATCTACAAAACTCTTATTCTCTAATCTTTGAGATATTTTATTCATCTCTTGCTCTAATCTACTTTGTTTATTTGTTAAATTTTCCTTTATTAATTTTAAATCAACATCCTTATCAAAATAAATCTTAAACAAATCTCCGGATACAACCATTGTCGCAGCTGGTTTATCTAAATCCTTATCCAATATGCTATTTATTCTCCCTAGTTTTTTTAGAATAATTTCATTTGTATTAATAAAGTCTTTTTGATTTTTATTAATATTGCTTATTGATACATCAATAAATGAGCCTGGGCTTACATTTAGCTCATTTTTAAATGATCTAATCTCTGAAATAATATTAATTATATTTTCAACTTGTTTGGTGCTAGTATCCTTGTTTATTTCTCCAGATAACCAATTTTTAAGCATCAAATAATCACTACCTTCATTATCAAATTTATTTTTGAGCCAGATTTCTTCAGTTACAAAAGGAATAAAAGGATGTAGCAAAATTAAAATTTGTTTAAATACAAAAGATGATACTTTTTTTACCTCTGCTTTAGCTTTTTCATCATCTGAAAAGAGTATAGTTTTAGACAGTTCTAAATACCAATCACAATACGAATGCCATGCAAATTGATAGGCATTTTTAGCAGCTTCATCAAATCTATAATCTTCAAGGTTTTTTTCTATCTTATTTTTAGTTTCAATAAGTTCCGAATAAATCCATTTGTTAATATTCACATTTAAACTAGGAACTTTATCTATTTCCTTAAAATCACATTCATTAGTGATTAAAAAATTATTCGCATTCCACAATTTATTTAAAAAATTTCTATAACCTTTAACTCTATCCTCAGAAAGTTTAACATCTGTGCCTGGTGAAGCCATTGATAACAAAGTAAATCTAAGTGCATCTGCACTATATTTTTCAATTAAATCTAAAGGATCAATTACATTACCTTTAGACTTAGACATCTTTTGTCCCTTCTCATCTCTAACCAATGCATGAACATAAATATCTTTAAATGGTTCTTTGTTTAAAAACTCTGTACCAAACATAATCATTCTAGCTACCCAGAAAAATATAATATCAAAACCTGTAACCAATACTGACGTTGGGTAAAATTTATCAACATATTTATTATCATCTGGCCAACCAAGTGTAGCGAAAGGCCATAGACCAGATGAGAACCAAGTATCTAAAACATCCGGATCACGATTTAATTCAACATCTTTACCATAATGTTTTTTAGCTTGCTGTTTTGCATCATCTTCATTTTCAGAAACAAAAATTTTTTCATCAGGACCATACCAAGCAGGAATTTGATGTCCCCACCAAAGCTGTCTTGAAATACACCATGGTTCAATATTGTTCATCCATTGGAAATAAGTTTTTGACCAATTCTCAGGAAAAAAATTTGTTTTCTTTAAATTAACAACTTCTTTAGCTTTAACTGATAATTTACCAGCATCAGCAAACCATTGTTCTGTTAAAAAAGGTTCAATTACTGAATTGGATCTATCTCCATAAGGAACTTTATTTTTAATATTTTCTTCTTTTACAAAAAATTCTTTTTCTTTAAGTTCTTTTAAAATTCTTTTTCTAGCCTCAAACCTATCAAGACCTATGTAATGTTCTGGAGCGTTTTCATTTATTTTACCTGCTTCTGTAAAAATATTTATTATTTCAAGATTATTTCTTTGACCAACATCGTAGTCATTAAAATCATGTGCAGGAGTTATTTTTAATGCCCCTGTTCCTTGCTCAGGATCTGCATAATCATCTTCAATTATTTTAATCTTTCTTCCTACAATTGGGATTGTAACTGTTTTACCTACAAAGGATCTAAATCTTTCATCTTTTGGATTAACAGCAATAGCTGTATCACCGAGCATTGTTTCAGGTCTTGTTGTTGCAATTGTTATAAATTGATCTGTTCCATCTATCGGGTATCTAATATAATAAATTTTGGAGTTCACCTCTCTTTGATCTACTTCTAGGTCTGAAATAGCAGTTTTTAGAACTGTGTCCCAATTGACCAATTTCTTATCTTTATAAATTAGACCTTTATTATAAAGATCTACAAAAACCTTAATTACTGATTTGGATAAATTTTCATCCATAGTAAAAGCATTTCTTGACCAGTCACAGGAACAACCGAGTTTTTTTAATTGATTAATAATTATGTCACCATATTGCTCTTTCCATTCCCAAACTTTTTCAATAAATTTTTCTCTTCCAATTTCATTTTTATTAATTTTTTCAGAAGTTAATTTTTTCTCTACTAAAGCTTGGGTTGCTATACCGGCATGGTCTGTACCAGGTTGCCATAAAGTTTCAAAATTATTCATCCTATGATAACGAACTAATAAATCTTGGATAGAATTGTTAAGCGCATGACCCATATGCAAACTACCCGTTACATTTGGTGGTGGAATTACAATCGAAAATTTTTTTAAATTTTCTTTAGGTTTAAAAAGACCATTTTTTTCCCAATAAGAATAAATTCTATTTTCTACATCAGAATGTATATATTTATCGCTACTCATTGATGTTAAAGTTTATAATTTAATAATCTAAATTAACAATAATCAATTTGGATCGTTATTTAATAGACTAATAGAAAAAATTTAATATAAAAAGGCATCTGTAGCTATTAGCTAAAAATAAGATGGCAACGTGGCGGAATGGTTACGCAGAGGATTGCAAATCCTTGTATCCCGGTTCGATTCCGGGCGTTGCCTCCAAAAAAATTCTTGTTTTAGTTATAAAAAAAAGTAAGTTTGCTTTTTACATTCCTCGGTAGCTCAGTTGGTAGAGCAGTTGACTGTTAATCAATTGGTCGCAGGTTCGAGTCCTGCCCGAGGAGCCAGAATTTAAATTAAATAAAATTATCTCTTAAGTTAAAACTAGGGTCTTAATTAAATTTTAATTAAACTGCTTTTGAAATTCCTGAACCTGAAATTTGTAAAGATTTATTAAATTTTAATTTTTGATCAGCAGTAAGCTCTGAATATAATTTTACTAAAAAATTATAATTAACACTCATGTGACCTTCTTGTGATTTTTCTAAGTTTACTAAATATTCTGAAAAATCTTCAAAGAAATAATTAATTGGGACTTTTAAATAATTTGCAAGTTGAAGTAATCTTATCGAACTTACACCGTTAGTCCCTTTCTCATACTTTTGAATTTGTTGAAATGTTACATTAATTGCTTTTGCTACTTTAGTCTGAGTTAAACCTAAAGCTAATCTTCTTAGCTTAAGCTTGTTGCCTAAGTGTTTATTGAAATTATCTTCCATTAAGACCCCTCTTAATTAAATTTTATAAAACTCATTCAACCCATTTATTAATGTTACTGCAATAGAAAAATTTATTTTTTTTTGTTAAAAATTTGAAATAATCAAAATACTGTCAAGTATTACTTCAATAGAAAATTGAATTATTTAGATTGTTTAAATCTTATATTATGCCTTATAGTAGTTATATTTTTTAAAGGATTTGACTTAAAAATAGCTTGGTTCTATCGCTCTTAGGGTGAGCAAAAAACTCTTTGGTTTCAGCTCTTTCAACAATCATTCCTTCGTCCATAAAAATAACCTCATCTGCAACTTCTTTTGCAAACCCCATCTCATGAGTAACAACTATCATTGTCATTCCTGCTTTTGCTAAATTAACCATTGCATCTAAAACTTCTTTAATCATTTCTGGGTCGAGAGCTGATGTTGGTTCATCAAATAACATTATTTTTGGCTCCATGCATAATGCTCTAGCAATAGCACATCTTTGTTGCTGACCTCCTGATAATTGACCAGGATATTTACTTGCCTGATCTGCAATTTGTACTTTTTCTAAATGTTGAAGAGCTAATTCTTCTGCATTTTTTTTTGGCATTTTTTTTACCCAAATTGGCGCTAGAGTACAATTATCTAAAATAGAAAGATGAGGAAATAAATTAAATTGTTGAAAAACCATACCAACTTCAGCTCTAATTTTTTCTATGTCTTTAGTGTCCTCTGTTAATTCATTTCCATCTACTATAATTGAACCTTGTTGGTGTTCTTCAAGTCTGTTTATACATCTAATTAATGTTGATTTACCTGATCCTGAGGGTCCACAAACTACAATTTTTTTATTCTTTTCTACCTCTAAGTTTATATTTTTTAATACTTGGAAATCACCAAACCATTTATTCATTTCTGTAATCTGAATTATTTTATCTGACATTATCTTTCCGTTTTATATTTTTGTTCTAAATTATAACTATATTTACTCATTGCATAGCAAATAATAAAAAATAGTACTGATGCAAACACATAACCTTCCATTGCAAATCCTAGCCACTCTGGGTTTGTTTTAGCAAGATTTAGCATTCCAACAATTTCTAAAAGTCCAACAACAAATATTAAAGGAGTATCTTTTACAAGGGCTAAAAAGGTATTTGCAATACCAGGTATTACAAGTTTAAGTGCCTGAGGTAAAATCACTAAAATATGCATTTTCCAATATCCCATTCCTAAAGATTTAGCAGCATCATATTGACCTCTTGGTAATGCTTGTAAACCACCTCTAATAACCTCAGCAACATAGGCGGCTTCAAATAATGAGATTGCAATAATTACTCTTACTAATTTATCAATAAACATATCTTCAGGTAAAAACATTGGAAACATTACTGAGGACATAAATAATACTGTAATTAATGGAACACCTCTCCAAAATTCAATCATTCCTATTGAAAAATATTTAATTATTGGAAAATCAGACCTTCTACCTAAAGACAAAAACAAACCTATAGGAAAACAGAAAATCAAACAAAAAAATGATACTATAAAAGTTAAAGACAAACCTCCCCAAGCGCCTGTCTCTACCCACTCTAATGATTCTAATTTACCAAGTTCAATAAGCTCTTCATAAAAAAATACATATTTTAATAATATATAGAGAGTGATTGGAACTATAATGAAATAATACATTTTAAATTTTGATGGAATAAAAAATCCAATTATAATTGAAATTACAGCTGCAATTATTCCATATGAAAAATCAAAAAATATTGGACCACCGGATATGAAAAAGAAAATAAAGAAAAAAGCAATCACAGGATAAACAGCTACATAATAAAGTGTCAAATATTTTTTAAATTTTTCAGTAGCAAAGAATCCAATAGTACCAAGAAAAGCTAAAGCTATAAATGATAGGTTAATACGCCACTGTTCAGCATTTGGATACATTCCATACATAAATCTGTTAAACCAAATTTTAATATAAGTCCAACATGCACCTGTACCTGTACATACGTCTTTTGAGTCTCCAGCAATATTCGCATCTAAAATAAACCAGCTTAATAATGGTGGGAGTGATTTGATTACTACAAATACAATTAATAATGATAAAAAAGCATTAAAATTATTAGTATTAATATTTTTATTAATAGCGTCTAAAAACTTTAAGCCTGAATAATCAATTCTAATTAAATGAAGTCCAATAAATCCTAAAATTAGTGGTAAAAAGAAACTTATTGATCCAGGTAAAAAAGAAATTATATCTTTATTAAAAAAAGAATTTAAAAAAACTATAAATATACTTAGTGCCACTAAAATTACACCTGTATATAGATAGGTATTAAAATTGTTTTTATCTGGTTGTAAAAAATTCAATTTATTCATTATTTTTCTTTAATAGCTATTTTTTTATTATACCAATTCATAAATACTGAAATTGATATACTCAAAGACAGATAAGTTAACATTGTTATAGAAACGATTTCTATCGCTCTTCCTGTTTGCATCAAAGCAGTTCCTGCAAATACAAGGACTAAATCAGGGTAAGCTATTGCAGCGGCAAGAGATGAGTTTTTAGTTAAATTTAAATATTGATTTGTGGTTGGAGGTATTATTATTCTTAATGCTTGTGGCATTACTACAAGTTTAAGTACTTGATTTGGTGTTAATCCGATTGATGCTGCAGCTTCTTTTTGACCCTTACTCACACCCTGTACTCCTGCTCTAACACATTCAGCAATAAAAGTTGCAGTATATAATGATAAGGCTAATGCAAGTGATATTAATTCAGGTGGTAACTTAATTCCTCCTTCATAAGTGAAACCAGATTGAGATAATTGTTTAATTACGGGAACTTCAACCGAAGCATCAACGCCACCAAATAAAAAACTTAATAAAGGTAAAATTATTAATATTCCTATTGAAATTGAAAAAACTGGTGTTTGGATACCTTTGTTCTCTTGTTTTCTTTTTGCATAAATTTTAATGAAAATAATTGAAATTATTGCAGCAATTATTGAATAAATAAAAATATCTAAGTTATTCCAAACAAAAGCAGGAACAAAAAAACCTTTTATAGTTAGAAAAAAAACCCCAAACATAGGCTCAGTATCTTGAGGTAATGGAAGTGCTCTTAAAGCAGCAAAATACCAAAAAAATATTTGTAACAACAAAGGAATGTTTCTAAAAAATTCTACGTAAACTGCAGCAGTTCTATTAATAAGATAGTTATTTGATAATCTTGCAATTCCAACTACAACTCCAATAATAGTTGCAAATATAATTCCAATAACGGAAACTAAAATAGTATTTAATAATCCTACTAAATAAGCTCTAAAATATGAGTGAGAACCATCATACTCAATCAATGAAAACTGAACATCAAATGAAGACTCTTGAGATAAAAATCCATACCCAAAAGTAATCCCTCTGTTTTCCATGTTAATTTGTGCGTTATATGAAAAAAATCCAAAGACAAGAATTACGACTAAAAGTGTAAGTAATTGGGGTAATATTTTTTTAATATTCACAATAATAAATGACTTATAAAAAAAAGGGCTAGAAAAATCTAGCCCTTTTTAAGTTTTATTTAAAGATATAAATTATCTTGCTGGTGGTACATAAAGTATTCCACCTTTAGTCCATAATTCATTTGGACCTCTGTCAGGTAGAATTCCTGTATCTGCTATATTTCTCTTATAGCTTTCTCCATAGTTACCAACTTGCTTGATAATTCTTAAACTCCACTCGTTGTCTAAACCTAGAGCAGCACCTAATTCACCTTCAGCACCAACTAATCTTTTAACAGCTGGGTTATCAGAAGTTTTCATAGAATCTGCATTAGACGAAGTAACACCATACTCCTCAGCTTCAATCATAGTATTTAGTGACCATCTAACGATATCTTCCCAAACAGAGTCACCTTGTCTTACAACAGGTCCCAAAGGTTCTTTAGATATAGTCTCTGGTAAAACCATATGATCATCAGGGTTACTCAATTTAATTCTTTGAGCAGCTAAGCCTGACTTGTCAGTAGTGTAAGTATCACATCTACCAGCATCATACGCAGCTACGACTTCGTCAGCTTTTTCAAAAGTTACTGGCTCATATTGAATTCCTTTTGAATTAAAGAAATCTCTCATGTTAAGCTCAGTAGTTGTTCCTAGGTTTGTACAAGCTGAAACACCTGCTTTGAAATCATTCACAGAAGATATTCCAGAATTTTTTCTAACCATAAAACCTTGACCATCGTAGAAGTTTACACCTACGAAAGTAAGACCAATGTCAGCATCCCTAGAAAGAGTCCAAGTAGTGTTTCTAGATAAGATATCTATCTCATTAGAAGTTAAAGCAGTAAATCTTTCTTTAGCACTTAGTGGTGTAAACTTAACTTTGTTTGCATCACCTAATACTGCAGCAGCTACTGCTCTACATACATCAACGTCAACACCAGTCCAATTTCCTGCAGCATCAGCGTTAGAAAATCCTGGAAGACCTTGAGATACTCCACATCTTACAAAACCTTTCTTTTGAGTGTTTTTAAGTGTTTTAGATTTTTTAGCAGCCATAGTTTCTGTTGTAAAAGTAAACAACACTGCAACCATAGCAACTAAAGAAGTTAATTGTTTTAAGTATTTAAACATTATTCTTCCTTTACGTTATTTTTATTTGTTAACAAATAATTCAAAATTACTTTTGAATATTCTTAATTTAAGCATGTAAGAAATTACTGTTCAAGGGAAAATAATAAAAAAATCAAGTTCAATAAAAATTACGTCAAGCTAAATATTAAATTGTTTTTTTGCTTAAAAAGATTAGAAATGGCGCGCCCTGAAGGATTCGAACCTACGACCCTCGGTTTAGAAAACCGATGCTCTATCCAGCTGAGCTAAGGGCGCAAAATTTATTGATATATATAATACTTAATTAATTTTTAAAAAGAAATTTTTTAGCTATTAATAATAAAGATAAAAGCTCAACCCTACCGATTATCATAAAAAAAATAAGAAAATATTTAGTTAAAAAGTGTAAATTTTGAAAATCAAAATTAGATACACCATAAGCTGAAGAATTAACTGTATTCATTAAGGTCAATACAGCTAATTTAAATGAATATTCAAACTGAATATTAGATAAGGATAATAATATAGTTAAGGAAAAAAGAGAAATAACAAAAATTATTATTGTTAAAAAATATTTATTTATATCTTTTACATCAAAATTAATTTTAGAAAAAATGAGTTTGTTCATAAATACATTTTTTGGTCTACTAAAAGAAAGAACTTGATTAATAGAATATTTAGTCAATGAATATATTTTCAAAAATCTTAATCCTGAGCTTGTAGAAAAAAAAGATCCTCCAACAATTACAAGCAAGATATATATAAAGTTTAAATGAGTTTGATCAACTTCAAGTGAAATACCTATATTTGAAATGCTACTCACTAAAGATAAAAAACTAAATGTGAAATTAGTGTCATAACTAAAGAAAACAAAAAATATACTTACAGCAACAATAAAATATAAAAATAAATGAATATCCTCATAAAAAAAATTTAAATTTTTATTTCTAAGAAAAATTAAATTATATGTAAAAAAAATGCTAAAAAAAGAAATCAACATCAAAAAAGAAAATATAATTACCTGAAAATCATTTATTAAAATTGAAGAAAGATTATTCACAGGTAGAAAACCACCCGAAGAAATTATTGTCATTGCTAAATTCAGTGAATTAAATGATCTTATACCAAGTATGTTTAAAATAACAAAAATTAATACTGTTAACCCTGAATATAGTAAAAGAATTTTTATTGATTGTTTTAAAATCTCTGTAGAATTAAAAGATAAAAAATTTGTTAAAGATTTTTTTAGACTTTCATCATAAATATCTATTAAAAAAATAATAGAATATAAAAAATATAACCCACCTATCCATTGTATTGATGATCTCCATAAAATTAAGCCTTGATCAATATGTTTAATATTTTCAAAGATAGTAAAACCTGTTGAAGTAAATCCAGAAACAGCTTCAAAAAAGGAATTTAAAAAAGATAAATTATAAATACTAAAATAAAAAGGTATTGATAAAATTAATGGCATTAAAAAATATCCCAATAAAATGGTCAATATTTTTTCAAATATTGTAGGTTTTTTTTGATTAATTTTAATTTTGTAAAAAATTATTCCAATGATCGCAGAAATAATTAAGCTAAAATAATATGTGTTTAAATTAAGATAAAAATTGAAATAAAAAGAATAAATAATATTAAAAAAAGAAAAAATAGATATTAATATAAAAAAAAAACTTAAATACTTTATTCTAAAAAATGACATTTAATTAAATAGAACTTATTCTAAATATATTTTCCACTACTGAGATTGAGTCTTTCTTTGCTAAAAAAACAACCTTATCCTCTTTTTGAAATACAAAATTTGATCGAGGTATTATAACTTTATTTTCTCTTAAAACTGCTCCAATTCTTATCTCATCGGGTAAATTTGAATTTTTTAGTTCTTTATTTATAAGTTCTGATGTTTCTATAATTTCTGCTTCAATTACTTCATATTCACCATTCATAATTGTATAAGCTGTTTCAATAGTACCTTTGTGAATATGCTTTAAAATGCTTGATACGGTATTCATTCGAGGATCTATAAGATCATCAATTTTTAAAGAATTTTGTAACAGAGAATAATTTGGTTTATTAATTAAAGCCATTGTTCTTTTGTCATCTACATCTTTTTCATCTTTTGCAAATTTTTCAACAAGAACACTTACCATCAAATTATCTTCATCATCATTTGTTAAAGCAAGAACTGTTTCTGCTTCTTGTAAATTAGCCTCTACGAGAACCTCTTCATCTAAAGCATCTCCATTAATAACAATCGTATTGTTTAACTCACTAGCAAGAAATTCAGCTCTTTCTTTATTTTTTTCAATAATTTTTACTCTTGCTGCATCAAGAGTTTCCTCAATATTTTTAGCTAGATTAAAACCTATGTTGCCACCACCTACAATTAAAATGTTTTTAGATACTTTTTCATCATGTCCAAAAGCTTCTAAAGTATCTGACGTTTGTGATGAATTTATTATCACATAAATTTTATCATTTTTTCTAACATTATCGATTTTCTTTGGAATTAAAAATTTCTCATCTCTTATTATTCCAATAATATTTGCGTCTAAATTAGGATGTTTTTTTGTTAAATCATTTAGCTTGATGTTAATTAATTTACAATTTTCATTAATTAAAATTTCTAATAATCTAATTTTATTATCAGCAAATGGAACACTATCAAGTGCTCCTGGCGCCTCAAGTTTTCTTTGTATTGATTTAGCAATTTCAATCTCTGGTGAAATAATTACATCTATTGGTAAATTTTCTTTATTATAAACTCTTGTAAATTTTGGATTTAGATAATCTTGAGATCTTATTCTAGCTATTTTTTTTGGAATTTTAAAAATTGAAAAAGCTATTTGGCAAATAAGCATATTAATTTCATCGTTTCTAGTGACTGCTATAATCATGTCAGTCTCTGCTGCGTTAGCTTTTTCTAATATTGAGGGATAGGTGCCTTTACCTACTATAGCTTTAACGTCCAAAGCATCATCAATTTTTTGAATATCTTCACTTGAAGGGTCAATAACAGTTATAGAATGACCTTGTTCGCTAAGTTGTTTAGCTATAGTAAAACCTACTCTTCCAGCTCCACAAATGATTATATTCATCTAATTAAATTCTTTGATGCCCAAACCTTTTAACTTTCTATGTAATGCACTTCTTTCCATTCCAACAAAATTAGCTGTCTTAGAAATATTTCCATTAAATTTTTTAAGTTGAATAGTTAAATACTCCTTTTCGAATTTTTCTCTAGCTTCTTTTAATGGCACAGAAAGGCTATTTTCTGCCAATTGATCATCAAAATTTGAATTTTTTAGAGATTCTTTAATAATATTTGAAATTTTATCTTTTGAATCTGGTTGTAATATTGCAATTCTCTCTATTAAATTTCTCAATTCTCTTACGTTACCGTGCCAATTATGATTGAGTATGTAACTATTGTTTTCATCTATGTCTAACTCTCTAATTTTATAATTTTCAGATATTTTTTTTGAAAAATATTTGATTAATAAAGGAATATCTGAAATTCTTTGATTTAAAGGTTCAATATTTATCTCAAAAACATTTATTCTATGAAATAAATCTTCTCTAAAATTTCCAATTTCTATTTCTTTTTTTAAATCTTTACTTGATGAACAAATTAATCTTACATCCACACTAACATCATTAATTCCATTAACTCTTTTAAATTTTTGATCGGTTAGAACTCTTAATATTTTAGATTGTATATCTAATGGTATTTCTGAAACTTGATCAATTAATAGTGTTCCTTTATTAGCTTTCTCTAAAGCACCATATGCTATAGATCCATTTTCTTTTTCTTCGCCAAATAATTCTAATTCATATTTGTTGGTATCTAGTAAAGCACCATTTAAGACAATAAATGGATTTTTGCCTCTTAAAGAAGATTTATGAATTTTTCTAGCAATTAATTCTTTTCCTGAACCTGAAGGTCCACTTATAAATACTCTACTTTCGGTTACTGATATTTTTTTAATTTGATCAATTACATTTACTATATTTTTGCTATTTCCTATTAATTCATATGATGAAAATAATTTACTTTCATATTCTTTATTTTGTTTTTTTAAATTAAAGTTTTCAACTGCTCTTTTAACAAAGTTAAGTAATCTTTCCTGATCGAATGGTTTTTCTATAAATTCAAATGCTCCGTGCTGCAAAGATTTAACAGCCATTTCAATGTTTGCATGACCAGAAATAATTATAACAGGAGTATCTTTATTTTTAGATTTAATATGTGAAAGAAGTTCAATACCGTCATTATCTCCCTTGTCCAATTTAACATCAAGAATTGCTACATCAGGTAATTTTTTATCTATTTCTGCAAGTGCTTGGTTATAATTTGCAGCTAATCTAGTTGTATAACCAGCATCAATAATTAATTCATTAATTATATTTCTGATATCTGCGTTATCGTCTACGATTAAAATTTCTTCACTCATTATTGTTTTAAAAATTTAATATTAACTTTTGCACCATTTTGAATTGGTATAAAGTCTATTTTTCCATTGTGATCATTAATTATTTTATTAACTATTGATAATCCTAAACCGGTTCCATTTTTCTTTGTTGTGAAATACGGATTAAGTATATCTTTAATATTATTTTTTAATTCACTAAAACCAACACCATTGTCTTCTATAGTGACTTTTATGTGGCTATCATCTTCAGAAAGTTCAATAGCAATTTTTTTGCTGAAATTGTTGTTGTTTTGGGATTTTTGATTAATACTTTCAATGGAATTTTTAATTAAATTTAAAAATACTCTACTTATTTGTTCTTTATCGCTCTCTAACAGAATTTTTTCAAAATCTTTTTTAAAAGTAATTTCAATAGAATTATCTAATTCTTTTAACAAATTTATATTTTCAAGAATTATATTTACTAAATTATTTTCTCTAAAAATTGGTTTAGGCATTCTTGCAAAGTCAGAAAATTCGTTAATTAATTTTTCGATTTGTTTTATTTGATTATTTATAATTTTTAAATTATCTTTAAAATTCTCTATTTCATTTTCATCCAATTGTTTAGAATATTTATTTTTTAATCTATCAATGGTTAATTGGATTGGTGTAAGAGGATTTTTAATTTCATGAGCAAGTTTTCTAGCTAAGCTACCCCATGCCTCATGTCTTTCATTAATAATTAGTTTTTCTTGCTGGCTTTTAAGTCTATCTATCATCAAGTTAAAATTTTTATTCAAAGTTTCTAAATCTTTATCTGTCTTCACTTCAGGAACTTTTGCATTAAAATCTCCTTGTCCAATGGATGTTGATGCTAGAATTAAATTATTGATAGATCTAAAAAATCTAGACGAAAACCTTATTGCTATTGATATAGAAACAAATAATAAAACACTTACTACTATAATATAAATAATAGCAAATGAGATTTTAATTCCAGTACTTTTTTCCTCAACAGTATAGTAAAAATTAATAGCTTCCTGAGATTCTGTTAAATATTTTGAAATATCTTTATCTAAATATTTTACGACATATAAAAATCTATCTTCAAAATTTTGCAGCCTCATTATTGCTGCGGAGATATTTTCAGGTGCATTTATTATTTTTAAAGGACGATCATCGTCCAAAACTAAATTTAAAGCTCTGTCGACTGGTGGTACATATGTTTGATCATCATTCAAAGTTGTAAATAATAGTTTTTTATTAATATCTATAATATGAACTTCATCTACATTTCTTATTAATTTTTGTGTATCTAAAAATCTTTTATATTCATTTTGATTATCATTTAAAAATTTTTTACTTTTATTTGTATCAAAAGCTATCAAAACAATATCAGATTGAATTTTATTTCTGATTTCCTCTACGTAATTCCTTGCCAACTCATAAGAATTGTTAACAACTGTGGTAACTTTTTTGTCAAAATATTTTTCTAATGCAAAAGAAAATAAAAAGAGTGAAAATATTGAAATTAATACTGATGGAATTAAAGTAAATAAACCAAAGTATGTAATATATTTTTTATTTGATTTTAAACCGTCTTTATCTATATCGTTTTTAATTGCACTCTTAATTTCAATAAAAATAAAAACAAAAAGCGCAAATAAAAGAAAAATATTTAGAACTAATAAAATCTGTAAATTTTGATCTGATAATTCAATAAAACCTTTATCTATAAAAGTTAAAAAAGTTAAAAAACCTATCGATAATGTGATAATAAATAATATTATTAGATATATATTTTTTTTAATAAATTCGTACATTTGAATATAAAAACTACCATATAAATGAATAATTATTTTATAATACTAGCATCAGGACAAAGCAAAAGATTTAATTCGAAACAACTTAAACAATTTATTTTTTACAAAAACAAGGCTCTTTTTAAACATTCTTTAGAAAAAGCAATGAAATCAAAGCTCTTTAAAAAAATTATATTGGTCGTAAATAATAAAAAAAGTATTAAAGAAAAATTTCCTAAAAATGTGTCGATTATAAAAGGTGGTAAAGAAAGATCTGATTCTTCCTTAATAGCCTTAAAATATATAAAAAAATTTAAACCTAATAATGTTCTAATTCACGATGCTGCAAGACCAAATTTTACTATCAGGCTTTTAAAAACACTAATTAAGTCACTTAAAAATAATAAAGCGGTAATTCCCTATATAAAGTCAAAAGACTCCATTAAATACAAAGTAAAAAACAAACTTTTTAACTTAAATCGAAATAATTCAATTTTAACTCAAACTCCACAAGCTTTTAAATTTAAAGATTTATATGTTCTTTCAATTAAACAAAAAAATAAAATTACTGATGAAGCAACATTGTTTATTGAAAATAATTTAAAAGTAAAATTTATTAAAGGAGAAAATTTAAACAATAAAATTACATTTAAAGAAGATATCGAAACTAATAAAACTTATTTTGGTATAGGTTTTGATATTCATAGATTAATAGTAGGTAAAAAGCTTTTTTTAGGAGGAATAAAAATTCCTTTTCATTCAGGTCTTAAAGGGCACTCTGATGGTGATGTCATTATTCATTCTGTAATAGACTCGATACTAGGAGCAATGAGAAAAAAAGATATCGGAACTTTTTTTCCAGATAATCAAAAAAAATTTAAAAATATTAGATCACCTAAAATGCTTAAGCCCATTATTGAGATATTAAATAATAATAATTTTTACATAAATAATTTAGATGTAAATTTGATTTGTGAACAACCAAAAGTTTCAAATTATCGAGATAAAATAATTAAATCTTTATCAAATTTATTAAATATAGATAAAGAATTAATCAACCTTAAAGGTAAAACTGTAGAAAAACTAGGATTAATTGGAAAGGAAAAAGCGATAGCTTGTGAGGTTATTTGCTCAATAAGTGAATGAAAAAAATAAATGTTTTATTATCTACTTTCTTTGGATATGGATATTTAACCAAAATTCCTGGCACAATAACATCCGTGGTTACAGTTGTTTTTATTTATATTGCTTACGAGATTCTAGGATACACAGATCTTAAGTTTTCAATTATTTTTTTTGTACTTTTATTCTTTTATTCATTTTATGCAGTAAAAGACTCTGAGTCTGAATTTAAAAATAAAGATCCGCGACAAATAGTAATTGATGAAGTTTTAGGACAATCAATGCCTTTAATTTTACTATTATATTTAAATCAAACTAATCAAATAAGTATTTTAATTGAAATTTATTATATTCTATCTTTTATCTTTTTTAGATTTTTTGACATCCTAAAACCTTTTCCAGTAAGTTATTTTGATAAAAACCATAAGAACTATTTTGGAATAATTATGGATGATATAATGGCAGGATTATATTCAATGATATTAATATATTTAATAAGCTTAAAATTCTAATGAGTATTCAATTACTTCATAAAAAATTAATTAAAAAAAAATTAACTATATCTGTAGCTGAATCTTGTACGGGTGGATTATTGGCTCATAATTTTACTCAATTAGCTAATTCGTCAAAATACTTTCAAATGGGTCTAACTACTTACTCTAATCAAGCTAAAATAAAAATATTAAAGGTAAATAAAAATATTATTAAAAAATATGGTGCAGTAAGCCATGAATGTTGTAAGGCAATGGTTCAAAATTTATCTAAAATTTCAAAGAGTAAAATTAACATTTCGATAACAGGAATTGCCGGTCCAGGAGGAGGATCAAAAGTTAAACCTATTGGTCTTGTTTTTATTGGTATTAAAAAGGGTAAAACTATCTTGATTAGTCAAAATAGATTCAAATCAGGTAAAAGAAATATAATTCAAAAACTAACTGTAAAAAAGGTTATTAAATTAATTGTTGATTTAATTTAATTCTTATCAGGAATATAAGAAAAAATTGCAGAAGTAATCAAACCATGTCCTTTCGACTTCCATTTATCCTTTTTTAAATTACTAATTAAAGCCAATTCTTGAGATTTTTTTGAGTACTTGTTGTCTGGAAAATTTCGATGAAAAAAAATAACCCATTCTAATTGTCCACCTTTATAATTTGTTAAATTTTGTATTGTAGGATCCGCTCTATCAGGTAACCTTCCATCCGAGCCAGCGTTAATCTTTGCGTAATATTGTAATAAATTATATTCATCATTTGATGAAATTTGTTCACATAATCTATAAGAAGTACCTTTTTGTAATTTTTCATTAGTATAATTTTCATAAGTAAAGCCTTTTGCACAATCATAATTTTCCCAAACACCCATTAAAAATTCTGCATTTTTAAGATAGCTTCTTCCTGCTAATTCAAAATTATATAAATCATAATCTTGAGCTCTCAATACCTCTAGTAAATGAGTATAATCATTCATCGCTTCGTGGTTATAAAAAGTTGCTTTTTGACCTCTGACAGCAGTGTATGGATAAACACCTTCTGGAGTTGATTGAGCTAAAAATATTAATGCCCTTTTAGCTGCTAAAGCAAAAAGTTTATTATCATTTGTTAGAATAGCAATTTTTAGATTAAGGTAATCTCTAAGTATAGCATGTTGATTAAAAAACTGACCCACACTGTCTTTTTTAAAATGTCTATTTCCATATTTTTTCATATATTTTTTAACCCAATCAATAATTATTTTTTCATTATTTGGATCATCAGGAAAGTCTCTAGTAACTACTAAATATGCAGTAAGAAAATCTGACATATTATAATTCATATTAAGGACACCATCTTGAATACAGCAATACGTATCACTATTATTTTTTCTAGTTTTCATGAAAGCTTCAGCTTTAGCCCATTTTAGCAAAAAAAATTTAATTTCTTTTGCAAGTGATTTCTTAAAATCTAGGTTTTCTGACTCACAAACATATGTCGTTAACCATTTTCTTAATATTTGTGTTTCTTTTCTTGCACCATCTGGTGCACCTGATAAAACTTTTTTTTTATCATAACCTTTTCCAACTACCATCAAAGGCTCAGAATATAATTCTTTTAAACTACGAGGCAATTTACCACTTGCTACTTTATCAATAAGTTTTTTATTTGGTACATCACAGGTTTTTCTATTAAAATAATCATCAGGTAAAACTTTTCTTTGATGATTAATTTTAAAATCAATGACATCTAAATTTATAGAATTGTCTATCCAAAGGTCTTTTTTACCTATTTTATCGTTATATGAACGTGTTTTTAAATTTTTATAATGTTTTGCAGGATTTATTGATCCATAATAACTAAATTCAGCAAAGGAGTATGAATTAAAATATAAAGATATTATCAATAAAGATAAAAATAATTTAAATAAATTTAACATATAAGATATTTATAATATTTTAAAAAATTATCTAATATTTTCTGCTCTTTTTTGAAAAGCATCTGCTATTTTTTCTAAACCAAATTGAAAAGATTTAGTCATTAAAATATTTAAAAACTTATTTTCAATTTCAAAATCAATATCAAATAAAACTTCTGTTTTGTAACCATCAACATCATTTCCTACTTCAATAAATTTCCAATTATTTTCCAAATGATTTAATGGTCCACCTAAATTAACAACATGAATATGATCATTTTTTTTATTTAATTTAACGTCACTTTTAAATGTATCCTTAAACGGCCCTTTACCTATTGTAAGATCAGCAATTATATTTATTGTATCTCCGTTATCACTTCTCTCATAAACTTTTGAATTATCACAGAAAGGAATAAATTCTGGGTATTTTTCGATATCTAAAACAAACTCAATTAGTTTATCTTTTCTGTTATCAATTAATCGCTTAACTGATGCTTTTGGCATTAATTATTTTTTAATCTATTTTGTTGAAGTTTTGCAAAATCTTCATCAGCATGATATGAAGATCTAGTTAAAGGGGATGAAGATACCAACAAAAAACCTTTGGCTTTTGCTATTGTTCCTAAATCTTCAAATTCTTTTGGCGTGTAATATCGATCTAATGGATAATGTTTTGTTGAAGGCTGTAAATATTGACCGATCGTTATAAAATCAACATCCGCAGCTCTTAAATCATCCATGACTTGTAAAATTTCGTCTCTTGTCTCCCCTAAGCCAACCATTATTCCAGATTTAGTAAAAATATTTTTGTTTACTTTTTTTGCATTTTTCAAAAGTTCTAAAGATGCAAAATATCTAGATCCGGGTCGAACTTTTAAATAAAGGCTAGGGACAGTTTCAATATTATGATTAAAAACATCTGGTTTAGCATCTAAAACTTTTTTATAAGCATCCCCTTTTCTTAAAAAATCAGGTGTGAGAACTTCAATTGTAGTATTTGGGTTTGATTTTCTAGTTTGATTAATCACTTCAAAAAAATGTTCTGATCCACCATCATCTAAATCGTCTCTGTCCACTGAAGTAATAACAACATGTTTTAAATTTAGTTTTTTAACCGCTTCTGCAATCTTAATAGGTTCAAGTTGATCTAATTTTCCTGGCACACCAGTTTTAACATCACAAAAAGCACATGCTCTTGTACAAGTGTCACCCATTATCATGAACGTTGCATGTCGCTTACTCCAACATTCAGTTATATTTGGACAGTTTGCTTCCTGACAAACAGTTACAAGATTATTGTTATTTACTATTGTTTTAGTTAAAAAAAATTCCTTACTATTTGTAAGTTTTGATCGAATCCATTCTGGTTTTTTTTTAATTGGATTAATCGGTTTGTTTTCTTTTTCTGGATGTCTACTTTTCATCTTTTTTAATTATATAAATTGTCTCATTTTTTTTACCAAACAAAAATCGTTCTCTAATTAAAGTCTCAATATAATCAAGGTCTAAATTAGTGCTTAGAAGTGAATTTTTATGATCCATATCTTCTATTTTATTAGTTAGGGTTAATTCTTTTTTTTTCAAGTTAGACAAAAGTTCCTTTTTTTCTATATACGAAAAAAGACCTCTTTCTCCTGAAACTAAATTAAAACCAAAATAGAAAATAAGAAAAATAGATATTAATAAAAAATAATTTCTTTTTATTAATCGAAGCATTAATTGATCTTATTCATCCTCGCTTTTTTTCCAAGTTCTTCTTCAATACGGATTAATTGATTATATTTTGCAACCCTTTCAGATCTAGCTAAAGATCCTGTTTTAATTTGATTTGAATTAGTACCCACTGCTAAATCAGCAATAAACGTATCCTCACTATCGCCTGATCGGTGAGATATAATTGTTTTATATCCAATGGTTTGAGCAAATTTAATTACATCTAAGGTTTCTGAAACGGTACCAATTTGATTTAGTTTTATTAAGATAGAATTAGAGGAAATATTTAAGAAACCTTTCTTTAATCTTTCAAGATTTGTTACATACAAATCATCTCCAACGATCTGAATTTTTTTTATTGATTTCATTAATTTATTCCATGCCAACCAATCATTTTCAGCAAATGGATCTTCAATGGACTTAATTTTAAATTTTTTAATAATTTTTTGATATTCTTTAATTGATTTATCCACTGAAATATAACTTTTTGAATGAATAGAGTATTTGTTTTTTTTATATAATTCATTAGCAGCCACATCTAGACAAATGGAAACATCTTTACCATTAATAAATCCCGATTTTTTAATTGCACTCACAATTAAATCTAAAGCTTGATTATTACTACTGATCATGGGTGCAAACCCACCTTCATCACCTACTGAAGTTGATAAACCTTTATCTTTAATTAATTTACTTAAGTTTTTAATGACAACAAAACAAATCCGCATTGCCTCAGAAAAACTTTTTGCTCGATCAGGTCTGATCATAAACTCTTGAATTCTTAGACCATTATTTGCATGCGCTCCACCATTAATAATGTTCATTAATGGATAAGGTAATTGAAAGTTATTTTTTTGAGAAAAAGTTTTGTACAAAGGTAATTTTTTTGCTTTTGCAGAAAGTTTTTTAACAGCCATAGAAACAGCTAACATTGCATTAGCTCCTAAATTAGTTTTTTGTCTTGTGCCATCCAAGTTGATTAGCAATGTATCAATTCTTTCTTGGTTATGAATACTTTGTCCTTTTAATTTTTTTGAAATTTTTGTGTTAACCAAGTTAACTGCATTTAAAACACTTTTTCCTAAATACCGTTTATTATTTTTATCTCTTTTTTCAAAAGCTTCAAAAGTTCCTGTAGAAGCACCTGAAGGACAAATAGCGGATGCGCTATTATTTTTTATATAAACCTCTGCCTCTACTGTTGGATTTCCTCTACTGTCAAAAACTTGACGTGCTTTTACTTTTAAAATTTTACTCACTATTTTTTAATTAGATTATCTATATCGTGTAATTGTTTTAATAGATTCTCTAATTTATTCAATGGTACCATGTTTGGTCCATCTGATGGAGCATTATCAGGATCTTGATGTGTTTCAATAAATACACCCGCAACTCCAACCGCAACTGCAGCTCTTGCTAAATATTCAACAAATTCTCTTTGACCACCAGAGGATTCACCTTGACCACCTGGTTGTTGAACAGAATGAGTTGCATCGAAAATTACTGGATAACCATTCTTTGCCATAATAGGTAATGATCTCATGTCAGAGACTAAAGTATTGTATCCAAAACTTGCGCCTCTTTCTGTGACTAGGATGTTTTTATTTCCTGAGTCTGAAATTTTTTTAGTTACATTCACCATATCCCACGGTGCTAAGAACTGACCTTTTTTTACATTAATAATTTTATTTGTTTTAGCTGCAGCAATTAATAAGTCTGTTTGTCGACATAAAAAAGCTGGGATTTGTAAAACATCAACATGTTTTGAAACAATTTCACATTGTTCAGCATTGTGAATGTCTGTTAAAATAGGGACATTCAATTCCTTTTTAATTTTATCAAATACGGGAAGTGATGCATCTAATCCTGCTCCCCTTTTACCTTTTAAACTTGTTCTGTTCGCTTTATCAAATGAAGTTTTATAAATAAATCCAAGGCCAAATTTCAAAGTAATTTCCTTGATTTTTCCAGCCATATCGAGTGCATGTTGTTCTGTCTCTAACTGACATGGACCTGCAATAATACAAATCTTATTGTTGTTTGAAATTTCTATATTTTCACAATTTACTTTAATCGCGCTCATCTATGATTTTTTGCTGCTTTGATAAAAGAAGAGAATAAAGGATGCGGGTTCAAAGGTCTAGATTTAAATTCAGGATGGAACTGAACTCCTATAAACCAAGGATGATTTTTAAGTTCTATTATCTCTGGAAGCTTATGATCTGGAGATAAACCTGAAAATATTAATCCTTTCTTCTCAAATTTCTCTTTATATGAAATATCCACTTCATATCTATGTCTATGTCTCTCTTTGATTAATCTAGATTTATAAATATCTCTAATTTTAGATTTATCTTTTAAAATTGCATCATAAGAACCAAGTCTCATGGTGCCTCCCAAGTCTTTATCTGTTCCTTTAACTTTTCTACCACTCTTCTCCCATTCATGCATCAAGCCAATAATATGAACACCGCCTTTATCAAACTCAGAAGAAGTTGCCTTTTTAATCTTTAATTGATTTCTAGCAAATTCAATTATTGCCATTTGCATTCCATAACAAATTCCAAGGAATGGAATTTTATTTATTCTTGCATACCTTATCGCTTCAATTTTACCCTCAGTTCCCCTTTTACCAAACCCACCTGGAATTAGAATTCCTGAAACATTTTTAAGTTTATTTTTTATTTCTGAAACTTTTAATTTTTCAGAATCTATTCTTACCAAATTAACTTTAAGATTATTAGATATTCCTCCATGAGTAAGTGCTTCATCTAAAGATTTATAAGCATCCTTTAATTCAACGTATTTTCCAATAATTGCAATATTAACATGTCTTTTAGTATTAAGAGTAATTTTAGTTATTTTTTTCCAAGGATTCAAATTTGCAGGTTTTTTTGATTTTAATTTAAAATAATTTAAAACTTGAATGTCTAATTTTTGATTAAAAAAACTTATCGGTGCCTCATAAATAGTTTTAACATCAACAGTTTCAATTACATTTTTAATATCAACATTACAAAACAAAGATATTTTTTTTCTATGGTCTAAAGGAATAGGTCTTTCTGATCTACAAATAATAATATCAGGTTGAATACCAATGCTTCTTAATTCTTTAACAGAGTGTTGGGTTGGTTTTGTTTTAATTTCATCCGATGCTTTTAAATAAGGTACTAAAGTTAAATGAATAAATAATGCATTTTTTTTACCAATATCATTTGAAAATTGTCTTATAGCTTCTACAAATGGTAAACTTTCTATATCACCTACTATTCCTCCTATTTCACAAATTACAAAATCTTCTTTAGATGTATCGTGTTTTATAAATTCTTTAATTCTATTTGTGATATGAGGAATAACTTGAACTGTCTTACCTAAATACTGACCTTTTCTTTCTTTTCTCAGGACATCACTATAAATTTTTCCAGTTGTGATGTTATCGGTTTTCTTTGCAGTAACACCTGAAAATCTTTCATAGTGACCTAAATCTAAATCTGTTTCAGCACCATCGTTTGTTACAAACACTTCACCATGTTGAAACGGACTCATTGTTCCTGGATCTACATTTAAATAAGGATCTAATTTTCTTAAACGAACTTTGTAACCTCTTGATTGTAATAAATAAGCAAGTGATGCAGAAGAGAGACCTTTACCGAGGGAGGAAACCACGCCGCCAGTGACAAATATATATCGCGCCATGGAAGTATCTTATAGCGAATAAAAAATGAATTGAAAAGAATTAATTAATTATTTTCTGGAATTGAAGGCGTATCTTCAGTTTTTTCCTCAACTGTATCTAATACTGAGCTTGTAGGAGTAAGTTCTGCTCTAGAAATTATTGTTAGAGCCAGACTACAAATAATAAAAAGTGTTGCTACGATTGCAGTTGCTTTAGTCATGAAGCTACCTGCTGATCTTGATAACATAAAATTTTCTTGGGAAACTCCTATACCAAGAGCACCTCCTTCTGATTTTTGCAATAAAACCAAAAGAACTAAAATAACTGCAAGTATGATGTTGATTACTAATAATAAAGTTTCCATGTGGGTCTAATTAATGGTTTTTTGAATTATATCAATAAATTTTTTTGGAATTTGTGATGCGCCTCCTATCAAAAAACCATCAATGTTGGGAATTTTTTTTAATATACTTACGTTATTAGTATTTACAGATCCACCGTATAAAATTTTTGGATATTTTTTTACAAATCTACTTTTAATAAATGAAATAGTTTTATTTAAATCAGCTTCTTTTGGAATTACACCTGTACCAATAGACCATACAGGTTCATAGGCTATAATAATTTTAGATTTATTCTTTATCGATTTTAACCCTTTTTCAATTTGTTTTTTTAAAATTTGATTAGTTTTATTTTGTCTTCTTTCTTTCAAAGTTTCGCCAATACAAAATATAATTTTCAAGCCTGATTTTATTGCACTTTTAATTTTTAAATTAATTAGATTGTCTGTTTCTCCTAACTTCCTATTTTCTGAGTGTCCCAAAATAACAAACTTTGCTCCAACATTTTTAAGCATAGTAGAATTTACTTGGCCTGTGTGCGCACCGTACTCATAGCTGTGATGACAGTTTTGAGCACCAACATCTATTTTTGTTTTTTTAAGTCTTCTCGACAATGGACGAATTAATGTATTTGGTGGGCAATAAACTATTTTTATCTTATTTTTTTTATTATTTTTTGAAAACTTTATTACTTTATCAAGTGAATTTAGAGTTCTTAAATCACCAAACATTTTCCAATTAGCTACAAAATACATATATTTATTTGTCATAATTGACTTTTTAATCTATAGATTTGTTTTTTACAGATCAATAAATTTATAACGTTATGATTGAAAAATTAAAAAACTTTGGCTGGAAACAACTTGGTGGATTGGTGTTAATTGTCATAATCATCATCGCTTTTGGTTTTGGTGGTTTTGGCGGTGGGTTTAGCACAAACAATCAAAACAATATTGCAAAAATAAATAAAACAAATGTAACAACCCAAGATTTTATTGACTACGTGAATCAAAGTGGAATTTCACAAGAAGCTATTCGTAATAATTTAGACAACAATATTATTGAAGAATTATTATCAGGATTAATTTCAACTACATTGATTGATTTAGAAATTAAAGACTTTGATCTTTCAATTAACGAAAGAACCATACTTAAAAACATTAAAGAAAATAAAAATTTTCAAGATGAAAATGGTGCTTTTCAAAGAATTAAATATGAAAAATTTTTGCTCTCCAACAACTTGTCAGCTACAATGTTTGAATTGCAATTAAAAAATAGAGAATTACAGAAACACTTATTTGATTTTATTGGTGCTGGAACAATAACACCAAATTTTTTGATAGAAAAAAAGTTTGAGGAAAATAATAAATCATTGGATATTGAGTATTTTGATATGGAAAATCTATATAAAACAAAAGATGATTACACGGCAAACGAAATTAAAGCATTTATTGATGAAAATAAAGATCAATTAAAAAGAGAATATATAGATTTTAAGTATGTGATTTTAAATCCAAAAAATCTAATTGGAATTGAAGAATTCAATCAAGAATTTTTTGATGAAATTGATTCAATTGAGAGCAAAATTTCTCAAGGAATTACATTTGAAACTATATTAGAAGATATAAATATAGAAATTATTGAAGTAAATGAGTTTGCACCTAGCTCTAGTGAACAAATTAATGAAGATCTAATTTATTCTAAGAAAGCATCTACAATAGACTTAATAGAAAGTGGTGATAACTTTTTACTTTATAATATTAATAATCAATATGATCGACCCCCAGATTTAAATGATGAAATCATTAAAGGAGAAATAGTTGAGTTTATTTATCAAAAAGATAAATATGATTACAACAGAGAAATTATAGAAGAAATTCAAAAAAAGAAATTTGATAATTCAAAATTTGAAGAACTTGCAGGTTCAAATAAGGAATATTCTTCTATTAATTCCATAGAAGATGACAAGCTCATTGATATTAATTCAGTAAAAATGCTTTATGCGTTACCTGTAAACTCTTTTGCTCTGGTAAATAAAGAAGATAAAATTTTTTTAGTAAAAATTACTGGAACAAATAAAAATTCATTTAACAAAACAGATGAAAAATATCTTAAATTTGTAAATAGCCAAAATACAAATAATAGAAAAACCATCTTACAATCGTATGATCAATTACTTAATGATAAGTATCAAGTTCAATTAAATCAAAAAACTATTGATAGAGTTAAAAATTATTTCAAATGATTATTAATCGAGACTTCAAAGATTTTAGGTTTCGACACAGAAGCAAAAAAAATCAAATTATCTTTACTAAAATGAAAGTAAAAGATGATGAGGAAGTATTAAACCTAATAGATAATTTCCTAGAGGAAAAAAATAGTTTTATATTTGAGTCTGTAGAAAAAGGTAAAATCAAAGGTAGATATACAATATTTGGTAAAAATCCTGATAAAATTTGGGAATTTAATAATAATAATTCTTATCTAATTCAAACAAATAAAAAAAGGAAATTAAATGATAAACCAAATAAATTAATTGAAAAAATCATTGAAGATTTTAAATTTGAAACTCCCAAAAATTTACCTAACATTTGCTCATTAATATCTGGATATTTTTCTTATGATTCAATCAGATACATAGAAAAAATTCCAAATAATTGTAAAAACGATCTTAATTTGCCAGATGTAAGGCTTCTTCGTCCAAGAACTTTAGTCATTCATGATAATTTAAAAAAGGAAATTTTTTACATATCTAATATTTTTAAAGATGAAAAAATTAAAAACTATAAAAATAAATATGAAGAAATTAAATCTGATTTGTTTAAATTACTCATTCAGTCATCAATCAAAAATATTGATAAAAAAATAATTCAAAAATCAAAAAATATAAAAGTGAAATCTAACACTTCAAAAAATAAATTTTTATCAATGGTTAATAAGGCAAAAAAATATATTAAATTAGGAGATATTTTTCAGGTTGTTTTAAGCCAAAGATTTGAGGCAAAATTAACAAAGAAACCATTAGATATTTATAAAAAACTAAGAGTAACAAACCCTTCTCCTTTTATGTTTTTCTTCAATTTTGACGATTTTCAAATAATTGGCGCAAGTCCTGAAATACTTGTGAGACTTAGGGATAATAAAATTACTGTAAGACCAATTGCAGGAACCAGACCAAGAGGTAAAACTAAAAAAGAAGATATGTTTTATGAAAAAGACCTTCTTAAAGATAAAAAAGAACTTTCAGAGCATTTGATGTTACTTGATTTGGGTAGAAATGATGCTGGTAAAGTCTCAAAGATAAATTCGGTAAAAGTTACAGAAAGCTTCATTATTGAGAGATATTCTCATGTTATGCATATAGTTTCAAATGTAGTTGGGGAATATAATAAAAAATTTTCAAAATTTAAATCGCTCTTAGCTGGTTTTCCAGCAGGTACTGTTTCTGGGGCTCCAAAAATTAGAGCTATGGAAATTATAGATGAATTAGAAACAACAAAAAGAAAAGTTTATGCTGGTGGAATTGGATATTTTTCTGCAAATGGCGAATTTGATACATGCATAGCTTTAAGAACTGCAGTTGCTAAAAATAAAAAATTTTATGTACAAGCAGGTGCAGGTATAGTTGCAGACAGTAAACCTAAAAATGAATATGAGGAAACAGTTAATAAAGCGAAAGCTTTAATTAATGCTTTAAGATAATGAAAGTATTGTTAATAGATAATTACGATAGTTTTACTTTTAATTTGTATCACTATATCTCCTCATTAAATGTTAAAGTTGATGTAATTAGAAATGATAAAATTAATTTTAAAGAAATCATTAAAAATAAATATGATAAAATTGTTATTTCACCAGGACCAGGCAACCCAAATCAATCTGGCAATTGTATTAAAATATTGAATTCATTGTACAAAGAATTACCTTTTTTAGGTGTATGTTTAGGTCATCAGATAATTGGACAAGTTTTTGGATCAAAAATTGTTCAAGCAAGAAAGTTAATGCATGGCAAAACAAGCAAAATTAAATCCAAAAAAATCGGTATTTTAAAAAACCTCCCAAATATATTTGAAGCTACCAGATACCATAGTTTGGTAATTGATAAAAAAACCTTATCAAAAGATCTAGAGATTACAGCTGAGACAGAAGATGGGATTATAATGGGTGTACAACATAAAAAATTTAATATTCATGGTGTACAATTCCATCCTGAAAGTATTAAAACTAGGTTTGGAATGAAAATTCTTAAAAACTTTATTAATAATTAAATTTATGGATCAAATTTTAGAAAAACTTAAAAATAAACAAGATTTAACTTTTGAAGAAAGTAAAACTGCTTTTGAAATATTAATGACAGGAAAAGCCAGTGATGATGAAATTTTTGACTTTTTAACTTTACTGTCTGAAAAAGGTGAAGTTTCAGATGAAATAGCAGGTGGAGTTTTTGTTCTGAGAGAAAAATCAAAACGAGTAAATGTAAGTGATTGTATTGATACTTGTGGTACTGGGGGTGACGGTATGAATACCCTCAATATTTCAACTGCTTCTGCCCTACTTTTAGCTAGTATGGGTACAAAAGTTGCTAAGCATGGCAATAAAGCTGTTTCCTCGAAATGTGGGTCCGGTGATGTTTTAGAAGCTCTTAAAATTAAAATTGATTTAGAACCTGAGGATATAGAAAATGAAATTAATATCAATAATTTTGGTTTTATGTTTGCACCAAATTATCATAGTGCGATGAGATTTGTAGGACCCGTAAGAAAAAAAATTGGAAAAAGAACCATTTTTAATATGATTGGTCCATTAAGTAATCCAGCACTTGCAGAGAGACAAGTTGTAGGAGTTTTTGATAAAAAATTATTAAAAATTTTTGCAGAAGGACTTAAAAATTTAAATTTAAAATTTGCTTGGATATTAAATAGCGAGGATGGATTAGATGAAATATCTCCATATGCAATCACTAATGTTATTCAATTAAAAGATGGTCTAATATCTGAAATAAAAATAGATCCAAATGCTTTAGGGGTTAATGCAGATAATTTTAAAAATCTAGTGGGTGATGATGCGAAATTTAATGCTGATAAGATGATTGAAATTTTTAAAGGTAAAGATAATGACTTTTCAAAAGCAGTTTGTTTAAATGCTGCAGCAGGTTTAATTGTTGGAGAAAAATTTTCAGACTTTTCTGAAGCATATAATTACACAAGAGAATTTATCCTTTCTGGAAAAACTTTTTTACATCTAGAAAAAATTCAAAATGTCTGAAAATATACTTCAAAATATCATTCAAAAAAAAATTGAAAAAGTTGATAAATTAAAAAAATCTCTAGATCTTAAAACTTTGGATGAATTAATTAATAAAAACGACAGCTATATTAATTTTAAAGAGAAAATAGAAAATAATATAAAAAATAATAAAACTTCAATTATTGCTGAAATTAAAAAAGCAAGTCCTTCAGCAGGTATAATAATTGACGATTATAATCCTGTAGATATTGCTCAGATTTATTTAAATAATAAGGCAACTTGCCTTTCAGTTTTAACAGAGGAAGATTATTTTTTAGGAAATTTAATTCATATCAGTAAAATAAAAGATAAAATAAATTTACCTATATTGTGTAAGGATTTTTTTATCGATAAATTTCAAATACCTTTGGCAAAAAGTTATGGCGCTGATGCTATTTTAATTATTTTAGCTGGGGTTTCAGATGATCTTGCTTCTGAATTATATGATGAAGCTATGAAATACAATATGTCGGTTATAGTTGAAGTTCATACAGTGGAAGAAGCTAAAAAAGCATTAAAATTTAAAGATGCATTAATTGGAATAAACAATAGAAATTTAAAAACGCTTAAAACTAATATAAATACAACTTATGATATTTATGATGTTGTAAAAAGTCACAAAGGTCCTTTAATATCTGAAAGTGGAATTAAGAATAAAGAAGAGTTGTTAGAGCTAAATAACAAAACATCAATTAACACTTTTTTAATTGGTGAATCACTTTTGAAAAACTTAGATAAAAATTCTATATTTTCAGTTTTATAGTCAAATAAAGCACTATTTTACTAGCTTTTTTAGTATTGTTAATTTAAAAGAACTTTTATAGAACATTGTTTGTACGATATTTGTTCTTATGCTAACAAAAAAACAAAAAAACCTACTTTTATTTATCAACAAGAAGTTGAGAATTTCTGGCGTATCTCCGTCATATGAAGAGATGAAACAGTCTCTTAATTTAAAATCTAAATCAGGTATTCATAGATTGATTAGTGCTTTAGAAGAAAGAGGTTTTATAAAAAGATTAGCTCACAAAGCAAGAGCTTTAGAGGTAATTAAATTGCCAGAAACAGCTTCTGCCAATGATATTTATAATAGCTTTTCACCTAGTGTGATTAAAGGTGGATTAGATATAGAACAAACTGATTCAGATGAAGTAGAAGTTCCAGTGCTTGGAAAAATTGCAGCTGGAACACCTGTTGAAGCAATACAAAATGAGGTATCTAGAATTCCACTACCAAATAATTTAGAAAAAAATGGTGATTACTTTGGATTAAAAGTTCAAGGTGACTCCATGATAGATGCAGGTATTCATGAAGGTGATACTGTTATTATTAAAAGAACAGATACTGCTGATAATGGTAAAATTGTTGTTGCATTAATAGATGAGCATGAAGCGATGTTAAAAAGAATTCGAAAAAAAGGTAAAGTTGTGGCGCTTGAAAGTGCTAATAGAAACTATGAAACTAAGATTTTTGGACCTGATAGAGTAAAAGTTCAAGGAGTTTTAGTATCTTTATATAGAAACTTCTAAAAAAATAGTCTAAACAACATTGATGTCTAAAGTAGCAACACGTTTTGCTCCATCCCCGACTGGAGCTCTTCATATTGGAGGGATTAGAACTGCCTTATTTAATTGGTTGTTCTCTAAAAATCAAAAAGGAACTTTTCACCTAAGAATTGAAGATACTGACAAAGAAAGATCAAAAGAAGTATACAAAATACAAATTATTAAATCATTAAAGTGGATAGGAATTGAGCATGATGGCGAAGAATATATTCAGTCACAAAAAATAGAAGATCACATTAAAATTGCTCATGAATTACTAAAAAAAGGTAACGCATATAAATGCTACTGCTCTGCTGAAGAGATAGAGGAACAAAAAAAAAGAGCTAGGCAAAAAAAGATGCCATATATTTATAATAGAAAATGGAGAGATACTGATGAAAAAGATGCTCCAAAAGATATTAAACCCGTGATTAGATTTAAAAGTAAAATAAATGGAAATTCTAAACTTAAAGATTTAGTTCAAGGAGATATTGAAATTGAAAATAATACAATAGAAGATTTTATAATTTTAAGAAACGATGGAACGCCGACTTACAACCTATCTGCAACCGTTGACGATCATCAAATGGGAATGACACATATAATTAGAGGAGATGATCACAAGATAAATACTTTTAAACAAATACAAATATATCAAGCAATGGGTTGGGATGTTCCTGAATTTGCGCACATTCCATTAATTCATACTATTGAAGGTAAAAAACTTTCAAAAAGAGATAATGCCTCAACGTTAGATGATTACTCAAAAATGGGTATAATGCCTGATGCTTTAAGAAATTATCTACTTAGACTTGGATGGTCATATCAAGACAAAGAAATATTTACGCTGGATGAGAGCATTAAATTCTTTAATTTAGAAGGTGTTGGCAAATCACCATCAAAGCTAGATATAAGCAGAATATTATCAATGAATGAGCACTATATAAAAACAATCGATGAGAACGATCTTTATCAAAATCTATTTGAATATTGCAAAATTTATAAAGAAGAAATTAAAAGTGATAAAGAAACAAAAGTTAAATCGTCATTATCATTTTTAAAAAATAAGGCTAAAACCTTAGAAGATATTTACAATAATTCAAAATTCATCATCAATGATGAAGTTTACTTCAATCAGGATGATTTAAAATTAATTGATGATAAAGCAAAAAAAATTATTTCAGAATTTATTAAAGAATTATCACTTATTTCAAATATAAATAAGGAGAGTTTAGAGCCTGTAGTAAATAATTTGATTAAAACAAATGATACAAATTTTAAGGGAGTTGGTCAGCCTATACGGATTGCTTTGACTGGATCAAAATTTGGTCCTGGTTTATATGATATAGTTATAGCTCTTGGCAAAGAAGAGGTGTTAATCAGGCTGGCTAAGATAATTTCTTAAAACTAGACAAGCCTCTTCAGAAGAAGAAGTTTTAGATCTAATTCCTTCTAATGTTTTTGAACAAACAGATAATTGTTTTTTAATAAGCTCAGGGTTTTTTAAAAGATAAATTACAGATCTGTAGATTTCATCAGCATTACATTCATTTTGTAACAATTCTGGAATAACTTCACGATTATTGATTATATTAATTATGTTTGCAAATTTAACATTAACTAACATTTTAAATATCATAAAATTTATAAAACTTAGTTTATAAATAATTATAGATGGTATATTTGAGCTAGAAATTTGCAATGAGACTGTCCCAGATTTAGATACCGCAAAAATAGAATTATTTAAAATTTTAGATTTAATACTTTCGTCAGAAACTACATCTATATTCTCAATATTAGATTTTTTAATTTCAGATAAAATTAAATTTTTATTCTCATCAGTCGCATGAAAGTAAAAATAAAAGTCATTATGTTTTTTATTCATAAGTTTTATAAAATCAATTAAAATATTCAATAATGAGTCTGTTTCTGATTTTCTACTTCCAGGAAAAATTGATATAATTTTTTTATTTATAGGAATTATATTTTCAATAATTTTTTTATTATCCTCATTATTCTCAATCAATGGATGTCCAACAAAAGTATTGTTTATATTTTCTTCTTCAAAATATTTTTTTTCAAAGTCAAATAATAAAAGAATATGGTCAATAAATTTTTTAATTTTTTTTACTCTATTTTTTCTCCATATCCAAACTTGAGGAGCTACATAATGAATAGTTTTGATATTACTGTTGATTTTTTTTACTCTCTCTGCAACTCTCATTGTAAAATCAGGGCTATCAACAGAAAATAATATATCAGGGTTAAATTTTATTATTTCATTAACAGTATGATTAATTTTATTTCTAATTTTAAATATATTTAATAAGATACTCGTAAAACCTAGATAGGTTATTTCATTTAAATTAAAAATACTTTCAATTCCTAATTTTTTTAAATGATTTCCACCAACAGATGAATATTCAATATCAGGATTTTGAGATTTTAATTTAGAAATAACTATTGAAGCTAATTTGTCTCCAGAGGGCTCACCTGTGAGTATAAATATTTTTTTCATATAATATTAATAAATATCTTATTTTTATCAGCAAATTTAATGCATTGAGTTTTGTCTAAAAAAACATTCTTTTTAGATTGCAAAACTACACCACGTAATCCATATTTTTTAGCATCCTTAAAAGTCTGTAAACCAATTGTTGGCAAATCCATTCTCAAATCCTGCTTCTTTTTCGGTAATTTAATTAAAATACCATCTGATTTTTTCCTTAATTTAGATAACATTTTTTTGGTACCTTCTTTTCCCTCTTTAGCTAAAATTTTATCACCTTTAACTACTAACGCTTGAATGTGGTCAAGACTTTTGGTTCTATTAAAAAATAATTTCCCTTTTTTTATTGATATTAAATCTTGTTTATTCGGTTTTAGTTGGGTGTAACAACCTTTCTTTAAAGATAGCTCTGGATTAAAGAATATAGAACTAATGACATTTATTCCTTCATTATTTAAAATTTTTATTATTGATTTAATTATAGCTGCATCACCTATTTTAGCAGCTCTGATTACACTTGGCATATAATAAATACCTTTAAAATCTAGTCTTAAAGACGAAAAATTTGGTTTTGAAATTTTGCCTGCAAATAGAACTCTTTTACACTTTTTTTGTTTGATAAAATCTATAATTTTCCCAAATCTTCCAATGCTTATTCTAAAAGAATTCTTGTCTTTATTAAATTTATTGTTTTTTGAAAAATCTATAATGAAGTATTTTATTTTTTGTTTTTTTATTTTTTTAAGAACTAATTCTGAAAAATCTGTGTCACCTAAAAACAAACCTATCATTTTATTTTGAAAATGGAGTACAAATTGGTCTTTTCTTATCTTTTTCTATAAATCCAATAACTTCTGCAACTAGTTCACTGCTCTTAAATTCTTTTGATAGATTATTTAAATTCTCTGTTAAATTTTCATTTTTAAAAATTTCTTTATACGCGTCACTTAAAATTATTATTTCTTTATTTGGAATATTTTTTCTTCTTAAACCTATTAAATTCAATCCTTGTAAAACACTCCTGTTTCCATGAGCTATACCATAAGGTATTATGTCTCTAACTACACCACACATCCCTCCTATCATGGCTGACTTTCCCACTCTAGTAAATTGCTGAACAGCAGAATTACCACCAATTATAGCATTATCATCAATATAGGCATGTCCTCCTAATGGTACATTGTTGGCTAAAATCACATTATTTCCAACAAAACAATCATGGGCAATATGTGCTGAAACCATAAACAAACAGTTGTTTCCTACTTTTGTTAATCCACCGCCACCTTTTGTTCCTGGATTTATTGTAACATATTCTCTAATTTTATTATTATTGCCAATTTCTAGTTTTGTTTCTTCACCTTCAAACTTTAAATCCTGTGGATCATTTCCTATTGAGGCAAACGGATAAATTTTATTATTTTTTCCAATTTTAGTATTCCCAGTAATATTGACATGAGATTGGATTTCTGTTTCTTCGTCTATTTCAACATTAGGACCAATAACAGTATAAGGACCAATTTTTACATTTTTCGAAATTTTAGCTTTTGTATCAATTATAGCAGTCTTATGTATCATTTATTATCTCTTAAAAATTCTCTAATATTTTTTGCTGGATAGCCCATTACTTTTGTGTTGTCAGGGATGTTTCTAATGACACCAGAACCGCCACCGATTTCTACATTATTTCCAATACTAAGATGTCCTGATATTCCAGCTTGGCCACCAATTTTTACATTATGACCAATTATTGAACTTCCAGCTATACCAACTTGACCAGCTATAATAGAATTTTCACCAATTTTTACATTATGAGCTATATGTATTTGATTATCCAAATAGGTATTTTTTCCTATTATTGTATTAGACATGGAACCTCTATCTATAGTCGCTCCACAACCAATTTCACAGTTATCTTCAATTAAAACTATTCCTATATGAGGGTATCTTAAGTTTTTATTGTTAATTGGAAAAAAACCAAAACCATGTTTACCGATTACACAATTATCTAATATTTTAACATCGTTTTGAATTAAAGTATTTTTAATGACATTATTTGAACCAATAGAGCAATTATCTCCGATCACTACGTTTTTTTCTATAATAGTATTATGTCCTATTTTACAATTAACGCCTATTGAAACATTTTCACCAATTAAAACATTTTTACCAAAGATAACTTTGTTATTATAATCAGTATCATTAATATCAGTTGCGGTTTTATCAAAATCATCATTTATTGAATCTGGATAAAATAAAGAAGTAACTCTTGCTGTAGACACTAAAACGTTATCAACAACTAGAGCTGTACAACTTTTGGGTAATTCGTTTTTTAAAGTTTCTGTAGTTAAACAAAAAGATGCTTTAGTTTTATTAGCAATATTCTTATATTTTTTTGAATGGAAGAAAGTAATATCGTTTTGTTTAGAAGAAAAAAGATCTTTTATATCAATAATATCAAAGTTTTGATTTGAAATTTTAACTTTAATATCAAGAAATTTAATAATCTCTGTAATTTTAAAAGGTCCATTGTTTTTAAAAAATGGGTTTGACATAATTGCTTTTATCAAAGCAATCAACAATAAGTTATCAATAATTATTGCTATTTATTTCCTATCAACAATAGTAGCTGACCATATGGCATCAGCCATTTTTTTTTCCTCAACAAATGCTTCACCCTTATATTTCCATACTCTTCCATGAGATCTTATGGCCTCTATTTTAAGTATTAATTTACAATTAGGTATGACAGGATTTCTAAAACGTGCTTTTTCGACACCCATTAAAAAAACTAATTTATTATCATATGTAGACTTATCAAGCCCATGAGCAGTTAAAGCTGCAGCAGCTTGGCCAAATGATTCAACAATTAAAACACCTGGCATAACAGGGTTGTCAGGAAAATGACCCTGAACAAAAAAGCTATTTTTATTTACATTTACTACTGCAGTAGCTGAGGATAATTTTTTTATATCATATAACTCGTCTATCAAAAGCATTGGCTCTCTGTGAGGCAATAACTTAACTATTTCTTCTTTATTTAACTTTAGCATTTAATTTTTATTATTATCTATAAGAATTATTAAATTATCTGTTATGTCATAATTTTTATTAGCTATAAACACATTTTTTTTGTCAATCACAATTGATATTGAGTTATCTTCCATATATTTTTGAATAATTGGATTAATTAAACCTAATAATTTTAAAATTTCTTGGCTTCTTTTTTTTTTTAATTTTTCTATTTCAATTTTTTTTATTTTATTATGTTCATTCAATTTAACTTTAAAAGCTTTTATTTTTTTATTCAATTCATCATCTGATATAATATTTTTACTTGCTAATATTTTATTCTCTTGGTTTTTTAAGTTTTTTTCAGTATTTCTTAATTCATCAAATTTTTTATTTTCAATTTGCTCTAATTCATTAAAAATTTTTTTACCTATTTTGGTATTTGAAAGAATGTAATCTAAATCTATAATTACTGTTTTGCTTTCAGCTAAAGAATAATTTGATAAAATAAATGTAAAAAATAAAATAAAAATTATCTTTTTAGAATTAAACATTATATTTAAAAAGTTGTACCCAAATTAAATCTAAAGGACTCTGTTTTGTCTCCATCTGATTTTGTGATTGGATGGGCTAAAGAAAAATTCATTGGGCCAATTGGACTAAACCAATCAAGAGCAACACCAATAGAACTTCTGATTTCATTCTTATCTAGAGATGAATCATAATCTACACCCCATATATCAGCTGCATCAGCAAAAAATAAAAAATCAACATTTTGAGATTCCTCAAAAATTTGTGGGATAGTTGAACTAAAATTTAATGAGTAAGCATAATTTCCCCCTATATAATCATCACCGTCTTTTGGACCTACTCGACCCGCCTCAAAACCTCTTAATCTCTTAGAGGGAATTGTTATTCTTTCCGATAATTTTACATCTTTATTATTAATTGAATTAGCAGTCTCAAAATAAAATGAAAGACTAGAAATATTTTTTTCAAATAAATCAAAATAGTATGAATGGCTCAAATAATTTTTAAATGTATTAGTATCACTAATTAAAGGAATATCTGTTGAATAAAAAGATCTAAAACCTGAGCTTGTTTGAAATCTTTGGTTTCTTTTATCATAATTAAAATCCATTTTTAAAAAAGTATCCCAATAATTTCCCTCCTGTGCTTGCTGTCGCGCAGAAGCAGTACTATTAGTGTCAATTTTTTCATAAAAGTTTGAGGTACCTACTCCTAAATAAAAATCATTCAAATATTCAAAATTAGTCCCAAAACTGACACCTGTTTTATTTGTTTTATAACCAAAGGTTTTTGAGTTATCTGTTTCTAAAGCTTCAGCAGAAATATATACAGATTTATCAGAATTATTAAAATTTGGATTCGTTACTGAAAATTTACCTTTTAAAGTTGAAGATGTTAAAGATATATTGCTGTCGAGTGAAACACCACTTCCTAAAAAATTGTTCTCTTTAATTCCGAAACCAATCGAGCCTCCGGATGTTCCTACTCCGGCTGATGCACTAATTTCACCAGTTGGTTTTTCTTCTACGGAGATATTGATTATTTTAGTTTTTACTCCTTCTCCATCAACAATCTCTTTGTCTACAGTTTTAAAAAAATTCAGGCTTTTAATATTGTTTATTGATTTATTGGTCAGGAGTTCATTATATGGATCTCCCTCATCAACTTCAAGTTGGTTTCGTATAACGTTTTCTGACGTAACGTTGTTTCCGAAAATATTTATTTTTTCTACATAGAACTTTTCTCCCTCTTTTATAAAAAATTTTAAATTTATTTTATTATCTTGCAAATCCTCACTTACGGTTGCATTGATAAATTTAAATTGTTCTATTGTTGTAATTAAATCAATTTCCTCCAAAATTTTATCAATAGAATTTATAGAGTAGTGTTCACCTTCTATTTTTTTAAATAATTTTTTTATGCTTAAAAAGTTTTTCTCATCAAAATCATCAGGAAGGTTTAAAGTCAAATCACCAAAATAAACTTTAGACTTTGCATCAATATTAAATATTAATTCAAACTCATTTTCATTTAATAATTTAGCAAATGATGAATTTACTTCTATATTGTAATAGCCATTATTTTTATAATAATTTTCTAATAATCTTTTATCTAACTCAACTAAATTTTTATTTAAAAATTTTTTACCAGAAATAAATTTCCAAAATTTATACTCTGAACTAGCAATAATTCGTCTTAATTTTCTATCTTTAAAAATTTTATTTCCAACAAAAGTGATCTTTTTAATTTTAGCTTTTTTACCTAATTCAAAATTGAATATTACATTAACTAGATTATTTTCCTCATCTGTAACTAAAATCTCAACATATGAATTATAATATCCAAGATCATTAAGGACTGTATCTAATCTTATTTTTTCATTTTTAAGATTGATTTCATTAAAAGAACTTCTTTCTTTTATAAATGAATTATCTGTTAAAGCTTTTAAGATTGTTTGTGATTTAATTCCATTATAATTAATATTTTCTATTATAGGATTTTCTTGAACTACTATGGAAAGTTTATTATTTTCAAAAGATAAATTGATATTTCTAAAAAAACCTGTGTTGTAAAGATTTTTTATAATTTCATTTAGCGAGTTATTGTCTAAATTTTCATTTATAGAAACTTTTGAAAATATTTTAATTGTTTCTGTTGAGATCCTTTCATTACCAATTACCTCAAACTCTTTTAGGACCTCACCATAAGATGGTTTAATAAAAATTAAATTAAAGAAAAGTAAAAATATTAAGGATTTAAAAGTTTTATTAAACATTATTATTTAATATAAAGAATTTATTTTAAGACGTACATAGTCATTTAATTTTACAACATCCGATACACTTTTTGGAGTTATTTTTTTAAATTTAGTAAATTCTTTCATTTTTGTTAATTGTGTTAGTATAGTTATAATTTGATTATATTTAATTTTTTTCTTTAAAAAAAGTCTAACTAATTCGTCATTAGAAGAAACCAAAACAGTTTCAAACAAAGAGTTAACATTTGGAATTGTTTTTAATATTTTCACTAATGGAAATTTTTTTATATTTACATAATTTAAATCAAGTTTATTTAATTTTTCTAAATTTATCTCTGAGATTGAAACTTTATTTAATTCATGGCCATAAAAAGAATTCTGTATTGGTATTTCCATAGTTGTATCATGAACAATCATTTTAATCATGCCATCTTTAAACTTTACTATTGCATGTACGTAAGATTTTGGGTGTATTAAAATTTCAAGTTTAGAATAATCAATATCAAATATTTTTTTTGCTTCAATTATTTCAAATACTTTGTTCATTAAAGTTGAGGAGTCTACGCTTATTTTTCTACCCATTTGCCAATTAGGATGTTTTACTATTTGATTTATTTTTAAATTATTAAATTTTTGTTTTGGGATATTTAGTAAAGATCCTCCTGATGCTGTTAAATATATTTTATCAATGTTTGAAATTGAATTATTTTTGATCGCATACCAAATTGAAAAATGCTCAGAGTCTACCGGTATAAATTTAGTTTTTTGTTTTTTTAATTCTTTATCAATTAAATTCCATGCACAAATGATTGATTCTTTATTTGCGATAGCTATTATTTTTGTGTACTTTATTATATTAATTGTTGGTTCCAAGCCATCTAAACCAACTATAGAACTCATAGCGTAATCTAATTTTTTTTCAAAAACTTTTTTGAAATTTTTAAAATCTTTATAAATTTTTAATTTGGGATTTTTATTTTTTTTTAAAAATTTTTGATAACTGAATTTGTCATTTATAATTACATTCTTAACTTTAAACTTGCTTGTTTGTTTTAATAATTCTTTGTAGTTTTTATTGGCACTTAATAAAACAATATCAAATTTATTTTTATTTTTTGATATAATTTTTAATAAAGTCTTACCAATAGAGCCAGTTGAACCTAATATAGCAATTTTTTTTTTCATTACTAAAATATTAATCTTTCTAAAAAATATGCAGCTGGTATGACAAAAATAATGCCATCGATTCTATCTAATAAACCTCCATGACCTGGCAATATAGAGCCTGTATCCTTTACATTGGCTTGTCTTTTAAAATAAGAAACTATTAAATCACCTAATTGACAAATTAGTGATAAAAGCAAACATATTAAAATCAGCTTCAAATTATCTTGTGAAGAATACATATGATTTGGTATTATATTTAATATGACAATTGGAATTAATGAAAAAAAAAATGAACCTATGCTACCTGATACAGTTTTATTGGGGCTAATTTTAGTTAATTTTTTACCACCAATTGCTTTACCAATTACATAACCACCTGTATCTGAAAATATACAAATAGAAAAAATAAAGATAAGTTTTATTGAATTTGAGTCATACAAATCATAGCCAATGTATGTTAAAAAACATAAATATATAAAGGTAATAATGTTGTATATATAAATTTTATTATTTTGTTTTTTAAATTTTTTTTTTATTAAATTAGTAAATTCATAATATGAAATTAATGATGCTATAATTAGCAAATACAACCATAAAAATTTATTAAATGATAAGCCGACAAACAATAGTGATAACAAAATTAATGATGTAAAAATTCTATTTGAAAAATTTAAATTCATTAAATATTACCAAAATTTCTTTTGATTTTTTTATAGTTTGTAATAATTTTATTATAATCTGCTTCATTGAAAGCTGGCCATAATTTTTTTTCAAAAAAAATTTCTGTATAGGCTATCTGCCATAATAAAAAATTGCTTAATCGTTTAGTATTTCCGGTTCTTATTAAAATATCAGGATCTGGTATATTTTTAGTAAGCAAATGTTTAGACAATGTTTTTTCAGTAATTTTATCTTTATTTTTTTTAATAGACTTAAAAGCATTTATTAGCTCAGATTTAGATCCATAATTTAAAGCTAAATTAACTTGCAACCTATTATTTTTAAAAGTTTTTTTTTCTGATAAATATAAAAGTTTATTAATTTTTTTTGGAAAATTTTTTTTACCTAAAATTTTTAATTTTATATTTTGATTATATAAATCGTCGATTTTGTTTTGTAGAAAATTTTCAAGGAGATTAAATAAAAAATTTATTTCCTTTTTTGGCCTTTTCCAATTTTCAGTTGAAAAGGCAAATAAAGTTAAAAATTTAATATTATTTTTTATTGATTCTCTTATTATTTTTTCAACTGTTCTTAAACCAGCCCTATGACCTTCATTTCTAGAATTTTTATATTTCAAACCCCATCTCCCATTGCCATCCATTATTATGGCCACATGATTAAGTGGGTTCATATTGTCATTATTTCTTTTTCTTTTAAGGAAACTTTTTCGTCTACAACTTTAATATGATCGTCTGTAATAGTTTGAATTTTTTTTTCATGACTTTTTTCATCATCCTCACTAATTTCCTTTGATTTTAGCAGTTTCTTTAAATCCTCGTTAGCCTCTCTTCTAATATTCCTTATTGAAACTTTACATTTTTCACCAATTGATTTTATTAATTTTTTAAGTTCAATTCTTCTTTCTTCATTTAACTCAGGAACAGGTAATCTGATTAATTGACCATCAATTTGTGGATTTAGACCTAGATCTGATTTTTTAATTGCAGCATCAACCAATGTAACATTGTTTAAATCCCAAATTTGAATATTAATCATTCTTGGCTCGGGAGTTGTTATGCTACCAATCTGATTTATAGGCATTTGTTGTCCATATACATCAACCTTGATGAGGTCTAGCATTGATGCATTTGCTCTACCTGTTCTCAAGGAAGATAGTTCTTTTGAGAAAACCTCAATGGCTTTATCCATTTTCAGGCTGTATGATTTCTCATCAAACATTTATTCTCCGATCTTTATCCTATAAAACTCTTTTATTTTTAAATCAGTCACTGAAAGTTCTTTTAAAACATCTTCAACTTTCTTCTTTGGTTCCATCACCCAAGCTTGTGTTAGAAGAGCATTTTCTTCTTTAAATTTATTCATCTTACCTAGACTAATTTTTTTCGCAATATCATCTGGTTTACCAGAATTTTTTAACTCTTCAGTTACTAACTCTTGTTCTTTTTCAATTATTTTTTGATCAATTAATCCAGACTCTAATGCTAATGGATTTGATGCTGCAATATGCATTGATAATTGTTTACCAAATGTTTTAATTGTTTCGGAATTATCTTTAGTGTCCAATGAAACCATGACGGCTAGTTTTGCAACATTGTCTTTTACGACTGTATGAAGATAGTGATTATTTAATCCATCAGAATTTATAATTGTTTTAGCTTTACCAATCGTTATTTTTTCACCAATTTTTGCAATTAAAGCAACTAAATTAGCATCAACTGTTTGTCCATTTTTCATTTTTGTTATTTTTAACTCTTCAATATTTGAATTTTTTTTATTGTTCAATTCACCTAGTTCCTTAACAAAGTTTATAAAATCATCATTTTTAGCAACAAAATCTGTTTCGCAATTTACCTCTATGACAGAAGTCTTGTTATCATTCCCACTAACTACCACAACTCCCTCTTTAGCATCTCTTGACATTTTTTTTGAGGCTTTTGAAATTCCTTTAACTCTTAAAATTTCAATAGCTTTATCTAAATTTCCATTAGATTCTTTAATAGCTAAATTGCAATCTTTAAAACCAGCACCTGTTGCTTCTCTTAATTTTTTTACTTTTTCAATATCACTCATTAATTTAGTTTCTCCTTATTATCTTTCAAAAATTTCTTTTCTAATTTTTCTCTATCTAATTCCTGTATAGTTTTTAAAGAATCCTCATTTTTTCTATCTTTGTTTGTTTCAGTGATATTTAGGGAACTTTTTGCACTATTAATTGTTTCTCTAATTAAATTACAATAAAGATCTATAGCTCTTCTAGCATCGTCATTACCTGGTATTGGATAATCAATATTATCTGGATTAGAGTTGCTGTCTAAAATTGCTATAATTGGTATTCCTAATTTTGAAGATTCAGCAATAGCTAAAGATTCATAATTTGTATCTATAACAAATACTAAGTCTGGAACTTTTTTCATTTCGGCTATACCACCTAAAGATCTTTGAAGTTTGTCTTTTTTTACACTCATTTTTAGAAGTTCTTTTTTGGTAAAACCTCTATTCTCGGCAGACAAATCAGATTCTAATTTTTTTAATTTTTTAATTGAATTCGAAATTGTTCCCCAATTAGTAAGCATACCGCCTAACCATCTATAATTTACAAAATATTGATCTGTTTCTTTAGCTACTTCAGCTATAGCCTCTGAGGCTTGTTTCTTTGTAGAAACAAATAAAATTTTACCATTATTTGCAATTGTATTATAAACTTTTTCTAGCGCTATTTTCGTTAACTCGAGCGTTTGAGTTAAGTCTATAATGTGAATTGAATCTCTTTTACCAAAAATGTATTTTTTCATTTTTGGATTCCATCTTAAAGTTTTATGTCCAAGATGAACGCCTGCTTCTAATAATTGTTGTATTGTAACGTTAGGTATTTTCATATTTATTCCCGGTTAAGCCACCACAGTAATTTCCAATTAAGGACCGGAGGTATAAAACCAAAAACTGTGTGCGTGTTAATTTAATTTATGGAGTATTTACAAAGATTTAATATATTTAACAAGGGATTATTTAGTTAATTATTGCTTGAATTTCTTGATTTCTTAAGAGATTCAATGTTTTTCTATCTAAATTACGTGCTTTTTTAAGTCTAAATTTAAGAACACTATCTTTAGTTACTAGCTTGATATTAACTATTGTTTTGCCTTCTATTGTTAAAATTTTGGAAATTGCTTCAACTTGCTCATCAGATTTAAGATTGAATGAAACCTCATTAATTGGACTATTAAATAAATCTTTAAGTGAAGCTATTTTTTGCACATTAATTCTTGTTAATCTATTCTCACTGTTAGAAACATTTTTAAATAATGTCAAGATAAGAGAGTTACCCTCTATCAAAATTTCTCTATTTGTTTCTAAAACATCTGAAAAAATAAAAAGCTCAAATACACTTGACAAGTCTGTTAATTTTAAAACAGCGTAAGAAGTTCCTTTTGCAGTTTTTCTCTCTTGAACCTTTAATAGTGTTGCAGCAATATTAGCATCTTTAAAATTTTCTGAAGAGGAAAATCTTGAATAATCTATTATTTTATAATCATCAAAGATTTCACTAAACTGATTTAGAGGATGATCTGAAATAAAAAATCCTACTGCTTCAAATTCTTTTGATAATCTTTCCTCAAAGTTCCAATCTTCAGTAAAAGTTAAAATATCATCTCTAATATTTTCATCTTCAGAAAATAAGTCAATTTGATTACCAAATTTATTATCAAAAATATTTTTATTTTTAATAATTATATTAGGAATAGACTCAAATAATGTTTGTCTATTAGTGTTTAAATTATCAAAAGCACCCGCTTTAACTAAACCTTCTAATTGAAGTTTGTTTATATCTTTTGGATTTACTCTAGCTATAAAATCATGAATTGATTCAAATTTTCCATTTAAAATTCTTTCTTTTACTACATTTGAAATAGCCTCATACCCTACTGCTTTAATGCCACCTAAAGCATAATAAAATTTATCGTCAATTGTCCTAAAATCAGCAAAACACTCATTGATATCAGGACGAACAACTTCGACGTTTAATCTTTTTAATTCTTCGTAAAATTCACTTAATTTATTTTGATTAGATATATCCATAGTCATTGAAGCTGCAATAAACTCTTTGGGATAATATGTTTTTAAAAACGCAGTTTGGTAAGAAATAATTGCATACGCGGCGGCATGACTTTTATTAAAACCATATTCCGCAAATGGTTCTATTTTTAAAAAAATTCCAGCAGCAACATCTTTTGCTATACCTTTTTTAACAGCTCCTGCAATAAACCCTTGTTTCTGTTTCTCAAGTTCTGCTCTTTTCTTTTTACCCATTGCTCTTCTCAAAAGATCAGCTTGTCCTGCTGTAAATCCCGATAATTTTTGTGCAATTTGCATTACTTGTTCTTGATAAATAATTACACCGTAAGTTGGTTTTAATATATCTTCTAGCAATGGGTGTAAATAATCTGGTTGTTGTTTTCCATGTTTGCAATCATTGTATATTGGGATATTGTTCATTGGTCCGGGTCTATATAGAGCAACTAGTGCAATAATATCTTCAATATGATTTGGTTTCATTTGTGTTAAAGCTTCTCTCATACCAGCACTTTCAATTTGAAATAAGCCAACTGTTTTACCTGTTGTCATTAAATCAAAAACTTTTTGATCTTCGTAGCTAATTTTTTCTATATCAAAATCTTTAATTTTTTTTCTTACAAGTTTTTGGGTATTGTTAATGACTGTGAGTGTTTTTAATCCCAAAAAATCAAATTTTACTAAACCCGCATTTTCTGCTGAGTACATATCAAATTGAGTTGAGGGTAATAATAGGTTTGCTGAGGCATCTTTATATAATGGAACAACCTCAGTAAGTTTTTTATCTGCTATTACAACTCCTGCAGCATGAGTTGCAACATTTCTGTTTAGTCCCTCCAATTTTAAAGATAAATCTGTAAGTTTTTTAACCCTTGGATCTTCTTTTATAAGTTTTTGTAATCTTGGCTCGCCTGCTATGCATTGTGACAAATTTTGCGGTCGAGAAGGATCGAAAGGTATCATCTTTGATATGCTATCTACAAAACCATAAGCTAAACCTAGTACACGTCCTACGTCTCTAATTACCATTCTTGCTTTTAATTTACCAAAAGTAATTATGTGAGCTACACTGTCTTTGTATTTTGTAGTTAGATACTCAAAAACTTGATCTCTTTTATCCTCACAAAAATCTATATCAAAGTCTGGCATTGAAATTCTATCTGGATTTAAAAATCTTTCGAAAATAAGATTAAATTTTATTGGATCGACGTCCGTAATTGACAAACACCAAGCAACTAATGAACCAGCACCTGAGCCTCTTCCAGGACCTACAGGGATATCGTTATTTTTAGCCCATTTAATATAGTCAGCAACTATAAGAAAATAACTAGAATATTTCATTTCTGTAATAATAGAAAGTTCATGATTAAGCCTGTTCTTATATTCTCTATAAGAATTGTTATTTTCTAAATCTTCATCACTTAAATTAAAGATATTATTGAATTTGACTTTTAATCCTTCTATGGAATCTTTTTTTAAAATTTCATCTGCATTTCCATCTTTATCACTACTAATATTGGGCAATATTGGGTTAGAAAATAATGGTCTATAACTACATCTTAATGGAAAATTATAATTATTTTCTAAAGCTTCAGGTAAGTCAGCAAATAATTCTGACATCTCTGAGTTCGTTTTTAAATAATGTTGGTCAGTAAATCTTAATCTATTTTTTTCATTTACATATGTCTTGTTACCAATACAAATTAAAGCATCGTGGGCTTCATGCATTTCTTTTTCTAAATAAAAAACTTCATTAGTTGCAATAATAGGTATCTCCAAATCTAAAGATTTTTTTAAATTAAATTTTTCAAATACAATTTCATTTTGATCATTATGTCTTTGAATTTCTAAATAAAATCTGTCATCAAAAATATTCTTAATTTTATTATAAAGCTCATCAATTTCACTAAACTTTCCTTTATCAAATAATTTGCCAAATAGACCAAAAACAGTTCCTGAAAATACAGCCACGCCCTTGGAATTGCTTAATAATAATTCAAAATCTACATGCGGATCAGACAATTCATCGTTTTCCAAATACGATAAAGATGAAAGTTCTATTATATTTTTATATCCAGCTTCATTTAGAGCAAACAAAGGTAGTAAACCTGTTATTTCTCCTATTTTAAAATTAATTTGAGTCCCGATTATTGGTTGGGTGCCAGATTTTGAGATCTTTTCAGCAAATTCTAGTGCACCGCATAAATTTGAGGTATCGCACAAACCTAAAGATTTAATTTTATTTTTCTTAGAATATTCTTGCAAATCATCAATTCTAGCAGCTCCCTCACAAATTGAATATTGAGTATGAATTTTTAAATGATTAAAATTTTGTGAAACAGATTCAGACATTAGATGATTTTATACTACCATCTCTCATCTCCAATAGATAATCTGCTTTTTTTGCAAAAAATCTATTATGGGTTGCAAATATAATTATTCTGTTTGATCTTTTTTGATTAATTAAAAGTTTAAAAATATCTTTAGCGGTATTCATATCTAAACTGCCAGTTGGTTCATCAGCTAAAATAATTTGAGGATCATTAATAATCGCTCTTGCTATTGCAACTCTTTGAGCTTCACCCCCAGAAAGTTGTGAGGGAAAATGATTTAATCTGTTTGAAAGTCCTATTTTTTTTAATAATTTTTCAGCTTTAGATAATGCTAATTTTTTGTCATTATTAAGAGATAAAGAGGCAAAATAAACATTTTCTAAAGCTGTAAAATCAGAAAGCAGATTATTTTCTTGGTAAACAATACCTATTCTTTTAGATCTTAATAAATCATTTTTTTCATTTTGACTGAAATTTATCTCATGATTATCAAACTTAATGGTACCAGATGTTGGTTTATCGATTAATGAAATTAAATTAAGTAAAGTTGATTTTCCAGAACCAGAGGGTCCCATAATTGCATAAGTTTTACCTAACTTAAACTTTCTAGATAAACCTCTTAAAACATTAATTTTTTTTTCCGTAGTAAAACTTTTTCGTATATTAATTAATTCTAAAAAATTATTCATACTTCAGTGATTTTATAGGATCCATATTTGCAGCTTTAAGTGCTGGAAATATAGAAACCACTATTGTTATTAATATTGAACAGATTGCTATAATTACTATAGAATTAACATTTATTTCTGAGGGCATCTTACTTAAAAAATATATTTCCTCTGGAAATAAACTAATATTAAAAGTAGTGCTTAAAAATTGTCTAATATTTTCGACATAAATTGAAAATGTTACACCTAAAAATATCCCAAAAATTGTTGCTGAAGTTCCAATTGAAACACCAACAAGAAAAAAAATTTTAATTATAGATTTATTCAAAACTCCAATAGATTTTAAAATTGCAATATCTCGAGTTTTATTTTTAACTAAAATTGTTAAACCTGAAATTATATTAAAAGCAGCCACAATAATAATTAAAGATAAAATGATAAACATTACATTTCTCTCAACTTTAAGTGCTGAAAATAATGAACTATTCATATCAGCCCATGTATATACAAATGCATCAGGGTATAGTTTAATCAGTTTTTCTTTGTGATTTTCTATAGTTTTTGGATTTTTAAAATAAAACTCGGTAAATCTGTCATCTTTACTTTTATCAAAAAAATCTTCTAAAGTGTTTAAATTTATATAAGCAATATTTTCATCGTATTCTGATAATCCACTTTCAAATATTGAAGTTATAAGAAATAATTTTTGCTTTGGTAAAGACCCAACTAGCGTTTGAACTCCTGAGGGTGAGGTAATTGAAACCTCATCTCCAATGTCTAATCCTAAGATATTACTTAAATCTCGACCAATAGAAATTGTATTTTCATTTAACTTTTTAGAACCAAAAAAACTATCGTTATTTGAAATTTCTAGATCTTTAAAATCTTTTTCCAAATAACCTTTTAACAAAACTCCTTTGGTACCATTCTTGTGAAAAATAACTGCTTCCCCATCATTTGATAAAACGCTTTTAGCAAAATCTTTATCTGAAAAGGAAACTAAAGGTTTATCATAAGATTTGACAACCGCATGAGCATTAAAGCCAACTATCTTCTCAATTAATTCTGTTCTAAATCCATTCATGACAGACATCACGATGATAAGAACTGCAACTCCAAGACTTATGCCAATAAAAGAAAAAATTGATATAACATTCAAAAAACCATCTTTTTTTCTGGCTTTTAAAAATCTAAAAGTAATTTCTTTTTCTAAAGTAGAAATCAAATTGAATTTTTTTGTTTAGTTATAATTTCTATAATTTTATCTAGTGGTAAATTTTCAGTTTCTTCACCAGTTTCTTTAAACTCTAATAAATCACCTTCGCTTTTCTTACCAATAATAATTTGATACGGGGCTCCAATTAAATTCATTTTTTTAATTTTAGATGAAAAATTTTCATCTGTATCATCAATGATTGCATCGATATTATTTTTGAATAATTCTTTATTAATATTATTTGCTTTATCTAAAGCTGATGTGTCATTTTTATTTATCATAGGTATTATAGCAATATCATAAGGAGCAACAGACAATGGCCATTTCATGATTTCATTTTTATCATCATATTTAGCCTCAATTATAGCCCCTACTAACCTTGATACACCAATTCCATAAGAACCCATTTTAACAAAATCTTTCTTTCCCCCTGGTAAATCAACTGACGCATCCATTGGTTTTGAATACTTATCACCAAAATAAAATATATGACCTACTTCGATACCTTTTGTTATCAATTGATTTTCTTTGGAAACGATTTTTTCAAACTCATCTTTATTAAACTTTTCATCAGTCACAGCATAGAATTTTTCATATTTTTTTCTCATACTCTCTAATGATGTTTTTTCTAGTTCAGTATCGTCACTATAAAGATCGAATATTCTTTTATCTGTGAAAATTTTACTTTCTCCAGTATCAGCAAGAATAATAAATTCATGAGATAAATTTCCACCTATAGGTCCTGTATCAGCAGCCATGGGTATTGCTGTCAAAGATAATCTTTTAAATGTTCTTAAATAAGAAAGAAAGAATTTATTATAAGAATAAAAAGCTTCTTCATCTGATATATCAAATGAATAAGCATCTTTCATATAAAACTCCCTGCCACGCATAATTCCAAATCTAGGTCTAATTTCATCTCTGAACTTCCATTGAATATGATACATAAGTTGCGGTAGTGATTTATAAGATTTTATTGAAGATCTAAAAATTTCAGTAACTTGCTCTTCATTGGTTGGTCCATATAACATTTCTCTATTTTGACGGTCAGTAATTCTTAACATTTCTTCACCATAATCGTCGTAGCGACCGCTTTCTTTCCAAATTTCGCTGGATTGAATTGTTGGCATTAATATTTCTTGAGCTCCGATTTTGTTTTGTTCTTGTCTGACAATGTCTTCTATCTTTTTCATTACCTTAAAACCTAAAGGTAACCATGAATAAATTCCTGCTGAGGCTTGCTTAATCATGCCCACTCTCAACATCAATTGATGAGATTTAATTTTTGCTTCTGAAGGGTTATTTTTTAATATTGGTATAAATGAATTTGATAAAAGCATCTTAATTAATCATATTTCTTAAATTTAAATATTCAAATTTAATTAATAAGTAAATTATTATGAAAATGACAGTAGTAATTCCAGTGCAATAAAGGAATTTTTTCAGCATTTTTGGATTTTCAGGTGAGCCAGGATCCTCACCGTCAATTTTTACAATCTTTGTTCGATTCACATCAATAGGTAGAATAGCAAAAAAAACTATCCACCATATAATTATATAGATAATAGCTAGGCCTGTTGCGCTCATTAAATTCTTACTAAATTGATATTAGTAAAAGGTTTTTTCCCTGTTCTCTCTTTAGAAAATTTTCTACAGGCAATTTTTAATGCATCAATAAGATTATGTTCTTGTTGTTTGCTTCCAATTTTAAAAGTTCTAGAGGCTTTCTTTATTTCTTCCTCTAATCCATAAACAAAATCATCTCGATCATCTACAGGTAAACCACGAAATGAAAGAATAGGATTGTTGTGTATATTACCTTTAGGTGTAATCATAATTGTTACCTCGAGATATCCATTTGCACTTAAATTTTTCCTATCTTTTATCGATTGTGAATCTGGATCAACACTAACACTGCCATCTAAGAAGAGTCTGCCGCTTGGGGCCTTGTCATATACTTCAGGTTTTTCACCAGGATATAACTTAACGATATCACCATTTTCTACTTGAACTGGATGTGGTACTTGCATTTCTTTTGCAAAATTAATGTGCTCTATCATATGTCTATGTTCACCATGCACAGGTATTACACACCTAGGTTTTACCCATTGATACATCTCTTTAAGGTCTTCTCTATTTGGATGTCCAGAAACATGTACAAATTCAGTTTCTTCAGATATTACTTCAATTCCATCTTTAACTAGTTGATTGTGAAGTTTATAAAGTTTTTTTTCATTACCAGGTATAATTTTTGAAGAAAAAATTACAGCATCACCTTTTTCAATAAAAACATCTGGATGAACATAACTAGAAATTCTCATCATTGCACCCATTGGTTCGCCTTGACTTCCAGTACATAAATACACAATTTTTTCTCTTGAAAAATTTTTAGCTTCTCTTGGGTCAATTGGCTCAATTGTATTTTTTAAATATCCACATTGACGCGCAGCTTTATAAATACGATGCATTGATCTACCAACTAAAGAGATTTGTCTTCCTGTTTGTTCTGCACAATAAAAAGCTGTGTCCATTCTAGCTACGTTGGAAGCAAATGATGTTATGATAATTCTTTTTTTTAATCGAGACATAACGTTTAACATATTTTTTCTTACGTCTAATTCTGAACCTGATCTACCAGCGCTAAAAACATTTGTTGAATCGCAAATCATTGCTAGCACTCCTTCTTCACCAATTTCCTTTAATCTTTTTTCGTTAATATTGTCTCCAATTAAAGGATTTGGATCTACCTTCCAATCTCCAGTATGCAAAATAACGCCTGCAGGAGTTTTTATTCTAAGTCCGTTTGGTTCTAATATAGAATGCGTTAAAGTAATGTATTCAATTTCAAATGGATCCAGAGAAACCTTTCCATTTAACTCAACAATCTGTAAATCATTAGTTATATCGATTTGTTTTTCTTTAAATTTTTCTCGAATTAATAAAGCTGTAAAAGGAGTTGCAAAAATTTTACATTGTAATTTTGGCCATACATGAGCAATTGCACCAATGTGATCCTCATGTGCGTGTGTTAAAACTATTCCTAATAAATTATCTTTTCTTTCTACTATAAACCCAGGATCTGGATAAATTAAATCAACACCTGGTATAGTATCATCTGCAAATGTTACCCCTATGTCGACCATAATCCATTTATGATCGCTAGGCAACCCATAGCCAAACAAATTCATGTTCATGCCTATTTCGCCTGATCCACCTAATGGACAAAATAATAGTTCATCTTTCATATTATTTGATTAACTTTGAAATCTTTATTAAGCCTTTAATTGTAATATCTTGGTTGTGACTTGCTTTCGTTTTTATTGAGTTTTTAAATAAATCTGAAAATCCACCAGTAATAATTACTTTAAAAGATTTTCCAGTCTCCTTCTTAATTAAATAAATAATATTGTCAATTAAACCCGCATAACCCCAAAAAAAGCCTGATCTAACAGCAGAGATTGTATTTTTACCAATCACATTATTAATCTTTTTTAAATCTATTTTTGGAATCAAAGTTGCTTTGTCAGACAAGGTATTAAGAGACAATCTCACACCTGGGGCAATAATTCCACCAAAATAAGTATTTCTAATAAGTACATCGAAAGTTGTCGCTGTACCAAAATCTAAAATTATAAAATTATTTATGTTATTCATTAAACTTATAGCATTAGTAATTCTATCTGAGCCTACCTGTTTATAATCTACTTTGATTTTTATAAGTGATTTTAGGTTTAATTTTTTAACCTCATAGCATTTTAGTTTAACTTTTTTCGATAAAAATTTATTAATTATAGAAAATGTTTTTGGAACGACACTACAAAATAATATTTTTTCAATTTTATTTAATTGAATTTTATTTTTTTTAAATAAAATATTAAGCTTTCTGTTGTTTATAGATTTTGATAAAAAAGTAATTTTTTTTAAAATTTTATTATTTTTAGAAACAATACATAATTTTGTTTCTGTATTACCAATATCACCTAGAATATACATTATTTAATTTTATACAATTTCGATAAATTTTTTTCAAAAAGTTGTTTTAGTTTATTTTCTACAATTAATTTACTAATACTTTTTTTAGTTACTTCATGCAAGTTTGTGGCAGGATAATTCCTTATAATTGGATTTTTTTTAATATTTATGCCTATGCCAGTAATTAAAAATTTTTTACCTCTTATAAATATGACTTCTTGTAGAATGCCACTAATCTTTTTTTTATCAATTAATAAGTCATTTGGTTTTTTAAATAAAATTTTTTTACTTGTAAATAACGAGAGTAATTTTTTTACTAAAAGACAATTAATTTTTGTTATAGTGTTAATCGATAGTTTTGTTTTATTAAGTTCATTGAAGAAAGATATAAATAAATTTCCTTTTGACGATATCCATTTTCTTCCATACTGTCCTCTACCATTAACTTGTGTTTCAGCAACAACCATACCTAAGTTGTATTTAGTTTCTTTGATAATTCTTATTGCAGTATTATTAGTGCTTTTAACTTTTTTAAATTTAAATTTTTTTAATTTCATCAAATAATATTAATTCTTGAAACAACTTCTATTAACTGACTTGGGAATATGAAGTATAAAAGAATTAATATCGTTGAAACTGTAAGTGAAAATTTTAACCATAAGCTATGGTCAGTATCGTATTTGTCTTTTTCTTTATCAAAGTAAATTATTTTTATAATTCTTAAATAATAAAAAGCTGCAATTACTGTAGATAACAATCCTACTATAGCTAAAAAAAACATTGATTGTTCTAATACTGCTTTAAAAACATAAAACTTAGCAAAGAAACCAGCTAGAGGTGGTATTCCAGCTAAAGAAAAGAGTATTACAAGCAAACAAAGGGATAATATTGGATGGTTTTTTGACAGTCCTGAGAGATCCTCAATATTCTCATAATATTGATCCTTTCTTCTTAACATCAATAGACATGAGAAAAGAGCTAAATTCATAACTAGGTATATAGAAATATAGGTTATTGAACTTTGAATTCCTTCATTCGAAGCTGTGGCTAGTCCTGCTAATGTGTAACCAATATGTCCAATAGAGCTATAAGCAATTAATCTTTTAATATTGGTTTGCCCTATTGCAGCCACAGCTCCAAAAACCATGGAAGCAATTGATAAGAAAATAATTATCATTTGCCATTGATCAATTAAATTTAGGAAAGGAACATATAAAAATCTTATAAACACAGTTAAAGCAGCGATCTTTGGTAATATTGTAAAAAATAAAGTTACAGTTGTTGGTGACCCCTCGTAAACATCAGGTGCCCACATGTGAAATGGAACTGCAGAAATTTTAAATGCTAAACCAACTAAGATAAATACAATTCCAAATGTTAAAACATATTCCTTAGAATTTAATTCATTTGATATTATATCAAAATTAGTTGAGCCTGAAAAACCATAAACTAAAGAACATCCATATAATAACAATCCTGAAGATAGTGCACTTAAAACAAAATATTTCAAACCAGCTTCGGATGATTTTAGTTGATCTCTATTATATGTTGCTAATACGTAAAGAGCTAATGATTGTAATTCTAATCCCATATAAAAAACAATTAAATCATTTGAACTAATCATCACCATCATACCAAGTATAGAACTCAAAATAAGAACAGGGTATTCGATATTATATATTTTAAATGTTTTTAAATAGCTTGATGAAATAACTAAAACTAAAAAACCTCCAATCAAAGTTATAATTTTCATTAGTGAAGACATACTGTCAATCACAACACTTTCATTAAACAATGTTTGCCTACTAACCGAGAATGTTTCGTTTATTGTTATTATTGCTGTAATTAAAATTGTAAACAAAGATAGATTAAAAGTGATTTTTGAACTATTTTTTTTAAAAACACCCAAAATAAGTAAAGACATTATTGAAAGTGAAATAAATATTTCAGGAAATACTAAATTTAAATTTTCCATATTATTTACTAGCTATATTTGTGTTATGCATATTAATTAAGTCAGTCACAGAAACTTCAATAGTATTTATTAATGGATCAGGATAAAAACCAAAAAATAAGATTGGTGCAGCTAAACAACTTAATATAAAGTATTCAGATCTATTTAAATCTAAAATTGTTTTAAGATCTTTGTTTATTAATTTTCCAAATATTACTCTTTTATAAAGCCACAACATGTATGCAGCTCCTAAAATCACCCCAATACTTGCTAAAACTGCCACTAAAAAATTATCTTTAAAAGCGCCCATTAATATTAAAAACTCACCGATAAAACCACTGGTTCCAGGTAAACCTAGAGATGCCAACGCAAATAACATAAACAATATTGAATATTTTGGAATTACAGAAACTAGTCCTCCATATGTACTTATTAATCTAGAATGCATTCTGTCATAAACTACACCAACAGTTAAAAATAATGCTGCAGAAACTAATCCGTGGCTAATCATTTGAATTATACTTCCTTCAATTCCCTGCTGTTGCAAAGTGAATATACCCAAAGTTACAAAACCCATATGAGCAACTGATGAATAAGCAATTAATTTTTTCATATCTTCCTGCATTAAAGCTATCAGAGAGGTAAATATGATAGCTATAACACTCAAGGTGTAAATTAAAGGTGTAAATACCTCTGATGCAACTGGGAAAAGACCTAAAGAAAATCTTATAAAACCATATCCAGCCATCTTTAACAAAATTGCAGCTAGTAATACAGATCCTGCTGTAGGAGCTTCAACGTGAGCATCTGGTAACCATGTATGAACTGGCCACATAGGTGTTTTAACAGCAAATGAACTAAAAAATGCTAACCATAATAAATTTTGATATTTAACATCAATTCCAATTTCATATAGCTGAACCACGTCGGTTGTTCCTGTAATCCAATAAATTGAAATTATTGCAACTAACATCAAAACAGAACCTAACAATGTGTATAAAAAGAATTTGAATGCAGAATAAACTCTTCTTGCACCTCCCCAAATTCCGATAATTAAAAACATTGGTATTAATCCAGCTTCAAAAAATAAATAGAATACAACTAAATCAAGTGCACAGAAAACACCAATCATGAAACTTTCCATGATTAGAATTGCAATTAAAAAATCTCTTAATCTATTTTTAACAGAATTATTTACAGATATTATACAAAGGGGGGTTATAAATGTTGTTAATATTATAAATAAAATTGAAATACCATCAACTCCAACTTTATAATTAATAAATCCTACAATCCAAGTTCTATCTTCTACAAATTGAAAACTAGATATTGATTGGTCAAATGAAATCCAAAGATAAATCGAAATTAAAAAATTAACTACAGTTGTAAATAAAGCAACATATTTAGCGGTTAAATTATTTCCCTCTTTATCTTTGGTAAAAAATAAAAATAAAGCACCAACAGTTGGCAATAATATTAAAGATGAAAGAATAGGAAAATTCATTATTTAACTATCAAAAAGGTTAGTAAAGCAGAGAAACCTAACAACATTACAAATGCGTATTGATAGATAAAACCACTTTGAAATTTAGTTGCTTTAATTGAACATTTTTTTATGAAAGATGAAATTCCATCGGGACCAAAACCATCGATTATAGTTCCATCACAAAACTTCCATAAAAATAAACCTAGTTTTTTTGAAGATTTAATAAACAACACATCATACAACTCATCAAAGTACCATTTATTTACCAAAAAATTATATAAAGGTTTATTCATTGAAGCTATTGAATTAGGTAATTCTTTGTTCTTAACAAATAAGTAATAAGCAATTGGAATAGATAATAAAACCAAACAAGGAGTTGAAAGCAAAAACCATAAAGGTGGGTGCTCAGTACTTAAAGGCTCTAAAAACTTAATAGACTCTGCCCAGAATAAATTCTCCCCATTACCAATAAATAGTCCTTTAAATAGAAAACCAGCAAACACAGCTCCTATTGAAAGAATAAATAATGGAGCAAGCATAACTAATGGAGACTCATGCGTTTCCTCTATCTTGACCTCTTTATTGTTATACTCTCCATGGAAAGTTTTAAAGATTAATCTCCATGAATAAATAGATGTTAAAAATGCTGTAATTATTCCAATACCAGCTGCATAATAACCAGTGGTATTACCTTTTAAATAAGCAAATTCTATAATTGCGTCTTTAGAATAAAATCCTGATAAAAATGGAAAACCTGTTAAAGCAAGTGTACCAATAATCATTAAAGTATAGGTGTAAGGTAACTTTTTCCATACACCTCCCATATTATTTATATTTTGCTCATCTTTAAATGCATGGATTACTGAACCAGATCCTAAAAATAATAAAGCTTTGAAGAATGCGTGAGTAAATAAGTGAAACATAGCAACATTATATGCACCTACTCCAGCTGCAAAAAACATATAACCAAGTTGACTACAGGTAGAGTAAGCGATAATTTTTTTTATATCTGTTTGAACTAGAGCGACAGTTGCTGCAAAGAATGCGGTGGTCATTCCAACGATAGTTATAAAATTTAGTATTAATGGTGAATATTCATAAACTGGAGAACATCTTACTACTAAGAAAACACCAGCTGTTACCATCGTTGCTGCATGAATTAATGCAGAAACTGGGGTTGGACCCTCCATAGCATCAGGTAGCCAAGTATGTAGCAATATCTGTGCAGATTTACCCATTGCTCCAATAAATAAAAGTAAACAAACTAAATCTATTGCTTTAACTTCAAGACCTAAAAATGGTAAATTTTTATCTATAACTGTTGGAATTTGTTGAAAAACTTCTGAGTAATTAACAGTTCCAAATAAATAAAATATTAAAAAAATTCCTAAAGCAAAACCAAAATCGCCTACTCTGTTTACAACAAATGCTTTTATGGCTGCAGCATTTGCACTTTCTTTTTTAAACCAGAAACCAATTAGGAAGTATGAACATAATCCAACACCTTCCCAACCAAAAAATAATTGAATAAAATTATCTGAAGTTACAAGCATCAACATCGCAAATGTGAACAAAGATAAATAAGCCATAAATCTTGGCTTATGAGGGTCATGAGACATATAACCAATTGAATAAATATGTACTAAAGCAGATACAGAAGTTACAACAACTAACATTACAGCTGATAAAGGATCAATTAACATCGACCAATTTACATCAAGTGAACCTGAGCTTATCCAGGTGGCTATAACAATGTTTTCTTCGTATTGGTTTACGATTACTTGATAAAGAACATAAATTGATAAAAGTGCAGAAATTGAAACTAGAACACTTGTTACTATTTCAGAATTTCTATCACCGATATATCTGCCAAAAAAACCTGATATAATTGAAGCAATAAGTGGAAGGAATATAATTGATAGTTCCATTGTTATCCTTTTAACTTATCTATTTCTTCAACTCGTATTGTTCCAGAGTTTCTGAAATACACTACAATGATTGCTAATCCTATGGCTGCTTCTGCTGCTGCAACAGTAAGAATGAATAAAGTAAAGACTTGTCCTGCCAAATCTCCTAAATAAATAGAAAAAGCAACTAAATTGATATTTACAGCAAGTAATATCAATTCAATACTCATTAAAATAACAATGATGTTCTTTCTGTTTAGAAAAATACCAATGATTCCAATTGAGAAAATCACAGCACCTAGAGTTAAATAATGTCCTAAACCTATCTCAGTCATCTATTTTAACCCCTTTATTACTTTGAACCTCTAGAACCTCAACACCTTCTGCTCTTTCTCTGGATATTTGCTTGATATAACTTTGTTTTTTAACACCTGATCTTTGTCTAAAAGTTAATACTATGGCCCCAACCATGGCAACTAAAAGGATCATTCCACTTATTTGAAACACATGGATATAATCGGTATATAAAACTTGACCCAATGAATGGGTATTACTTACACTTGTATTAGCAATTGTATTATTAATATCAAAAATTTCTGGTTTATATTTCCAACCACTTATTACGATTACAATTTCAAAGAAAATTAATATACTTATAATTAGACCAACTGGGATATGTTTTGAGGTTATTTGACCTGCAAACCATTGGTTTTTTTGTTGTGCTACATTTAACATCATCACTACAAATAAAAACAAAACCGCTACAGCTCCTACATAAACAATTAGCATTATCATTCCCAAAAATTCAGCACCAATCATTATGAAAAGACAAGAGATGCTTATGAAATCAAGAATTAAGAAAAATACTGAATGAACAGTATTTTTAGAAGCTGTTACCATTATAGCTGAAACAACAGCAATTATTGAAAAGGTATAAAAGAAAATAGCATGTGCAATCATTTTATCTATGGATATTGTCAGCTTTAATATTAGCTTCTAAAACGTTCTCCCATCTATCACCATTATCTAATAATTTTTCTTTAGTGTAATAAAGTTCTTCTCTTGTTTCAGTTGAAAATTCAAAATTTGGACCTTGAACTATTGCATCTACAGGACACGATTCTTCACATAATCCACAATAAATACATTTCATCATATCAATATCGTAACGAGTAGTTTTTCTACTTCCGTCTTCTCTTGCAGCTGACTCGATAGTTATTGCTTGAGCAGGACATACTGCTTCACATAATTTACAAGCAATACATCTTTCTTCTCCATTTGGATACCTTCTCAAAGCATGCTCACCTCTAAAACGGGGACTAATTTTACCCTTTTCAAATGGGTAATTAATTGTTTTTTTTGATTTAAATAATTCTTTTATAGCAATTAACAAACCACCAATGAAGTCTGTCATCAATATAGTTTTAAAAAATCTTGATATCTTCATTATTAATTCACAGGTAAAAGGTTAAAATAAAATAAAAAGCTAGCTGTTAATACCACCCAAATTAAAGAAAGAGGAAGAAAAACTTTCCAACCAAGTCTCATTAATTGGTCATATCTATATCTAGGTACTATCGCCTTCACTAAAGCAAAAAGAATGAATAAAAGAAGAATTTTTAATATTAACCATAATGCACCTGGCACTAACGTAAATGGATAAACATCAATTGGGGACATCCAACCACCTAAAAATAATATTGCTCCCATTGCACACATCAATAAAATATTTGCATATTCACCCAACCAAAACATTGCATACATCATTCCTGAATATTCTGTTTGATAACCAGCAACCAACTCCGCTTCTGCTTCCGGTAAATCAAAAGGTGGTCTGTTAGTTTCAGCTAAAGCTGAAATAAAGAATATTACAAACATTGGAAATAATGGAATTACAAACCACATATTTTGTTGAGCAACAACGATGTCGTTTAAGTTTAATGAACCAACACAAAGTAAAACATTGATAATTATTACCCCAATTGAAACTTCATAAGATACCATTTGAGCTGCAGAACGAATTGCTCCTAGAAAAGGATATTTAGAATTGGATGCCCAGCCTCCCATTATTATTCCATAAACACCTAGTGAAGAAACAGCAAATAAGTAAAGAATTCCAACATTGATATCGGCCAAAACCTGAGTTGCGCTAAATGGAATTACAGCCCATGCGATCAAAGCTAAAGTCATCGTGACTATAGGGGCCAGTATGAAAATCACTTTATTTGAGCTGGATGGAATAATGATTTCTTTGAATATATATTTTAAAGCATCAGCTAAAGATTGTAATAAGCCGAACGGACCAACAACATTAGGTCCTTGTCTTTTTTGAACAAAAGCCCAAACTCTTCTATCTAGCCAAACAATCATTGCTACAGAAACAAGAACAGGTACTAGTAAGAATAAAATTTTATAAACTTCATGAAAAACTATGCTCAAGTATTCCATGTTAACCTTCTGTACCTGTTGATTTAAGATTTAATTTAGATTTATTACATTCAACCA
>CABZXO010000005.1 GCA_902529645.1 uncultured Pelagibacteraceae bacterium | reverse complement strand
TAAGATAAATAAAACTTTTGTTTGCAAATGCTTCTTTAAGTGCTTCTATAGCTGTTTGATTATTTTCTTGATTAACTCCTAGAGGTATTTTTGGAGTACTAACAAATAAAGATGCGACCAATCCAACTCCTAAAAGGAGACAAAAATATAAAAGAGTATTTTCCCAACCTGTTTCAACTAAAGAATATCTTACAAGTAAAGGTGAAACAAAATACCCAAATGATCCTGCACATGTAACAATTCCTGTTGCAATAGTTCTATTAGATGCTGGAAAATGTTTGGCTACTACTGATACCGGAATACCTATTGCAGTGGAGCCTAAGCCTATTCCAATCATCACTCCTATAGTTAGAGTAAAATAACCTCCAGTATTATAGCCAGAATAAAAAAACAAAACCCCAGCTAAATAAAAAACAAAACCAATAAATATTGCAACAGCTCCTCCATATTTATCAGTAATTACACCAAACAACGGACTGAATACTCCCCAAAGTAATAACTGTAATCCCATAACAAAACCAAAATGAGAAATAGAAATATCTAAGTCAGTATTAAAATCAAAATAAAACAATCCAAAGGTCTGTCTTATCCCTAAAGAAATAATTACAACTACAGAAGCAGTAATTAAAGTGATTAATGCTTTTTTGCTAATAGTAAAACTTTCTGAACTCATTTAATAAATTTTAATGCTTGTTTTATATCATCTATAATGTCTTTAGGATCTTCAAGTCCAATATGCATTCTTATTATATGTTCATCTTTATTTATATGTGTAAATTGTCTCTTACCTAGTGCTTGGTGTGTTTGATATAGTGCTAAGCTTTCGAAACCTCCCCAACTAAATCCATACCCAAAAAGTTTTAAAGAATTAACAAATTTTAAGACTGAGTTTTTATTTTTTGATTTTATTTTAAATCCTAATAAACCCGATGCTCCAGAATAATATTTTTTCCATAATTTATAATTTTGACTACCTTTTTTATATGGATAAAAAACTTTAATTATTTTTTTTTGTTTTGATAAAAACTTGGAAACTTTAAGTGCATTTTCCTGGTGTTTTTCCAATCTTACATCTAAAGTTCGAATACCTCTTAGAATTAAATACGCATCATCAGGACCTAATCTTAATCCTGAAACTTTATTTGTTGCTTCTACTAATTTAAAAACTCGTTTACTTATAGCTAAACTTCCACCCATTACATCTGAGTGACCAGAATAATATTTTGTTGCAGAGACAATAGACATATCAAAACCTAGCTTTATTGGTTTCAGAAAATAAGGTGTTCCCCAAGTGTTATCTATGGCTGTATAAATTTTATTTTTTTTTGCCAATGCAACTATTTTAGATAAATCTTGAAATTCAAAAGTATTGCTTCCAGGATTTTCAACAAAAATAAGTTTTGTTTTTTTTGTAATTTTACTTTTTAGATCATTAAAGTCATTTGAATTATAAAATATTGCTTTAATATTAAATTTTTTTAGATATGTTTCAGTTAACAGTCTTGATGGAGAGTAAACAGAGTCTGTAACAAGTATTTCGTCATCTGGTTTCACAACGCTTAAAACACCAAGAAATATTGCACCAAAACCAGTAGGGGTTAGATAAACCTTATAACATTCTTCAATTTTTCTTAAAATTTGTTGTAAAGCATATGTTGTGGATGTTCCCTGCCGACCATAATCAAAATTTCCACTTACTGGGTCTTTCAAATATTTATTCTGAGTTTTTTTAATATCCTGCAAAGATTTAAAAATAATAGTTGAGGCTCTTACCACTGGAGGATTTACCGACTGATTATGAAAATCTTTAGCTGTATGTTTCAGAAAAGTCTTTAAGGAATTACCCATAATAAATTTGATATGTTATTAAGACAATGCTATATCCCATGAAAAACGTCAATAAAATTAAAATAGGACTAAATGAGTTACCCAAAGAAACATAGAGGCCGAAGAAAACAAGGGTCTAAAAAAAGAAGAGCTAAAAGAAAAAATAAGAAGAAATAATTCTTCTGCTATTCTTTAATCCAACCACCACCAAGAACTTTGTGGCCATACTGGTCTTTACGATAAAAAACACATGCCTGACCAGGTGAAATACCATCTTCAGGAATTGCTAAATTAACTTTAGCATTATTGTTATTTATAAGATCAACTTTTGCCTCTAAAAGACTTCCAGTAGATCTAACTTTAACAAATAAATTTTGATCTAAATCCTGTTTATTAGTTAATAAATTTATTTCCTTTAAAGAAATTGTTTTTTTTCCAAGTTTTTCTTTGGGTCCAACTATTATTTCATTTTTATCTGAATTTATCTTTAACACATAAAGGGCTTCTTTATCTGAAACTTTAATTCCTTTTCTTTGTCCAATTGTAAAATTAATAATTCCATCATGAACACCAATTACATCACCATCTAAATTTTTTATATTTCCTTTCTGAAACGAGTCTGGTCTAAACTTTTGTATTACTGAAGCGTAATCACCATTTGGAACAAAACATATGTCCTGACTATCAGGTTTATCAGCAACGTTTAAATCTAAATTTTTTGCGATTTCTCTAGTTTTGTCTTTTAACATTCCACCTAATGGAAATCTTAAATAATCTAATTGCTCTCTAGTTGTATTGAATAAAAAATAACTTTGGTCTCTATTTTCATCTATGGCTCTATACATATTTGTAGTTTTATTTTCTGTAATACTTTTTACATAATGGCCAGTAACTAATGCATCAGCTTTGAGTTCTTTTGAAACTTCAAATAAATCTTTAAATTTAACTGTTTGATTACACTGAACACATGGAATTGGAGTTTCACCTTTTAAATAACTCTCAACAAAATTATCTATAACATCTTGCTTAAACTTATCTTGATAATATAAAATTTTATGTTCTATACCTAATTTGTGTGCAACACGCTTAGCATCCATTATATCTTGACCTGAACAACACTGCTTTGAGGCTGCTACTTCTTTGCCATCGTCATAAAGTTTTAGTGTTATACCAATTACATTGTAACCTTCTTTTTTCATGATGCCTGCTACAGTGGAAGAATCTACTCCACCCGACATTGCGACAACTACCGTAGTATCTGAGGGTTTTTTATCTAATCCAATAGAATTTAAATCTTTATTCATAAGGTGGTATTTATACTTATTTACAATATAAGTTAAATTAAATGATTTTAGATTATGAACCAGGTGACAAAGTCACTAATCCGCAAAAAAAAGAATGGGGAATTGGGCAAGTGCAATCTATAATTAAAGACAAAGTGACAGTTAATTTTGAAAATGTTGGTAAAAAAGTAATTTACGCAAAAAACGTTGAATTAAAAAAACTAGGAAAATGAAGGTAAACTTAAAAGAGATTGTTGAAAATTTAATTGATAATTTTTTAGAGGCTGGAGATTTGGCTATTAAACTAAGAGAAAAAGGTTTAACAAAAAAAATCAAACCAGATAACACCCCAGTAAGCAATGGTGATTTAGAAGTAAATAAATTAATTTCAAAAAAAATTTCTGAGGTTACTCCAAATTTACCTATCATATCAGAGGAGACCTCTGAAAATAAAGATAATCTAAATTTAAAAGATTTCTGGCTGGTTGATCCTATTGATGGAACATATGATTATATTAATAATTTAGAAGAATTTACCATTAATGCTGGTTTGATTATTAATAATAGACCTGTTGCTGGATTAATAAATGCTCCAGCAAAAAAAAGAATGTTTTACTCATATGAAAAAGATAACGCTTTTGAGTTTAGCAATGGTAAAAAAATAAACTTAAATAATTTACCTGCTAAAAAAACAGAAAATTTAAAATTTATTTCGTACTCAACTAAAATAAAGCCTGAAATTCAAAAAATTTATAATGATTTAGGAGTAAAAGAAAATATTAGAATGAAAAGTTCTCTAAAATTCTGTGTCGTTGCTGCTGGTGAATACGATGGTTATGTTGCTGAGCCGAGAGCATATGAATGGGATATTGCAGCTGGTCATGCAATTTTAGAACATTCAGGTGGAACTGTAACTGATTTTGAGGGAAATGAAATTTTGTACGGTAAGAAAGATTTAAAAAATCCAAGTATAATTTTAAAAAATAAAAATATTTTATAATGGATGAACAATTACGAATAATATTGATAATTATTGTTTCAGTATCAATTTTTGGATTGTTAGTATTTGTTTTCGTAAAAAATTACATAAAAAATAAAATAAATCAGCTTGTTAAAGAAGAAAAAGATAAAAATTCAAAGTAGATTTATTATTTTTAAATATTCATCTTTTTCTATATCCATCACCTTTTTTGATGTTTCAAAATCAAATCCATTTCTTGCAAGAAGAGATATATCTTTTTTATAAAATAAAGTTCTATTATCCTCAGCTCTTGCTGGACCAATTCTTTTTTTTTTACATAATTTTATTGCTGAAAAAAAATCCTGATCAGAATTATCTTCCTTTATTTTATCAACTGTATCTTTGATAAATGTTTCGTTAATCCCTTTTCCAATTAAATAATTTCTAATCTTATTGATTGAGTTTCCTCTTTGAATCATACTTTTGGCTTTACTTTCAGAATAAAATTGATCATTTATGAATCTGTTTTTTTCTAGGTCGGACAAAACAATATCAATCAATTTATTTACATCATTTTTTCTTACATCAGATGCTGATAGTTTCATGTATTTTTTTAGTAAATAAGTTTTGAGTTGTTGTTTTGAAGGAGCATATTTTTCAACGTAAGCAAAGGCAAAATTACGCATCTCATCAACAGTTACTTGCAGCGTTTTTTTTCTATTTCTTATAGGAATCATTGTTAGATTTAATATAATATATCTGAATGATTGAACAAATTTATACTTATTTCACAATTGAGACACTTTACATGTGGATCAACCTTGGAGTTCTACCTTTTTGGTTTATTCTGATAGTGTTTCCTGAATCACATTTAAGTAGAATTTTTGTAACATCAATTTTTCCTTTTTTAATACTAAGTGGGGTTTATATCTTTATTTTATATAAATCATATTTAATTGGTTACGATTTTGATGGAAATTTCTCTCTTTATCTTGGACTAAATGAGCTATCAAGGTTGTTTGAAGATCATTTATACATAATGATGTTTTGGACTCATTTCATAGCAATAAACTTATTTATTGGTGGCTGGATTGTTAAAGACTCTCAAAAGTTTTCTATAAACAAAATTTTGATGGCGGTGCCATTAATTATGACTTATTTAATTGGTCCTATAGGTTTATTTTTATATTGGATAATTAGAATTTTTTACGCAAAAAGAATTAGTTTATATGAGTAATCATATAGATTTTTATTTCGATATAATTAGCCCCTATGCATACATCGCTCACAAAAAAATTCTTAAATATAAAAATATAACATTTAACTACAAACCAGTTTATTTAGGAGGTCTTCATAAGCTAGCTGGAATTGATTCGCCTGCATTTAACAAATATAAATTAAGAAATAATATAAACGATTGCAATTTAGTCTCTGAAAAAAATAATATTGAATTCAAATGGAATTCAAATTTTCCGATAAATTCTTTAAATATAATGAGAGGGTATATTAGTGTTAGTAAGGATAAACAAAACGATTACTTGAGTTGTTTTTTTGATGCTTATTGGAAAGATAATCATGACTTATCAAATGTTGAGAATATGTCTAAATTAATAAAGAATTTAAATATTGATAGTGATGAATTTTTTCAATCTATAAAAGAGCAATCAGTTAAAGATCAATTGATTAAATTAACTACTGATGCTTTTCAAAAAGAAGTTTTTGGAACCCCAACTTTTATAGTGAATAACAAAATTTTTTGGGGACAAGATAGACTTGAATATGCTTTGGAAGAACTTGGTGCTAATTAAATTATTTTAAATTTGCTACTAGCTATAGAGCCAAACCCACCATCAATATGTGATACTTTTTGATATCCCATATCTTTTAATGATTTTACAGCTAAAGCTGATCTTACTCCTCCCGCACAAAATAAAACAAATTCTTTATTTTGGTCTATTTGTCCATTTTGAAATACTGGGCTATTAGGATCTAAATATACTTCAAGCATTCCTCTTGGGATATGACTTGCTCCTTCAACACTACCCGTATTTTCTAGTTCATTACTCTCTCTTATATCGATTAGATTGCAATTTTTATCTTGAACCATTTGGAAGGCTTCATCTGCATTAATCGTTTTAATTTCTTTTAAAGTTTCACTAACTAGAGTTTGTAATGATTTAATGACCATAATATTATAAAAAGTATAACACATTATGAAAAAATTTTTTATCAAAATTTGTAAATTATTAGGTTACGAAATTTTAGATCAAAATAATTTTTCATCCCCAACATTAGGAAAAGAATTAAATGAAGAATTATCGATTTTAAATGAAAAATCTATAATTTTACCTTTGGGTGAAGTCAAAATTACAAAAAAAGTTAATTCAATACTGATTGTTCTAAGGATGAATACAAATATTGAGATTTGGGATCAAAATAGAAAAAGGTTATTTGAGTATCCAAAAATTGAATATACAAAAAGATCATTAAATTCACTTATTAAATCAATTAATTTTTTAAAAAATAAATATCCCACGATAAATGTTAAAACAATAATTGTGGATGACTATTCAAGTACTGAAAACCTTAATGTAATTAAAAAAGTAATTGATGGAAATAATATAAAGGTTATCAATTTAGATTACTCAAAATATAAAGAAAAAATATCAGAACAGAAAAATAAAGAAACTTTTGCAAACCTTGCGAGTTTACTTCAAAGTTTTGAAATTGGGAAAAATACTGGTGAAGATTTAATTTACTTTATTGAGGATGACTATTTACATTTTGAACCAATGTTGGAGGAAATGGTAGCTTCTTATGAGAGAATTGCATCACAACTAAATAAGGATATTTTTATGTGTCCATCTGATTATCCTTATCTTTACATGAATAATGAAAAAACAAATGTATTAATTGGAAATAGGCGTCATTGGAGAACTGTAGATAAAACACTATGTACTTTCCTGACAACTAAAAAATTATTAAATAAATATTGGGATAACTTTTATAAGAATTGTTTAGATAGACACGATCCATTTGAAAAATATTTAAATGAAATATATTCAAAAGAAATTTGTATTTCTCCCTTAAAAAGTTTATCACTACATCTAACAAATATTAATTCAAGTTACGGCTTATCGCCTTTTATTGATTACAAAAAACTTTGGGAGGAAAACGAAATAAATGATTAAAGAAAATACAAAAGCACCAATTTTTAAATTACCATCTACAAATAAAAAAGAATACTCTCTTAAAGATTCAATAGGAAATTATGTAATTATTTATTTTTACCCTAAAGATGATACTCCAGGGTGTACAATTGAAACTAATGATTTTAATAAACTACTTCCAAAATTTAAAAAATTGAACTGTGAAATATTGGGTATTTCTAAAGATAATTTAAAAAGTCATAATAAATTCAGAGATAAATACAAAATAAAATTTGATCTATTAGCTGACGAAGAATTAAAAGTTCTTAAAAAGTATAAAGTTTGGGGTAAGAAAAAATTTATGGGTCGTGAATTTATGGGAATAATCAGATCGACTTATTTAATCGATAAAAAAGGCAAAATACTTAAAGTTTGGGATAACGTTAAAGTAAAAGACCATGCTAAGAAAGTATTAAAAACTCTCCAAAATATTATAAAAAAATAAAAAAAGACCCCTTATTTCTAAGGGGCCTTTAGTTAACTAACTAGAGAGAGAGATTATAGTTAATTCTTTTTATTAGAGGCTCTTCAATGAGAGATAACGACATGGAGATCGAAGAGCCTCTATATTGCATACAATTAGTCTCGTATTGCGTATGCTATTACACCTGTTTCAGTTACGTCAGTACCTTTAGCTTCGGCCTCTTTACTTAACCTAATTCCAAAAGTAGCCTTCATAATTGAGAATACAATATATGACACCACAAATACAAAGATGTTAATCGACAACACACCAATTAATTGTGCGCTGAACGAAGCGTCAGTGTTTGTTAATGGCACTGCCAATGTTCCCCATATTCCTGCAAACATGTGGGCAGGGATTGCACCTACAACATCGTCAAGTTTGAAACTAAAAAGTAATTTCGTTCCAAATACAACGATTAAACCACCTACAGCACCTATGAAAATAGCCGCTAATGGCGATGGTGCTAATGGTTCAGCTGTTACAGCTACAAGACCACCAATTGCTCCGTTTAACATTTGAATTACATCTGTTTTACCAAACATTAATCTTGTGATTATTGCAGCGGCCATTACACCACCAGCAGCAGCAAGATTAGTATTAATAAAAATACTTGATACAGCTACAGCATCATCGAATGTTCCAATAGCTAATTGAGATCCACCATTAAATCCAAACCAACCTAACCATAAAATAAATACTCCAACTGTTACTAATGGAATAGAAGAAGCAGCAAAAGGTTTTATAGCTTTCGCCTCACCTTTACTTCCAAATCTTCCATATCTAGCACCTAATAACATGATACCTGCTAAAGCAGCTGCACCACCTGTTGAGTGTACTAATGTCGAACCAGCAAAATCAGAGAAGCCTAGTTCTGCTAACCAGCCTCCACCCCATTGCCAACCCATAACGATTGGATAAATAATTCCAGATAAGATAGCTGCAAATAGAAAGAAAGGCCAAAGTTTTACTCTTTCAGCCATTGCACCTGAACAAATTGAAACTGTTGTTGCACAAAAAACCATTTGAAAATACCAATCAGACCCATCAGCATATCCAGTATCGACTGAACTTGCATCAGACCAAGGTGTGAATGTTCCAATATATCCACCTTCTGGTATTCCGTACGCTAAGTTATATCCAAATAACCAAAACATAATTCCGGCAATTGAGTAAAGACCAATGTTCTTTGCACAGATTACAGAAACACTTTTAGAAGTTACCATGCCAGATTCTAGCATCGCAAAACCCGCTGCCATGAACATGACCATGAAACCACACATTAAAAATAATAGTGAGTTGAATATAGCTTGTACCTCAGCAGAAACTGTTGTCTCTGCCATACCCGCACTACTCATGTTTAATAAAAATATTAAACTAAGAACTGGTGCGGACATTTTTTTTATAAATTTAGTCATAAGACCTCCACTTGTTAAGTGTTGTCTTATAGTTTTAAAAAAAATTTATAAGTAACGCTGATTAGGAAAAGTGGCTATGCATTTTTTGCATATAGTAACAGCCCTAACGTATAAAAAAAACGCTTAGGGCTGTTAAAAAAAAATATTATCTGTTGAATACTTCTTTTAAAGCTTTAGCTGGTAAGAATTTTACTTTTTGAGAAGCAGCAATTTGAATCTGCTCACCAGTTCTTGGGTTTCTTCCAACTCTTGCTTTTCTTTTAGCTACTTTGTACGTACCAAACCCAGCAATTTTTACTGAATCATCACCTTTTAAAGCATCTAAAATAGTGTTGGTAATTGTATCAAAAGTTCGCTCAGCATCTGCTTTGCTCAAATTTAATGAGCCAGAAAGCTTAGCAATTAGTTGTTTTTTGTTCATTTTAGCTCCGGTTTTGTTGGTTAATATTTATACTTGTCATAAACGTTGATAAATCAAGCTTTTTTTTAGTGTTTAATTTTTTTAAACACACAATATCTTGTAAAAATATAAATAATCGTTGGTTTTATTGACTTTTTTTAACTTTTAAAAATGTGAATTATCTAAATAAACCAAGGTCTTTTAGATCATTAAATGTGGTGAAAAACATCAATGATAACAACAAAAACAATCCGATTCGAAAAAAACCTTCTTGAGTTTTTTGGGATAAAGGTCGGCCTAACACTTTCTCAAACGCGTAAAACATTAAATGTCCTCCATCTAACATTGGTATTGGAAATAGATTAATAAGACCCAAACTTATTGAAATATAAGCCATCATACTAATGAAAGCCAACACTCCAAACGTTGCAACTTGTCCAGAAATTTTAGCAATTCTAATTGGTCCTCCTAATTGAGAAGTATCTGCTTTACCTAAAATCATTCCTCCTATGTATTTAAGTGAGGAAACACTTACAAAATAAACCTCATTTGCTGCATGATACAGTGCTTTTGCAGGTCCTAATTTTACATGATTAATTTTATCATTATAAGCTGATAATTTTATACCAACCATCCTTTTTTTTATTTTGTTCCCTAGTCCATCATCACCTTCAACAACATTAGGTTTTACTTTTAATATCAATTCATCATAGGAACGCTTAACCTTAAAATCTATAAAATCACCAGTAGACAAAGTAATAAACTTTGAAACTTCCATAATACTTTTAACTTGATTTCCATCAATTTCTAAAATTATATCTTGATCTTTAAGTCCTCCAATCATCGCAGGACTGTCTTTTTGAACTTCGCTGATTACAGCAGGAGTAAAATCCTTACCAACGAACGTATAAAGACCAAAAAATATGACTAAAGCTAATAAAAAATTAGCTAAAGGGCCGCCAAACACAATTAATGCCCTTTGATATAAAGGTTTTAATGTAAATAGTTTTTTTCTTTCTTCCTCATTATATTTTTCTAAAATTTCTTGATGATCGGCCTGAGAATAAACATTTCTGTCTCCAAAAAATTTTACATATCCTCCTAGAGGAATTGCACATATTTTCCATCTTGTGCCTGATTTATCGTTCCAACCAAATAACTCTTTACCAAAACCAATTGAAAAATCTGTTACACCTACTCCATATTTTCTCGCAAAATAGTAGTGTCCATATTCATGTATAAAAACAACTACCAGAATAAGTATTAAAAATGGAATGATATAACTAAGCATGTATTAAATATATTCTTATTTACAATTAACTCAATAAGTTAAAATGCCTTATTATTGCTAGAATTTATATTTTAGTTTAAATTTTGATCATTAATACTGTATAATATAAATATGCCTTCATTTGATGTAATTAGTAAAATAAATTATCAAGAATTTGATAATTCTTTAGCTAATTGTTTAAGAGAAATCGGTAACCGTTATGATTTTAAAGGACTTCATGTTTCAATTGAACGAAAAGATAAAACGGTGACTACCAACGCACCTGATGAATTAAAATTAAAGCAAGTAAATGAATTATTACAAACCCATTTAGTTAGAAGAAAAGTAGATCCAAGGGTTTTAGAAGTTAAAAGTTCTGAAGGAGCGTCAGGAGGATCTATTAGACAAGTCAGTGAATTAAAAGAAGGAATTAGCCAAGAAAATGCTAAAAAAGTTATTGCTGACATTAAAAAACTTAAACTTAAAATTCAAATTAAAATCCAAGGCGATGAATTAAGAATAGATGGCAAAAAAAAAGATCACCTCCAAGAAGCTATTTCCGCAATCAAAGCAATTGATATTGGGCTTCCAATTGATTTTGTTAATTTTAGAGATTAATTAAACTTTTTGAATTAAGGATGCGCTATTATTTATAGGCTTATTAACATCTTTTGAAACTTCATGAAAAATTAAATTAGGAATTTTACGTTCCTTTAAAAATGTAGAACCTTGTAATTCTAAATTTAAATAACGATTAATATCAGCTTGATTTAAAATAACTGGTTGTCTGTGATGAATCTCATTTATATTTTCTTTTGCTTCCTCTGTAATCAAACAGAACTGATCATTTTCAAAGATGCCAGCAAAATAAATAGGATTAGTATCTTCACGAGTAAAATAATGAGGAGTTTTTTCTTTTTCTTCTCTTTTCCACTCATAAAAACCATCTGCAACTGCAACACATCGATTGTTTTTGATCAATTTTTTAAATGAAACCTTTTCATCAATGGTCTCAAGTCTTGCATTAATCAAAGCTTTAAAATCTTTATCTTTAGCCCATCCAGGAACTAAACCCCATTGTAGATTTTCTAAAGTATTTCCATTTTTATATTTTTTTATTACAGGCAGTTTTTGATATGGATGAGCGTTATAGTTTTCAGTATCTTCAACCTGAATTGCAGATTTTACTAATTTATTTGTTTTTGTTACGGGGTTTTTTACTACGTATCTTCCACACATTATATTGTTTGTTGTTTCATTAATTCTTCTATTTGCTTAATCATTATTTTTGGTGATCTCATAGCAGGGTAAATTTCTTGTGCTTGCTCATAACTTCTTATTGCTTTTTCATAATTCTTTAGCTGAATATTTACTAAACCTTGCCCTGCTAAAGCTCCAAAGTGTCTTTGTTCTAAGGCTAATACTTGATCTATATCATTTTGAGATTTTTCAAATTCTCCTAGCATATAAAGCACAGTTGCTCTTTTATTCCAAGCCTCAGCCCAACTTTGATCTAGATTTATAACCTCAGTAAAAATATCTTTTGCTTTTATATAGTTTTGATCTCTCACAAATTGAGAACCTTCCTCTAATCTTGCAGTAAGTTTTTCATCTGTTGGATGAGTACTCCACAAGGCCCAAATTTCTTGTTCAATTATAAAAGCTACTTTTGATTTATTTGCTTTTAACTCATTAAATAATTGGTTCAGTCTAGTATCTCTTTCGTTTGCTAAAGAACTAACTTGCGAAAATAAATAAAACAAAATTACTAATAATAACTTCTTCATATTGAGATGTTATCAAATATTAGAATTAGAGTCTTTGGTCTTAAGTGTCTTTGTTGTTATTTTTACAACTATAAAAAGAAATATCTTTTTCTTTTTCCTCTTGTTTTATATTGGTTGTGATTTCGTGAATAAGTTCGCCTGTTTTTCTAGTATAGACTGCAGACTCAGAATAATTCCTCTCTTTATCGAACGCTTGAATTAAGAATATATCTTTATTCGAAATTTTAACTTCTAAATCAATTTTATTAAAAAATTCTGATAGATTTTTAACATTTAGAATGTCTGGTGTTTTAGACTCGATTATTAACTTATTAATATCTTTTCTTTTAATTTGATCTTTTGTGAAAGATTCAAAGTTATGGTCTGGATTTTTTAAAATTACTTTTTCAAATTTACAATTTAAGTTCAAATCAGAATTTAGTGTAATATTTGTATTTTGAGCTTGGGCAAAACTAAGGCAACATAATAAGCCAAATATTGATATAAAGATTTTCATTTAATTAATTATATTAATAATACTTTTTTTTATTGTTTCACTTACTTTAATTGTTCCATCTTTGTTGGGATGTATGCCGTCTTGTTGATTCAATCTTGGGTTAAGTGCCACACCTTCAAGAAGAAATGGGATTAATGCTAAATTATATTTTTTTGATAACTTTGGATAAATAGCATCAAACTCTTTTTTATATTTTTTCCCATGAGTATCTGGCGCTACCATTCCAGCTAAAATAATTTTAATCTTTTTATTCTGAGCAACATTTATTATTTGTTCTAAATTTCTTTCCGTTTCTCCTGGTTGAATTCCTCTGAGCATATCATTGGCTCCTAGTCCTAAAATAATTAAATCTATTCCTGGCTCTGATAAACTCCAATCAGCTCTATTTAATCCACCTGATGATGTGCTTCCAGAAACACTCCCATTAATGACTTTAATGTTTAAACCACTTTGCTTAAGATTTTTTTCTAAAACTATTGATAAATGATGTTCTTTTGGTAATCCATAACCAGCCATCAAACTATCACCAAACAAAACAACCTTTTCTATTGCACTTACGTTTATGTGCACTAGAAAGAATATCAAAATTTTTATAAATATAGTTTTATTCATGAGTGCTCTTCTTAAATTAAAAAAAATAAATCTCAAATACCAAACTGGTAAAGATAGTATCAATGTTTTAAAGAATATTGATTTAAATATTAAGAAAAAAGAAACTGTTTCAGTAGTCGGAGAAAGTGGCTCAGGGAAAACAAGTTTAATAATGTTAATTGGGGGCTTAGAAAAACCAACCTCTGGTAAAATAATATTTAATGATCAGGAAATAACTAGCATTAGTGAGGACGAAGTATCTGAGGTAAGAAAGAAAAATATTGGAATAATATTTCAGTCATTTTATTTAATTCCTAATTATACAGCGGTTGAAAATGTTGCGCTTACACTCGAACTTAATAATTTCAAAAATCCAGAAAAAGAATCAAAAATTTTATTAGATCGTTTTGGTTTGAAACACCGTTTCAATAATCTACCAAGTCAATTATCAGGTGGTGAACAACAAAGGGTTGCTATCGCTAGAGCAATTGCAATGAAACCGGTATTAATCTTAGCAGATGAACCAACCGGAAACCTAGATACCGAAAATTCTATCATGATTGCAAATATTTTATTTAAGTATGTCAAGGAAGAAGGTTCTTCTTTAATCATGGTAACCCATGACCCTAAACTTGCTGACAAAGCTAAAAGAAAAATAAAAATAAAAGATGGAAAAATTAAATAATCCTTCAGAGTTTAGTTTGATATTTAAATACGCTTTAAAAGACTTAAGCAGAAATTATCATAAAATTTCCAGTATCATTGTCACACTCTTTATAAGTTTATTTATCTTAAGTGCTATTTTCACAATTGAAGATAGTCTTAAAAAAGAACTAAATGATAATGCCAAAGCTCTTTTGGGTGGAGATTTAGAGATTGATTACAATCGCAATCAAGGAAATTTAGATCTAGTTAAAAAAATTAAAGAATTTGCAACTGTTTCTCAAATGATTGAGTTCAGCACTATGCTTTCAACTACTAGCAGAGAAAAAAATAAATCATTATTTACTAGAATTAAAACTGTAGATGAAAAATATCCTTTGTATGGAAATGTTGTGTATGAGCCAAGTGGTGCTTATGAAAGAATGCACAAAGAACCTAACACTATCTTGGTCAATGAAAGTTTATCAAAAACCCTGAATATTAAAATTAATGAATTAGTAAAAGTCCAAGATCAAAATTTTAAAGTAATTGGAATTATTAAATCAGTACCAGATGTAAGTGGATTTGTTGCATTTGGCGATTGGGCTTTGGCAGGAAAACAAACTTTGGAAATTTTAAAACTCAACGGAATTGGTAGCTTTTTAAACTATGAGTACAAAGTAAAGTTTAATGAAAATGATAATCCAGAAGAAATTGAAATACGAATAGAGAAAATCTTTAAAGACGATCAAAAAGTTAAACTTAGATATCCTGAAAATTCTGCGAGTGGAATAAAAAGAATTATTAACAATTTTTCTCAATTTTTATCCCTTGTATCTATCAGCGCAATGTTGATAGCGGGTATTGGAATAGCAAATACTCTTCTTTCTTTTATTAATCAAAACAACATGTCGATAGCTGTACGAAAAGCAGTTGGTTTTTATTCGGGCAATATTAAAACACTATATTATCTGCAGTTATTTATACTTTTATTTATCATCACTGTGGTTGCTTATGGATCGAGTTTTTTAATTGTACCAATAGCGGATAAATATTTATCTGATGGATTGGGACTGAATGTTTATCCAGTGTTTTCATTGCTTAATTTTTTAAAAATATTTTTAGTGGGATTGTTGGTGCTGGTAATTTTTTCTATTCCGACAATTAGCTCTATTGATCAAGTTAAAGCATCTAATTTATTTAGAAACGTATTTCAAAACCTTCAATTTTATTATTCTAAAAAATCAGTTGTTCTAAGCTTTGTTTTATTATCTATTTTAATTTTATTGTTCACAATAGGATCTGAACAACCTTCTTATAGCTTGGGCTACTTTACTGCTTTTTTTGTTTGTTTAATTGTATTTTTCTTAATTTCAAAATTAATCATTTTTTTCCTAAAAAAATTCAAATCTAGTTCAATAATTTCTTTAAAAGTTTCGATTAAAAATATTACCCAAACAAAAAGTATAACTCCCATTACAGTTATGTCTCTTGGCTTAGGGGTTACATTGTTATTAACATTAGCTTTAGTTGGTACAAATTTTCAAAGAGAAATTGCTAAATCTATTCCTGATATTGCGCCTGATTATTTCTTTGTAGGAATTCAAAAAGGAGAAAGAGATAAATTTGAACAAGGTATTTTAAATATGGATCCAAATGCATCTATTGAAATTGTGCCAATGGTATCCTCTGGAATTGTAAAAATTAATGGTGTGGATCCTAGCACTTATATTAAACCAGATAATGATAGTTACTGGGTAATTGGTAGCGAACGAAGATCTTCATGGGTGGAAAATATACCTGAAGATAATCCAATTTTAGAAGGTAAATGGTGGGATTTATCAAACCCAAATCAACTTCAAATATCTCTCGATGCAAAAGTCGCTAAAGATTTTAACATTCAGTTAGGTGATATTTTTACTTTAAATGTTTATGGACGAGAAATTGAAGGAGAGGTCATTAATTTTAGAGAGGTAGATTATCGAGATTTGAGCATCAATTTTGCAATGTTATTTAATCCTCAATTTGCAAAAAATATTCCACACGAATATTTAGCTACTGCAAAATTTAATTCAAAGAAATTTGATGAAACTGAAATGCTTGAAATCATGCCGAGTTTATCAATGATAAAAATTGCAGATTATTTATCTAAAGTTACTGCTGTTTTGAATAAAGTATTTATTGCAGTTACTTTAATTTCAGCGGTAACTATTGTGATAGGGTTAATCGTAATTTCGAGCGCAATTATGGTTCAAGGAAAAATTAAAGAATATCAAAATTTAGTCTTTAAAATTTTAGGTTTTTCAAAAAAACAAATTATTTTTTCATCGCTAATTGAGTTCATCATTATTTTTAAATCTGTAATATTAATTGCAATATTTTTTGCAGTGATTGGTTCAAAATTTATTATGGAAAATATTTTTGACCTAGTATGGATGTTTGACTTTAAAGTTTTAATTTATTTAGGATTTTCAATTGGCTTTGTTACTTTAATTTTAATATTGCTAACAAATTTAAAATATTTAAATCCTAAAGTTTATCCTCTAATAAGAAATCAATAATTAAAATTTAGTAATTTTACTATCCAAAGAAATTAGATTAAATTCTACTTTCAATTTTGGAAATTTTTTTTTTATTTGTTTTTTAATTTTTAAGAACGACTCTTTATGAATTTTTTTTTCATTAACTGAGGTAAATTCTTTTTTTCCATTTGCAATTTTGGCAGCACCACAATCTTTATGATTAATAACAATTAATTTTTCTATTTTATGTAATTGAATAGAAGTTCCTAAATTATCATAAAACGTTTTATGCCATTTTTTGAATTTATTATGTGTAACCCCAACAGCTGCACCTGCAATTGTGAAAGCACTATATTTTCCTATTAATTTTTTTTTTTGTAAATGATTGTGGACTAAATGTTGAAATCTTGGATCTATACAAGATAATACCATTGCTTTAAATTTTGATTTCTTCAATTTAATTCCACTTTAAACATAGCCTCATTTCTTCTATTCATTGGTAGAGTAAATGGGCTATCATAGGTTGCTCTAATTGGTGGGCTTATAATTGATATATTATTTTTTTGTAACTCTTTTTCTAAAATTTTTTTATGCTTAAGAAAGTTTCCATCTGAAGCTCGTCCAGAATATCTCAGCACCGCGTAGTATCCTCCTTCAATATTAACTATTTTAACATCTTCTCTGCTTGGATTTGGTACATTTTCTGAATTAAATTTAGAGGGCAAGTAAAATTGCATACTTATATTTCCATTTTTCTCAACCTGAGTAACTGGGGTAGTCATTTTAATTTTCTCTTGGGTATCGTTTCTTCCTGAAATGTAATTAAATAACTTTCTAAAATTACTATCTATTCCAGATGTAATTGTTTCCACCGCTAAACGATCAGAATATTTTCTAACCTCATAAACCTCATTTTTAGAGACAACTTCATAATTTGCTTCTTCGTAAGCCATAACTGCAGAATAAGATAAAATAAATAAAGTACAAAATACTATAAAATAAAGTTTAATAATTTTCATTGTTACATAACTTTGTATTCAAAATTTTGTGTAGTTTCATTAATTTGAATTAATTTAGCGCCATTTCTCTCATGAAAATTTGTTGCCATTTCTGTTAGAGGTGAAAGGGTTACCAATCTATTTAAATGATTAGATTTTTTTATATTTTTAAATACTTCTTTTACAATCAATTTTCCCCCACCCTTTTTTTTGGACCAGACAGTATAAGCAATTGCTATTCGACCACCTGATTGATCTCTCATTGCTGTTTGAAGAAATGCATCGGTACTCAATTTTTCTAACTCTTCAACACTTTTTGGAATTTCATTTGTATAAGCAAAACACATTACAGCATGGATTTCTCCTTGATATTCTACACCAAAAATCTTTCTTCCATATCCTGTTCTAAACTTGTTATCTAATTCTGGTCTAACAGGATCCTCTTCGGGATTACATTCTTTAAGCTCAACAAGTTTTGCACCTTTAACCCATCCAAAAAAATTATCAATATTTTTACTTAAAGCTTGTCTATTTTTTCTTAATCTTGCTTTAATTCTTGGTTTAAATTTTTTTTTCATTTTTATAATAATTATTATCTAACACTAATTTTAAAATTTTAATGCGTTATTAAATCATACCAGGTAATCATACAAAAGTTTTGCACTAGTAACAAAAATTAAAGCATATAAAATATTGTAAAATAATTTCTCCTCTATAATTTTAAGTAATTGATATCCAATTAATATTCCCAATAATGCAAGTGGAAACAATGTTACTGACTGCTTAAAAGACTCAAAGTTTGTCATAGATAAACTAATGTACAATGGAAGTTTAATTAAATTTACGAAAGTGAAAAAAAATATTCTTGTACCTACATAAATTTCTTTTTTCATTCTAAGCGGGAGTAAATAAAGACTAGTTGGAGTTCCTCCTGCATGTACGCAAAAACTTGTAAATCCAGCAACGACCGAACAAGTACCACCTTTAAAAAAGTTTTTTTCTGATCTTTTTTCTTTATTTTTTTTAAAAAAAAAGTAATGACCAGCAAATAAGAAGCCCATAACTCCAATTATGAATTTAAGTAATTCCTCTGAAAAATATGAAAAAGTTAATGATCCAATAAATATCCCAATAGCTGCAAATGGAACCATTAATTTTAAAGTTCCTAAGTCAAATTCCTTTCTATATTTATAAACAGCAATAAAATCTGAAAATATTAAAATTGGTAAAATAATTCCTAAAGCTTGATTTAATGGCATTACTATTGTCATTAAAGGAACAGAAATTAAAGTCATAGAACCACCTAGACCTGATTTTGCAATTCCATATAAAATAATGGCAGGAACAACTGTTAAGAAAAATAAAAAGTTTATTTCCATCTTTTAAATGATTTTAATAATTTCAATCCTAAAGGGCTAATCGGTTCTTGAAGTATTATTTCTTTTCCAGTTTTTTTTTTACTAATTGTAATAATTTGGTTGCTAACCCTTGTTTTCTAAAAATTGGATTAACAAAAATATACTCTACCTCACCTATCTCATTAAATCTAACAAATCCTATTGTTGTGTTTTCATTTTTAAAGGTAAAAACTCCATCCGTTTCCTTTATTTCAAAATTTGAAACATCAAGAATGTTCATGAATCCTAGTAATTAAGGAGCAGAAGAATTACCGCTATTGCAGCAATTATGGAGCTAACGACAATATAATTAAGCTTAACATTGAATTTTTTTTCTACAAATTCAGTAATTTTCTCCCAGAACAAAACAATCAAAAAAATAATAATAGCTGGAAGAATATATTTAATCATTATTTATGCTTTTATATTATAACCTTTTTTAAGAAGACTTGTTACAATCACTATACAAATAATCAAAAAGCTTATCATTAAACCGACACTTATCCATATATTAAAATCTGATACTCCATAAAATGAAAATCTTAATCCATTGATCAGATATACTACTGGATTAAAATATGTAACTATTTGCCAAAATTCTGGAAGCATGTCTAAAGAATATAAGCTTCCACCTAAAAAGACCATTGGAGTTATAACAAGAGTAGGAATGATTGACATTTGTTCAAAATTAGAACTCATCAATCCAATTAAAAAACCGAATAATGCAAAAGTAAATGAAACTAATATTAAAAGAAAAATCATTAACATTGGAAATTGTACTTCAACTTCAACAAAAAAAGTTGAAGTTATGAATATCATACAACCCACAATTAAAGTTTTGGTTGCTCCTGCACCAACGAATGCAAGAACTATTTCTAGAGTTGAAATTGGTGCAGCTAAAATTTCATAAATTGTTCCATTAAATTTAGGAAAAAAAATACCAAAAGATGTGTTGCTTATTGATTGAGTTAATAATGTTAACATCAACAAACCAGGTACAATATATGATCCATAGCTAATTCCATCAATATTTTCAACGTACCCTCCAATTACTGAACCAAATACAATAAAATATAAAGAAGTAGATAATACTGGCGATAATAAAGATTGCATCAATGTTCGTCTAAATCTATCCATCTCATGAAGATAAATTGCTTTAAAAGCATAATAATTAAACATTTTTATTTTCCTTTACCAAACTTACAAAAATTTTTTCTAAAGTGCTTTGTTCTGTTTTTAAATCTTTTAATTTAAATCCTGCATCTTTTAAATCTTGAAGTAAATTTGTAATACCAGTTTGTTTTGTTTGAACATTGTAAGTATAATCAATGGATATTTTATCTTTTCCGATTTCAAGATTATATTTTTCTAAACTGCTTGGTATTTCTTTGACCTCTTCTTGTAAGTCTACTGTAAGTTTTTTATGGCCCATTTTCTTTAATAATTCTCTCGTTTCATCAACAACTATTATTTCTCCTTGGTTGATAACTCCCACTCTATCCGCAATAGCCTCAGCTTCTTCTATGTAGTGTGTAGTTAAAATTATTGTAACACCAGTTTTTCTTAAACTCTCAACAACTTTCCACATATCTTGTCTTAGCTCAACATCTACTCCAGCAGTTGGTTCATCTAAGAATAAAATAGTTGGTTCATGAGATAATGCTTTCGCGATTAAAACTCTTCTTTTCATTCCTCCAGACAGCTGTCTAAGTCTTAAATCTTTTTTATCCCATAAACTCAAATCTTTTAAAACTTTCTCAATATGTTTTGGGTCAGGTTTCTTTCCATACAAACCTCTGGAATAGGAAACGTTATTAAATACGGTTTCAAATTGTTCCAGGGTAAGCTCTTGTGGAACTAAACCAATTTTTGACCTTGTTTCTCTATAATCATCAATAATATCAAATTCGTCTACGGTAACTTTTCCTGAAGATGGTCTTACTATTCCACAGATAATACTTATAAGAGTAGTCTTTCCTGCGCCGTTTGGTCCAAGCATCGCAAAAATTTCACCCTTTTTAATGTTAAGATTTATGTTTTTTAATGCTTCAAATCCATTGTCATAGACTTTTGATAAGTTATTTATGGTAATTTGATCACTAGACATTTGATAACCATATATAGAGACAATTTATTCTATTACAATAAATTAAAATTTCCGCTAGATGAAATAATTCATGAAAAAATTTTTAATATTTGTTTGTTTTGCATTAGCATTCACTTCCAAAGCAACTAGTAAAGAAACGACTTATGAAAAACAATTATTTGATAAAGCTCTATCGGAAGGCAAAGTTGTTGTGGTAAGTTCTTGGATTAAATATTGCACGTCATGTGCAAGTCAAATGGAAGTGCTAAAAAAAGCAAAAAAAGATTTTGATAATATGGAATATTTTGCTTTTGATGTAACAAATAAAGAAATTGCTCAATTTTTTAATGTTCAATATCAAACAACACTTTTAATTTTTAAAGATAATAAAGAAGTTTACAGAAGTATTGGTGAGACCACCAAAGAACTTATTTATGACGCTTTAAATTCCTCTATCTAAATTTAATTTTCAAAATTATTACTGGCAAGAAAGTTGCAATCAAAAAAGATAAAAATAATAAAGATTGAGCTATAAGAGGTAAAAATAAATCTTTTGGAAAAATTACTCCCACTAATAAACTTTTGGAAAAATCTGGAAATGGAAACATTAAAAATCCAGCAACCAGACCAATTATAATTGAAACATAAGCAGTATTTTCATTTACTTTATTATAGAAACTATAAAAAACAGTTACTACAAATGCACAACAAAATAAATCTGCAAGTAAGAACAAATATAAAATATCAAATCCTTTTGAAGCAACAATAAAAGCAATTACAGACAAGATTAAAATGAAATATTTAGATATTTTTGAATAATTAATTTTTTTATGTAAGTTAAAAGTTGCTTTACCATCAACTACAAACAAACTTGAAATAGCATTTACTAAAGTATCAACGGTCGATATTGTTAATGCAAGACCAAGAATAATGACCAATAAGGAAAAAATCCCTTTTTGTTCTTGTAATAACAAATTAAAAAATCCTAAATCAGGTCTTACAGATGGATCAATAGAAAATGAAACCATCCCAATAAAGCCCATTAAAAAAACTATTGGAACAATTATAAAGAAAGAAATTATCAAACCACTTTTTAATGTTTGAAAATCTCTTGCTGCATACACTCTTTGCCAATTTCCTTGATGAAATAAATTTGTTGCTGCAACTGCTATAAAGAAAGTCAATCCAGCAGTGTATCCTGGTATATAATTTGAACTTAATAATTGAGGATTCTTTTTCTCAATTAAAGAAAAAGAAAAATCATTTCCTGAAGATAAACTAATAATTGATATCAAAATAAACAACAAAATACCAATTACAATCATTTGAATGTTATCAGTAAATATTGATGCTCTTAATCCCCCATAAAGAGTATAGCTTAAGGTAGCTATCAAAACTATTAATGCTGTAATCCACAATTCTGTGCCAGATATATAATTAATTAATACAGCAACTGCTGTAACTTCTGCACAAAGAAAAATAAACATATAAAAGATTGTCATTAACAAAATTAACTTAAATAGACTTTTGCTAAATTTCTTTCTCATAAACTCAACTAGAGAAGATCCTTTTGGAGACTCATTTCTAATTTTTTTTCCAAAATAAATTAAGAAAATCATTGGAAAAGCTGTGCCTAATGCATAACCAATAACAGCGCCTATTCCGCCCCAAGTTGCAGCCGCGACGGGACCAAATAAAATCCAAGCACCTAAAGCTGACGCTATAAGACTTGTGGTAAGTGAAAATAAACCAATGTTTCTATTTGCAGTTAAATAATTGTTAATTCCTTTAAATTTTCTAGAATGAAAAATTCCCAGGAAAGCAAATATTAAACTAATTGAGATAACTAATATTAATGAGGTTGATTGAGTTAAAAAATACGATTTATCCATTTTATCCCTTTCTGAATTACCGGACAGGTTCATTGGGTATGATCTCAGTCTGTTAAGACACCCCTAGTAATTATATTTAGTATATTTTTTTAATTATGGAAAGTCTTTTTAAAATTTTGTCATTTCTGGTTTTTGTGGTTTATTATTTCGATCATGCATTGTGTAGCGTACTCTCTCCATTCAGTTGATGTTTTGTTCTTTAAACTATCAAGGTGATTTCTGTTGCTTTTTATATCATCTTTATGCCTAATATAATCAGCACCATTTAAATTTGCTTCCATACTAGACAAGTTTGTTTCCATTGCTTTTATCCATTCTTTTCCAAGTTCAACACATTTTTGATCATTTTTTTCATCACAAATTTGCTTGAAAAAATTAAAGATAACATCATCAGTATTAACTGAGGTATTCATTAATTATTTTTTACAGATACCTATAGATTCTGGACCACAAGTTTGACCATTAGTCCACGTAGCTCCAGTTAAATTAGCCCCATCAAAATTAGCACTGGTAATATTAGATGATGTAAAGTTGGCCTCCATTAAATTAGAGTTTTGAAAATTAGCTTCGATTAATGTTGCGCCCATAAAATCTACTCTGGTTAAGTTTGCTCCAGTAAAATTAGTCTTTTCAAAATTTGCACCTATAGAAACAGACTCATAAAGATTAGCTCTTACAAATGTAGACTCTGGAAAAGTTCCAAATGATAGATTTGAATTCATCATAATACTTTTATCAAAGTTTACTTGAATAAAACTTGCGAATGAAAGATTTGAATTCGGAAGATAGCTACCTTGTAAATCTTGAGAGTCTGAAAATCTACAATTAGAATAATCAACTCCTTCAGTTAAAGGATCATCACACGCAGCATTTGAATTTGTGAAAAATACCAGACTAAATAATACAAGTACGATAATTTTTTTCATACTAAAAGTTAACAAATAAAATATGTCAAAACAATGAATGATTTAAAGTTTAACAAAAATTTTATATTCTTACTTTTTTGCCAGTTTTAGCACTTTTTTTTATTGCTGCAAAAATTTTAAGAGAAATTAAACCATCATTACCATTAACTTTTGGTTTAGCTTTTTTAGTCACTACATCAGCAAAGTGATCTATTTGATTTACCAATGTATTATCATCTTTTTTGTTTTTATCTTCATTAACAAAAATTTTTTTCCACCAACTTCTCTCTTTTTTATAAAACCAAAATTTAAGATTAGGAAACTGTAAAGAACCTTTAGTACCTCCAATCATATATGCTGATTGATTGGTAATTGGATAAGCAGGATTTTCTCCAGCGGTTAATTCATAACTCCATGGTGCAACAATTGTATCTGACAAATTTAGTGTACAAAGAACTCCTGAATTAAAGATCAAGCTTATTGTGGCTGTATCTTCAACTGAAAATTTTCTTGTTTTATTAGTTGTAAAGGCTTGAACGTATTTAATTGAACCCAATAAATAACAAATCATATCAATGTCATGAACTAAATTGATACCTAAAGGCCCACCACCTTTACTAACTCTCCATTTTTCTTTGTAATATGCTTTATGTTTATATAACCAACATAAAACGTTTGCAGAAACTATATGACCTAATTTACCTTTGTTAATAAGTTCTTTTACTTTAGAGACTATAGAATTGTGTCTGCGATGATATCCAATTAGCAATGGGGTTTTATTCTTATAAGCGCTGCTCATAATTTTTTTTGCAGATTGAATTTTGTCTGAAATAGGTTTTTCTAACAAGACAGGTATTTTATTTTTTAAAAAACTTACAGTATGTTTTTCATGCAATTGATTAGGAGTAGCAACTATTACAGCATCAAGTTTTTTTGAGTTTAAAAGCTCTGATACATTTGAAAACAATGGAATTTTATATTTTTTTGACAAATTTTTAGAGTTATTACTGATATCTACTATTGAATGAAGATTTGCTTTCTTTGATTTTTGAATAGCTTTTATGTGTTGTAAACCCATTAATCCTGTTCCAACGATTGAAATATTAATTTTTTGACTCATAAATTAACTAATTTTTATTTTTGTAAAGCATGTATATCTTTTATTAGGTTTAATTAAAGTGCCTGGAAAATTTTTTTTATTAGGTGCATCAGGAAAATATTGTGTTTCTAAACAAATGCCTTGATAAGGAAATAATTTTTTTTTGTATTTCAGATTTTGTGCTGAATAAATTTGAACACCTGGTAAATTTGAAAAAAAATCAACTTTAACATTAGAATTAATATTTTTTAAATTTCCAACTAAATTTCTAACATTTTTCTTGACAACAAAGGTTGTGTCAAATCCTTTAAATTTAGTATTAATCTTTTTATTTTTAAAGTAATCTAATTTTTTACCAATATTTTCAAAAGTTGAAAAATCATAAATAGTTTTTTTTACATTTTTGAATTTTCCAGTTGGGATTAAATTTTTATTTATTTGAAGAAATTTAGATGAGTTTAATTTTAACTCATGATTATAAATCATATTTTTTTTATTTTTTTCTAAATTCCAATAACTATGATTAGTTAAATTAACGTGAGTACTTTTATTAGATTTGTATTCATATTTTATAATCAGAAATTTATTTCTTAATTGATAAATACAATTGACAACTAGATTTCCTGGAAAGCCTTGATCCTTATCTCTTGAATGAATTTGATATACTATTTTGTTTTTTGTTTGATTCAATTTTGTCCACGGGAGAATTGAAAAACCAACTTTACCGCCATGAAGAATATTTTTTCCCTCATTTGCATTTAATTTAAATTTTTTGTTACCTATCTTAAATTTTGCATTGGAAATTCTACCTGCATATCTTCCACAAGTCGATCCAACACTTGGGTGTTTGTATTGGTAGTTTTCTTTTGATCCTAAATTTAAAATTAAATTTATTTTCTTTTTCTTGTGATAAACTTCAAAAAGACTAGCACCATAATTAAGAGTTTGAACTCTAAGATATTTGTTTTGAATTACTGAACTTTCAACTTTCACCTAAATTAAGTTAATCCACCATCTATTGTAAACATTTGTTTTGTACAACTTATAGATTGATCTGAGGCTAAAAACATGACCATTTTAGCAACATCATTTGGATATATAGTTCTTTTTAGAGCCTGTTTATCTAAAATAAACTTTTTGTATTTTGGAGTATACCAAAGTTTAATTTGTCTTTCGGTTGCAATACATCCAGGTATAACAGTATTTGTTCTAATGTTGTATTTCCCATATTCTTGAGCAAAAGATCGTGTTAAACCAACAACAGCTGATTTTGCTGTTTCATAAACGACTTTATCGCCTTCACCCATAACCCACGAAACTGAACTTAAATTAATAATTGAACCTGATTTTATTTTTTTCATGGACTTTATTGCTGCTTTTGCAGCAAAAAAATAATGTTTTAAATTAATTGCCATTCTATTTTCCCAATATTTCTCATCCACTTGCTCTGTAGAGTGTCTGTCATCATTAGCAGCATTATTAACTAAAGCGTGTATGGGCCCTTTTTTGGAAATGATGCTTTTAATTGTTTTTTCTAATTTATTAACATCTAGTAAGTTACATTCAATGAAAGTTGGTGCTCTTAATTTTTTTTTCTTAAGTTTGTTTAAAAGTTTTTTTGTTTCTTTTAAATTTATATCTACAAAATAAACTTCACTTCCTTGTTCACAAAAGTGTTCAACTATTGAAGCACCAATTCCTGATCCTCCGCCCGTTATAAACACTCTTTTATTTTTTAAATCGTAATATTTTACTTCCATTTTTTAAATCCTCATTTTTTTCAAATACTTTTGAATTTTTTAAAATCATTATAAAGACTATTTATAGAAGATTTTACTAAAAATATAGATTTTATTTAGCTTTATAACCTAATCCAATATTATTTACTTTTTTACTCACATCCATAATTTTTGGATATTCATAATTTAATCCTAAAAGCTGTCGCACTTTTGAATTTGAATTATTTTTAAATTCTTCAGATAAATAAGTGACTAAATCTTCAACTGGTTTTATATACTTAGGAAGAAACTCTATCAGTAATGCAGCTCTTTGGTGATTTGATTTATTTGGTGATGCTCCATGCCAGCAGTTACCATTAAAAAAAACTAAATCACCAGGATTAGCTATCATTTGTTGTTTATTTGAAAAGTCATCATTTTCATTTGGATAATGTAATTTCTTCTGTGATCCTGGGATATATGCAGTTGCTCCTGATTGTTCTGAACAAATATCTAGAGGTATAGTAGCCTGACAGTTTTGTGCAAATGAACTATTAAGACCCATAGGGAAAGTCTCACTATTATAAAAATCCCAATACGGATAATCAATATGAAGTTCTTGACCTATAGATCCTGGTAACAATCTACTTGCGCAGTAAGATCCACAAAAAAACTCTGAACCTAAAAGTTTAGACATTAAGCTAAAAATTATATCATTTATAATTAATTTACTAAAAACCTCTCCTTTACCAAATAAATTCCAAATCCTTTGCTGTAGTTTAATCTTATTAGATGCTTCAGCCTCAGCGTTAAAGTGGGTTTCTTTTTGTTCTTGTGTATCAGCAAAATGATTAACAATGTCTCTTGCTTCTTTAATATCGTTTAAATTATATGCATTTTCAATAACGATAACTCCAGATTCATGCATCAATTCATTTATTGCTTCAGTAATATTAAAACCATCTCTTGAGAATTTCCGCATTGATAAATTTTAAGTGAAAAAAAATTAAAAAAAAATAAAAAAATTATTGCTCTAATTCTTTAGCTAAATCGCCAATTTTAGCACCACCTGCCATCAATCTTTTCACATCTTCATTACCAAGTTCTGAAGACAATCCTGAACCAATTACCTCTCCTAAACTTAAGAAAGTATATCGATCAGCTATAAGACGTGCATGAATTTCATTGTGTGTAATAAGTATAATTGCAATATTTCCTAAACTTTGCACTTTTTTAATTGTTTTTAAAACTTCCATTTGCTGCTTTTGACCTAATGCTGAAGTAGGCTCATCTAATATTAGTATCTTTGCACCAAAGTAAATTGCTCTTGCAATAGCCAAAGTTTGTCTTTGTCCACCTGACATTGTTCCAACTGGCTGATTAGGGTTTGCAATACTAATTCCAATTTTAGACATTTCCTCTGTTGTTATTCTATCCATCTCATCCATTTGCATTAAACCAAATCCGCTAGGTCCTTTTATTAATTCACGTCCAAGAAAAAAATTCCTTGTTACTGAAGTCAAAGCATTGAGTGCCAAATCTTGATAAACTGTTCCAATGCCTGCATCAGATGCTTGACGTGGTGTAGTAAAGTTAACAATTTCTCCATCTACTTTTATTTCTCCAGTTGTCATTGGATGAACCCCAGATAATACTTTGATCAAAGTTGACTTTCCAGCACCATTGTCACCTAAAAGCGCGTGAACTTCGCCCGGATAAACATCTAATGAAACACCATTTAAAGCGGTAAATGTTCCAAATTTTTTTACTAAATTCTTTATCTCAATTAATGGTTTTTTATCCATTAGATATTTCCCATAATTCGTTTTCTAATATTCTCATTTGTTAAGGCAGCAGTAACAAGAACTGCTCCAAGGAATACTCTGTAGAACGATCCATCAATTCCAGGAATATAAAAGAAGGCTTCTTTTGCAATTCCAAAAATAATTGTACCTAAGATTATTCCACCTATTGTTCCAAAACCTCCTGTTAGCACAACACCACCAATAACCGCTGCAGCAATTGCCTCTAATTCTTTTAAATTACCTTTTGCTGTATCCGCAGTATTAACTTCAAATACCTGGCACGCAGCAAACATAGTTGCACAGAACGCAGTAAACATAAATAATGAAATCTTAACTTTATTAGTTGGCACACCGTTAGCTTTTGCAGCACTAAGGTTTCCACCAGTTGAATAAATCCAGTTACCTGCTTGAGTTTTACTCAAAATTAAATAACAAATAAACGCTATAAGTCCCCAAATCATTAAAGCAGAATACATTCCTTTAGCAAAAATGTTTCCATAATTATTTACATTCCAATCTGCCGTATAATATAACCAATTAAATACTGGCTCCATAATGTCGCCTCCAAAAAAATTAGCAACCGGTCTTGCGGTAACTATTGTATCTATGTAAGCTCTTGCTATATCAATATCAGTAACCGCTTTTGCCGCAACATCAGGAACATTAACTCCAGCTTCTATTTTCTTTGTCAAAATTTCCACCATTGAATCATTTCCAGATTTTTTTGCCCCAGCTAATGATTTTTCTAAAGTTGCAATCATCTTTTCTGCGTTCATTGTGGTTTTGTAAGCTGCAACTTTTTCGTTAATATATGTTAATCGTTCAGTTAATTTTGCAACCGTACTTGCAGGCACAGTGCTTAGAATTTCTAATAATTGGTCATTTGGTAAGGCTTTAGCCGCATCTCTTTCCATTTCTCCATGACCCGGCACATTTATGATGTTTTTAATATCTGGTAAATCTGTAACAGTTGTTGATCCAGCAGTTTGATCTGGAGCTCTATTAAAAGCTCTATACGAAACTTCTGTTAAACCTCGTAAAAAGAAAAGTCCACCTAATGTAACAATGAAAGAAGCTATACCACTTTTAACAATTATCCACCCTTGTATCCATCCAAAAGAAAGCGTCATACATAATGTAATTAATATTGCTAGTATTGGCGAAACATCTTTAATTTTAAATAATGTGTATCCTTCAAAATGAAAACCTCCTTCAAAAGATATGTAAGGAATAACAACAGCAAAACCCCATTTTAGTATCATTGCCATACAACCACCAGCAAAACCGATCATTGATCCAACAGAAAGATCGAATTCACCTGCAATGATTAACATTCCAGCAGCAAGTGCAACGATCCCTAATTGTGCAATTACCCTAAAATTATTTCTAATTCCTAAAGCGTTAAATCCTTCGCCAGAAAAAGGATTAAGAGAAAATTGTCCTTCAGGAATTGAAAAGTATCCCAACATACAAAAAAGTAAAACCATTACTCCAAAAGGTCCAACCTCTGGACGAGACGTAAATGCAGAGTACCATTTTTTTTCACCTTGTCGGTCTGACTCTTGTCTTGGTTTTTTTGTTGTTGATGTATTCATTTATAAAAGACTTATTAATTGTGTTAAAAAAAAAGGGCCGATTGAATAATCGACCCTTTAAATTATTACAGACTATCTATCAATACCTGCTAAAGCAGCAACTGAAGAAGCGTTAGACTTGTCAACGAAGCCAGGTCCTGATGGGATGTTAGCTCCTGGTAAAAGTCCAGCACTGTTATTGTACAAGTGTAATACGATAACTGGCATATAACCTTGTAATCTTTGTTGTTGATCGATAGTGAAAGAAACTCTTCCAGATCCGATTAAGTCCATAACTGCAGGACTCAAGTCGAAGCAAGAGTGGTGTACTGTCATACCAAGATCAACTAAAGCTTTATCAACAGCTTCACATACGTGTGGTCCTACTGAAAGGATCGCATCGATATCACTGTTAGCTTGTAAAGCAGCAGTTGCTCTAGTTTGAATAGTTGCAGGGTCAGAAGTAGTATCAGTCATTTGCATAGGAACAGCTGAACCGTAACCTTCACATCTGTCTACAAGAGCTGTGTTGTATGCTTCTTGAATCATACAAAGTGCTTTAGAAGCACCTTCAGATTTTGCTCTTTCACCAGCTTTTTGTCCAGCAAGTAATTCTGGCTGACCAACGTGCATTAATGCACCTAGGCTAGCAGAAGACTCTAAACCAGAGTTCATTGTAATTACCGGAACACCAGCAGCAACAGCAGCTTTAATAGCTGGGCCTAATGCATCTGGATCTGGTAAAGAAATTACCATACCATCTGGTTGAGTAGCTGCAGCAGCTTGAATTGAGCTTGCCATATCAGCCATATCAGCAGAAGGGTTGTAGATATATTCGAAGTCAGCACCGATTGCTCTAGCTGCATCTTCACCACCTTTTTGAACTACTGGCCAAAAAGGATCTTTTCCTTCACCATGAGTAATCATGACGTATCTTTCAGCGAACGCAGAGGTTGCAAATAATGCAAGAGCTGCAATCGAAAGTATAAGTTTTTTCATTGTTTCCCTCTTAAGTTAATTTAGTTAATATATATATATTAATTATTTGATCCGGATATAAACATATCCAAACATAATCCGTAAAGTAAAAAATAAAAAATTTTAAAAATTTATATATAATATCTATACCTAATTCTATTTTGGTAGAATTGTTATTATTCAACTCTTGGTTGATATTAATTTTATAAAATTTTTTGTTCTTTTTAGATATTTTTTAAAAATTTAATTTTTTTAGTATTAAATTAAGAATTGAACTTTCTAATATGTCGCGCTTCTTCCTAATCTTGCAGCACCTCTTACACCACTAGCATCTCCGTATCTAGGTTTTAAAAAAACGCCTTCATATTCTCTTCCAATAACAAATTTTCTAACTAGTGAGTCTATTTCATGTAAAAAATCAATTTCGTTTGAAACTCCTCCTCCAAATATAAATGCATCAGGATCTAAAATATTTATGATGCTTGAAAGCGACATTGCCAAATTTACTTTAAAATCATCTATAAATCTTTCTGCATCTAAATCATGTTTTCTATTCAATTCAAAAATTTCATTTGTTTTTAAATTTTTTCCATAAAGTTTCTTAAATCTTTTTGCTAAACTTAACCCAGATAAAAAACTTTCAATCTCTGCTTCCCTAGCATTGCTTGAGTCAAAATTTTCTTTCTTAGCTGCAAAATATGGAATCTGGTTATGTCCCCATTCCCCTGCTACTCCATTCGAGCCAGTAATAATTTTTTTGTCTATTACTAAACCACCTCCAACTCCTGAGCCTAATATAATTCCATAAACAATTTTGTAATGTTTACCTGATCCATCTATAGCTTCTGATAAAGAAAAACAGTTTGCATCATTTTCACAAAATACTTCTTTTCCAAGTGCTTTACGTAGATCACTTTGAAATGGTTTTTTTTCTAACCAAGATATATTTGGAGCATTTTTTACTAATCCAGTTTGAGGAGAATGAACACCTGGATGACAAACTCCAATTGGAAGTTCTTGTTTAAACTCTTGTTCTAATTGTCTATGAATATCTCTTATAGCAGTTACAATTTGGGTATACTCCTTTGGACACAATATTCTTGATCTGTGTTTTTCGTTCCCATTTTCTTCAAGAACAACACTCTCTATTTTAGTTGCACCAACATCAATACCTACTTGCATAACTAATATGTGGCTCTTCCGCCACTTAAATCAAAAACTGCTGCAGTTGAAAATGAATTTTCTTCGCTGGCTAACCAAGTTACTAATGATGCTAATTCTTCAACTTTTGCAAATTTATTTCTAGGAATTTTTGATAACATATAATTTATATGTTCTTCTGTCATTTGATCAAATATCCTGGTCTTTGCTGCTGCTGGTGTTACACAATTTACGGCTATATTTTTTTGCGCAAGCTCTTTACCTAGAGATTTTGTTAAACCTATAACACCTGCCTTAGATGTACTGTAAGCGCTTGCATTTGGGTTTCCTTCTTTACCTGCAATAGACGCGATATTAACAATTCTTCCATAATCATTCTTTGTCATAAATGGAACAACTGCTTTGCAACAGTAAAAAACAGCATTTAAATTTAAGTTAATTACCTTATTCCACTCTTCAATTGGATATTCCACAACTGTGGTGTTCATACCAGCTACACCCGCATTGTTAATAAAGATATCAATCTTACCATGTGATTTTTCAACTTCAGATAATTTTGAATTTATTATTTCATAGTTGCTCACGTCAACTATTTGATAAGTTAAGTTTTCAGAATTTACTTTTTCTATAGCTCTTTTTACTTCACCTTCGTCTATATCCCAAATTACAACCTTAGCTCCAGACTCAACAAATCTCTCAGTGATTGCTAAACCAAATCCTTGTGCTCCACCTGTTACAATTGCTACTCTATTTTTTAAATCAAATTTAATCATCTTTATTTTTTTAAATTTTTTGATCTTATTAAAGGAAAAGCTAAAGCAATTAAAGATAAAATAAAGAATGTTAAAGCTATTGGTCTTGTGAAAAACATTAACCAATTTCCATCAAATATAACTAGAGATTGTCTTAAGGTACCTTCAACCAGCTCACCTAAAATTAATCCAATTATAACAGGTACAACTGAGAAACCGTATCTTCTCATAAAGAAACCAAGCACACCAAAAAATAACATTAACCAAACATCAATGATAGATTGATTTAATGAATAGGTTCCGCAAACTGAAACTGCAAAGATCATTGGCCATAATATTTTATTAGGTACCAACGTTATTCTAGCAAAGATTTTTGCACCAAAAAAACCAAATATAAAAAATAAAACATTAGCAATAAGCATTGCTCCAAAAATTCCATATAGAAAATCAGGTTGTTCTCTAAATAAATCAGGTCCAGGTCTAACCCCATGTATAATTAATCCAGTTAAAATAACAGCTGTTGTTGCACTTCCAGGAATTCCAAGTGCAAGAGTTGGAACCATCGCGCCTCCTGTTGCTGCATTATTTGCAGCTTCTGCACCAGCAATACCTTCGATGGAACCTTTTCCAAATTCCTCTGGTTTTTTTGAAAATCTTTTTGCTTCTGAATATCCAATTAAAGAGGCAACCGTTCCTCCTTCTGCAGGCAACACTCCAATAAATGAACCAATACCACTGGATCTTAAAATTGTTTTCCAGGTTTTTTTATAATCTTCTTTACTTGGAAGCTTTATTGCCTTTAAAGATATTCTATTAAATACTTGGTTGATTAAAGTTGATTGAGTTAACATTTCACTCATTGCAAATAAACCAACTACTACTGGTATGAAACCAATCCCTTCTGTTAATTCATTAATTCCAAAAGTAAATCGATCAATTGAAGTCATAAAATCTTTACCAACTGTTGAAATTAAAATTCCAAATGCACCTGCAATTAAATTTTTAATTGGACTTCCTTCTCCAATTGATGCGAGCATCGTTAAACCAAAAATAGCTAATGCAAAGTACTCTGGTTGACCAAATTCATAAGCAAGTTGAGCCAGAATAGGTGCGAAGAAGACAAGAATAATAACGCTAAAAATACCACCAACTGTACTAGAAACAGTTGCCATTCCTAAAGCTCTTCCAGCCTCTCCCTTTTGGGCTAAAGGATACCCGTCTAGACAAGTTGCTGCAGCAGCTGGAGTTCCAGGTGTATTAATTAGAACTGCGGTTATTGCACCTCCATAAGTGCCTGCACAGTAAATTGAGGTTAACAATATTATTGCTGATAATGGATCAAGCGTCATTGTAAAAGGTAAAATTAATGCGCCACCGGTTGTTGGTCCCAAACCAGGAAGAACGCCTAATATCAAACCAAACAAAGTTCCAAAAAATAAAACTAACAACAGCTTAGAGCTAAACAAAGGAGCCATCATTAATAATAAATTATCCATCTAGCTATAATAAATATTGGTTAAAATTCCAGGTGGAAATCTTAAACCCAGAATTGTTTCAAAAAAAATAAATACGATAATTGGAAAAATAATTCCAACAAGCAATAAATAAATTATTCTTTTCTCCCCCCAGTAATAGGAAACAAAAATAGATAAAGCTGAAATTGCCAAAAAGAAATCCAAAGTCTTTGAAACCACAACGAAAATTAAAAAACTTAGAAGTGTTAAAAAGAATGATTTTGGTAATTTTTTTTGAACCTTCCAAGGATTTTTAGTTGCTAAATAATAAACCAATAAAGTCATTATTATTATTAAAACCAAAAGAGCTTTTGGAAATGTTGCTGGTTGAATTCCTCTATTTAAAATAGGAGGAACTATATCGAAAGTAAAAGTGGTAATTAATAATGCTAAAGATATTAAAGTAATTATTAAAGAAACTCTAAATTCGTCTCTAAAAAAAAAGGGCAAACTTTTGTTTGCCCTTTTTTGCTTCTGTACATTTTTCATATGCAAATGTACTTTTAATTAGATTAATTAATATAACCTAAAGCTTTAAGCTGAGCAGTCATTTCAGTAAGCATTTCTTCCATTTGCTTACCCCACTCGTCAGCACCAACTACACTACTGTCATCTAGACCAATTTCTGTTAAGAAATTTTTGTAATAGTTGTGGCTCATTGCTTTAAGCATTCCAGCTTCTAATTGTTTTACTCTGTCTGCTGGAGCACCTTTTTTAGTTACGAAACCTCTAACAGTAGATAAAGAAACAGGAATTCCTAATTCTTTAGCTGTTGGAGAATCTCCAATTTTAGCCATTCTTTCATTTGCTAATACAATTGATACACAAAGTTTACCTTCGTTAATTTCAGTTAATGCTTCACCTAAGTTTAAAACACCTACATCGATATCACCTTTGATTAGGTTTGTTTTAATTGGTGCTACACCTTTGTAAGCAACAATAGTTGGATCTGTTAATCCACCTTTTTTAGTAAATGCAATTGCACTAACGTCATCAATACCACCAGTATGTGTTGTCCCATATTTTAATGATTTTGATTTTTGTGCACTAATGAATTTCTTAGCATCTTTAATTTCATTATTGCAGTTTACTACAAATAATTGAGGATCATCTGTACCTCTTGCTAAAGGCTGCATATCACTTATTTTAACTTTAGTTTTTCCTAAGGCCATCGATACAGCATGACCAGTAGTCCATGTTAAAGTATGATTTCCATCAGCTGGTAAAGACATCATGTAATCCATTGATGCTGCTCCACCACCACCTTTTTTGTTTACTAATTGCATATCCTGCTTAAGAACTCTTCTAGCTCTTAATAACATCATTCTAGTAGTAACGTCTGTTCCACCACCAAAACCAGCATGAGTAATTGCTTGTATTGGATGTCCATCAGCTTTAGCTGAAGTGATCATTAATGGAAGAGCTACAACAAAAAATTCAGTTACTAAAAAAGCGGCTGCTAAAAATAGTTTAAAACTTTTTTTCATTATTTCCCTCTTAAGTTAATTTATATTTAATAAATTAAACATAATCTGATACAAGACGTAAAGAAAAAAATGACTCAAAACAAATCTAACATTGCTTTATTGCTAGGAGATCCTGCGGGGGTAGGTCCAGAGTTAATTTCAAAACTTTTGAATGATGATATTACTAAAAAAGCAAATATAGTCATCATTGGTGAAAAACAAGTATTTGAAAATGGAAATAATATTACTGGTATTTTTCATAAATTAAATGTTGTTGAAAATTTTGATGAAATAGATTTTAAAAAATCTAATCGATTTTTATTAGATATTTCAAAAGGAAAAAATCATAAATATAAATTAGCTGTACCTTCCAAAGAATCTGGTGAAAGTGTTTTAGAAGCTTTATATTTAGCTTTAACACTCGCTAAAGAAAAAAAAATAGATGCAATTAATTTTGCACCAATGAATAAAACAAGTTTAAAACTTGGAGGAAACAAGCATTCAGACGAATTGCAGTTGATGGCTGAAAAACTTGAAGTAGAAAGCTTTTGTTGTGAATTTAATGTCATAGATGATTTTTGGACGGCAAGAGTAACTTCCCATATTCCAATAAAAGAAGTTGCTCAACATATTACAAAAGAAAATATCATGAAGCCAATAAAACTTATAAATGAAGTTATGGAGCTGAATGGTGTAAAAAATCCTCGAATTGCTGTTCAGGCACTTAATCCCCATGCTGAGTTTGGTACAGAGGAAAAAGATGAAATTATACCTGCAATTGAAGAAGCAAAAAAACTTGGTTATAATGTTGATGGTCCTTTACCATGTGACACATCCTTTGTGGTTGCATATAAAAATAAAAATCATGATTGTATGGTTGGCATGTATCATGATGCACTTCAATCTGGGCTAAAAGCATTTGGCTTCGACAGAGGGGTAACAGTTCAAGGAGGATTAACTGTACCAGTAACTACTACAGCTCATGGTTCTGCATTTGCTATTGCAGGAAAAAATGAGGCTAATTTTGCACCAATTTTAAATTCTTTTAAAATTGCTTTGTCTATGGCTGAGAATAAAAATAAATCTATTAATTAAAACTTAACTATTTTTTAATTTAATATTTTTTTAATTTCTTCAAGTGTAAAAGGTTTTGGTTTTTTACATGTGGTTTTTATTTCTTGAGGAACTCCGGTTTGTGAAGCTCTCATTGTAGAGTCTATTATATCTAATACATGCAGTGACAACTCTCCGTTACATCGATGCTCTAAATTATTTTCAATTGCATACGCCATTTCTGATAATCCAACCCCTCGGTAATTTGCATTAGTTGGTGATTCGTTTGCTCTGGAGCTTTGACTCTTTATATTAATCTTTCCTAAAGGCATCATATCTGTTTTATGTTCTCCCCAATTACCTCCAGCTGTAACTGAGACAAAAGCAGAGCCACCAAACATGTTTGGATCTGGAACAATAATTGATCCTTTGTTTCCATAAAGCTCAATATGGTTTCTTTGATGTGCTACCACATCAAATGATAAAGTTATTTGAATTATACAATCATTTTCAAACTGTATAGTTGCTAAATAAGTTGTTGGAGTATCAACTTTAAATTTTTGACCTTTTTTGTGACCAATTCCAATTTCTCTTTCTTCAAAAACTTTTGTACATCTTCCTTGAACCTGTTTTGCTGGACCAATTAAATTTACTAATGCTGTTAAGTAGTATGGTCCCATATCTATAACTGGTCCACCTTCATTTTTAGCAAACCATGGTTCTGGATTTGGATGATAAGATTGAATTCCTGGATAAGCAAAAATAGCATTACCTAACTTGATATCTCCAATAACTCCGTTATCAATTAATTCTCGGGTTTTTTGTATTCCTCCTCCTAAAAATGTATCTGGCGCATTCCCAAGATATAAATTTTTATTTAAAGCAATTTCTATTAATTTTTTTCCATCATCAAAATCAACTGACAAAGGTTTTTCAGCATAAGAATGTTTGCCATTTTCTAAAGCCATTTTAGAAACTTCAAAATGTGCTGCAGGTATTGTTAGATTGAGTATTATTTCAATTTCTTTATCATTCAAAATTTCCTCAATGGTTACAGCTTCAATATTGTAATGTATTGCACATTTTTTTGCCGCATCCATATTTATATCAGCACATTTAACTATCCTAATATTATTAAAATACTCTTGTGCTCTAAAATAAGTTTCTGAAATATGCCCACAGCCAATAAGACCGACTTTAAAAATTTTATTCATAAAGGTTTATACACCTTGTCTTTGTTTACCTTTTCCTTCTTTATAAAGTTTTAAAGCCTCTTCATTTTCTTTAGTTGTAGAAATTTCTAAAGTTGGACTATCCCAAAAAGATGAGCCTTCAATCCATTTGTAAGCATGAGTTTTAATTGAAATAACATAAGTCACATCAGATGCTTTTGCTCTTTTAAATGCAGCTTCAAGATCTGAGATTGAAGTAACGTGTTCAGATTTTGCACCCATACTTTCCGCATGTTTTGCAAAATCTACATCAACTAAGCCAGGTGTGTTAGAACTCTTTAATAAGTTGTTGTACTCTTTACCACCTTTAAATAATTGTAATCGATTAATAACTGCAAAGCCTCCGTTGTCACAAACAATTATAATCAATTTTTTTTTTGTGATAACTGAAGAATAAATGTCGGTATTATTTAATAAATAAGATCCATCTCCTACAAAAGAAATTACTTCTTTGTCTGGATTTGCCATTTTGATTCCCAAAGCTCCAGAAATTTCATAACCCATACAACTAAAACCCCATTCTGTTTCATGAGTATTTAGTTCTCTTGGTCTCCAAACTTGAATTACCTCACCAACTAAACCTCCTGCAGCTGTAACTGCAATATCTGTTGAATCAGAATTTCTATAGATTGCACCAATTGCTTGAACATAACTTGGGACTTCCTGATTAGTTGGAGCACTCTCTTTATCTATATGCTCATTCCACGACTTAAGCTCAATTTGAGATTTTTTATTCCAATCTTCTCCTACTTTCCAGTCACCTAAAGCTTGAGAAAGTTCAGTTAATGAAACTTTTGCATCTCCAACAACTGCTTGTGCTAAATGTTTATTAGCATCATATCTTGATACATTAATAGAAACTAATTTGAAATTTTCGTTTTCAAAATTTGCCCATGATCCTGTTGTAAAGTCAGCAAGTTTTGTTCCAACCGCAATAGCAAGATCAGTTTCTTTAGCTAATGTATTTGTATTTTTTCCTCCTAGACCTCCAATTTGACCTGCAAAATGAGAATGGTCTCTCTTCATTGTTGAGTAGCCCATTACAGTTTGTGTAACTGGGATGTTGTGTTTAATTGCAAACTGACTTAATTCTTCCGTTGCATCTGAATAAAATACTCCACCTCCAGATATTATTATTGGATTTTTTGAAGATTTAATTTTAACAGCTGCTTCTTTTATTTGAAATTCATCTGGTCTTGGTCTTCGAATCGTGTGAACTTTTTCTTGAAAAAATTCTAATGGATAATCAAAAGTTTGACCTTGGATATCTTGACTCAACGAAATACAAGCTGGGCCACAATCAGCTGGATCTAACATTGTTTGAACTGCTATTGGAAATGATTGAATTATTTGTTCGGGTCTTGTGATACGATCAAAATATCGCGTAACTGGTTTAAAAGCATCGTTTGCAGTTGTGCTTGGGTTGTTAAATTGTTCAACTTGTTGCAATACTGGATCTGGCATTCTATTTGCATAAGTATCACCAGGTAAAAATAAAATTGGTAATCTATTGCTCATAGCAACCGCAGCAGCTGTAATCATATTTGTTGCTCCAGGTCCAACAGATGATGTCGCAACAAAAATTTGTTGTCTTCTTTTTGCTCTTGCATAGCCAATTCCTGTAAGAGCCATATTTTGCTCATGATGACCTCTATATGTTGGAAGATCTTTTTGATTTTCCTCTAATGCTTGACCTAAGCAAGCTACGTTTCCATGTCCAAAAATTCCAAAGACACCTGGAAATAAAGGTTCTTTTTTGCCGTTAATTAATATTTTCTGAGCAATTAAATATTTAACTATTGCATGAGCACATGTAAGGGTAATTTTTTTCATAAATATGTTTATCTTTTAATATGTATAGTGTTTATATATAATTTTAATTATAAATTAAAAAACCTAATTAAGTAAACTTAAAAATAAATTCTATGTACGAAAAATTTGGACAATTCATTGATGGTAAATGGCAGCAAGCTGAAAAAAAAGAAACTTATGATGTAATCAACCCTGCAACTGAGGAAGTGATTGGAAAAGCATCGAAAGCTTCATCTATTGAAGTACAAAAAGCATTAAAGTCTGCAGAAAAAGGTTTGGAAGTTTGGAAAAACACCGCTCCATGGCAAAGAGCTTACGTGCTTAGAAAAATTGCAGACATGATGAGAGAGAGAAAAGATATTATTGCAAAATGGTTAACTCTTGAAGTTGGAAAACCTTTAACAGAAGCGGTTGGTGAAGTTGGTGGTGGAGCTGATATTTTTGAGTGGAATGCTGAGGAAACAAAAAGGATTTATGGTCAAACACAACAAAGTAGATTTCCAGATACTAGAGTTCATGTTTATTATCAACCCGTAGGAGTTGTTGCAGCTTTAGTTCCTTGGAATTTTCCAATAGTCTTAGCATCAAGAAAAATTTCTACTGCTTTAGCTGCAGGATGTTCTGTAATTTGTAAACCTGACGTAATTACTCCTGGTGCTGTGATGGAATTAGTTAACATTTGCAAAGAAGCTGGAGTACCAGATGGAGTTGTGAGTCTTTTGTCGGGTGATCCTGCTGAAATATCAAATGAATTAATGGAATCTGATATTATTAAAAAAGTTTCTGTTACTGGATCAACTAGAGTTGGAAAAATTATTTTAAAAAAAGCAGCTGATAAAGTTCAAAGAGTTACTATGGAGCTTAGCGGACACTCGCCTTTTATTGTATGTGAAGATGTGGACATGAATAAAGTAGCTGATATAGCTATAACCGGTAAATTTAGAAATAACGGTCAAGTCTGTATTTCACCAAATAGATTTTATATTCAAGAAAATAGAAAAGATGAGTTTGTTGATGCTTTTATCGAAAGAGCAAAAAAATTAAAAATTGGTAACGGTATGGACGAAGGTGTTGATTTAGGACCTTTAACTACTGCAAAAAGATTAGAGGAAATAGAAAAACTAGTTGAAACTACCAAAAAAGAAGGAGCTAAAGTGTTAATGGGTGGACAAAAACCTTCTGGTTTCAATAAAGGATATTATTATGAACCAACAGTTTTTGATGATGTAAAAGATAATTTTACAATAATGAAAGAAGAACCTTTTGGTCCATTAGTTCCAATTTTAACTTTTAAAACTTTTGATGAAGTAATTGAAAGAGCAAATGACAATGACCTAGGATTATGTAGCTATTTGTACACTAATTCTATGGATAAGGCTCATATAGGGTCTGAAAAATTAGAGTCTGGTTGTGTTGCAGTTAATACTGGTGTTGTTGCAATTGCTGAAGCACCATTCGGGGGAATAAAACAAACTGGTTATGGTCGTGAAGGTGGCTCAGGAGCAATTAAAGATTATCTAAATGTGAAATATACTCACATGGGCTTAAAAATCTAAATTAATGAGAAAAAATAAAGTTAAACAAATGATGAAAGGCGGCAAACCCGTCATCAATGGCTGGTGTGCAATTCCAAGTACTGCATCAGCTGAAGCAATGGCTCATCAAGGTTGGGACTCTCTAACTGTAGATATGCAACATGGTTTAGTTGATTACAGTAATGCGCTACCAATGATGCAAACAATATCAACAACAGAGGTAACTCCTTTAGCAAGAGTAAATTGGAATGAACCTGGTCAAATAATGAAAATATTAGATGCTGGATGTTATGGAATTATATGCCCAATGGTAAGTAATAAAAAAGAAGCAGAAAATTTTGTACAAGCATGTATGTATCCACCAGACGGTTATAGAAGTTTTGGTCCTGTAAGAGGTTTAATTTATGGTGGAGCTGATTATGCAGATCACGCAAATGACGAAATACTTAAATTAGCAATGATAGAAACAAAAGAATCACTAGAAAATCTTGATGAAATTATGTCTACACCAGGTGTTGATGGTATTTATATTGGACCAGCTGACCTAAGTTTAGCTATAGGTGAAAAACCTGGTTTTGATAGACCTGAGTCTTCAAAAGCTTATTCAGAAATTTTAAGAATTTTAGAACATGCTAAAAAAAATAATATTTTTGCAGGAATTCATAATGGTACTACAGAATATGCAACCAAGATGATTGAAAAAGGTTTTAATTTTGTAACTATAGCATCTGATTTAAGGGCTCTAAGTGCTGGTGCAAAAGCTACAGTTGATAAAATGAAAGGTTCATTATCCAAAAAAGACGATAACGCAACTTACTAATCTAATTGATCTAAAAATTTCTCAAATTGTTTTTTTTCTAAATTAGATGATTGTTTTTTTCCTGGAAATTTACCAGTCATTGAATCCTTTTTAAAAGCTCTAAGTGCTTTTACTCTTTCAATTTTAATTTCACCTCTTAGTCTTAATAAATTTCCGTATGCTTTAGAATGCCGTGGAGGATTTTCAGTATCACCACAAATATCTTCCATAAATAAATACATTACATCAGCATTTTTTCCTGAACCTAATGAAACAGTAACAATATCTGTGCGCTTTGAAATTTCACCCATTACATTTTCAGGTATAACTTCACATTCTGCAGAAAAAGCACCTGCATCTTCTAATCTTTTAAACTTTTGAAATAAATCATATGCTTCATCCGCAGTTTTGCCCACTGCTCTCAAGCCACCTATCCAAGTAGATTTTCTTGGAACCAAACCTAAATGCCCCATAACTGGAACATCTTCCTTAGCTAACATTTCAACTATATCCATACTTCTGGGAGTCATAACTGCATCTGCACCATTCTCTAACGCTTTAAAAGCGCCACGCATAATATCATCTGCTGTTACAAACTCATTTAATACTAAAGCTGCTGTTAAGAATAAATTTCTTGAACCTTCTCTTACAGGAATTACATTTTTTGCGTTTGATATAATCATATCAAAGCCTGCCTTTTCAGCCGCATCAGCTTCTTCAACGCTATTTGCTGTAACTTGTGTAAATTTTCTTTTTCCTTTAGCTGCTTTTAAATCTGCTACAGTCAAAGTTCGCTTCGCTGGTTTAGCGGCCCATGTATAAATATTCTTCATTTAATTCCTTTATAAAGAATATCTCTTCTATCAATAAACTCCTCAAAGGTTTTAATGGTAATTACAGAGGGCAAGATAAAAATAGATCTTTTGTCTCTCTCATTTCTAATAATTCTAAAATAACCTTTTTTAATGGCTGTATCGATATAGACGTTTGAAGTCAAATATGATTTCTCAATTACTTTAAGTAGTTGATTTTTAGTAATTGATTTATTTTTGTAATAAGCAAGCATAACCATATGTAACATTATCCAATGTTGTGGAGTTAAAGAAAACCAATTCAATAACTCATTGGCTAATCTTCCTTCAAAATCACCAAGTGATATTTCTGCTAGTTGAATTCTCTTTTGAGTTAATTTTGGAATTTTTTTTTGTTCTTCGAAGTGTTTTGGGTATTTAAACTGTCTTTTCATTAAATAAATTTAAACACATTCAGTTTTCTATTCAATACTATTTTTATTTAGTAGTTCTTTATAAATATTGTTTACTCTGTGTACTTCCGTTGCAGTATTGAAATATCCTTCATATTCTATCTCATTAGGTGTCACGTCAAAATGATAATGACCAGCATCTCTATCGTGTTCGTAAGAATGAAAGTGAGTATGCTCACCAGACTCCCTTAAATTTAATTTTCCTCCTGTAGGATCACCAGTCCAAAGAACTGTATAACACTGCAATTTTGGTCCAACCGGTTCATAAAATTGAAGAAAATCCTTAACACATTTCATTTGTTTTGGATCGTAATACTCATACTTAATATCTTTATAATCTGGTTGAACATGTGATCTTATTTTTCCATCTAACACTCTAAATACACCAGAGAGAGACATATGCTCGTTATTTTTAATGTTTAAATTTTTTGATAAAGAAGACCTCATTGCTTGAGGTAAAGAACCTTGTTTTCCTTTTCTACCTTTAATTTTTATTTTAATAACTTTTCCTTTTTTACCATTTGTGTAATAAATGTTTCCAAGTCCACCATGTTTTTTTGCAGAATATTTTTCAACAATACATTTTTTTTCTGGACTTACTCTTGCAATTATTGATTTAGACTCATCAGTAATTAAATTTTCATTAATAATTAATTCTCCACAGTGACCATCTAAGCATGACATTGCGCCTGATCCAGCTCCTAAAGCATAAGATTTTTCAGAGCCAATCATTCTAGATATTTCTTGATAGTCAAACTCTGCACCAATAAATTTTGGATCATGCATATAAGGCTCTCCACCAACGTCTATTATTTTTTGATTTCCACTGATTCCTTCTGATGGACAATCCCAATCTCTAAGATTAGGACAATCTACCACTTCTATTTCAACTTTTTTGAAATTTTCAGACAATCCTTTTCTTAATGAATCTGAAATATTCTCTAATGAATATTCTTTGAAAGTTCCTTTTTCTATTTTTAATTGCATGATGTTAATAAGCTATTATTTATTTTGCATAATGTCTATAGATAATATATATAATTTCTATACATAAATAATTTGAGATAAAATAACGATGATTAATAAAAATTTAAAAGTTGCTGTGCTTGGTGCAGGAGCAATGGGTTGCTTGTTTGGTGGTTTACTTGCTGAAAAAGGTTTAAGTGTAATTCTAATTGATGTTTGGAAAGAACATGTAGATGCAATTAATAAAGATGGTTTGAAAATGGACGGACATGGAGGTGATCGAATAATTAAAGTCAAAGCTACCTCAGATCCATCTTCTTTAGACAAAGTGGATGCTGTAATTGTTATGTGTAAAGCAACAGCTTTAGATCCAGCATTAAATAGTATTAAAAATATAATAGGAGATAAAACAGTATTCATGTCTTTTCAAAATGGTATCGGTCATGAATCAATTATTCAAAGTATTGTGGGTGATGAAAAAGTGATAGGAGGAACAACTACACAGGCTTCAAATATTTTGGGACCAGGACATATAATGAATCATGGTTCGTTGCCATCTTGGATTGGTGAGTACGAGGGAGGAATTTCTCATCGAATAAAAGAGATAGCAGATACTTTTACAGCTCATAACCTTGAAATGATTGCTGCAGAAGATGTAAAAAAAAGAAAATGGATGAAACTTTTTGCTTTAACAGCAATTGGTCCATTGTCTGCAATTTTCGATCTACATCATACTGACTTATATATAAACAACAAAGCAAATGAAGTATCTTGCGGTTTAGGTAAAGAAATAATTTTAGAAACTAGAGAAGTTGCACTTGCTGATGGTGTAAATGTTTCTGAAGATGAGTGCTTATTTATGTTTAATAAAATTGTAGATTCGATGCAAACTAACAAGTCATCAATGGCTTTTGATGTTCAATACAAGAGAAAAACTGAAATAGACTTTATTAGTGGTGCAGTTTCAAAAATAGGTAAAAAATATGGTGTTAAAACCCCATTAAATGATCTTATGTATAAAATGATCAAAGTGAAAGAGGGTATGTACAGCTAAATGCTAAGTACAAATAAATTAAAAAAAATCAAAAGTAACTTTCCTGTTTTAGTTGGAAACAACGTTGTTTCAAAAAATATCTGTAATTTATTAATAAAAGAAATCATTAACTCAAAATCATTTGATGATATGATTATGGGGGGTAGAAGCAGAATTAACAAAGGTTCAAAAAATTTTAATTTATATATCAAAAATTCAGTTAACTCCGCAAAACTTTTTAAACTTTTTAATAGTAAATCTTTTTATAAAAAAATTGAAAATCTTTTTATAAAAAATTTTAAGGATGGATCGTGGGTCAATTTATATAAACCACAATCATTTAGTCCCAATAAGTTTACTGTTAAAAAAAAATTAAATTCAAATGAATTAAAAAAAATGTTAGGTAATAATTACACTAATCCTAAAGTAAATTTAGATATAGACTTTTCAGTATCAAAAGGAGGCTATAGATTACGACCTCACAGAGATGATATAACTAGATTATATAATTTCTTAATTTATTTAAATGACATACCAAAAAAAAATGGTGGCTCTCTTACTATCTATAGAAAAAAAGCAAAAAAAAATTTAAGAAAGAGTTTTAGAAGATTTCCAAAAATAACTGGACTTGAGATAGTTAAGTCTTTTACGCCTAAAAAAGGAACTGTCGTTTTTTTTCAATCTACTCCAAATTCTTATCATGGAGTAAAGAGGTTTATAGAGAGAAATTGTCCAAAACGTTTTTTTATTTATGGAAGTTATGCTTTAAATAAACCAGTAATATGGAATTACAAAGGGGTCTCATATTATCCTCATATAGTCAGCAGCAAAAAAAAAATGCTTACTTCTTTTCATGACGCAAACTATTTAACCACACCACCAAACCATTGAAATTATCTTTATGATAAAATAAATTTAAATGATGATAAATAATTTTCAAAAAAAATTGTACGAGAATGGTTATTTAATTATTAAAAATGTACTTAACTTTGATAGAGACTTAAAACCAGTTCTTAAAGATATGGAATTTGTAATGGATTGCCTCATACAAAAATATGCTAAAGGAAAAGAAGTCAAAAAAGTTCTTAACTTAGATTTTAGAAAAAAATATTCTTTTATTTCAAAACTTAATATCTATGATTTAGATCAATATTTTAATACAAGATTACCAAGAGATCACGTAAAAAAAGATAGTGATTATTTTGCTACTCAATCATTATGGAATTTAATTACTAATAAAAAAATTTTAGATGTTGTAGAAAAAATTTTGGGGAAAGAGATAATGTCAAACCCGGTTCAAAATACTAGAATTAAACAACCAGAGAAAAAATTACCAAAAGGATCAATTCATGATGGTTTAAGTGGTAGAACACCTTGGCATCAAGATGCGGCTGTTTTAAATTCTAGGGGACAAAAATTAACAGATATGGTCACTGTTTGGATACCTTTTACAAAAACAACTAAGAAAAATGGATGCATGATCACAGTAAAAAAAATTAATAAAATGGGATTGTTAAATCATATATCTGGATACAGGGGACAAGTTAAATTAAAAAATAGTGAATTACTTGATAATATGGAGCATGTTTATCTGGAAGCAAATATTGGTGATGTAATATTATTGCACAAACACTCTATACATTGTTCTTTACCAAATAGATCTGATGACTTTAGAATAAGTGCTGACCTCAGATATAATATAGCTGGACAACCTTCTGGCAGAGAACCTCTTCCAAATTTCTATGTGAGAAGTAAAAATAAAAAAAATATTCAAATAAAAAATTTCAAACAGTGGTTAGCTCTTTGGGAAAAAGCCAAAGAAAGTCGTGTTGGGAAATATGCTTTTAAATATCCACTTCCAACTTATAAAACAAATAAAAGAGACTTATCAAAATTAATTTGATTTTATTTATTAAACTGTACCCATTTACTGTTGTTTTTGCTTGAGTCTAAAACAGTCTCTATAAACTTAATCCCTTCGACTCCATCATAAATAGTCGGGTAACAGTCATCTAACTCGTCATATTTTTCATTATTTATTTGAGCATTTAATTTTTTAGAAACGTCAGTATAAATATTTGCAAAACCTTCCAAATATCCCTCTGGATGACCTGGTGGAATTCTTGTTACATCGTTAGCTTCTTTGCTAGCACTGCTACTTCCTCTTGTTATTTTTTCAGAAGGTTTTCCAAACTTTGTAAAATACAAATAATTAGGATCTTCTTGTTTCCACTCTAACCCACCTGTTTCACCATAGACTCTTATTTTAAGATTATTTTCATTGCCAACTGCAACTTGACTAGACCATATTGCGCCTTTTGCACCGCCTTTAAATCTAAGCATGATTTGTGCATTATCATCTAGTTTTCTATCTTTTACAAAAGTGTGAATGTCAGCTGATAACTCATCTAATTCTAATTCAGTAATAAACCTAATAAGATTAAATGCATGAGTTCCAATATCTCCTATACAACCTCCTCCTCCTGCTCTTTTAGGATCAGTTCTCCACTCAGCTTGTTTTAAACCAGTATCTTCAGCTTTTGTGGTTAACCAATCTTGAGGGTACTCTGCTTGTATAACTCTTATTTTTCCAAGATCACCTTTTTTTATAAGAGATTTTGCATGTCTTACCATTGGATATCCAGTATAATTATGTGTTAAAGCAAAAACTATCTTTTTGTTTTCTATGATATCTTTAAGGGAATTTGCTTCTTCACTTGATAAGGCAAGAGGCTTATCACAAATAATGTGAATACCCTTTTGTGCAAAAATTTTTGATACTGGCACATGAAGATGATTAGGAGTTACAATAGAAACAACATCTATTCCATCTGAACGAACAGACTCCTTTTCTGCCATTTCCTGATAAGTTTTATAGATACGTTCTTTTGACAATCCAAGTTTTCTTCCAGTTTCTTTTGAGTTATCAAAATCAGATGAAAAACATCCTGCTACTAATTCGTAATAACCATCAATTCTTAACGCTATTCTGTGAACACCTCCAATAAAAGCGCCTTCTCCTCCACCGACCATTCCAATACGAATTTTTCTTTGCACTAATTTATACCTAGCATTTTTTTATTAGCTTCAATATCAGCGCCACTTCCTGCAAAATCATCAAATGCTTTTTCTGTAGTGTTGATAATATGATTTTTAATAAATTCAGCTCCTTCTTTTGCTCCATCTTCTGGATGTTTTAAACAGCACTCCCATTCAAGAACTGCCCAACCATCATAACCATATGAAGTAAATTTTGAAAAAATTGATTTAAAATCTACCTGTCCATCACCAAGGGATCTAAATCTACCTGCTCTGTTAACCCAAGATTGAAAACCACCATACACTCCTTGTTTTCCAGAGGGATTTAACTCTGCATCTTTAACATGAAACATTTTTATTTTTTCATGATAAATATCTATATGAGCCAAGTAATCTAAATTCTGTAAAACATAATGACTAGGATCATAAAGCATATTGCATCTTTTATGATTACCAACTTTTTCTAAAAACATTTCAAATGTAATACCATCGTGAAGATCTTCACCTGGATGTATCTCGTAACAGAGATCGACTCCATTTTGATCAAATTGATCGAGAATTGGTTTCCATCGATTTGAAAGCTCATTAAATGCATTTTCAATTAATCCTTCAGGTCTTTGTGGCCAAGGATAAACATAAGGCCAAGCAAGTGCTCCTGAAAAAGTAACATGTCTATCTAGCCCAAGATTTTTTGAGGCCTTAGCTGCCATCATTAATTGATTTACTGCCCACTCTTGTCTTGCTTTTGGATTGCCTCTAACCTCAGGTGCTGCAAATCCATCAAATGCTGTATCATATGCTGGGTGTACTGCAACCAACTGTCCTTGAAGATGTGTTGATAGTTCTGTGATTTCGAGATTATATTTTTTTGTTACCCCTTTGATTTCATCACAATAATCTTTGCTTTCAGATGCTTTCTTTAGATCAATTAATCTAGCATCCCAACTCGGAATTTGAACACCTTTATAACCTAATGAAGATACCCACTTACAAATATTATCTAAAGAATTAAATGGTGCATCTTCGCCTACAAATTGTGCTAGGAAAATTGCAGGACCTTTTATATTGTTCATAATCTCCCCCTCTCTTTGAATTTATCAACAATTTTTTTTTATAAAAAAATACTAGCAGGCACAACTCATCTTGGATAGACTATTCTTAAGAAAAATAAACTAAGAGGAGATAAAATGAAAAAAATAATGATTTTATTATTTGTTTCTCTATTTTCGTTCTCTGTAAATTCAAATGCAAAATCTATAACATTAGGATGGGCCGCTTGGGACCCAGCGAATGCTTTGCAAGAGTTAACTAAAGAATTTACTGCTGAAACTGGAATAGAAGTTAACTTTGAGTTTGTACCGTGGCCAAATTTTGCTGACCGTATGTTAAATGAACTTAACAACAAAGGTAAAACATTTGACTTATTAATTGGTGACTCACAATGGATCGGTGCTGGAGCTGTTTATGGGCATTACGTGAAGTTGAATGACTTCTTTGATAAAGAGGGAATTTCGATGAGTGATTTCTCACCAGCTACAGTTTATGCATATTCGACATGGCCAAAGGGTAGTGAAAATTACTACGCATTACCAGCTATGGGAGATGCATTAGCTTGGGCTTATAGAAAAGACTGGTTTGATAGACCAGAACTTAAATCAGAGTTCAAAAAGAAACACGGATATGATCTAGGAGTTCCTGCTAACTGGAATCAACTATATGATATGTGTACTTTCTTCCAAGGAAGAGAAATTGACGGTCAAAAAAGATATGGGGCTGCAATTAACACAGAACGTGGATCAGAAGGTATAACAATGGGTGTTACAGCTGCTATGTATGCATGGGGTATGGAATATGAAAATCCTAACAAACCATACGATATGGAAGGATATTTCAATTCACCACAAGCTGTAGAAGCAGTTGAGTTTTATAGAAAGTTATATGAAGACTGCGCACCTCCAGGACACTCTGATGCTTACATGGTTGCAAATTTAGATGCTTACAAATCTGGACAAGTTGCATTCCAAATGAACTGGTATGCTTTTTGGCCTGGTGTTTCTAAAGAAGACAGTGATGGAAGAGTAAGTGGCTTCTTTGCAAATCCTAAACAAAATGTTGCAGCTGCAACATTAGGTGGACAGGGTATATCTGTTGTTAAATACTCAGATAAACAAGATCTTGCTCTGGAATATATTAAATGGTTTGCAAGACCAGATGTGCAACAAAAGTGGTGGGATCTAGGTGGATACTCATGTCATAATGATGTTTTAAATTCACCATCATTTCCAACATCAACTGTTTACGCACAAGGATTCTTAGACTCAATGGGAATTGTCAAAGATTTTTGGCAAGAACCAACATTTGTTGAGTTAATGCTTCCTATGCAAGAAGCAATTCATGACTATGTTGTTAATGGAAAAGGAACTGCTAAAGAAGCTCTAGATAAAATTATCGAAGAGTGGGTTGAAGTATTCGAAGCAGACGGAAAACTTTAACATTAATAGTTAAGAAATTAAAAATTAGGGGGGGTTAAACCTCCCCTTTTTTTATAAAAAATTCATATGAGCGTTAAAAAAAAATTCAAAGGACTTTCTGATAAAGCTGTAAGTTGGCTTTTTATTGGACCAACTGTACTTCTACTACTGGCTATTAATATTTATCCATTAGTCTATGCAATTAAAATGTCTTTTACAAATTTTTACGCAAATAAAATTGGAAGAGAACCTCAATTTGTTGGTTTAAAAAATTATATTAAAGTTCTTAATAAAGAAGCCATATGGGAAAAAATGCAAGTTACAGCAAGCTTTATGTTTTGGACTTTGTTACTACAAGCAATTATAGGTTTGGGTTTAGCTTTACTTCTAAACAGAAAATTTAAGGGTAATGAACTACTAACCACATTAATTGTTTTACCCATGATGTTATCACCTGCAGTAGTAGGAGTATTTTGGACTTATCTTTATAATCCTCAAGTAGGTTTATTTAATTACGTAGTAAATTTTTTCTATGATTTAGGAAGCTTTGACATGATTGGTTCAAGTACGCTTGCTCCTTGGGCCATTGTTATTGTTGATACATGGATGTGGACACCTTTTACAATGTTAATTTGCTTGGCAGGTCTAAGATCTGTTCCAAATTATTTATATGAAGCTGCAGAAGTTGATAGAGCCAGTAAATGGCAGCAATTCATATATATAACTTTGCCTTCCGTTCTACCATTTTTATTACTAGCTCTGCTTTTTAGAGGGATTGAAAATTTCAAAATGTTTGACATGGTTGTAGAGCTTACCTCCGGTGGTCCCGGCTCTGCTACAGAGCTTGCCTCTATTAACTTAAAAAGAGAAGCGTTTGAAAAATGGAAAACAGGATACAGCTCCGCATTTGCTGTTATTCTTTTTGTTACCATATTTGGTTTCGGAAATGTCTACGTAAAAGTAATGAACAAAATAAAGGAACGCTGATGGATACTTCTAGATCATATTTGGAACCTTCGTCTTTTTCAAAAAAAATGGCTGCTGCTATTATCATAGTTTACGCTGTAATTACTTTGATACCAATATCATGGATGGTAATGACAAGTTTTAAAAATGTTGATAGTGCTATTTCGTATCCACCCGAAGTTTTGTTTGAACCATCACTAGAGGGATATGTTAACTTATTTACTAATAGGTCAAGACAATCACAAGAATATCTTGATTCATTACCTCCCCCAGAAAATTGGTATGAAGAACTAGTTAGAAGTAGAGAGATGGTTATAACAGGACCATCTAAATTTTTAGGTAGATACTCAAATTCAATGATAATTGGATTTGGTTCAACTTTTGCATCTGTATTTTTAGGAGCATTGGCTGCATATGCGTTTTCAAGGTTTAGGGTTCCTTTAAAAGATGATTTATTATTTTTTATTCTTTCGACCAGGATGTTTCCCCCAATAGCAGTGGCTGTTCCTATATTTATTATGTACAGAAAATTAGGTCTTGGGGATACTCACCTTGGAATGATCATATTGTATACCGTTGTAAACTTAAGTTTAGCAGTATGGTTATTAAAAGGATTTATGGATGAAATTCCTAAAGAATATGAAGAAGCAGCTATGATCGATGGATATTCTAGACTACAAGCTTTCTTTAAAGTTGTTCTTCCACAAGCAATGACTGGTATAGCGGCAACTGCAATTTTTTGTATGATTTTTTCATGGAATGAATACGCTTTTGCTGTTTTGCTAACTCAATTTAATGCACAAACAGCCCCACCATTTATTCCTACAATCATTGGTGAAGGTGGTCTGGATTGGCCTGCAATTGGAGCAGGAACAACCTTATTTCTATTACCTGTTATGATTTTTACAATAATTTTAAGAAAACATCTTTTAAGAGGTATCACCTTTGGAGCAGTAAGAAAATAATGCAAGAAGAAAAGTCATTAATGCGAAAAATATTTAGAAGAGTTTACTGGGAAAACTTATCGACGATACTAATTTTAATTGGAGTTTTCATGTTGTTACAACCATTTGCAATGTGGATGTTTACTTATTCTTTTATTGTAATTTTAGTAGGAACTATAGGTTTCATAATCACAAGCCACTTTCCGGATTAATATGTCTCAAATTAAAATAGTAAATTTACAAAAATCATTTGGAGATTTTACTGCAGTAGAAAATTCTAATTTAACGATTAATGATAAAGAGTTCTTTGTTTTACTTGGACCATCTGGTTGTGGAAAGACTACAACACTTCGAATGATTGCAGGATTAGAATTACCTACCTCTGGTGAGATATATCTTGGAGATGAAGAAGTTGGAATGTTGAGAGCATCAGAGAGAGATATTGCTTTTGTTTTTCAATTGTTTGCCCTCTACCCACACATGAATGTTAGAAACAATTTATCATTTCCTCTCAAAATGCAGGGTTATAAAAAAAGTGATATCAAAAATCGAGTTGAAGAAGCAGCAAAACTTTTAAGAATTGATCACATTTTAAATTCTAATATTTCCTCTCTTTCGGGTGGAGACAGGCAACGGGTAGCTTTAGGTAGAGCACTAGTTAGAAGACCAAAAGCATTTTTAATGGACGAGCCATTGGGGACTTTGGATGCTGAATTTAGAGAATTAATGTGTCTAGAATTAAAAAAACTACATTTAGATATTGGAGCAACTACAGTTTATGTAACTCATGATCAATTAGAAGCAATGTCTTTAGCTGACCGAATTGCAGTTATGGATGGTGGTAAAATATTACAAGCTGATGAGCCTTATATTATTTACAATAAACCTAAAACTAAATTTGTGGCCTCATTTATAGGATCTCCAGGCATGAATTTTTTTGAAGTTAATGAGGGAATTTCTAAAGACCAATCATTTGTAAATATCGAAGGAGCTAAATTTGATATTCCCAAACAACTTGAGGAGTCAAAAGGAAGTAAAAATTTCTTTGGTATACGTCCAGAAAATTTAACTATAAATAATAATGAGGGTCTAAAGGGTTCAGTTTTTGGAGTAGAGTATTTAGGATCAAGAAAAATCATTACAGTTAAAACAAGTTTAGGCGAAATTAAAGTCAAAACAGATATTTCTATTAGCGTTAAATTGAATGAAAATGTACAGGTTAAACCTTTAAATAATAATATTATTATTTTTGACGGTCAAACAGACAAATCTTTAAACAGTGAGTTTATAAAATAATGGCAAAAGTAGAATTAAAAAAATTATTTAAAACTTATAATAAAAAAATTAAAGCTTTGGAGGATATAAATCTTACGATTGAAGATGGTCAATTTTTTGTATTACTAGGTCCATCTGGTGCCGGAAAAACTACAACACTTAGATGTATAGCCGGTTTAGAAAAAATTGATTCTGGTGATGTATTATTTGATGATGAAAATATAACTCATGATCAACCTGCTTCAAGAGATGTGTCTTTTGTTTTTCAACAATACTCTCTTTATCCTCATTATACTGTTTATGAAAATCTTACTTTTCCTTTAAGATCTCCAATGAGAAAACTTCCTGAGGAAGAAATTAAAAATAAAGTAGAGAAAATTGCTGAAATGCTCAAAATTACAAACAAATTAAAAAATAAAGCTACTGAACTTTCTGGTGGAGAAATGCAGAGGGTAGCTATCGGTAGAGCTCTAGTTCGTGAACCAAATATTTATTTGATGGATGAACCACTTTCCTCATTAGATGCCAAACTAAGAGAAACCCTTAGAGTTGAATTAAAAAATATTCAATTAAATCTAAACGCTACTATTTTGTATGTTACACATGACCAGGCTGAAGCAACAACATTGGCAGATAAAATTGGTGTTTTAAAAGAAGGCAAAATTGTTCAAATTGGAACCCCTGAAGAAATTTATGAAAATCCAAATTCAATTTATGTATCTCAAAGATTAGGTTCACCAAAAATAAATATTTTACCTGGTTATTTGTTTAAACTAAACAACATAACAAAAATTGGGCTTAGACCAGAAAATATAGAATTAGGTAATGGACCATACGAAGGAAAAGTTATTTCTACAGAAAATTTAGGATCAGAGACTGTTGTGGCTATTAATTTTCAAGACAATGAAATATTAGCTTCAATTCAAGGTAGCTATAAATCATCAATAAATGAAAAGATTAATTTTGACATTAATACAAATAAAGTTTTAAAATTTGATAAAGGGGATCAAAGAATTTATGAGCGTTAATTTTTTAATTTCTCAAGCAAAAAATATTCAGATAGTCATTGATGAAAACGCAGCAGAAATTGAAGCACTAGATCAAAATATTGGGGACGGAGATCATATATTTAATGTGCAAAGAGGTCTTAAGTTAGTAGTTGAGCTTGAAAAAGATATTAAAAACTTAACTTTGCAAAAAGGTTTAAATATGATTGCTATGAAAGTCTTGTCAGGTATTGGTGGCTCTTCTGGAGCTTTGTTTGGAACTTTCTTTATGTCTATGGCTAAAACACCAGATCTAGATGGAAATATAGATTTTAACAAAGCATGTGAAATGGTTATAACAGGAATTAATGCAATGAAGGAAAGAGGAAAAGCGGATGTTGGAGAAAAAACAATGATGGATGTTTTAATTCCAGTATCAGAAAAACTTAATGAATTAAAAAGTGGCAATACGGATATGAATGAAGGGTTAAGTGAGATAATAAAAATTGCCGAAGATAGAATGTTGGCAACAAAAGACATGCTTGCTACCAAAGGTAGAGCTTCATTTTTAGGAGAACGTGCGAAAGGCCATATAGATCCAGGGGCTCGTTCATCACAACTTATAATAGATACAATTTGCAAATCACTACTTAATAAATAGGAGGAAATATGAAAAAATTTATAAATAATGTTGACGACTTTTTAAAAGAAAGTCTTAATGGATTTGGTAAAGCTCATAGTGATATAATCAAAGTAAATTTTGAGCCAAATTTCATTTCTAGAAAAACAAAAACTAAAGAAGGAAAAGTATCTTTAATTTCTGGTGGAGGGAGTGGACATGAACCAATGCACGGTGGTTTTGTTGGTCATGGAATGCTGGATGCAGCGTGTCCAGGTTTTGTTTTTTCAGCACCTACTCCAGATCAAATGCAAGCAGCTGCTGAACATGTGGATAGCGGTGCTGGTGTTCTGTTCATAGTTAAAAATTATTCTGGTGATATTATGAATTTTCAAATGGGTGCTGAAATGTATTCAGGTAAAAATGATAGTATCATTACTAATGACGATGTGGCTGTTGAAGACTCTACTTTCACAACTGGTAGAAGAGGTGTGGCTGCAACAGTTTTAGTTGAAAAGATTGTTGGATCACTAGCTGAGAATGGAGGTTCGTTAGAAGAATGTAAAAAACTTGGTGAAAAAGTAAACAAAAACTCTGGAACTATGGGTGTTGCTTTTACTAGTTGCACAGTACCTGCTGCAGGCAAACCAACTTTTGATATTGGAAATGATGAAATGGAATTTGGAGTAGGTATACATGGTGAACCTGGAAGAAAGAGAGAAAAAATTCAACCATCAAAAACAATAGTCAATAATATGTTGGAAGCTATACTTGATGATTTAAAACCACAAAAAAATGAAAAGACGCTTCTATTTATAAATGGTATGGGCGGAACTCCTCTTACCGAATTATATTTAGTATACGATGATGCTTGTGAAATTTTAAAATCCAAAGGAATTGAAATCACAAGAAGTTTAGTTGGTAATTATTGTACATCACTTGAAATGCAAGGAGCATCAATAACACTCCTAAAATGTGATGAGGAAATTTTAAAAAATTGGGATGCACCTGTGCATACTGCAGCTATGCGATGGGGTATGTAAAAAGTAATTTACATTTTTAATTAATTTTCGTATTAGAAAGACCTTATTCAAAGTTAAATATGAGTAGTAAAAAAAAAATTTTAATTATTCAGCCTATTCACCCTGCTGGTATAAAATTATTAGAAGGTAATTCTGATTATGAATTTGAAATAATAGATAATACAGATAACGAATTTTTAAAATCCAAGATAAAGGATTGTGATGGTATTTCTATAAGGACTGCAAAACTTACTGGTGAAGTGATAGAAGGTTCAACTAAATTAAAAATTATTTCAAGACATGGTGTTGGTTATGACAATATAGACTTAGAGAGTACCAAAAAAAATAATATCACTCTCGCGATCACAGCAACTGCAAATGCAGTAGCAGTAGCTGAGCATGTAATGTTTATGCTGCTAAATATTTCCAAAAAAGGAAATATGTACGATGAAACTGTTAAAAGTGGTAAATTCAATGACCGAAATAAATTGCCCAAAACTGTTGAATTGTGGAATAAAAATATATTGATTGCTGGATTTGGTCGTATTGGACAGGCTTTAATAAAAAGATGTCAGGGATTTGAAATGAAAGTTTTCGTCTATGATCCATTTGTATCTAAAGAGATAATTGAAAAACACGGTGGTATAAAAGTAGATAGTTTAGAAGATGCCTCAAAAAGCATGGATGCTATATCCCTTCATGTGCCACTTAATGAAAAAACTAAGAATATTATCAATTATGATTTACTAAAAAATATGAAAAAAAATTGCATTATAATCAATGCTGCAAGAGGTGGGGTTATAAATGAAATTGATCTAGATAAAGCTTTAAATGAAAATCTAATTCTTGGAGCTGGTTTAGATGTTTTTGAAATTGAGCCACCTGATCCAAATAATCCTTTGCTTAAAAATAATAAAGTATTTTTAAGCCCACACACTGCTGCTTTTACTGATGAATGCATGACAAGAATGGGTGTAGAAACAATTCAAAATATAATTGATTATTTCGATGATACATTAGAAAAATCAAAAATTGTAAGATTGTAGTAAGATATATCGTTTTAAAAGTTAGCTTTTATAAAGCTCGATACCACAAAGATTTAAAGTTTCAGTTAAATACTTGTAACCTATTTTTGCGTACTCAAATGGGTTTGCTTTTGCAGGATCTTGTTCCGCCTCTACTACCAACCATCCAGAATAATTATTTTTCTTCAATACATCAAACAATGGCTTGTAATCAATACATCCATCACCAGGAACTGTAAATGCACCCTCTAAAAATGCTCCTCTAAAACTTAAATCTTCATTTAAAGATTTTTTTAAAACACCTTTTCTAATATCTTTACAATGCACATGAATTAATCTTTCACTAAAGTCGTTTAATATTTTTAACGAATCCCCTTGAGCAAACAACATGTGACCAGTATCTAATGTAAGTTTTACACTATCATGAGTATTCTCAAGCAATCTTACTGTATCTTCTTCAGTCTCTATTACAGTGCCCATATGATGATGATAAGCTAGCGGCATACCTTCGTCTTCAAGATACTTGCCCATCTCTGAAATTTTTTCATAGTATTTTTTTGATTCTTCAAGATCCATTTGAGGTCTTGTAGACAATTTTCGATCTGGATCTCCTTGAATTGAACCGGAAACTTCAGCAAAAACCATACAAGGTGAATTACAATCTTTAAAAAGTTTCAGCTGATCTTGAATTAAATCTTTTTCTTCATCAATACTATTTGCTCTTAAATTAGCTCCATACCAACCTGAGCAAAGATTTAGATTAAATTCTTTAAGTTTAGGGATTAATTCTTCTGATTTTTTTGGAAATTTACCACCAGACTCAATTCCAATAAATCCTGCCTGACTAGCTTCTGACAAACATTGTTCTAAAGAAGTATCGCCACCCAATTCAGGCATATCATCGTTACTCCATGCAATTGGTGCTATTCCTAATTTTACTGACATAAAATTTATTAAAAAGTTAAATCATTATTAAATGATGATGTTATGTGCATCAAGAAAATTATATTTTTAATCATTGTTTAATTAATCATTAAAAATGTTTCTTGATTTTGTTTTTTAATTCTGTTCTATATTCTTATGATTAACTTTTCGTTAATGGGAGCAGGACGGATTGGAAAAATGCATGCTAAATTTATTGCAGCACATCCAAAAGCAAAATTAAAATACATTTACGACATTAATTCTGAATTCGCTGAAGAAGTAGCAAAATCAACAGGATGCTCAATTGCTTCTTCACCAGAGAAAGCAATTAATGCGGATGATGTAGATGCAGTTCTTATAGCTTCTGCAACACCAACTCACACTCAATTTATTACAATGGCAGCTAAAGCAGGAAAAGCAATTTTTTGTGAAAAGCCAATCGATCTAGATATTAACAAAGTAAATGAGTGTATGGAAAATATTAAAGGAACTAACATTCCTATTCAAATTGGTTTTAACAGAAGATTTGATGCCAGTCACGCAAAAGCACAACAGGCAAGAGAAAAAAAGGAAATTGGAGAATTGGAAATGGTTGTTATTACTAGTAGAGATCCTGAGCCCCCAGGAATTAACTATTTAAAAGCTGCAGGAGGATTTTTTAGAGATACTACCATTCATGATTTTGATTTAACTAGATTTATATTGGGAGATGATCCTGTAGTTCAAATATCAGCATTTGGAGGAGCTTTATTTGATAAAAATTCACAAAATGTAAAAGACCTAGATACCGCAATGTTTATTTTAAAATCAAAAAATGGTGTTTTAATTCATATTAACAACTCTCGACGAGCAGTTTATGGATATGATCAAAGAGTTGAAGTATTTGGTAGTAAAGGAATGGTAATCTCCAATAATCAAACTCCTACCTCTTTAGAAAGATACTCAAGCAAATCAACAAATGAAAAAGAACCTATACATTTCTTTTTTATTGAGAGATATGAGCAAGCTTATAGAGATCAATTTAATGAGTTTGTAAAATGTGTAGAAGATAAAACAAAACCATTAGTAGGATTTGAAGATGGTAGAAACGCTTTAATAATGGCTAATGCAGCATATGAATCGTTTGAAAGTGGGAAAGTAATAGATATAAAATTCTAATATGTCTAATAAATATATAACTGAACAATCTAAACAATTTAAAAATAAAATAATAATTGTAACGGGAAGTACTCAAGGAAGTGGAGCTGAGACTGCAAAATTACTAACAAGCAGGGGCGCTAAGGGAATAACTATCTGTGGAAGAAATAACGAAAAAGGAAACAAGGTAAAATCTGAAATAGAAAGCATGGGTACAGAATGCCTGTACGTTCAAGCAGATTTAGAAAAACTTGAAGACTGTAAAAAAATAGTTTCTGAAACTGATAAAAAATTTAGGACAGTAGATTGTTTTATAAATGTTGCCGCTTTTACCGAAAGAGGAACGATCTTAAGTACAACAGAGGAAAATTATGATAAAAATTTTAACGTAAATGTAAAAGCTCCCCTTTTTATGATGCAAGACGTTATTAAAATAATGATAAGAGATAAAAAAAAGGGAACTATAGCTCATATTTTATCAATGGCTGGCTATAGTGGTATGCCTTTCTTAACTGCTTACAGTTCTTCTAAAGCAGCATTAGCAGTAATGATTAAAAATGTTGCAAATTCAGTTTCTGGTCATCAAATAAGAGTGAATGGTGTAAATTTAGGTTGGACAGATACACCTGCAGAAACAGTAATTCAGAAAAAATTTCACAACGCAGATGATGATTGGTTAAAAAAAGCTGAAGCAAAAGTTCCTTTTAAAAGATTAAACAAACCTTTAGATGTTGCTAAAATATTGGCTTTCTTGTGCTCAGATGAGTCAGGAATTATGACAGGAAGTATTGTAGATTTTGATCAAACGGTTGCTGGATGGCATTCTTATTCAGCATATGACACCAAAGTATTAGATGATAGTATTTTAGGTGAGTGAACCTAATTAAATTAACTTATGAAAAAAAATAAAATTAAAGATACTGGTGTAGAAGTTACAGAATTAAGTTTTGGAACATCCTCTCTGGGGAGTATGCCAGATACTTATGGTTATGAAGTGCCAGATCAAAGAGCTCAAGAAACGTTAAAAAGATTTTTTCGAGGTCCAGTGAATATGCTTGATACTTCAAGAAATTATGCAATGGGAGAAAGTGAAAAAAGAATTGGAATGGCAATAAAGGAAAATGGGGGTTGGCCAGAAAATTTTGTCTTATCAACAAAAATTGATAGAAATATGGATACGCTAGTTCTTGATAAAAAGAGAACAAGAGAATCTATTGAAGAAAGTTTAAAAACCTTAAATGTAGATTCTGTCGATATTTTATTTCTTCATGATCCAGAATACGTAAAAGATGTAAATGATGTTACTAAAAAAGACGGGGCATTGGATGAGTTGTTTAGAATAAAAGAACAGGGTTTGGCTAAAGCAGTTGGTCTAGCGATGGGAAAAATAAATATAATGTTTCCTATTTTAAAAAATTGGGACTTTGATGTGATAATTAATCATAACAGATATACTTTATTAAATAGAGAAGCGGATAAGATGTATAGCTATGCTCACGGTAAAAATATATCTATTTTCAATGCTGCTCCTTACGCTGGTGGTGTTTTGGCAAAAGGTCCAAGCAACTTTAAAAAAATAACTTATCAAGATGCTACAGAAGAAAAACTTGCACCAGCTAAAGAAATAGAAAAAGTTTGTAAAAAGTATAATGTTGAAATGGGTGCAGCTGCCTTACAGTTTTCAATGAAAGATAAAAGGATCACCTCGACTCTATGTGGGGTTACTAGTGTTAAAAGTATTGAAAAAAATCTTTCTTGGGCTAATACAAATATACCAGAAGAACTTTGGAATGAAATTTTAAAATTACCTTACTCAACCAAAGATCCAGAATCAGAAAGAATATTTACACCTGGTTAAATTTTAAAAAAATTATAAGTAAGATAATTATATATTTATTTTGTTAATTTAATTATCAACAATTTACGGGGATAATTTTTAATTGTAATCAATTTTAAAAATACATAATCTATCAAAGATAAATTAAAAAAGGAGCATAAATGAAAAAGGTTATTATCTCATTAATAATGATGTTTGGAATAATCTCTTCAACTTCATTTGCTGGTACTTTGGTGATAAATACAGATACATCTGATGCAGCACCAAAAGAAGCTTTTGAATATATTATTAAAAAATTTGAAGAAGAGAACCCAGACGTCACAGTAAAATGGAATGTTTTTGACCATGAAGGTTACAAACAATCAATAAGAAATTTTTTAAACACTGATCCACCTGATGTTGCAAACTGGTATGCTGGAAATAGAATGTTACCATTTGTAAGAGCAGGTTTGTTTGAAGATGTCTCTGATATTTGGAAAGACTCAGGTTGGGTAGACGGAAACCTTTCTGAAAATATGGAGCATGCTAAAAAATCTATGACGATTGGTGGTAAGCAATGGGGTATTCCTTACACTTATTATCAGTGGGGCGTGTATTACAGGAAAGATTTATTTACAGCAAATGGAATATCTGTACCAAAAACATGGGATGATTTTGTAGCTGCATGCGCTACGTTAAAAGCTGCAGGTATTACACCTATTACAATCGGATCAAAGTATCTTTGGACAACGGCTGGTGTTTTTGATTATTTAAATCTTAGAACAAATGGCTATGAGTTCCATATGGATTTAACACTAGGTAAGGTTCCTTACACAGATCCAAAAGTACAAGCAGTATTTGATAAATGGGATGAGCTTGTAAAGCCTGGTTACTTCTTAGAAAATCATGCAGCACTTAGTTGGCAAGAAGCTTTAACTCCTATGGTGAACGGTGAAGCAGCAATGTATGTGATGGGTAACTTTGCTGTTGCTCCTTTAAAAGAGGCTGGCTTAAGAGATTCTAATTTAGGTTTCTTCCAGTTCCCTGAAATCACACCGGGTATCCCGATGGCTGAAGAAGCACCTACGGACACTGTGCATATACCTTCTAAAGCTAAAAATAAAACTGATGCTAAGCGTTTCTTAATATTTATGTCTCGAGCAGATGTGCAAGAAGAGATCAATAAAATATTAGGTCAGCTTCCTATTAACAAGAACTCTAGTGTTAAAAAGGGAGATCCATTCTTAAAAGCAGGATTGAATATGCTAAATAATGCTTATGCAATGGCGCAATTCTACGATAGAGATGCTCCAGCTCAAATGGCATCAGAGGGTATGAAAGGCTTTCAAGAATATATGTCTAATCCTGACAGAAGACAAAAAATCTTAGAAAGATTAGAAAAAGTACGTCAAAAAGTTTATAAATAAACTTTTAGCTTAACTGTGGGGCTTACTGGCCCCCCAGTTAAAAATTCGATTTCATCAATTTTTAAAATATAATTATATGGAACTAAATAATCCAAAAGCTAAAAGAATTACTTGGTGGCAAAAAAATCAAATTAAAATAAGCCCATGGATTTTTCTAGCTCCAGGATTAATATTTTTTTCAATTTATGTAATAGCACCGATATTTGTATCTATTGGCATTTCTTTTTATCAATGGGATGGATTATCTCCATCTATATATGTTGGTCTTCAAAATTACATTGAACTTTTAGATGATGAATATTTTTATATTTCACTTTGGAATAATCTTAAATGGTTAATATTTTTTATGTTAGCAGTTCCTATTGGCTTAGGACTAGCAATATTTTTAAATCAAATTGTTTTTGGAATTAGATTAATTAAATCTCTATTTTTTTTTCCATTTGTTATTTCTCAAGTAGTCATTGGACTTATTTTTACTTGGTTTTACCAACCAAATTATGGGGTTATTGCACCCTTTCTTAATTTTATTGGATTAGAAGGATTTTCAATTCTTGCAAATGAAAATACTGCAACTTATGGGATAATATTTGCAGGTCTATATCCACAAATTGCTTATTGTTTAATTTTATATTTAACAGGACTTAACAATATTAACCCTGAACAAATTGAGGCTGGGAGAATGGATGGCGCCAAAGGATTTCATTTATTTTGGAATATAGTGCTACCGCAACTAAGGCACGCTACCTTTTTAGCAATTGTAGTAACCGTTATTGGTGCGCTTAGAAGTTTTGATATGGTGGCAATAATGACTCAAGGTGGACCTTATGGTTATTCAAATGTGTTAGCGTATTACATGTTTGAGCAAGCTTTAAGTGAATACGGTTACAGAATGGGATACGGATCAGCGATAGCAACTGTTTTGTTTACAATAATGATGTTTTATATTTTATTTTTTATATACAGAATGTATCGAAACGAGAGGGAGGATAATAACTAAATGTTCCCTACTCCAATTCATCAAAGACCAATTGTAAATCAATATATTTATAAAATATTTTTACCTATCTCATTAATTATTTGGTTGATACCGATTTTTGGTATTTTAATGACATCAATAAGAGGTTTGGGAGATATTACTGCTGGAAATATGTGGGGAACTCCAAGTGAATTTTTACTTTTTTCAAATTTATACGATGTTTTCACTAACACTCCAATGATCAAATACACTCTAAATAGTTTTAAAGTAACTATTCCAACAATGTTAGGAGCAGTTGCTTTAAGTTGTATGACTGGCTTTGCTCTTGCGAATTATAAGTTTAAGACAAATTTAATAATATTTTTTATTTTTATAGCCGGAAACTTTGTTCCATTTCAAATTTTAATGATACCGGTTAGAGATCTGACTTTTAAAATTGGTCTCTACAACACTATTACAGGATTGGTTTTATTTCATGTAGCTTTTCAAACAGGTTTTTGCACACTTTTTATGAGAAATTTTATTAAAGCGTTACCTCAAGAGCTTATCGAGGCTGCCAGAATGGATGGAGCATCTGAATTTAGAATATTTTGGAAGATAATATTACCTTTGACTAGACCAGCTATAGCAGCACTGTGTGTTTTAATTTTTACATTTATATGGAACGATTATTTTTGGGCAACCGTCTTAATACAAGGTGATCATGCAATGCCAATTACTGCTGGATTAAAATCATTAAATGGTCAATGGATTACGGCTTATCACTTGCTATCAACTGGATCTATTGTTGCTGCGATACCTCCTGTTATTATGTTTTTTTTAATGCAAAAACATTTTATTGCTGGATTAACTCTTGGAGCTACTAAAGGTTAGTATGATTAAAGTTACTTTTATTGGAGCAGGAAGCACTGTATTTATGAAAAATATACTTACAGATATTCTGCTTGAAAAAAATTTCAGTAACTGTGAAATAGTTTTGCAAGATATTGATGATAGAAGATTAAAAACCTCAAATTTGGTTGCAGAAAAAGTTGCAAAATCAATAGGTGCAAATCCAAAGATTATAATCGAAAAAAATCAAAAAAAAGCACTTAGTGGAGCTGACTTTGTAATATTAATGTTTCAAATAGGAGGTTATGAGCCCTCTACAGTTATTGATTTTGAAATTCCGGCAAAGTATGGTCTAAAACAAACTATTGGTGACACTTTAGGAATAGGTGGAATCATGAGAGGATTGAGAACTGTCCCCGCTTTAATGTCAGTTGCAAAAAATATGAATGAAGTTTGTCCAAGCGCAACTATGTTGCAGTATGTTAATCCTATGGCAATTAATTGTTTAGCATTGTCTAAATTCGCACCTGAGCTTAAATATGTTGGACTTTGTCATTCTGTACAAGGAACTGCTGAAGATTTAGCAAAAGATATCGGCGAAGATATAAAAAATATCAACTATGAATGTTCAGGTATCAATCATATGTCTTTTTATACTAAGTTTGAAAAAATTAATCCTGATGGAAAAAAAGAAAATCTTTATCCTAAAATTTTTAAAGCTGGAAAAGAAAAAACATTTGGTACCAATTGGGATGGATGCACAAACGAAGTTAGATATAAAGTTTTAGAAAAACTTGGATATTTTGTTACTGAGTCATCCGAACACTTTGCAGAATATACTCCTTGGTTTATTAAAAGTAACAGAGAGGACTTATTAAGCGAATTCAATATTCCAATTAATGAATATATACGAAGATGCAAAAAACAAATTAAAGAGTGGGATCAACAAGAGCAAAATTTATTAGATGGAGAAAAATTTGTTTGTGAGAAATCTTTAGAGTATGCTTCGCGAATAATTGTTTCAATTGTAGACGGTAAAGAAGATACAATTAATGGAAATGTTTTGAATAACAAGTTAATTTCTAATTTACCAGAAGATTGTTGCGTTGAAGTACCATGTAAAATAAATAATAAAGGAATTCATCCTCAAAAAGTTAACGATTTACCTATGCATTTAGCAAATTTAATTAAAACTAATATAAATGTTCAACAGTTAACTGTTGAAGCTTTAAGAACCAAAAAAAAAGAGACCATTTATCATGCGGCTATGTTAGATCCACTTACTTCTTCTTTATTAAGTTTAGATCAAATTAGTTCTATGGTAGATGAGTTATTAAAAGCTCATAAAAATTGGATACCAGAATTTAACTAACATGAAAAATAAATTTCCTAATGATTTTTTTTGGGGAACGGCTACAGCAAGTTACCAAATAGAGGGTGCTACAGATAAAGATGGAAAAAGCAAAAGTATTTGGGATACTTTTACCCATACACCTGGAAAAGTTAAAAATGATGAAAACGGAGATACTGCTGTAGACCATTATCATAGGTACGAAGAAGATATTGAGCTGATGGCTAATATAAATTTAAATTCATATAGATTTTCTTTAGCGTGGACCAGGATTATCCCTGAAGGGATAGGTAAAATAAATCCTAAAGGAGTAGATTTTTATTCAAGGTTGATAGACAAGTGTTTAGAAAAAAATATTGAGCCTTTCATAACTTTGTATCATTGGGACCTTCCTCAATCACTGCAAGATAAAGGGGGTTGGGCAAATAGAGACATAACAAATATATTTTCAGATTATTCAGAGGCTATTGTTAAAAATTTTGGAGATAGATGTAATCATTTTATCACATTTAATGAACCACAAGTTTTTACTATTCATGGATATGTAGATGGTTACATGGCTCCAGGATACAAAGATATAGAAAAATACTTTGCATCAATACATAATGTTAATGTTGCACATAGCAAAGCTTTTCAAGCAATGAAATCTTTAAATAATAATATAAAAATTGGCTGCACTTTTAATATGGCGCCATGTATTCCTGCCACAAAATCAAGTGAAGATCTTCATGCAACTAAATTATTCGATACTTATTGGAATAGATCATTTGCCGACCCTATGTATCTTGGAAGATATCCTGAATTACTAATTGATGATGTCTCAAAACATATTCAACAAGATGATATGAAAAATATTTTTCAAAAAAATGATTTTATTGGATTAAATCATTATCAACATATTAGAATTAAAGCTGATAATAAAAGTTTACTTAAAGCAAGAGGAGCATTCAATGATGAATTGCCTTTTGGTCTTGAGGGCAAAGATGCAAAGTTAACTCTTATGGGATGGGAAATTGTTCCAGATGCTTATTATGATCAAATTATGGATTTAAAAAATAATTATGGAAATCCAGATATTTATCTAACTGAAAATGGTGCAGCATATCCAGATTTAATAGAAAAAAATGGAGAAATAAACGACAGCGATCGTATTGATTATTTTAAAAAATATTTAAGTGCTGTAAAAAAATCTATTGATGATGGAGCTAAAGTTAAAAGCTACTTTGCATGGACATTCATGGATAATTTTGAATGGGCGTTAGGATTTGAAAAAAGATTTGGAATAGTACATGTTGATTTTAAAACTTTAAAAAGAACACCTAAAAAATCATATTATTTTTTCAAAAAGCTTGTAGAACAAAATTCAATTCCTTTAGATTTTTAATTTATTAAATCTAAATAAAACTTATTAAAAAAGATAAATTATTTAAAAGCTAAATTATTTTCGTCAAATAAATGACATTTATTTAGATCAAAACTTAAGCTTAAATTGTCTCCAATATTAGCTGAATTCTCACCATCTGTTTGAACAACTAATGGTTCTCCATCTTTCTCTAAATATAGAAATGTAGATGAACCTAATTTTTCAATTACAAATACCTTACTATTCCAGCATTTTTCACCAGTATTGATTAAGATATGTTCAGGTCTGATACCAATCTTTACACTATCGCCAGGTGAAACTTTATCTGAACTTTTTGGAACAATAATTTTTCCTTGTCCTGAAATTTCAACTTCGGTTCCAGAGCTATTAGAGCTTATAACTTTAGAATTGATAAAGTTCATCTTTGGTGAACCAATAAAACCACCAACAAATAAATTTTCTGGTTCATTGTATAGTTTTAAAGGTGATCCTTTTTGAGATACTATCCCATGATCTAATACAACTATGTCATCTGCAAGAGTCATTGCTTCAGTTTGATCGTGAGTAACATAAATCATCGTTGTATTTAATTGATCATGTAATTTAGCAAGCTCTACTCTCATCTGAACTCTTAAAGCTGCATCTAAATTAGATAAAGGTTCATCAAATAAAAATACTTTTGGCTTTCTTGTAATTGCTCTACCAATTGCAACTCTTTGTCTTTGTCCTCCTGACAATTGTTTTGGTTTTCTCTCCAAGTATTCCTCAATTTGAAGAATTTTAGCAGCCTCCATAACTCTCTCTGTAATTTCTTCTTTAGATTTTTTTTCAATCTCTAAACCAAAAGCCATGTTATCGAACACTGTCATGTGTGGATACAAAGCATATGATTGAAAGACCATTGCTATATTTCTTTCTGATGGTGGAAGATCATTAATAACTTGTCCATCAATTGAAATTGTTCCTGAGTTAACCTCTTCTAAACCAGCAATCATTCTTAGCATTGTTGATTTACCACAGCCGCTTGGCCCAACAAATACAGTGAAAGATTCACTTTTAATTTCTAGAGATACATCTTTGATTACATGTGTAGACCCAAAAGATTTATTTATATTCGAAATATTTATCTCTGCCATCTTGAGTTAATATTGTTTTTAAGTATTTATTCATAATTTTAAAGTTAATTCAATCATGATTAATTTTATTAAATATGATATCTTTAACTATAATGAAAATTTTAAGAGATAATTTTGGTAGAAACTTTCCATATATAAGGCTTTCAATTACTGATGTATGTAACTTTAAATGTGGATATTGTTTACCTAATGGTTATCAAATTGATAAAAGTGACAATAGAAAATTTCTACACTTGGAAGAAATTAAACGTTTAGCAAAAGTTTTTTCGAAATTGGGTGTATGTAAAATAAGACTTACAGGTGGCGAACCAACAGTAAGAAAAGATTTTTTTGATATAATCAAGATCTTAAAAAATGAAGCTGGAATAAAAAAAGTTGTAATTACTACAAACGGTTATCACTTAGATAAAAAAGCAAAGATGTTTGTGGATAGTGGCTTAAATGGTATTAATATTAGTATTGATAGTTTGGATAGAAATACATTTAAAAAAGTTACAGGTCATGATCGATTACCTGAGATTTTAAAAGGAATAAAAAATCTTCAAGATTTATATTTTGAAAATATTAAAATTAATGCAGTGCTTTTGAATGGTATAAATTCATCTAATAAAGATTTTGAAAATTGGGCAGAATTTATAAAAGAGAACAAAGTTGATTTTAGATATATAGAATTAATGCAAACAGGAGATAACTTAGATTATTTTAAAAAATACCATATATCTTCGAAAATCTTCAAAGAATACTTAAATAAAAATAATTGGATTTTTCAAACATTAGGCAAGGATGCAGGACCATCACTAAATTTTATCAATCCAAAATACAAAGGGAAATTTGGAATTATAGCGCCCTACTCTAAAAATTTTTGTAGAAGCTGTAATCGTTTAAGAATTACATCTAGAGGAGATTTGAGATTATGTCTATTTGGTAACACTGGAATAAGTATAAGACATTTGTTGCAAAAAGATGATCAAATAGATGAATTGCAAGATCTCATAATGGGACAAATGAAGTTTAAAAAAGAAACCCACTATTTAGAGCTTGGTGAAACTGGTTTAACTAAAAATTTATCTACTACAGGTGGTTAATGTCTAAATTAAAAATTATAAATCAAGAGGAACTTAAAGATTGGGCGAAAGAAGTATTTAAAAAAAATTCTTTCAACATGGTTGATGTTTCTTCAAAAAAAGAAACTTTTAGAAGAGCCCTTGCGTCAGGTAAAATTTATGTAGGAAAAGAAGTTTTTGATCTAATTAAAAATAAAAAGATGCCTAAGGGAGACCCTATTACATTAGCTGAGGTATCGGCTGTGCTAGGTGTAAAAAAAACAAGTGAACTTATTCCTTTATGTCACCCACTTCCAATTAACCATACCGCTACCAAAATAATTATGAATGAATTAGACAGTTCATTAGAAGTTTTTTGTGTGGTCTCAACGGTGGCAAAAACAGGTGTTGAGATGGAAGCTATCATGGGGGTTAATTCTGCCTTAATCACAATTTATGATTTAAGCAAAATTGTAAATCCACATCTTAAAATTGATAATATTAAGTTATTAATCAAAGAAGGTGGAAAAAGTGGTTTGTGGAAAAACCCTGATGGACTTCCAGATTTTTTAAAAAAAATTTTTTAATGAAAGTATCAGTTGAACTATTTGGCGCAGCAAGAGAATTTAGTAATAAAGCGCATTTAGACTTTGAATTAGTTGAAAATTCCTCAATTAAAGATCTAAGAAACCAAATGATAAATTTTGTTGATCTTAATTTTAAAGGAAATGAAACATTCAAAAAGATTATTAAATCATCAGCTTTTTGTTCCTCTGATGATAAAATTGTCTCAGACAATTATAAAATAGTTAAAAAACAAAACTTTAGCATTATACCTCCAATAGGAGGCGGTTAATGCTACATGCTAAAATTATTGATACTTCAAAAAAAGAGACTATTGAAATTTCGAAAGCAGAAAATTTTTTAAATCAATCAAAATTTGGAGCTATAATATATTTTGTTGGAACTGTAAGAGATTTAAATGAAAATAAATCAGTGACTGGTATTACTTATGATACCAAAGACAGCATAGTGATTAGAAGTTTTGAGGAAATTTACGAAGATGCAGATAATAAGTTAAATATTAAAGATAAAGCAGTATTTATTGAGCATGTTAAAGGTTATGTGGGTTTGAATGAAAAAAGCATTATTATTGGTGTAGCCTGCAAACATAGAGATCAAGCATTTGTATTGTCTAGATACATAATTGAAGAAATTAAAAAAAGATCACCGATTTGGAAAAAAGAACATTATAAAAATGAGAAAAGCGAATGGTTAAAGGGGATATCTATAAATAATTAAAATGATTAAATTTAAAAATTCAGAAATTACACCAGAGAATGTTTATAAAAATAGAAGATCTTTTATTAAATCTATAGGGCTTAGTGCAAGCTCTTTAGCAATATCCACTATACCCTTTGTTAATAAATCTTTAGCAAGTGGAAGAGATAAATTAACTAGTTATAAAGATATAACGACTTATAATAATTATTATGAGTTTGGAACATCAAAAAGTGACCCATATAGAAATTCTAAAACATTTAAAACTACACCATGGGAAATTAGTATTGAGGGTGAAGTAGAAAAACCTATTAAATTATCTATGGAGGAGATCTCAGAAATGTTTGTTTCTGAAGAGAGAATATATCGATTAAGATGCGTTGAGGGTTGGTCTATGGTAATTCCTTGGATGGGTTTTTCTTTAAGTGAATTACTGTCAAAAGTTAATCCAACTAATAAAGCAAAATTTGTAGAATTCGAAAGTGTATACGATCCTGCACAAATGAAAGGTCAAAGATACCCTGTTTTAAACTGGCCATACAATGAAGGTTTGAGAATTGATGAAGCAATGCATCCTTTAACCACTGTTGTGACTGGTTTATATGGAAAAAAACTTCCAAATCAAAATGGAGCACCTTTAAGAATATTTATTCCTTGGAAGTATGGTTTTAAAAGTGCAAAAGCAATTGTTAAAATTAAATTTGTCCAAAAAATGCCTACTTCTTCATGGATGTGGGCTTCTCCTAGGGAATATGGATTTTACTCCAACGTTAATCCTAATGTTAATCATCCAAGATGGTCGCAAGCAACTGAAAGAATAATTGGTGAGGGAGTTTGGGCACCTAGAATAAAAACTTTAATGTTCAACGGTTATGGAGATGAGGTTGCGAGTTTATACACTGGTATGGATCTTAAAAAATATTTTTAATGCAAAAATATTTAAAGCCTAGTGTATTTATTTTAAGCACAATCCCTTTTTTAGTCATTTTATACAAAATTTTTTTAAATAAATTAGGTCCTGAACCAGTTAAAGAAATTACTCATTTTACAGGTGAGTGGACATTAATTTTTCTTTGCCTTACACTTTCCATGAGTCCGCTTAAAAGAATTACAAATTTATCTGTTTGGGTAAGTTTTAGAAGAACATTAGGATTATTTGTTTTTTTTTATGCAACACTTCATTTGTTAACCTATGTTGGATTAGATTATAGATTTGATTGGCAACCAATATTAGATGATGTTGTTAAAAAAAAATATATATTTATTGGTTTTGCTGCATGGCTATTATTAATTCCTTTAGCGATTACCTCATCGAAAAAAATGGCAAAGTTACTTAAAAATAATTGGAAAAAATTACATAGATTGGTTTATATAATAGCCATTTTCGGATCTCTTCATTATATATGGTTATCAAAAACGATTTTTTTTAAGCCTTTAATATACTTTATAATGATAATAGTGTTATTGGCTTTTAGAATAAAAATAAAAAATAGAAATGTAAATTATGGATGAGAGACTCAAAAAAGATATTCAATCAGCTACTCTTGAAAGACTTATTAAACATTTAGACGCTAGAAAGGATGTGCAAAATATTGACCTCATGAATTTAGCTGGTTTTTGCAGAAACTGTTTATCTAGATGGTATAGAGAAGAAGCAGAAAAAAAAGGTATAAAAATTTCAGATCCTGATGCAAGGGAGCATGTATATGGGATGCCTTACTCTGAATGGAAAGAAAAATATCAAAAATAATTATTTTTCTTTTAATCTAGGAAACAATTCAACAAAATTACAAGGTTTGTGATTAACATCTAATTGATGTTTCAAAATTCCATCCCATGCATCAGTCACTCCTCCTGATGAACCAGGTAATGCAAATATATATTTGCCATTTGATAATGCAGCGCACGCCCTGGATTGTATAGATGAAGTTCCAACTGTTTTTAGACTTATTGTTCTAAAAACCTCTCCAAATCCGGGTATATGTTTATCTGCAATTTCATTTACTGCTTCCGGAGTTATATCTCTTCCAGTTAGACCTGTACCTCCAGTAGTGATTATGACATCTATATTTTTTTGATTTGTCCATTCTTTTAAAATTTTAACAATATCCTCTTTATTATCTTTACAAATTTTTCTATCAATCAATTTATGCTGAGCCTCTTTAATTTTTTCAACCAGGATTGCACCTGATTTATCATTATCAAATGTTCTTGTATCTGTTACAGTTAATAAAGCTATATTGACATCCATAATTTATAAATGATTATATTATCAATTCTTTTCTTTGTAACTGCATTAATATACTCAAGTGTTGGTTTTGGGGGAGGCTCAACATATCTTGCAATACTTTTAATTTGGGGTGTACCTTACACAATATTTCCCGTTATAGCTCTTGTATGTAATATTATTGTTGTATCTGGTAATTCTATCAATTTTTTAAGATCTAAAAATATAAACTTTAATTTACTTTTTCCTTATTTAATTGGCTCAATTCCTTTTGCATTTATTGGAGGATCAATAACAATTGAAAAAAGTTTATTTGAGATTTTATTATTTTGTGTTTTGTTGGTTGCAGGCATTTTTTTACTAATTGAGAGTAAATCTTTTAGTGAAGAAAAAATTAAAATTAACCAAATACCAAAATTAATATCAATTTCTATTGGGTCAATAATTGGCTTTATGTCAGGTATAGTAGGAATTGGTGGAGGAATTTTTTTAAGCCCTCTTCTATTTTTAATGAAAGCTGGATATCCTAGACATATTGCCAGTAGTGCATCTTTATTTATATTAATCAATTCTATCTTTGGAATAGCTGGACAGCTAACAAAAGATCAGATTTTAGACCAGGTAATTATCTATTGGCCATTATTTTTATCGGTGCTTGTTGGGGGACAAATTGGTAGCGTATTAAACATTAAATTTCTACCAAACAAAATATTAGCTTTACTAACTTCTTTTCTTGTTATTTTTGTCGCAATAAGAATAGGAATTAAACTTATAGCTTAATATTGAATAAATTTACTTTTAAGATATTTAGAGAATTATGAAAAATATTAAGCCTTTTGGTCCAACTATAGGAAAAACAAAAATTTCAAAGAAATTTTTAGATATCTTAAATAAAGAAATTGACAATAAAGATTTAACAAAAAAGAACGATTATAGCTCCAAACTAGCTAGTCAAATTAAAAAAGAAGTTAAAATTTCAAATAATTTTATAAAAAAAAATTTAGAAAGAGAAATAAAAAAAAATATCAAAGATTTTCTTAAAAATGAAAAAATTAAAAAAGTTAAAGATATAAAAATATTAAATTTATGGGTAGTTAGCCAATTTAAAAATGAATATAATCCTATTCATTATCATGACGGAGATTTATCTGGTATAGGATATTTAAAAATCCCAAAAAATATGACTAAAAATAAACTTTTAAAAAATAAAAAAGATAAGACTAATGGCACAATTGATTTTATAAATGGACAAAAAGGTTTTTTAAGCAGAAGCATTTTCAATATTGTGCCTAGAGAACGAGACTTACTAATTTTTCCAAACTATTTAATGCATACTGCATATCCTTTTAATATCAATTCTGAAAGAAGATCTTTTTCTTTTAACGCTAAAATCATTTTTAAAAAATAATGATTAACAAAGATTTTTTTAAAAAAATAAGAATATTAGATGGAGGAATGGGTCAGGAATTACTTGCAAGAGGGATGAAGCCAAATTCAACACTATGGAGTGCTAATGCTATATTGGATGCAAATTATCATCAACTTGTTTTAGATACCCACGTTGATTTTATAAAAGCTGGGGCAGAAGTTATTGTCACTACAACTTTTGCAACACGACAAAAACGTTTAAAAGAGAATAGCCTTTTAGATAAATTTGAGTATTTAAATCAAAAAGCTGGTGAAATTGCGCAGGCTGCAAAACAAAATTTTCCTAATACTTATATTGCTGGCGGTATACCCCCTCAAAATTTAACATATGAAGCAGATAATAGAGATGAAATTGAAATTATTGAAAATTTTTACAGTCAGGCAAAGACGTTAAATCCATATGTTGATTTTTTTTACTTTGATGTTTGGAGTAGTATTAAAGAGGTTAAATGTGGGATAGATGCAGTGAAAGAATTTAAAAAACCTTATTTAGTTGGATTACATATATCTGAAGGAACTACTTTACCAAGTGGGGAAAAGATCAAAGATATAAAAAATATAATTGATGAAAATGCTCTTGGAGTAATGTTGTCATGCGTTTCTCCTGAAAATTTTGAGAAAAATTTAGAGGAATTAAGAGATTTAAACATACCTTTTGGTTTTAAATTGAATGGCTTTGTTACCACTAATCTAAAACAAAGTTATACAACAGTTTTTTTAGGTAAAAAATCTAATCCAAATGAAATTTTAGGAAAAAGACAAGATTTGACTCCAACTAGAATTCAAGAAATTGCTAAAAAATTTAAAGACGCCGGAGCAACTATTCTTGGAGGATGCTGTGAAACAAATCCTTCACATATCGAAGCAATCGCAAAAATTAAGTAACATTTTTATAATCTGCTTTTCTTGCTAAATATATTCCAATAAATACTGCAATTAATGCAACTACAATTTTTGAGGTAATTATTTCATTCAAAAATATGTATCCTAAAATAATTCCAAAAATTGGAATTATGTATGAAACTTGTGAATGAAATATAAGACCATTTGTCTTTAAAATTCTGAATCTCAATAACCATGCTATGCCGGTAGGAAATATTCCTAAATATATAACCGATATAATTGAGTGCGTTGAAGGGTTCAACATCCAAGGTTTTTCAAAAATTATAGTAAATGGAAAAAGTATAATTGTTGACCAAATTAATATGGAACCTGTAACATTCTCATTTTTCTTGTCACTAATTTTTAAAGTAATTACTCCCCCAATCACATAACAAGTAGACCCAAGCAAAATTAAAAGTGCAGCTATAAAATTATTTTCATTAATTAAAAAATTATCAGAAAATAAAAATACTATTCCTGAAAAGCCTATCAATAAACCTATTGTTTTTAATAAATTAAATTTTTCTCCCTTTAAAAAAAAGTGAGCTAAAACTGTTGAGCTTAAAGGTGTTGTAGACATTAAAATAGCTGCTAAGTTACTTTGCACATAATTTACTCCATATGAAATTAGCATAAATGGTATAGCTAAGTTTACTAATCCTATAATTGCAAACCACTTCCAATCTTTTGAAAATGCTTCGATTTTGATATTTTTATAAAAGCATAAAATTAAAACAGGCATAGCGCCTAAAAAAGATCTTAAAAAACCTATTGTAATAGGTCCAAAAGAATATGTTGCAATTTTAATATTAAAAAAAGCTGAAGCCCATATTAAAGACAATATAGTCAACAACAAATAATCAACTAACTTAGGTTTTCTCATTCTGTTATCTCTTTTGTTACACCTGAAGTTAATGATTTTAAACTTTCAAAATCTATTTTAAAAACTGCATTAGGATGTCCAGCTGCTGCAAAGATAGAGTCAAAATTTTTTAAATTTTCATCAATAAATATTTTTATTTTTATCAAATGACCTGTTGGGGAAACACCCCCGATTGTATAACCTGTAACTTTTTTAACATCTTCAGGATTAGCCATAGAAACGTTTTTTTCATTTAAGATTTTTTTTAACTTATTCAAAGAACATCTTTTATCTCCTGAAACTAAACAAAGAATAAATTCTTCTCCTGCTTTGAAAAGTAAGCTTTTTACAATTGCTCCAACTTTACAACCTAAAGCTGTAGAAGCATCTTTTGCTGTCCTTGCTGTTTGCTCTAAGACTATAACTCTTAGATTAGGATTAAATTCTTTAATTGCTTTTTCTGCTCTTTTAACCGGCTCTTTAAATAGTATTGTATTCATTGTTTTAATTTCTTTAAAATTCAGTGACTAATTACACTACTTATGTGAAAATTGCATAGGTGTTATTTATTAAATAAGCAATATTTTCCATTATTTTTTTGGTAATTAGGCCAAACAAAATTACATAGGAGACAAAATGAGTGCAACGAACGTTCTAAAGTATATCAAAGAAAAAGATGCAGAATTTGTAGATTTAAGATTTACAGATCCAAGAGGTAAACTTCAGCATTTAACTATGGACTCAACAGTAGTTGATGAAGGGATGTTAAATGAAGGAGTATTTTTTGATGGTTCTTCTATTGCAGGATGGAAAGCAATTAATGAATCTGACATGATTCTAAAGCCTGATACTTCTAGAATGTTTATGGATCCTTTTACATCTCATAATACTGTAGTTTTGTTTTGTGACATTCTGGATGCGATAAAAAAAACACCATATGAAAGAGATCCCAGAGGTATAGCAAAAAAAGCTGAGGAATATTTAAAGGCTTCTGGAATTGGTGATAAAGCATTCTTTGGTCCAGAGCCAGAGTTTTTTGTCTTTGACGATGTTCGAATTAAAAATGATATGAATGAGTGTGGCTTTGTTCTAGACAGTAAAGAGGGTCCCTATAATTCTGGGAAAGAATATGAAAACGGAAATATGGGTCACAGACCTGGTATTAAAGGAGGATATTTTCCTGTTCCACCTGTAGATAGTGAGCAGGATATGAGGAGCGAGTATTTAAAAAACTTAAAAGATGTGGGTATTAAAGTTGAAAAACATCACCATGAAGTAGCTCCAAGTCAACACGAATTAGGAATGTATTTTGGAACTTTGGTTGATCAAGCTGATAATGTACAATTATATAAATACGTAGTTCAAATGGTAACTCACTCATTTGGGAAAACAGCAACATTTATGCCTAAACCAGTTGCAGGTGATAATGGTTCTGGAATGCACACGCACCAATCAATATGGAAAGGTGATACACCAGTGTTTTCTGGAGACGCTTATGCAGGCTTATCCGAAACAGCTTTACATTATATTGGTGGAATTCTAAAACATGCAAAAGCAATTAATGCATTTTCGAATGCAACTACAAATAGCTACAAGAGATTAATTCCAGGCTTTGAAGCTCCTGTATTACTAGCTTATTCAGCAAGAAATAGATCTGCATCGTGCAGAATTCCTATTACCTTAAGTAAAAAAGGTGCAAGATGTGAGATTAGATTTCCAGACGCTTCAGGAAATCCTTATTTAACGTTTGCAGCAATGCTAATGGCTGGAATAGATGGAATTAAAAATAAAATTCATCCAGGGGAGTCATTTGACAAAGATTTATACGAACTACCACCAGAGGAAGTTAAATCTATTCCGACTGTATGTGGATCATTAAGAGAAGCAATGGAAAGTCTTGATAAAGATAGAGAATTTTTAACTCAAGGTGGTGTATTTTCTGATGATCAAATCGATGCTTATATTGCTTTGAAGTTCGAAGAAATTCACAAATTTGAACACGCACCTCATCCTGTTGAGTTTGAGATGTATTATAGTTGCTAAGTTTTAGCTACTGTCTTGTAGTTGCAATTGTGTCTTTGTTAATTCCTTTTTTGACTACGTAATCTTGAGTTCCGTTCGCGCCAGTCTCAACTTCTTTACGTAGTTCCTTAAAGAATGCTTTTTCCTTTAAAGAGTCTTTCAAGTTTTTAACAAGATTTTTAAATTCAAATTTGTTCATAAAGAAACTATACACTAGATATGCATATAATGCAATACAGATATGCAATAATAGGATAATATAACTTATGATATTTTGAATGACTCTCCGCAGCCGCAACGCTCAGTTTCATTAGGATTATTGAACACAAATGATGAAGACAATTCCTCCTTTTTATAATCCATTTCAGTGCCAAGCAGATACATAATAGCGGCTGAATCAACGAATACTTTCACGCCCTTATCTTCTATAACTTCATCATTAGGATTTAACTCTTTTGTATACTCCATCACGTATGACATCCCTGCACAACCACCAGATTTCACTGATACTCTAACTCCTATAGAATCTTTTTCAGCATTAGACATTATCTCTTTTATTCGTAATGCTGCGTTATCACTTAATTTAATTATAGGGTTCATTATAAATTCAATTCCAATTTTGCAGCTTCTGACATCATATCTTTATTCCACGGTGGATCCCAAACTAACTCAAGATCAACATCCTCTATACCTTCAACTTGCATTGCACCATCTTTTACCTCTTTAGGTAAACTTTCGGCTACTGGGCAATTTGGTGTAGTCAAAGTCATTTTAATTTTAGCAAACTTATCCTCCTCGACCTTAATATCATAAATCAAACCCAATTCGTAGATATTTACAGGTAACTCAGGGTCATAAATTTTTCTTATTTCCTCAATTATCTGTTCTTTTTTTGACATAATTTAATTTTCCGTTTTTACTTCCTCTGTTTTTTCATCAAAAGCAGAAACCATTGTATGCCAAGATAAAGTTGCACACTTAACTCTCATTGGATATTGCTTAACACCAGATAAACACATTAGTTTAGTTTTTTCATCTTCACTCAAATACTTAGATTTTAATTCAGGATTTTCCTTGATCATTCCTAAAAAATCCTCAACTATCTCTTTAGCCTCATGTTCATTTTTTCCTTTGATTAAATCTGTCATTATAGAAGCTGAAGCCATTGAAATCGCACAACCACTCCCTTCGAAGGATGCATCTTCTACAATTTTTTGTCCATTTAGTTTTAAATAAACATGAACATTATCACCACAAAGTGGATTATTACCTTTAGCGTCTTTATTAAAGCCCTCTGTCTTTCTAAGATTTCTAGGGTTTTTACCATGTTCTAGTATAATTTCTTGATAAAGTTCTTTTAAATTCATTATAGATTAAATATTTTTTTACAGTTGTTAATCGACTCATTCAGCTGATCTAAATCTTCTTTTGTGTTATAAATACCAACTGATGCTCTAGCACTAGCTGGGATATTTAATTTGTCATGTAGAATTTGGCAGCAATGATGTCCTGCTCTTATTGCAACCCCGTCTTCATCCAAGATAGTTGCTATATCATGAGGATGAACTCCTTCTATAGTGAATGATAAAACCCCTCCTTTATTTTTTGGATTTCCGATAAGTTTAACTGAGTTATTTTTTTGTAATAGTTCTTGCCCGTATTCAACTAAAGCAGCTTCATGTTTCATAACATTTTCGATACCAATGCTTTCTAAAAATTTTATTGATTGGTCAAAAGCAATTACTTGTGCTGTAGCCATAGTACCAGCCTCGTATTTATTAGGTAGTTCACCATAGGAAATCCTATCTTTTTTAACTTCATTTATCATTCCTCCACCACCTTGGTATGGAGGTAATTCTTCTAACCATTTTTTTTTACCATATAGAACTCCCAAACCTGTAGGTCCATACATTTTGTGACATGAAATTGCATAAAAATCACAATCTAAATCTTGCATATCTAATTTTAAATGTGGCGCTCCCTGACATCCATCGACTACAACAATTATTCCTTTTGAATGTGCAAGCTGGGTAATTTCTTTTACGGGTAAAATTGCACCTGTTACATTCGACAGATGAGTAATAGAAATTAATTTTGTTTTTGGAGTTATTTTCTTTTCTATTTCTTCAAGTGTAATTTCACCTTCTTCATTTATTTCAGCAAAATTAATTTTTATATTTTTTGATTTTCTTAAGAAATGCCATGGCACATAATTTGAATGATGCTCAAGTTCCGTAATTAATACTTCGTCACCTTCCTGTAGGTAACTTTGGCCTAATGTATTAGCAACTAAATTTAATGCTTCTGTAGCACCTTTTGTAAAAACAATTTCATTTTTATCTTTAGCGTTGATATATTTTTGAACTGATGATCTTGTGTTTTCGTATAAATTTGTTGCTGCTACAGCAAGATAATGAACACTTCTTCCAACGTTAGAAAATTCTTTGGTATAAAATTCATTAATTCTATCCACAACTATTTTTGGTTTTTGTGATGAATTTGCACTATCTAAATAAACTAGATCATTATTTTGAATTTTTTCATCAAAAATTGGAAATTCTTTTTTTATCTGATTTATATTCATTCTTTAATTCCAAGCATATTTTTTATTAAGTTTTTTATTTCTGAGTCAGTAATTTTTTCCACAACGTCAAGCAGAAAACCATTAATCAATAGCTCCCTTGACTGGTGATAACTTAAGCCTCTAGACATTAAATAAAATATAGAGTCTTCATTTAAACTGCCTGATGCTGAACCATGTGAACACTTAACGTCATCGGCATAAATTTCTAGTTCTGGCTTGGCATTAAACTCCGATTCTTTATTTATCAATATTGCTTTACTCAATTGGTATCCATCAGTTTTCTGAGCATCTGAATTTACAAATATTTTGCCTTGATACACTGCTTTAGAGCTTTGTTCTAAAACACTTTTAATTAATTGATAACTTTTTGTATTTTCAGTTAAGTGATTTATTATTGATCTAATTTCGTGATGTTTATCATTATTCAATGAAAAAACACCATTAACAAAAGCTGATGCATAAATTCCGTTTAAATTACAGTTTATCTCATTTTTAGAAAAATTTGATCCAGAAGATAAAATAAATGTTTCAGAAATACTGTTCTTGTCTTGATCAATATTATTAAAAGAATACTTAATATTTTTATTCTCAAATTTATCTACTTTATAGTTTTTTAAAACAGCATTTTCCTTTAATTCAAAGTTATAAAATATATTTAAAAAATTCTTTTCAGATGTATCATTAAACAAATCAATTAATCTTAACGAGCTATCTCTATCTAGTTCAAAATTAAGTCGTAAATTAATGTTTTTAGACCAAATTTTTGAATTTGTTGTATGATAGATAATAAGAGGTTTTGCTAACTGATAACTTTTTTTAACCAATATTTTAAAACATTTATTAGTAAAGGCATTATTTAAGTCAGATAATGAATTGCTATTTTCAAATTCATTTATAGTTTCTGATTGATCAATTATTTCTATTTGATCTTTTTTTTCATATTCAAAATCAATTTTTTCAATTCTACCATTTATAAAAACTATTTTATTGTGCTCTAATCCATCTACAAATACAGATGTATTAACTTTATTAGTAGAAGCTTGATCATTATAAAAACTAAGTTCTCCAATATTATTTTTTATTATTTGATTAAGATCTGAAAATTTCCAATCTTCTTCTTTTTTATTTGGAAAACCTTTATCTATAAAATTATCTAAACAAAATTTTTTTATCTCAATATCTTTTTGAGATAAACTTAAATTTTTTATACTATTATAAAAATCTTTTTGTAATTGTTCTTTCATTTAATTAAAATTTTCGTATCCTTTTTTCTCTAATTCTAAAGCTAAATCTGGACCACCAGATTTTACAATTTTTCCATTCATCAAAACATGAACAAAGTCAGGTTTTATATAATCAAGTAATCTTTGATAATGTGTAATAATTAAAAATGAATTATTTTTATCTCTTAATGTGTTAACTCCATCTGCAACAATCTTTAAAGCATCAATATCTAAACCAGAATCTGTTTCATCTAAAATTGAAAGTTTTGGAGCTAGCAACGACATCTGTAAAATTTCATTTTTCTTTTTTTCACCTCCGGAAAAACCAACATTTAATTGTCTGTTTAATTTTTCCTCATCAAATTTTAATTCTTTAGACTTTTCTTTTACCAATTTTAGAAATTCAATAGCATCAAGCTCTTTCTCACCCCTAGCTTTTCTAACAGCATTTAAAGAAGTTTTTAAAAATATATTTGTATTTACACCTGGAATTTCTAAAGGATATTGGAAAGCTAAAAAAATACCCTTGTGTGCTCTTTCCTCTGTTTCAAGTTCAAATAAATCTTTTTCCTCAAAAAGAACTTCTCCAGATACTTCATAACCTTTTTTTCCAGATAGAATATTTGATAATGTGCTTTTTCCAGATCCATTAGGACCCATAATTGCATGAACCTCACCGGGATTTACATCTAATGATAGCCCTTTTAAAATTGACTTATTATCTATTGTAGCATTTAAATTATTTATTTTAAGCATATTAACCCACACTTCCTTCCAGACTGATACCTACAAGTTTTTGGGCTTCTACAGCAAATTCCATAGGTAATTGCTGCAACACTTCCTTACAAAAACCGTTAACGATCAAGCCAACAGCTTCCTCCGGATTTAATCCTCTTTGTTGACAATAATGTAGTTGATCTTCACTAATCTTGGATGTGGTTGCCTCATGAGCAATATTGGACTCAGAATTTTTATTTTTTATATAAGGAACAGTGTGAGCTCCACATTTGTTACCCATTAATAAAGAGTCGCACTGAGTATAATTGGTTGAATTTTTAGCTTTTGATGAAATATCAACTAAACCTCTATATGTCATATCTGAATTACCTGCTGATATTCCTTTAGAAATTATTTTACTCTTAGTATTTTTACCTAGATGAATCATTTTTGTACCTGTATCTGCTTTTTGATGATTGTTAGTAATAGCTATTGAATAGAACTCACCAACAGAATTATCTCCTTTAAGAATACAACTAGGATACTTCCAGGTAATTGCAGAACCTGTTTCTACTTGCGTCCATGAAATTTTTGAATTTTTTCCCTTGCATAAACCTCTTTTTGTTACAAAATTATAAATTCCACCTTTACCATCTTGATCACCAGGATACCAATTTTGAACAGTTGAATATTTAATTTCCGCGTCATCAAGTGCAATTAGTTCTACATTAGCAGCATGTAATTGATTTTCATCTCTCATTGGAGCTGTACATCCTTCTAAGTAACTAACATAACTTCCTTTGTCTGCGATAATTAAAGTTCTTTCAAATTGACCTGTATTTGACGCATTAATTCTAAAATAAGTTGATAGTTCCATTGGACATCTAACACCCTCTGGAATGTATACAAAAGAACCATCTGTAAAAACTGCTGAATTTAATGTTGCAAAAAAATGATCGCTAGTTGGTATTACGGAGCCTAAATATTTTTTGACTAATTCGGGGTGACTTTGAATTGCCTCTGATATAGGACAAAATATAATTCCTTGTTTTGTTAATTCATCTTTAAAAGTAGTAGCTACAGAAACTGAATCAAATACAGCATCGACAGCTATTCCATTTAATCTCGCTTGCTCTTGTAAAGGAATTCCAAGTTTTTTATAAGTTTCTAAAAGTTTAGGATCTAGTTCATCTAAGCTCTTTGGCTTATCTTTCATACTTTTAGGAGCTGAGTAATAATATAAATCTTGATAATCTATTTTTGGAAATTTAGGTTTCTGCCAATCAGGTTCTTTTAATACTTTAAATCTTTCAAAAGCTTTTAGTCTAAATTCAAGCATCCATTCAGGTTCTTTTTTTATATTTGAAATAAATTTAATAACATCTTCATTCAAACCTTTCGGGGCTTGAATATTTTCTATATCAGTAGAAAAACCATATTTGTAGTCTTTTAAATTATTTATTTCTTTTTGTCTGTTATCCATTCTAAACTCTTGTTTCTTTGTTGTTGTTTAATAAATCTTTCAGGCTTTTATTTTCAAAGAATGTATTAATGTGTATCTCTAATTCGTCCCATAGATTATGAGTAATGCATTTTGTGGCTTTGCCATTGCATCCTTTTTTAGACTCTTTTTTACATTGAACAGTTTTTACTTTTTCATCAACTGCATGAAAGATATTTGTTAATTTAATATCGTTTGGGTTTTTATTAAGAACGTATCCTCCTTGAGTTCCTCTAATACTTTTAACAATTTCGTTTTTTTTTAATTTATAAAAAATTTGTTCTAGATAATCTAAAGATATACCTTGTCTCAATGATATATCTCTTAGTGATACTGGGTTGATGTTATCAAACCTAGCTAAATCCACTAGTGCCATTACAGCATATCTACCTTTTGATGTAAGTTTCATATTTTACCCTTAAATTGTGGGTTTTTATACATACCTGACTAAAATGGTCAAGTTTAGAGTTTAAAAAAAAACTAACATATTGTCGCTTACTTATGATAAACGTACATTTTTTTTGAGAATAATAATCAATATCGCATATGGATAACAAAATTTTAGAGATATTTATACCTGGTCCTGCAGGAAGACTTGAGGCTAAATATTATAAAAGTAAAAAAAATACTTCTCCAATTGCTTTAGTGTTACAGCCCCATCCTCAATATGGAGGAACTATGAATAATAAAGTAGTAGTAGATACTTTTCATACATTTATGGATAATGAGTTTTCTGTTTGCAGAGTAAATTTCAGAGGTGTTGGTAAAAGCGATGGAGAATTTGATAATGGTCAAGGCGAGCTTGCTGATGCAGCAGCAGCTTTAGATTGGTTGGAAAGAGAAAATTTTGATAATTCTCAATGTTGGGTATCTGGATTTTCATTTGGATCGTTAATTGCAATGCAATTACTAATGAGAAGACCAGAAATAAATAGATTTATTGCCATTTCACCTCAACCAAATGTTTATGATTTTTCTTTTTTATCTCCATGCCCAACTTCAGGTTTAGTTGCCTATGGAAAAAAAGATGAATTAGTACCAGTAGAATATATTACTGAGCTAGACAAAAGATTAAGTGCACAAAAAGGTATCAAAGTAGAATTTAATGCAATATCTGAAGCCAATCACTTTTTTTCAAAAACAAGTAATGCATTAATTAAGCATCTTGATAAATATATAAAAAAAGAGACAGCGCTTTATTAAAAATTTTCTACCAGTTTTCCACCCACTGTAAATTCTTTACATCCAGTTGTTGTGTTAAAAGAAATTGGTAAATTCAAAAAAGACCTTATAGCTAAAAATCCAAATGCCTGAGACTCAATATAATCACCATCTAAATTATAATTATCTATACTTTCCAAATTAATATAATTTTCATTTGATATGTAATTTTTTATACAATTAATTAAATTACTATTTTTTCTACCACCACCACAGAGTAAAATTGTAATACTATTTTTTTGACTAATATATTTTAACCCTTCTGAAATTAAATATGCTGTAAAGTCGGTTATAGTAGCACAACCATCTTCTAAAGATAAACCTCTTGCAAAAGATACATCAAAATTTTTAATATCCAATGACTGGGAGTAAGAATTTATTTTAAAATTATCTATTGCTTGATTTAAAATTAATTGATCAACTTTCCCTACTTTAGATAGTTCACCATTTTTATCAAATTTTTTATTGGAATTATTTCTTACCCATTCATCAATTAAACAATTACCAGGGCCTATATCAAAAGCAGAAAGATAATTTTTAAAATTATCTGAATCATTAATTACTTTTGTAACATTTGCTATACCACCAATATTCAAGAAACCTATTGGAAATTTAATATTAAAATTTTGATTAATTTTTTTTGATAAAATATGATGAAAAATTGGAGTTAAAGGTGCACCTTGGCCATTATTTTGAATATCTGCTTGTCTAAAATCATATATGACTTTTTTTTTGACCATTTGAGATAATAATTTCCCATCTCCTAATTGATTGGTAATTTTCTCCTTTGGGTTATGAAAAATTGTTTGACCATGAAAACCTATCAAATCAATCGGTTCTCTATATTTTTTTAAAGATTGATTAACTACATCAGCGTGAAAAAGAGTTAAATTACGCTCTAATTCTCTTAATTTTTCAGAATTTTGTAAAAGATCTTTCTTTGTTAAGACTAAATCTCTTAATCGAACTAACTGATCCTGAAGATTTTTATCATACTCATAATAATCATCTAAAATATTTGAAAATTCATCGTATCCATCTGAACTAATTATAGATAAATCAATACCATCCATAGATGTTCCGCTCATCAGTCCAATTGCAGTATATAATTTTTTTTTCATTGATATGCTTTTTAAAAAATATTTGTATATTGTAACTATAAACTTATGAATAAATTTTTAAAAGAATTTAAAGATAGAGGTTTTTTCTATCAATGTACAAGTGAAGATGAATTATCTAAAAAATTAGATAAAGAAAAGATTAAAGGTTACATAGGTTTTGATTGTACAGCTGAAAGCTTACATGTGGGTAGCTTATTGCAAATAATGTGTTTACGACTACTTCAAAAAAATGGACATCGACCAATAGTTTTACTTGGTGGAGGAACTACAAGAATTGGAGATCCATCCGGTAAAGATAAAACTCGAAAAATATTAAGTGAAGATGAGATTGAAAAAAATATTAAAAATATCAAAAATATTTTAAAAAAATTTTTAGATAATGATGATCCAAATACAAAGCCAATATTTGTAAACAATTATACTTGGCTTAAAGATTTAAATTATATTTCGTTTTTGAGAGATATCGGAAAACATTTCACGATAAATAGAATGCTAACATTTGATAGTGTAAAACTCAGATTAGATAGAGAACAGTCTCTAAGCTATATGGAGTTTAATTATATGATTTTACAAGCATATGATTTTCTTGAGTTAAATAAGAAAGAAAATTGTGTCTTACAAATCGGAGGTTCAGATCAATGGGGAAATATTGTTAATGGTGTTGAGCTAATTAAAAGATATTCTAATAATCAAACCTTTGGTTTAACAACTCCATTAATTACTCTTGCAACTGGTGCTAAAATGGGAAAAACTGAAAGTGGGGCTATTTGGTTAGATGAAAAATACTTATCAGCTTATGATTATTGGCAATTTTGGAGAAACATAGATGATAGAGATGTAATTAAATTTTTAAAAATGTTTACTGAAATTGAAATTAAGGAAATAGAAAAAATAAAAGATAAAGATATAAATGAATTAAAAATACTACTTGCTAATAAAACCACAGAAATGTTACATGGAAATGAAGCAGCTAAAACTTCTGAGCAAGCAGCAAAAGAAGCTTTCTCTGGAAACACTCTAGGTTCGAACTTACCTAAAGTTAATATTCAATCAAATAAAATAGAAGAAAAAATAAATATAGTAGAACTTGTTTTATTATCTAAACTAGAAAAATCGAAAAGCGAAATCAGAAGACTTATAAAAGGGAATGCAGTAAAAATTAATGACGATGTTATTTCAGATGAAAAATTCGAAATCAATAAAAACTTATTTAAAGATAATTATCTTAAGCTTTCCCTTGGAAAAAAAAGACATATTAAAATAGAGTTAAATTAATTTTTTTTAATTTTCTCTAAAGTTCTAGTAATAAACCTTGGTGTTAAGGTTTTTACAGGGTTTACACTGGTTTCTAAATCTTTAGGAGGGCCTTTAATTTTAAAGCTGACTCCGAAAACACCATCACCCACTTTCTTTCCAATCAGTAAATCTCCAAGTAAAGGTATTGAAGCGATCGATCTGTTGATTGTTGTCGCTGGAACCAAGGTTCCTCTTAAACTAATTAATTCATCCTCCTGAATGTATCCTTCCAGTAAAATAGATATTGCTGGACCAATTGCGTATAACTCTTGAATTTTCATAAGTTTATCCTGATTGGTAAAATTCATTTCAAGATCTGTAAACCTAATCCCTTCTCCTGTTAATAAGTCAGCTATTCCTTGAAGAGATGCAAGAGCTAACAACTTTGCTAACGCTGGAATTTCTTTAACTTTAAAATTATCAATTACTAATTTAGAAGTTGAAACTCCGTCTTTTTTTAAAGAATAAAAATCTAAATATCCTTCTTTATCATCTTTAAAACCTTTAATGAATTTATATCTATCTACTAGGGGTTTTGCCCTAGATGAGAAAAGAGTAGTAATTTTACCACCCTGGTTATTTTTTTTGATTGTAAATTTTATATTTTGTAAATTGTTATAAAAGGCCAAAATATCAGCTTCTACTACTTTGTTATTATTAATAATTACCTTTCCGTTTAAATCTTTAACATAGTTTTTTTTATCAAAGTAAACTTCGTCGAAATTTAGGTCTACTCTTATGTTGTTTTGAAAAAGATTATTTTCTTTTTTATCATCAGTACCTAATAAATTCGAAATTAAAGAATTTGCATTAAATGAGGTGCCATCAATTAAATAATTTTGGTCTTCTACCTTTTTTATATTATAATTATTTTTTTTATTTTCTGTATCTAAATAATTAAAATTTGCCTGATCAATTTTTATTATTTGATTAGAATCATTT